>JBBSST010000001.1:0-159560 GCA_038241735.1 Lysobacterales bacterium
CCCGGGCCCGTGGGACGGCGCCCCCCTGGGGCCCTCTGTCGCTTGTCCGCCAAGCGATCGCCCCCAGGGGCCGCTCCTACGGCAATCAATGGTCCTTCTCCCATGACCACCTACTTCACCGACAAGAGCCTGAAGTTCCTGCGCAGTCTCGCGCGCAACAACAACCGCGAGTGGTTCCACGCGCACAAGGCCGGTTACGACGCGTACGTGCGCGAACCATTCCGCAAATTGCTGGTCGACCTGCAGCCCGACCTGCTTGCCGTCAGCGAACACTTCCGCGCCGACCCAAAAGCCGTCGGCGGCTCGCTGTTCCGGATCCAGCGCGACACCCGGTTTGCCAACGACAAGGCGCCGTACAAAGCCTGGCAAGGCGCACGTTTGTTCCACGAACGCAGGCAACAGGTTGCCGCGCCGTCGTTCTACCTGCACCTGCAGCCGGGCCACTGTTTCGTCGGCGCCGGCCTCTGGCATCCGGAAACCGCGACACAGCGATTGGTGCGGCAATTCATCGTCGACAATCCTGGCAGCTGGAAACAAGCGGCGCACGCCCCGGCATTCCGCCGCCGCTTCGAGCTGGAGTCCGACGAGATGCTGGTGCGCCCGCCGCGTGGTTTCGCACCGGACTTCGAGTTCATCGACGACCTGCGCCACAAGAACTTCGTCGCGTCGCGACCGCTCGATGACAGCGTGATGCTCGGCACGAGGTTGCGGCAGACGCTGGTGAAGGACATGCAGGCGCTGGCGCCGTTTGTCGATTACCTGTGCGCAGCGCTGGATCTTGAATTCTGAATCATCCGTTGCACGCGCGTCCCATGGGCGCGATGAAGCACTCCCGGTAACGCTCATCGCGCCCATGGGACGCGCCTACGGGCATGTCGGTGTGTCTACACGCAGGGTCATGGTCATTCGCCAACCGGCATGGCCGTTAGAATCGCGGCAGCATCCACCGGAAGACTGACCGATGAAGAAATGGCTCTGGCTCGCCGCCGCCCTGTTGATCGCGCTCATCGCCTATGCGGCGGCCGGCCCCTACCTCACCGTGAATGCGATTCGCGATGCGGTGAAAGCGCAAGACGCCGCGGCGTTGTCGAAACAGGTTGATTTCCCCGCATTGCGCAGCAGCCTCAAAGCCCAGCTTGCCGATCGACTGGTGCGCGAGGCCGGTGGCAATGCGCAGGACAATCCGTTTGCCGCATTCGGCATGAGCATCGCCAACGGGCTGCTGGGCGGCGCGGTGGATGCGATGGTCACCCCTGCCGGGCTTGGTGCGACCCTCGAAGGCCGCAAGGTCTGGGATCGCGCCACTGGCGTGCCGCCACCGGTGAGTGGCCAGCCTGACCTGCGCCCGGAGCCGCTCCAGGGCGCCCGGTATCGTTACGAATCACTGTCGCGTTTCACCGCCACCGTGCACGACGACGAGGGTCGGCCGCTGGTGTTGGTGATGACGCGACATGGCCTGGACTGGAAGCTCTCCGACATTCGCCTGCCGCTGTAGCAGCGCCCATGGGCACCAACACGTTCCAACGTTGAGGCCCCTTCTCGCCCACGGGGCGCTGCCGTGTGGACGGGTTACGGATTCGACACCCCATGCGGCACATGGCCCGTGGCCACATGCTGGCGCGCGGAGTCGATGTTGTGCAGCGAATCGTCGAAGAAGATGTCCGCGCCGAACGCATCCAGGAACGGCCCCTTGGCGCGACCGCCAAGGAACAAGGCCTCGTCCAGGCGCACGTCCCACTCGCGCAGGGTGCGGATCACGCGTTCGTGCGCCGGAGCCGAGCGCGCTGTGACCAGCGCGGTGCGGATCGGAGACGACTCGCCGGGCGGATAGGCCGCCTGCAGGCAATGCAAGGCATCCAGAAACCCTCGGAACGGGCCGCCGGACAGCGGTTCGCGCGCTCGTTCGCGCTCGTGGCGATGGAACGCCTCGATGCCGCCTTCCTGAGAGACGCGCTCGCCCTCGTCGCCAAAAATCACCGCGTCACCATCGAAGGCGATGCGCAGCTGGTCGCTGCGTTGCGCAGCCGCTTTTGCCGGCAGGATGGTCGCGGCGGCCACGCCATTGCCCAATGCGCTGCGCACCGATTCCGGGTTGGCCGACAGGAACAGCTGCGCGCCAAACGGCTTGATGTATGGCCAGGTTGGCGCGCCGGAGGTGAACGTCGCGCGTGAAATCGCAAGGCCATGGTGCTGGATCGAATTGAACACGCGCAGGCCGGTATCGGACGAGTTGCGTGACAGCAGGATCACCTCGACGCGGGGCGACTCCAGCGGTGCGCCTTCGTTGAGCGCCAGCAGTTTGCGCACCAGCGGAAATGCGATGCCCGGTTCGAGGATGTCGTCCTCGCGACTGCGCTGGTGCGCGGCATACACATCGATACCCTGCGCCTCGAACAGGTGGTGGCTGTCTTCGAGGTCAAACAGGGCGCGCGACGAGATCGCGACTGTGAGTAATTGCGGGCTGGCTGCGGATTCCATCTGTACAGTATCGGGTACCCGCGTCTCCACAGGCGAGACTGTGCGGTCTCCGTCCCGCCTGCTATTGCGGCAAGGCATACGCGATCACGTAATCGCCTTCCGGTGTCTCCATGAAATGGTGGCCGCCGGCCATGATGACCAGGTATTGGCGGCCGCCGGCTGCGTACACCATCGGGGTTGCCTGCCCACCTGCGGGCAGCACGTCCTGCCACACCGTTTCACCGGTGTTGATGTCGATGGCACGGATCAGGTTGTCGGTGGCGGCGGCGATGAAGACCAAGCCACCTGCGGTCACTACCGAGCCACCGTTGTTGGGCGTGCCGATCACGATCGGCAGGTGCGACGGGATGCCAAACGGCCCGTTGGCGCGCGCCGTGCCCAGCGGGCGATCCCAGAGCGTCTTGCCGGAGGCCAGGTCGATGGCGCGAATGCCGCCATAGGGTGGTTGCTTGCACAACAGGCCGGTGGGCATGCGCCAGCCGGCGTTGACGTTGATGGCATACGGCGTGCCCTCCTGTGGATCGCCCGCACCTTCCGCGCCCGCCTTGTCGCCGCGCATTTCGTCGCGCGGCAGCCAACCCATCTTGTCGGCCTGCACGCGCGGGACCAGTTCGTTGTAATTGGCCATGTCGTTGTAGTTGGCGATGATCACGCCGCGCCGCGGATCGATGCTGATGCCGCCCCAATCCGAACCGCCGTTGTAGCCGGTGTACTCGATCGAATGCCGGCCGGTGGTCGGTGGCGTGTACATGCCCTCGTAGCTGGCCTTGCGGAACTGGATGCGGCAGGCCAGCTGGTCGATCGGCGAGATGCCCCACATGTCGCGTTCGGTCAACGTCGGTTTCTGCAGCGTGTGATACAGCGAATACGGCTGGGTTGGCGCACGTTGCGCCGGCTCGACGCCACCTTGCGGCACCGCACGTTCCTCGACGCCCACCAGCGGTTTGCCGGTGCGTCGATCAAGCACGTACATGTCTCCCTGCTTGGTCGGCAGGACCAGTGCGGGAATGCGTCCGGCAGCGGTGGGAAAATCCACCAGCGACGCCTGCGAGCCCAGGTCGTAATCCCAGACGTCCATATGGGTGGTCTGGAAATGCCACGCCGGCTTGCCGGTGGTCACGTCGATCGCAACCAGCGATGTCGCGTATTCGTTCTCCAGTGGCCGTCGCAAACTGCTCCAGTAATCCGCGGCCGAATTGCCCATCGGCAGGTAGACCAGTCCGAGTTGTTCGTCGCTCGACGCGGTCGTCCACATGTTGGGCGTGCCCCGTGTGTAGGTTTCGCCGGCTGGCGGGCGGCCGTTGCGATCCGGACGCATCATGTCCCAGGCCCAGCGCAATTCGCCGGTGACGACATCGAATCCCTGGATCACCCCCGATGGCGCCCAGCGTCGTTGGCCATCGAGCACCTGGTGGCCGGTCACCAGCACGCCGCGCACGATGGTCGGCGCCGAGGTGATGGAGACCATCGCGGGCGACACCTTGCCCATGCCGACGGTGATGTCGACCTGGCCGTTGTTGCCGAAACCTGCACATGGCACGCCGGTCACCGCATCCACTGCGATCAACCGCGCATCGAGGGTGCCTTCGATGATCCGGGTCTTGCAGTCCTGTGCGGGCGCAACATTGGCCGCGACATGATTGCCGGCTTGCGGTGCGATGCCAGCACTGCCCTGTTGTCGTGCATCGCCTGCGGCCGTGCTCGCGGTGACGGTCGACGTTGCAGCCGGGGCGACTGCGGGCAGTTCGTAATACGCAAGTCCGCGACATGCGGCGGTATAGGGAATGTTCTTGTCCGGCACGTTCGGGTCGTAGCGCCAGCGCTGCTTGCCGGTACGCGCATCCAGCGCGATCAGCTGGTTGCGCGCCGAACACAGGTACACCGTGTCACCGATCTTCAACGGCGTGGTTTCTGCACCCCAGCGCCTGCCGGGCAGGTCGCCGGTGCGATAGGTCCACGTGCGCTTGAGGGTGGCGACATTGCTGCGATTGATCTGTTGCAACGGCGAATAGCGCAAGGACGCATTGCTGCGGCCATAGGCGGCCCAGTCGCCATCGGCCGGCGCATCCGCGGCCTGCGGTAGTTGAGATGGGTCTGCATCTGTCGTTGGCACTGCGTTTGCAGGCACGGGCGAGCGCGTCGCCACCGCGCTGGCCGCAGTCACTCCGTGCGGAACAAACGCCAGGGCGAACGCCGCGATGAACACCACGCCCATCAGCGCTGCCAGCGACCTTGAAACCAGCCTCGACGGGCCGCCGGCCAGCCTGGGCAACAGCAATGCCAGCACGAATGCGACCACCACCATCAGCCCAAGCCGGGGAATCCAGCGCCAATAATCGAGTCCCGATTCCCACGTCGTCCAGATCAACGTGGCCACGAACACGGCGGCAAACCACCATGCGCCGGAGATGCGGGCGCGCGCCAGCAGCACGCCGGCCACCAGCAGGCCAATCCCGGCCAGCACGTAATACCAGGAGCCGCCAAGCGCGGCCAGCCATGCGCCGCCGCCGGCGAGCACCGCGCCCAGCAGGGTCACCAGCGCGCCAAACAACAGCAGCGGCCAGTCCATCGTGCGATCAACGGTCGAGGTGCCGGACATGTCTGATCCCCATGAATGCTGGTCTGGGGTGAGGCTAGGCGTGACCTGTTCGCGGTCGCGTGAAATCCTGCGCTGCAGGCGTGGCGTTCTAACCCTGCCAGCCCTATTCGAAGGTCTTGCCCACTTCCAGGCCAACATTCCAGCCGCGTCCGGGTGACGGCTCGAAATAACGACCGTTGCCGTCATTGACGATCACCGAACCGATGATGTCGCGGTCGAAGATATTATTGATCCGTGCAAATCCGCGCCATTGCAGCCCGGCCAACGTGAAGCGACGTTCGGCGCCCAGATCGAAACTGGCATAGGACGGGGCCGTCGCACTGTTGGCATCGTCGGCAAACACGCGATCCACAAACCGCCCCTGCAACAGGAGGTCCGTTCCAGGATTGGGGCTCCAGCGCAGCTCGCCCCAGGCGAAATGACGCGACAGGCCGGGGATCCGGCGACCGGCGACGATCAGGACATCGTCCGTCGTGCACGGCGGCGTGCTGCAGGCGGAGAAGTCGCTCCGATACACCGCATCCAGGAAGGTATAGGCCGTGGCGACGTGCCAGTGCGGCGATATCCGGGCCGACAGCGACAGTTCGATGCCGCGACGACGCGAGATGCCGGCGTTGCCATAGACACTGCGCCCACCCTGGTTGGCGACGACGACCAGTTCGCGCTCGGTGCGGCTGTCAAAGATCGCCGCGGAATATTGCAATTCGTCCCGCCGCGCGCGCAGCCCCATTTCGTAATTCCGGCTGCGTGCGGCCTGCAGGCTGGTATTCAAGCCACTGCGTCCGTCGTTGCGATAGGCAAGCTCCGAGCCGGTCGGCGTTTCAAAGCCGCCGCCCGCATT
The DNA here is from genome assembly GCA_038241735.1 of Lysobacterales bacterium. Taxonomy (GTDB): domain Bacteria; phylum Pseudomonadota; class Gammaproteobacteria; order Xanthomonadales; family Xanthomonadaceae; genus Luteimonas. Next base: position 5,919 of record JBBSST010000001.1, read on the forward strand.
GGCGTACACGCTCAAGGCGTCGTTGACGCGGAACAGCACGCCGGCGACGGGCAAGGTGCGTGAAAAGTCCAGCTGCCCGCTGTCGTCAGGATTGTTGTTGCGGATGTAGTGATCGCGCGAATTGAAATGCACCGTGCTGCGTCGTGCGCCGACATTGACCCGCCAGCGATCCGTGGGCTGCCAATCGGCTTGCAGATAGGCATCGCGGCCACTGACGCGATTGTCTTCATCACGCCGCAGTGCACCGTACACACCGAGTCGATCGCCAATGAAATTCTCGTAGCCGCGGCGACGTTCACTGGAAACCTGGTATTCCACTCCCGATGTCAACGATAGTGGCCGTTGCCACAGCGTGGTCGACCAGCGCCACCGGGCATCCACGCCGCTGTAGTCACGGTCCAGTCCAATCGCGCCACCGCCGTGCAGTGGATTGCGCTGTTGCACGAACACCGGCACCGACAGCATTTGCGTCGTGTCCCGGCGGCCACGATATCCAGTGATCGCCAGCGCATGGTGTTGCGACAGGTCTTTTTCGACGTGTACGCCCAGCTGGTCCTGGCGAACGGTCTTGCGGGTATCGAACATCAGCGCACCGCGACTGGCCGCGCGGCGGTCGCCCCGCAATTCGTTCAACGCCAGACCCTGCGGATCGTCCGCCGCCAGGTCGAGGCTGTTGAGGGCGATCGTATACAAGGCGCCTCCGGCATCGCCCTTGAACACCACTTGCCCGCTGCGGCGTCGCGAGGCGCTGTGCTCGCGGTAACCATCGTTGCCGGCATCCACCAGGTCGAGCAGGAAACCATCAGCCTGCGATGCGCGCCAGGGCGCATGCAGCGACAGCGACGAGCGTCGCAAGCCGTCCGACCCCACGACCAGGCCACTTGTCAACACCGGATGTGCTGGCGGGTCGGCCGTAAACAGCGCAATGACGCCGCCCGACGAGTTGCCGTACAGCGCTGAAAACGGCCCGCGCAACACTTCGATGCGCTGCAGCGAATCGAGCATGAAATGCGAAACCTGGCCCTGCCCATCGGGCATCGTCGCCGGGATGCCATCGGAATACAGGCGCACGCCGCGCACGCCAAACGTGGAACGTGCACCGAAACCACGGATCGAGATCTGCACGTCCTGCGCATCGTTGTGGCGGTCTCGCGCCACCACGCCCGGCACCCGCTGCAAGGCTTCGGACACATTGAGCATCGGCTGCGCGCGCTGGATTTCGTCCGCTCCGACGACATCGATCGTCGCAGGCACCACGCGTACATCGGCACCCTGGCGCGTGGCGGTAACCACCACGGCGTCGAGCTGTGTAGGCGTCTGACCAACGGCCTGGGCGCTGGCCATGGTTGGCAACAGCAGCAGTGCGGCAAGCCATGCGCGCGGGGTGTGCATGTCGCTCAACTCAGGAATTGCTCGGCAAGGATGCGTTCTTCCAGGTTGTGCTCGGGGTCGAACAACAATGTCACCGTGCGGTCGCGTGATTCACGGATGGTGACCTCGACGACATCGCGGACTTCGTGCGAATCGGCCGTGGCGCTGACCGGGCGCTTGTAGGGGTCGAGGACGCGGAAGCAGACTTCGGTCTCGGCTTTCAGCAAGGCGCCGCGCCAGCGTCGTGGACGGAAGGCGGCGATCGGCGTCAACGCGATCACGCTCGACCCCAACGGCAGGATCGGGCCGAGCGCGGAATAGTTGTACGCGGTGCTGCCCGCCGGCGTGGCGACCATGACGCCATCGCAGACAAGTTCATCGAGGCGGACCTGGCCGTTGAGCTCGATCGCCACGTGCGCGGCCTGGCGCGTCTGCCGCAACAACGACACTTCGTTATAGGCCAGCGAGCCCACGCTGGCGCCCGACTCGGTTTGCGCAATCATCTCCAGCGGCCGCAGCACGGCGGGTTCGGCTGCGGCGATGCGTCCGATCAATCCGTCGGTCACGTCTTCATCGCGGGCGTGGTTCATCAAGAAACCGACATTGCCCAGCTTCATGCCATACACCGGTTTGCCCAGGCCACCGTGGCGATGCAGCGTTTGCAGCATGAAGCCGTCGCCACCCAGTGCGCACAGCACATCGGCATCTTCCGGCGCGCATTGGCCGTGACGCGCGGTCAACGTGGCCAATGCCGCCTGCGCGTCGGCGGTCTGGCTGGCGAAAAATGCGATGCGTGGGTTCAATGACATTGGATGGCCCTTGGCAACCGGCGATCAGCTTAGCCCAGGTCGAGGTGAGGCCCCCGGCAAAACCCGGCGTCGAGGAGCATCGGCACCATGGTCTACTCTGCGCCCTACTCTGCGCCCCTACTCCGCGCCCCTGCTCCGCATCCGTAGCCCGTCGCCCGAGCCATCGTTCCGATAGCGTCTTGCCATCGGATCGAATCGTTGCCGCTTGCATCCACTGTGCGTCGCCCGGATCGTGCGCAAGCCGCAGCCCAGGCGTTGTCATGCCCGTAGGCGCCCCGAATGCTCGGCGCCTATCCGGGCCGCAGAAAATCTGCCCCGAATGCGAGGTTTGATTTCGCAAAACACATCGGGGCCGAAGCCCCGATATCCCATCCATCGTTGCTGCAGTCCGCAGCGCACACCGGCCTGGCCACATCGACCTGAGCGCGTCGATGTGCAGCCGGCCGATCTGGTCAGCCGCGCGATGCCAGCTGCGAAAGTCGCTGCACCGCCACCGAAGCGGTCGGGTAATCCAGCGATTTTTGCGCGGCCAACTCGTTGAGCATCGACAGGGTAAACCGCAGCGCAGCGTCGTCGCGCTCAAGCCAATGCCTGACCTTGGCTTCGGCGTTGACACCGGGCACCGACAGCACCTGGCCGACCAATGCACGCTGCTGGGTGGCGAGCTCGTCGCGCAGCACGCCGCGAGCCACCGCATGCCAGCGGCCGTCGACGACCAGCCCATCGATCTGTTCGACCAGCCAAGGCAGGCGAAGGGCCTCGCCGACGCGGAAATACGTCTTGGCCACGACCACAGGTTTGAGCTTGCGCTCGCGTGCCAGCTCGATGATGTCGCAACACGCTTCCAGGTACGGCAGCGCGGCAAGCTGGCCGCCGAGCTCGTCCGGCAGGCCCTTGGCCTTCCAGTCGCGCAGGCTGGCTTCATACGCGGGGCGCTGCGAGTCGGGCAGGATGTCGGCGCCGGCACGGATGTCCTTGAAGCCGTCGTGATAGCGATCCACCGCCGTGGCGATGTCGGGGATTGCGCCCGGCCTTGCCAGCAACCAGCGCGTCATCGAGCGTTGCAGCGTCCAGATCACCTGCAGGGCATCGATTTGCACCGATTCTGGCATCGTGCCGTCGAGCGCATCGATCTGCGACCACAGCGCACGCGCATCGAGAGTCTCGCGACTGATGGTGAAGGCCTTGGCGACCTCACCGGTGGTGCGGCCGCTGTCCTCCTGCATGCGCATCAGAAACGTGGCGCCCATCCGGTTGATGGTCGAGTTGGTGACCGCCGTGGCGATGATTTCGCGCTTCAGGCGGTGCGATTCCATCGCCTTGGCATATTTCTTCTGCAGCGGCTCGGGGAAGTAACGCACCAGTTCCTTCGACAGGTACGGGTCTTCGGGTACGTCAGAGTCGAGCAGCTGCTGGAACACCACCAGCTTGGAATATGACAGCAGTACCGCCAGCTCCGGACGCGTCAGGCCAATGCCGCGCGCCTTGCGCTCGGCGATTTCGGTATCCGATGGCAAGAACTCGATCTGGCGATCCAGCAATCCCTGCGATTCCAGCGTACGGATGAAATGCTGTTTTGAACCCAGTCGCGACAGGCTCATCCGCTCCATCACGCTCAGGGCCTGGTTCTGGCGATAGTTGTCGTTGAGTACGAGGCCGGCGACTTCGTCGGTCATCGAGGCCAGCAAAGTGTTGCGCTCCTCGAACTTGAGCTTCTTGGCCTGCACCTGGCCGTTGAGCAGGATCTTGATGTTGACTTCGTGATCGGAGGTATCCACGCCTGCGGAGTTGTCGATGAAATCGGTATTGAGGATCACGCCGGCCACCAGCGCGGCCTCAATGCGACCACGCTGGGTAAAGCCCAGGTTGCCGCCCTCGCCGACGATCTTGCAACGCAGGTCGCGACCGTCGATGCGCAGTGCATTGTTGGAGCGGTCGCCGACATCGGCATGCGTCTCTGCGCTTGACTTGACGTAGGTGCCGATGCCGCCGTTCCACAGCAGGTCGACCGGCGCCTTGAGCACCGCGCTCATCAGCTCGTTGGGGCTCAATGCCGACACGCTGGCGTCCAGGCCGAGCGCAGTGCGCACTTCAGCCGACACCGGGATCGATTTCGCCGAACGCGGATAGACGCCACCGCCCTTGCTGATCAGTGCCGTGTCGTAATCGTCCCAGCTCGAACGCGGCAACTTGAACAGGCGGGTACGTTCCTTGAACGACTTGGCCGCATCCGGGTTGGGGTCGAGGAAGACATGGCGGTGGTCCATCGCCGCGACCAGGCGGATGTGCTTGGACAACAACATGCCGTTGCCGAACACGTCACCGGACATGTCGCCGATGCCGACGCAGGTGAAATCCTCGACCTGGCAATTGCGGCCAAGCGAGCGGAAATGGCGCTTGACCGACTCCCAGCCACCGCGCGCGGTAATGCCCATGCCCTTGTGGTCGTAACCCACCGATCCGCCGGAAGCAAAGGCGTCGTCCAACCAGTAGCCATGCTCACGGGCGATGCCGTTGGCGATGTCGGAGAACTTGGCCGTGCCCTTGTCGGCGGCAACCACCAGGTAGGTATCGTCGGCATCGTGGCGCACCACGTTGCGTGGATGCGTAACCTTGCCTTCAACGAAGTTGTCGGTGATGTCGAGCATGCCGTTGATGAACATCTTGTAGCAGGCGATGCCTTCGGCCAGCACCGCATCGCGGTCGCCGCCCACCGGCGGCTGCTTGACGAAAAACCCGCCCTTGGAGCCGACCGGTACGATCACGGTGTTCTTCACCATCTGCGCCTTGACCAGGCCCAGCACCTCGGTGCGGAAGTCCTCGCGACGATCCGACCAGCGCAGGCCGCCGCGCGCGACCGGGCCAAACCGCATGTGCACGCCTTCCACTCGCGGGCCGTAGACGAAGATCTCGCGATACGGACGCGGCTTTGGCAGGTCGGGCACCTGCGCCGAATCAAACTTGAGGCTGATGTAATCCTTGCTACCGCCGTCTTGCGCCGTTTGGTAATAGCTGGTGCGCAAGGTTGCGTCGATCGCGCCCATGAAGCTGCGCAGGATGCGGTCTTCGTCGAGGCTGGCAACCCGGTCGAGCAGTAATTTCAATGCCGTGCGCGTGGAATCGTATTGCGCGTTGCGGTCTTTGGTGCGAGCCTCGATGACCGGCTGCAGCGCCTTCAGCGCCTCGCCATCATCCGCGCACAGCCGCTGGAGCTGGTGCGTGAAGCGCTCACCGCCACTGCTGATTTCGGCCTTGCTCTCACTGCCGGTCGCCGGGTCGAAACGCGCCTCGAACAACTCCACCATCAAGCGTGCCAGCAACGGATACCGGCAGAAGGTTTCCTCGACATAGCTTTGCGAAAACGGCACGCCCACTTGCAGCAGGTACTTGCAGTAGCCGCGCAACATCGCGACCTGGCGCCAGGTCAGGCCGGCGCCGATGATCAACCGGTTGAAACCATCGTTCTCGGCATTGCCGCGCCACAATTGCACGAACGCATCCTCGAACGCCGGGCCCACGGCCCGGATGTCGAAATCACGCGCGGACTCGACTTCAAAATCCTGCAGGTACGCCACCGTGCCGTCGACTTCCAGGCGGTATGGATGTTCGGTGATCACGCGCAAGCCCATGTTTTCCATCATCGGCAGCGCATCCGACAGCGGGAGGTCGTCATCCTGGCGATAGAACTTCAGGCGCAATCCGCCGGCGCCATCGTGGTTGCGGTGCAGGCTCAGGGCCAGGTCATCGGGGCCTTGCAGCGATGCCAGGTGGCGCACGTCGCCGGCGGCGACCACCGGGGTGGCTTCCTGGATGTACGCCGATGGCAGCGCGCGGCCGAACTGCGCGGCCAGTGCCAGGCCCTCGCGTTCGCCATCCGAGGCGACAAGCGCATCGCGCAGGTCGTCGTGCCAGTTGCGCACGATGCCGGCAAGTTCGTTTTCAAGCATCGATTGATCGACATCGAAGCTCTCGCCGGCGCGCGGACGCACCAGCATGTGCAGCTGCGCCAGGGGCGATTCGCCCACCTGCAGGTTGGTGTCGATCTGGTCGGCGTGCAGCGCCCGCTTGAGCAGCGCTTCCACGCGCACGCGCAGGTCGGTGTTGTAGCGATCGCGCGGCAGGTACACCAGCGCCGAATAGAAGCGATCGAAGCGATCCTTGCGCAGGAACAACTTGCTGCGCACGCGCTCCTGCAGGCCGAGGATGCCGGTGGCCAGGCGGAACAGGTCTTCCTCGGTCGACTGGAACAATTCGTCGCGCGGCAGGGTCTCCAGGATGTGCTTGAGCGCCTTGCCGCTGTGGCTGTTGGGCTTGAGGCCCGACTCGCGCATCACATATTCGAAACGCTCGCGCACCAGCGGGATGTCCCACGGGCGACGGTTGTAGGCGCTGGAGGTATACAGGCCAAGGAAACGCTGCTCGGCGACCGGACGACCGTGCGCGTCGAATTGCATCACGCCGATGTAGTCCATGTAACCGGGACGATGCACGGTCGAGCGCGCATTGGTCTTGGTCAGGATCAGGGCATCCACCGAGCCCGATTGCGGCATGTAATTCGCGGCCAGTGACTTGAGCAAACGCGGCTTGCCGACGTCCTTGGCGCGCAACAGGCCCAGGCCACTGCCTTCCACGGCGCACAGGATTTCTTCGCTGCCCTTCTTCTTGACCACGTATTGGCGAAAACCAAACAAGGTGAAGTGGTCATCGGCCGCCCAGCGCAGGAACTCCTGCGCCTCCTGCCGACCGGCGTGGCTGGCCGGCATCTTTCGCGTGACGATCTCATCGGCCACCTCCAGCATCTTGTCGCGCATCGCTTCCCAGTCGGCAACGATCGCGCGGACGTCAGCAAACACGTCGCGGATGGTCGACTCGATCTCGGTGATGGCACTGCCGGTCTGGCGATCGATTTCCAGGTGCATCAAAGATTCCGACCGGCCTTCGCCGACCGTAATGATCTTGCCGGCCTTGTCGCGCGTGATTGCAACCACCGGGTGTCCAAGCACATGCACCCCGATGCCGCGCTCGGCCAAAGCCATGGTCACCGAGTCGACCAGGAACGGCATGTCGTCGTTGACCACCTGCAGCACCGTGTGCGGCGATTCCCAGCCGTGCTGTTTCAGGTTCGGGTTGAACAGGCGCACGTTGGCCGCCCCGCGCTTGCGGATGCGCGAGAAATCATAGAAATCGTTGGCCAGTGCAGCCCAGCCCTCGGCGCTGTGCAATGGCAATTCGTCGTCGGTCATGCGGTGGTAGAACGCCTTGGCAAAGGCGCTGGCATCGGCCTGCTGCGCCTTGCCGGCGCGCGCGCGGACGGCCGCGAAGATGGGTTCAAGCAAGGCGTCACGATGCGATGGCTTGCTCGCCTTGGCCGCTGCAGCGGGTTTGCGCGTGGACGAAGGTGAAGCTGCGACTTTGCGTTGCGTACTCATGGACAGGTATCCGATGGCATGGGGCCCGTACATGCGCCGGGCCCGGGTGGAGGGTCACCACACAATGATTTCTGGATGCGCGCAGGTCAGGATGGACCTGGATGGATATACCAATCCTGCGCAACGACCTTGGCTTCGCGGCGATCGCAGCCGCGTTCATCCCGAAAGGCAGTTCGGCCCGATCTGGAAACCAGAGGCTGGAGGGACATGTTCAGCGCAGCCCGGTCTCGTTGCGGGCAATCACCAGGCGCTGGATCTCGCTGGTGCCCTCGTAGATTTCGGTGATCTTGGCGTCGCGGAAATAACGCTCGATCGGCATTTCCTTGGAATAGCCCATGCCGGCATGGATTTGCACGGCCTGGTGGGCGATCCACATCGCCGCTTCCGACGCGGTGAGCTTGGCCACCGCAGCCTCGGTGCTGAAGCGCTGGCCCTGGCCCTTCACCCACGCTGCGCGCAAGGTCAGCAGCAGCGACGCATCGAGCTTGCATTTCATGTCGGCGATCTTGGCCTGGATCATCTGGAACGTGCCGATCGGCTGGCCAAACGCCTTGCGCTCGCGCACGTATTCCAGCGAAGCCTCATAGGCTGCGCGGGAGATGCCGATGGCCTGCGACGCGATGCCGATGCGACCGGCATCGAGCACGCCCATCGCGATCTTGAAGCCCTGGCCTTCCGCGCCCAGCACCTCATCGGCTTGCACCACGTAATCGGCAAACTCGATCTCGCAGGTCGCAGACGCCCGGATACCGAGCTTGGGTTCGGTCTTGCCGCGATGGAAACCGTCGCGGGCGGTGTCGATCAGGAACGCGGTGATGCCGCGTGCGCCCTTGTCCGGGTCGGTCAACGCGAACAACACGATGTATTTGGCAACCGGGCCGGAGGTGATCCAGCTTTTCTTGCCGTTGACCACGTAGCTGCCATCGGCCTGCCTGACGGCGCGACAGCGCATCGCGGTCGCGTCGGAACCCGACTGCGGCTCGGTCAGTGCAAATGCGCCGATCTCGGCGCCCTCGGCAATCGCGCGCACGTATTTTTGTTTTTGCGCTTCGCTGCCGTGGGTCAGGATGCCGTTGCAGAACAGCGAGTTGTTGACCGACATGATGGTCGAATGCGCGGCATCGGCGGCGGCGATCTCGATCATCGCCAGCACATAACCCACCGTATCCATGCCGGCGCCGCCATATTCGGCCGGCACCTCGATGCCCATCAGGCCGTTCTGGCCAAGCAGCTGGATGTTTTCGAGCGGAAATTCACCGGTCTTGTCGAAATGCTCGGCGCTGGGTGCAATTTTTTCACGGGCGATGCGGCGTGCCACGTCTTGAATCATCAGCTGCTCTTCGCTAAACCCAAAATCCACGTTGCTGCTCCGCATCAAACCAGATGTGGAATTGTAGCTGGCGGGCACGGATAACCGAACCCGTGCGCCGTCGCGGCAACAGCGATCGATCTGCGCGTGCCTGCGTCCCGGCAAACCTTGACGCCGGTGCATCGCGCCCGTAGCATTTATCTTTATATCGCGATAGGAAGATATTAATGGATCTGGAAGGCTGGTCGACACGTCTGAAAGTCTTGGCCGACGCCACCCGCGTGCGCCTGTTGGCACTGCTGGAAGGCGAGGAACTGACCGTGGCCGAATTGTCGGCCATCACCCAGCTGGCCCAACCGCGCGTGTCCACCCACCTGGCCAAGCTCAAGGAAGCGGGTCTGGTGCGCGACCGCCGCTCTGGCGTGTCGGCGTATTACCGCTTCGACGATGCCGCGCTCGATCCCGCCCAGCGCAGCCTGTGGCAGGCGCTCAGCGCGGGCGCCGACGATCCGCTGCTGCGCCAGGATGGCGAACGCGTGGCCGGCGTGCTGGCCATGCGCGCAGCCGACCAGAACTGGGCCGATTCGGTCGCCGGTGACATGGAGCGCCATTACTCGCCCGGCCGCACATGGGAAGCACTGGCGCGCTCGGTGCTGCCGCTGTTCGAGACCGGCGACGTGCTCGACATCGCTTCCGGAGACGGCGTACTGGCCGAATTGCTGGCCCCGCACGCACATCGTTATGTCTGCATCGACACCAGCGCGCGCGTGGTGTCGGCCGCCAGCGAACGCTTGCGACGCTATCGCAATGTCGAGGTGCGCGAAGCGGACATGCACGCCCTGCCCTTCGATCCGGCCAGCTTCGACCTGGTTGTGTTGATGCACGCACTGACCTACGCCGCCAAACCCGCGCAGGCCGTGGCCGAAGCCGCGCGCGTGCTGCGTCCCGGCGGCCGTCTGTTGCTGTCCAGCCTGGCGCGCCATGAACACCGCGCAGCGGTCGAAGCCTATGGCCACGCCAACCTTGGCTTCAGTGACAAGGACCTGCGCAAATTCGTCGAGAAAGCCGGCCTGGGCCTGCAAACGGCAGAAACCGTGACCCGCGAAAAACGCCCGCCGCATTTCGAAGTCATTTCCCTGATCGCGAAGAAACCATGATGACCGCTGTGGACCACGCCAATGCGACCCCCACGCCTGCCGGTTTCCGACCCGCCCCATGGCTGGATCCCGCGCGCGTGGCCGCACTGGAATCCGCGCTTGAACAGCGCATCCTCGTCATCGATGGCGCGATGGGCACGATGATCCAGCACCATCGCCTTGAAGAAGCCGATTACCGCGGCGAGCGTTTCGTGGATGGCTACGACAGCCTGCATGTCGACGAGGCACTCGGCGCCGGACACGCGCCGTGCGGGCACGACCTCAAGGGCAACAACGACCTGCTGCTGCTGAGCAAGCCGGAGGTCATCGCCGATGTCCACACGCAGTACCTGGAGGCCGGCGCCGACCTGGTTGAGACAAATACCTTCAACGCCACCGCGATCAGCCAGGCCGATTACCACCTCCCGCACCTGGTCTACGAATTGAACAAGGCCGGCGCGCGCGTCGCCCGCGACTGCTGCGATGCGATCGAGGCCCGCGATGCGGCGCAAGGTCGGCATGACAAGCCGCGCTTCGTGATCGGCGTGCTCGGCCCGACCAGCCGCACCGCGTCGATCAGCCCCGACGTCAACGATCCAGGTTTCCGCAACACCAGCTTCGATGCGCTGCGCGAGACGTATCGCGAGGCCGTTGAAGGCCTGATCGATGGCGGCGCCGACGTGCTGATGGTCGAAACCATTTTCGACACGCTCAACGCCAAGGCCGCATTGTTCGCGATCGAGGAAGTCTTCGATACGCGCGGCGGGCGCCTGCCGGTGATGATTTCCGGCACCATCACCGATGCGTCCGGACGTACATTGTCGGGCCAGACCGCAGAAGCCTTCTATGCCTCGGTGGGGCATGGCAATCCGCTTTCCGTCGGCCTGAACTGCGCATTGGGCGCAAAGGACCTGCGTCCACACGTCGAGACGCTGGCGAAGATCGTCGATGGCTACGTCAGCGCGCATCCCAACGCCGGTTTGCCCAATGCCTTTGGCGAGTACGACGAGACGCCGGAGGAAATGGCCACCATGCTGAAAGAATTCGCCGAATCGGGCCTGCTCAATTTTGTCGGTGGCTGCTGCGGCACCACACCGGCGCACATCGAGGCCATCGCCGATGCGGTGCGCGGGATCGCGCCAAGACAGTTGCCCGGCGCACGGGCGCAAGCCGCATGAACACCACTCCCCGCTACACCCGTCTATCGGGCCTTGAGCCGCTGATCATCACGCCGGAACTGTTGTTCATCAACGTGGGTGAACGCACCAACGTCACCGGCAGCGCGCAGTTCAAGAAATTGATCAAGGAAGACCGATTCGAGGAGGCGGTCGAGGTCGCACGCCAGCAGGTTGCCAATGGCGCGCAGATCCTCGACGTCAACATGGACGAGGGCCTGATCGATTCTGAAAAGGCGATGGCGCGCTTCCTCACGTTGATCGCATCTGAACCCGACATCGCGCGCATCCCGGTGATGGTGGATTCATCCAAATGGAGCGTGATCGAGACCGGGCTCAAATGCCTCCAGGGCAAGGGCGTGGTCAATTCGATATCGATGAAGGAAGGCGAAGCAGCGTTCATCGAGCACGCGCGCAAGGTGATGCGTTACGGCGCGGCCGCCGTGGTGATGGCGTTCGACGAACAAGGCCAGGCCGACACCTGCGCCCGCAAGGTCGAGATCTGCACGCGGGCCTACAAGATCTTGACCGAGCAGGTCGGCTTCCCGCCCGAGGACATTATCTTCGACCCCAACATCTTTGCCATCGCTACCGGCATGGAGGAGCACAACAACTACGCGGTCGACTTCATCGAGGCCACCAAAATCATCCGGCAAACGCTGCCGCACTGCCATATTTCCGGCGGCGTATCGAACGTGTCGTTCTCGTTTCGCGGCAATGAGGTGGTGCGCCAGGCGATCCATTCGGTGTTCCTGTACCACGCGATCAAGGCCGGCATGGACATGGGCATCGTCAACGCCGGCGCCATGCCGATCTATGACAACCTCGACCCTGAATTGCGTGACCATGTCGAAGACGTGATCCTCAACCGGCGCGCGGACTCGACCGAACGCCTGCTCGACCTGGCCGAACGCTACAAGGGCAAGAAAGGCGAAGTCCGGGTCGAGGATCTCTCGTGGCGCGAGAAGGACGTGCGCCAACGACTCAGCCATGCGCTGGTCCACGGAATCGACCAGTACGTCGAAACCGATACCGAGGAAGCGCGCCAGCTGTCCAAACGCGGCCTGGACGTGATCGAAGGCCCGCTGATGGACGGCATGAACGTGGTCGGCGACCTGTTTGGTGCGGGCAAGATGTTCCTGCCGCAAGTGGTCAAATCGGCGCGGGTGATGAAAAAGGCCGTGGCCTACCTGCTGCCTTTCATCGAAGCGGAAAAGCTTGAAACCGGCGATGTCGGCAAGTCCAACGGCAAGATCGTGATGGCAACCGTCAAGGGCGATGTCCACGACATCGGCAAGAACATCGTCGGCGTGGTGCTGGCCTGCAACAACTTCGAGGTGATCGATCTTGGCGTGATGGTGCCGGCGCAGAAGATCCTCGATGCCGCCATTGCCGAGAATGCCGACATCATCGGGGTGTCCGGCCTGATCACGCCATCGCTGGAAGAAATGGGCCACGTCGCCCGCGAAATGCAGCGGCAGGGTTTCACCATTCCACTGATGATCGGCGGCGCCACCACGTCGCGCGCGCACACGGCGCTGAAGATCGACCCGTTCTACAAATCGGCGACGATCTGGGTCAAGGACGCGTCGCGCGCGGTCGGCGTGGCGCAATCCTTGATCTCGAAGGACCTGTGCGCGGGTTTCGTTGCCGCAAACGAGGCCGACTACGCCGAGATCCGCGAACGTCATCGCAACCGCGGCGATGCCAAGCGGCTGGTGTCGCTGGAGAAAGCCCGCGCGCAGAAATTCGTCGGCGACTGGGCCAACTACACCCCACCCGCGCCGAACAAGCCCGGCATCACCGTGTTCGACGACTACCCGCTGGACGACCTGGTCGAGATCATCGACTGGACGCCGTTCTTCCAGGCCTGGGAATTGGCCGGAAAATTCCCGGCGATCCTCACCGACGAAGTGGTCGGCAAGGCCGCCAGCGACCTGTACCGCGATGCGCGCGCGATGCTGGACAAGATCCTCGCGGAGAAATGGCTCGGCGCAAAGGCCGTGTTCGGACTCTGGCCGGCCAATTCGATTGGCGACGACGTGGAGGTTTGCTTCCCCGGCGACGGCACGGAGAAGACCATGCTGCGGTTCCTGCGCCAGCAGGTCGACAAGCCGGTCGAGCGGCCCGACTTCTGCCTCGCCGATTTCATCGCACCGAAGGATTCTGGGAAACAGGACTGGATCGGCGCGTTCGCGGTCACCGCCGGCATCGGCATCGATGCGCACATCGACCGTTTCCATGCCGACCACGACGACTACAACGCGATCCTGCTCAAGGCGCTGGCCGATCGCCTCGCCGAGGCACTGGCCGAACGCCTGCACCAGCGCGTGCGCAAGGACTACTGGGGGTTCGGTGCCAATGAGGCGCTCGACAACGACGCGCTCATTTCCGAGAAATACCAGGGCGTGCGCCCGGCCCCCGGCTACCCCGCCTGCCCGGAACACAGCGAGAAAGGCGTGATTTTCGCGATGCTCGATGCAACCAACAACGCCGGCATCAACCTGACCGAAAGTTTTGCGATGTATCCGACCGCAGCCGTGTCCGGCTACTACTTCAGCCATCCGAAGAGCCAGTACTTCGTCGTCGGTCGCGTCTCCAGGGAACAGGCGGCCGATTACGCCAAACGCAAGGGTGTCAACCTGGCGCAGGCGGAACGCTGGCTGGCATCGAACCTGGACTACGACCCGGAATAGCCGCCAGGCGAAGGACGCAGTCGCCGCCATGCGACACCGGCAGGCTCACAGCCTGCCGTGTTCCAGCGGCCGCTCGCGACGCCAGATCAGCTCACCAGACCAGCTCACCAGACCAGGTCGTCAGGCACCTGGAACTGCGGATCGGCATAGGGGTGGTCAGTGGCCGGCGCATTCATGTCGACTTTCAACGCCACCGCCGGGGCAAAGATCGCCTCGGCCTGGGCCAGCAGGGCGGCGCTGACAAGCAGGTAGCGACCATCAAGCTGGACGACGCCAAGTTCGCCGGCATTGAGCGACTTCAGCTGGTCGGCGGTGACGTGGATGCGCTTGATCTTGCCGCCGTAATCAAAATGACGGGCGATGTCGGCATTGGCATCGTTGAGGCCCTTGTCCTTGAGCAACTCGGCCAGCTTGATCTTGGCTTCGCGGCGCTTGCGTGCGTCGTCCTGCTTCAGGCGCTCGGCCTCGATGCGCTCGTCTTTTTCACGCTGCGCGCGGATCGCATAGGCCTTGGCCAAATCGATGTCCTCGCGCGTGCGTGGCTTGCCCGGCGAATATTGCGGACGATTCGCCTGCGCCCGCCCGTGCTCCGGCTTGCGCCCGGGTGCGTTCGGGTGTGGCCTGCCCGCATTGGGCTTGCCGGCGTTTGCTGCGCCGGTATTTTGCGCGCCTGCCCTTGGCGGGTTTGGACGCGACGCATCGGCGCGTGACGTCGGTGGGCGCGAGGTATTCTGGCGTGACGTATTGGGACGTTGCGCATGGCCGCCAGCGCCATCGCGGTGCGGCGGCTTTTCCGGTTTCGGCGCCGGCTTGAAGCCCAGGCCCAGCAATTGGTCGCGCAGTGTGTCTGTCATCGGAGGCATTGTGCCATCGTTGTCGCCCGGATTTCCGATGCCCGAATGTGTCGACGACCTTGCTGTTGACGGCAACATCAGTGGCGGCATCAATAGTGCGGCGGTGGCGGCTCTTCGGTGGGATCGGCGAAAAATTCGCCGCGTGATTGCTTCATCGCATCCAATGCGCGACGCAGCTGTTCGGCATGCTGCGCGGTCTCGATGCGCGACGCCGCCAGGGCGTCACTGAGTTCGGCAAGCGCCTGTTCCTGGAATGCAAATCGCATTTCCAGCTCGACCAGTCGTTGCTGGAGATCGATCATCGTCATCACGTTCAATCGATGCGAATCGAGCGACCGCGACCGATGCCGTAATAGGCCAGCCCCGCAGCTTCGACGTCGCCCGGTTCATACAAATTGCGTCCGTCAAACACCACCGCGTCGCGCAGGCCCACCCGTAACCGGGCGAAATCCGGGCTGCGGAACTGCTTCCATTCGGTGATCACCACCAGCGCGTCGGCGCCAGCGAGCGCATCGTCGGCGCTGTTGCACAGGATCAGGTCCGCGCGCGCGCCATAGATGCGCCGGGTTTCGTCCATCGCCTCGGGATCAAAGGCGCGCACCGTGGCGCCGGCGTCCCAGAGCTGCTGCAACAGGCGGCGGCTGGACGCGGCGCGCATGTCATCGGTGTTGGGCTTGAACGCCAGCCCCCACAGCGCAATGGTCTTGCCACGCAACGCCTCGCTGCCGCCGTAGTGGCGCAGCATCAAGGCATACAAATGGCCCTTTTGATGTTCGTTGAC
This sequence comes from Lysobacterales bacterium, assembly GCA_038241735.1. Taxonomy (GTDB): domain Bacteria; phylum Pseudomonadota; class Gammaproteobacteria; order Xanthomonadales; family Xanthomonadaceae; genus Luteimonas. The sequence continues at coordinate 21,479 of JBBSST010000001.1, forward strand.
GGCCTCGACCGCATCCAGCAGGGTTGGCGCGTGGCCGTGCAGCTGCGCGGTATGCGCCAGCGCCTGGACGTCCGTGGGAAAGCTCGAGCCGCCATAGCCGGCGCCGGGGTAAATGAAGTGCCAGCCGATGCGCGGATCCGAACCGATGCCCTGGCGCACCATCTCGATATCGGCACCCACTTTCTCGGCGATATTGGCCATCTCGTTCATGAAGCTGATCTTGGTGGCCAGCATCGCGTTGGCCGCGTACTTGGTCAGTTCGGCAGAGCGCACATCCATCACCACGATACGGTCGTGGTTGCGGTTGAACGGCGCGTACAGGCGGCGCAATTGATCCACCGCCGCTGGATTGTCGGCACCGATCACGATCCGATCCGGGCGCATGCAGTCCTCGACCGCCGCGCCTTCCTTGAGGAATTCGGGGTTGGAAACGACATCGAAGTCGATCTGCACGCCGCGCCCCGCCAGCGTCTGCGCAATCATCGCGCGCACCTTGTCGGCGGTGCCCACCGGCACCGTCGACTTGTTGACCACCACCGTGGGCCGTTGCAGGTGCGTACCGATGGTCCTGGCCACCGCCAGCACGTACTGCAGGTCGGCGCTGCCGTCCTCGTCGGGCGGCGTGCCGACGGCGACGAAGACCAGCTCGCCATGGGCAACCGCCTGCGCGGCATCGGTGCTGAAGCGCAGGCGTCCCGCCGCGTGGTTGGCCTTGACCATGGGCGCCAGGCCCGGCTCGTAGATCGGGATGACGCCGCTGTCGAGACCATCGACCTTGGCCTGGTCGATGTCCACGCAAATGACATCGTGGCCCACCTCGGCCAGGCACGTACCCGTCACCAGCCCCACGTATCCGGTACCAAAAATCGCGACGCGCATCCGTGGTCTCCGTGCTTACTTGGCTTCGGCGCCCGCGGCATCGGGCTTGACGATGGCGAGCAGTTCAACCTCGAACACCAGCGTCGCATTCGGCGGGATCGGACCACCCGGGGTGCCCTGCTCGCCATAGCCGAGCTTGCTCGGGATCCACAGCTTGTACTTGCTGCCCACCGGCATCAGTTGCACGCCTTCGGCCCAGCCGGGCGCGACCTGTTGCAGCGAGAACACGGCCGGTTCACCACGGTCGTAGGAGCTGTCGAAGGGCTTGCCGTCGAGCAATTCACCCTTGTAATGCACGCGCACCATGTCACTGGCGGTGGGCTTGGCGCCCTTGCCTTCGACCAGCACCTGGTACTGCAGGCCCGATGCCGTGGTCTTGACGTTGGGCTTCTTGGCATTGGCGGCAAGGAACGCTTCGCCCTCGGCGGCATTTTTCTTCAGTGCTTCAGCCGACTCGCTTACTTTCTTGGCCTGCAGGCGCTGGTCGAATGCCTGCGCAACCTTCTGCGCCTGCTCATCGGTCAACAGCGCCTTGCCGCCGGTCATCGTGGTCTTGACCGCCTTGATCAAGGTGTCCATGTCGACCTCATCCTTGATCGGCTCCAGTGATTTGCCGATGGTCATGCCGACGACGTAGCTGGCCTGCTGCTTTTCGGTCTTCAGCCCGCTGATCTTGGAAATGTCATCTCCCTTGCTGGTTGCATCGGCCTTGTCATCCTTCTTGGCATCCTTGTCGATCGGCTTGCAGGCGGAAAAACCGAACGCCAGGGAAGCGGCGAGCAGGCTGGCGGTGGCGAAACGGTAACGGGATGTCATCGGGAAACTCCGGGTTGTCTGTTGGTTGCCGGCTTGGATACGACCGGCAAATGGGAAATGTGGACGATCAGGGATGGGATATCTGTAGGGGATGATCAAAGAGGCATGACCTAAAGAGGCATGATCAAAGAGGCATGATCAAAGAGGCATGATCAGAGGATATCGAGCAGTTCGACATCAAATACCAGCGTCGAGTTCGGGCCGATGCCCGGGTTGCCCTTTTCGCCGTAGGCCAACGCACCAGGAATCCAGAACCGGTATTTGGCACCGATGGGCATCATCGAGACACCTTCGGTCCAGCCCGCGATCACCTGGCCAAGGCCAAACTCGGCCGGTCCACCGTGAGCCTGGGAACTGTCGAACTCGGTACCGTCCAGCAGCGTGCCCCTGTAGGTGACACGGACGCGGTCGCTGGGCAACGGTCGCTTGCCGGCGCCCTGGCGCAGGACCATGTACTGCAGGCCCGATGGCGTGGTGAACACACCCTTGACCTGCTTGTTTCCGGCAAGGAATTGCCTGCCGTCGGCGGCATTCTTGCTGGCCGCTTGTTCGGCATCGGCCTGCAGCTTGACGCGCATGCGCTCGCCGAAGGATTTGCGCACGGCATCCGCATCGGCCTCGGTCAGCAGGGGCGTGCCCTTGGTCAGCGACGTGCGCAGGCCCTGCATCACCAGCGACAGGTCGATCTCGCCCTTCAGCGGAACCAGCGAACGACCGATGTCGGCGCCGACCAGCAGCCCGACCTTGGCCTTGTCCACGGCAGGCGGCTGTGTGCCGGGGGCCATCCCCGGCACCGGGCGACCGCTGCGCGCGGCCACCCGCAACATCAATGCCTGGCCGGTCGCCACGGCATCCTTTTCATCGATCAGCGGCTTGCCACCATTGATGGCGTTGCCAATGGCACGCTCAAACGCGGCCAGATCGAGATCCGCCGCCGCAGGCGCCACCGATTTGGCGATATCCATGCCGATCATGTAACTGGCTTTCTCACGCTCGCTGGACAACGACGACGTGTCCGGGGTTGCGGCGCTCGCGACCGGCAAGGCGATCGCGACGACCAACAGCGCGGCAACTGCGCGCAACAACGACTTCATCCGTAACCACTCCCATGCAGCGCGCCAGCGGGTTGCGGCGCCAAAGCCGGCTATTGTCGCGGTCATCGGCGATGCGGGCAATCGCTGCGCGGATTGACCTTCATCGTGGTTCAAGGCGGGCGCTTGTCGGAGCGCGCCTGACGGCTGGTTTGAGGGTTGTTTTGTCCGGGGTTGCCCGTGGCGCCGGCAACTTCAGCGCCTGCTCGATGGCCGCCACCACCTTGGGATCATCTGGCGTGGTCTTGCTGGCAAAACTGGCCACCACCTTGCCGTCGCGACCGATGACGTAATTGTGGAAATTCCACTCCGGCGCCTCGCCGGTCGCCGCCAGCAGGTCCTTGTACAGCGGCGTGGCATCGGTGCCAACGACGTGCACTTTTTCGAACATCGGGAATTTCACCCCGTAAGTCAGCGTGCAGAACTCGCGAATCTTCGCCTCGTCCTCGAATTCCTGCGCCTTGAAATCACCGGACGGAAATCCGAGCACGGCAAAACCCTTGCTTTTGTATTTGGCATGCAGCGCTTCCAGCGCATCGAATTGCGGGGTGAAACCGCACTTGCTGGCGGTGTTGACGATCAGCAGCACGTCGCCACCGTAGGTCCTGGAGAGATTGACGGCCTGCGTGCCTGCCAGCGGGCGGTAACTCCGATCCAACAACCCGCCTGCCGCCAGGGCGACGCCACATGCCGCCAGGAGCGCTACAAATCCAATGCAACGTGTTGATTTAACTGACATGGCCGTGTTCCAACGCAGATCGGAGGGTGAGTATGGCTTTAGTTGGGTTGATCGCGGGTGGAAATGAGTTGACATGAAGTGTTCTGGTGTTATAGTTGCATACAACACCGGTTACCCAGAGCAGGACATCTCCATGATCCGCAAGCTCCACAACACACTGCTAGCCGCCTCTGCCTCCGGCCTGATGCTGGTTTTTGGCCTGATGGCGTCGTCCCCGGCCCTGCCCGGCGACATGCAGGATATCGACTCGCCCGAGATGCCACTCACGTTTGCAGGCACGGATGCCGACACCCAGGCCAGCATCGACGCTGCCCAGGCAGGCGCCAACAGGATCGAAGCCCACGTCAGGCAGCTGCAAGCAGGTCTCGACGGCAACCCGTCCCTTGGCGAGACGATCGCCGGGGCAGTGAGCTTTGCCGCCGCCGTGTCGACCGACGTGGCATTGAATGCCGCATTCGAAGCCTCCGCCCAGGCTGCCGAAAAGCGCGCCGCCGAAACCGAACAGCGCCGCCACGCGCGCCGGGTCCGCAGCGCACTGGCGGTCCCCTATTTCTCGTTCGCGCAGGGCTTGCGCCGCAACAGCAGGAGTTGAGCCATGAGTGGAATCCAGTGGAACGATGACGCCCCCATCTATCGCCAGCTCAAGCAGCGCGTCGTGGCGATGATGCTTGACGGCGTGCTCAAACCCGGCGACGTCCTGCCTTCCGTACGCCAGGTCGCCGCCGAATATCAACTCAATCCGATCACCGTTTCGCGCGCCTATCAAGAGCTCGCGGACGAAGCACTTGTCGAAAAACGCAGAGGCCTGGGCATGTACGTCACCGAAGAGGCATCAAAGAAACTGTTGTCAAACGAACGCGAACGCTTCCTCAAGGAAGAATGGCCCCTGGTGCTGGAGCGCATCCAGCGATTGGGGCTGTCGATGGACGATCTGCTCAAGCCAGTGCTCAAGCCAGCGCTCGACGGAGGTGTCGCATGAACAACAACGCCACCCATCAGGACCATGTCGTCAGCGCACACAACCTGCGCAAGGCCTACAAAAGCAAACTCGCCCTCGACAACACCAGCTTCAATATCGACGCCGGCCGCATCGTCGGCCTGATTGGCCCCAACGGCGCCGGCAAGACCACTGCGCTCAAGGCGATGCTCGGGCTGACGCCATTTGACGGGGAATTGAAGGTGCTCGGTCGCGATCCACGCACCCAGCGCGACGACCTGATGAATGATGTCTGCTTCATCGCCGATGTCGCGGTGTTGCCGCGATGGATCCGGGTGCGCGAGGCGATCGAGTTCGTCGCCGGCGTGCACCCGCGCTTCGATCGCGCCCGCTGCGAGCGATTCCTTGCCAACACCCAGCTCAAGCCCAGGCAGCGTGTGCGCGAAATGTCCAAGGGCATGATCGTGCAGTTGCACCTGGCCCTGGTGATGGCGATCGACGCCAAGCTGCTGGTGCTCGACGAGCCCACGCTTGGCCTGGACATCCTGTACCGCAAGCAGTTCTACCAGCGCCTGCTGGAGGATTACTTCGACGAGCAGAAGACCATCATCATCACCACCCACCAGGTCGAGGAAGTCGAACACATCCTGACCGACGTGATGTTCATCCGCGATGGCAAGATCGTCCTGGACGCGCCGATGGACGCGGTCGGTGAACGCTTCACCGAAGTGCTGGTCAACGCCGACCAGACCGAACACGCCCGCGCACTCATGCCCATCGACGAGCGCGCCCTGCCCTTCGGCAAGACCGTGATGCTCTTCGATGGCGTGCCGTCCACGCAACTTGCCACGTTTGGCGAAACCCGCACGCCGGGCCTGGCCGATCTGTTTGTCGCCACCATGAAAGGGACCTACGCATGAACGCCCTTGATACCACTCCTGTCGCACCGCGCATTACCGCGCCCGTCCATTCCACCCACAAGTTCAAGCTGCTGCTCAAACGCGAGTTCTGGGAGCACAAGGGCGGATTCCTTTGGGCGCCATTGATCGCCGGCGGCATCTCGCTGCTGCTGACCGCGATGATGATCATCGTCGGCCTTGTCGCCGCCCACCGCGCCGCGTCCAGGGGCGACCTCAAGATCGACGGCATCAAGGTCAACGGGCTCGACATCAGCCAGTTGACCAGCCAGATGAGCGCTGCGGACATGGTGCAGTTTGCGCAGGGCATCAACCTGACCCTGTTCCTGAGTTCGGCCTGGCCGTTCCTCGTGCTGGCGTTCGTGGCTTTCTTCTACTGCCTCGGCGCGCTGTACGACGAACGCAAGGATCGCAGCGTGCTGTTCTGGAAATCGCTGCCGGTCTCCGATGCACAGACCGTAATGTCCAAGGTGGCCAGCGTCGCCTTGATCGCACCGGCACTGGCGGTGATCGCATCGCTGCTCACGATGCTCGGCTTCATCATCATGATCAGCATCGTGGTGCTGTTCCACGGCGGCCACCCCTGGACGTTGTTGTGGAGTTCGGCCAACCCGCTGCAGATCGCGGCCGGCAGCATCGTGTGGATCCCGGTCTATGCGCTGTGGTCACTGCCGACAGTTGGCTGGCTGCTGTTGTGCTCGGCCTGGTCGCGCAGCAAGCCGTTCCTGTGGGCGATCATGGTGCCGTTGTTTGCCGGCATCTTTGTCAGCTGGTTTGAATTGATGAAATTCTTCAGCATGGACAGCTCGTGGTTCTGGACCAATGTGGTCGGCCGCCTGCTGCTGGGCACCGTGCCGGGCATGGACCTGGCCTATCGCGATGGCCTCGGCGCGACGGCCGGAAGCCACACCGTCCAGGACATCCTCGGCAGCCTGTCCCCCAGCAGCCAGTTGGCCAGCCTGGCCACGCCGGGGATCTGGATCGGCGCGATCGTCGGCGCGGTGATGATCTACATCGCCATCGAGTTGCGTCGTCGCCGCGAACTGGCCGACTAAACCCGTTTAGCTCCCGCGGGCCGGCTCGGATCACGAGCCGGCCAATGCCCGCACCACCGAGGACACGACCATGCAAAAACTGATCCTAAGCGCCCTGCTCCTGCTGCCCCTGCTTGCGCAGGCCAGCGACGACAAGTGTGCACAATCACAGCCGCGCAACCTGCAGCTCGATCTTGCCGGCGTGAAAACCGTGATGTTCGACGTCGGCGTCAATGACCTGGACGTGCGAGCCAGCACAGGGACCAGCAATCGCATCGAAGGCCAGGCCTGCGCATCGGATACGAAATATCTTGCGCAACTCACGCTTACCCAGAAAAAAATCGGCGACAAGCTGGTCGTCACCGCCGAACGCATAAGCGATATCGGCGGCATCTTCTTTGGAAGCCACTATGCCTACATGAAGCTGCGTGCGACCGTGCCCGACACGCTGCTGGTGCAACTCAAGGTGGGCTCCGGCGACGCCAGCATCGACGGCGCGCGCGACGCCAGCGCCGATGTCGGTTCTGGTGACGTCAAGGCCACGCATATCCGTGGCACGTTCACCGCGTCCGCCGGCTCCGGCGATATCGATGCAACCGACATCGGCGCGCTGCACCTGCTGTCAGTGGGCTCCGGCGACGTCACCGTCAAGCAGGTGCGCGGTGCGTCCAGGGTCGGCGACATCGGCTCGGGTGACCTGGAGATCAGCAATACCCAGGGGTCGCTTGAAATCGGTTCGGTCGGCTCCGGCGACGTCAAGTTGAACGGCATCGGCGGCGACGTCACCGTGGGTTCGATTGGTTCAGGGGACATCGATGCCAATGGCGTCAAGGGCAACCTCACCGTGCGCTCGGTCGGCAGCGGAGACGTTGGCCATCGCAATGTCAGCGGCCGCGTCACCCTGCCGCAGGAAAATTGATGGGCGCCATCGCCCTGAAACGACAAGGAACCACGATGCCGATGATTCGATTGTTCGCGTGCGCGGTGTTGATCGCCGCTGGCGGTTGCCAGCAGCAGGCGCCCACGGCGGCGCAGTCCATGCCTACTGCCGCCGAAATGCTCGCCGCCGTGGATAGCGGGGACATCAAGGCCGTGCGCACGCTCATCAAAAAAGGTGCCGACCCCGATGCGGCCGTGCGCGGCGATGGCACCGCCCTGATCCTCGCTTCGCGACAGGGAAAGCTGGCGATCGTCGATGCGTTGCTGGAGATGGGTGCAGGGGTCGATGTGCCATCGCACGGTGACGGCAATCCGCTGATCGTGGCGGCTAAAGCCGGGCATGACGACGTGGTTGCACGACTGATCGAAGCTGGCGCCGACCCCAATGCGATCGTGACTGGCGACGAGACGCCGTTGATCAACGCGGCCCGCGAAGGACACCTTGGAATCGTCGAATACCTGGTTGAACATGGTGCCGACGTCAATCTCGGGGTCACTGCCGATCTTGGTCGATGGCGGTCGCCGCTCAACCAGGCCGGCAACGAGGCGGTCAAGTCCTACCTGATCGGTCAGGGCGCGTCGATCGACGGCCGCCCTGTGGTGCACGCAAAGCACAATGGCGACGTCGACCACCGCGAAGTGGACGCTGACGCCCAACAGCCGCGCAAACGCTGACGGCGCATGCCGTTCCACATCCACCATCTCACGAGCCCAGCGGCAACCACCATGACCAAGGCACCCATCATTACCCTGCTCGCCTGCCTGGTGCTGGCGGGCGGCTGCCAGCGCCAACCCGCCACCGAAGCACACGCGTCTGCTGACGACGATGCTTCGCAATCGGCAATCAGCCGCACAGTGACCAAGGCCATGGAGCACGCGCGCGTGCAGATGGCGACCAAAAACCTCACGATATCGGACGACAACGATGGCGCGAAGGCGGAGATCACCCCGCAAGGGGATTTGCTGATCAGTGGCGACAAGGTCCAGGTCAATGACGAGCAGCGCGCGCTGCTGGTCAAATATCGTGGTGACATCATCGCCGTGGCAACGGCCGGCGCCAACATCGGCGCGCAAGGCGCGGACTTCGGCCTGCGCACCGCCGGCAAAGCCCTGCGTGGAGCGCTCTCCGGCAACCGTGACCAGACCGAGGCGGAAATCCAGGCCGAAGCGCGCAAATTCGAAGCCAAGGCACGCACGATCTGCGACCGGCTGCCGCCATTGCTCGACACCCAACAGCAACTTGCCGCGCAACTGCCCGCGTTCAAGCCTTACGCGACGATGGAGCAGTCCGATATCGACGACTGCCGCAGCGGCGACTGAACGTCGCTTGCGCCGTCACTTGCCGTGGATGCCGCCACGGGTGAGCGCGGTCGGATCCAGCAGCTTCTTCAACTGCGCCGCAGGCATTCCAGTGTCTTCCAGCGCGATCTCCAACACCGGTCGCGCCTCCTTGTAAGCACGCTTGGCAATCGCCGCGGCTTTCTCGTAGCCGATGACCGGATTGAGCGCAGTGACCAGGATCGGGTTGCGCTCCAGTGCCGCCGAGACGTTGTCCCTGCGCACCTTCAAGCCGGCAATGGCGGTGTCGGCGAGCAGCCGTGAAACCTTCGACAGCAAGCCGATCGAATCAAGCAGGTTGGCGGCGATCAACGGCAGCGTGACGTTCAACTGGAAGTTGCCGGTCTGCCCGGCAATCGTGATGGCGACGTGGTGGCCCATCACCTGCGCGCAGACCATCACCGTGGCTTCGGGGATCACCGGGTTGACCTTGCCCGGCATGATCGAGCTGCCGGGCTGCAGCGCCGGAAGCTCGATCTCTGCCAACCCCGCGAGCGGACCGGAGTTCATCCAGCGCAGGTCGTTGGCGATCTTCATCAGCGCCACTGCCAGTGCATTGAGCTGGCCGGACAATTCGACGGCATCATCCTGCGACGCCAGCCCCTCGAACTTGTCGACGGCCGATTCGAACCGGGTTTTCGTCAATCCCGACAGTGTCTTTGCCATCGCCTTGCCAAAGCGCGGGTCGGCATTGATGCCGGTACCAATCGCGGTGCCGCCGATCGGCAAGCGTCGCAGGCGTTTCATCGCGTCATCGATGCGTGCCTGCGCCGACGCCAGCTGCGACGACCACGCGCCGAACTCCTGGCCGAACGTCAGCGGCATCGCATCCATCAGGTGGGTTCGACCGGTTTTCACGACCTTGGCGAACGCACGTGCGCGCCCGTCGATGGTCTTGCGCAGGTGCTTGATCGCCGGCAACAGGTCCTCGACCACCGCCAGCTGCGCCGACACCCGGATCGCGGTGGGAATCACGTCGTTGGAACTCTGGCCCAGGTTGACGTGATCGTTGGGATGCACGGCCTTGTCGCCGGCGCGCGTGGCCAGCGTGGCGATCACCTCGTTGGCATTCATGTTGGACGAGGTGCCAGAACCGGTCTGATAGATATCGATCGGGAACTGCGCATCGTGCGAACCGTCGGCCACCTGCATGGCGGCAACATGGATCGACCGCGCCACGCCCTTGGACAGCAAGCCCAGCTCGCCGTTGACCGACGCGGCCGCGGCCTTGACCAGGCCCAGCGCGCGGATGAAGCCGCGCGGCAGCGGCTGGCCGGAAATCGGGAAATTCTCAACGGCGCGTTGCGTCTGCGCGCCCCACAGCGCATCGGCCGGGACCTGCAGTTCACCCATGCTGTCGTGTTCGATGCGGTAGCGCTGTGCGGCCATGACGTCCTCCAATGCGATGCCACGAGGATACGCCCGCGACCATGAGCCTTTGTAGGAGCGCCCCATGGGCGCGATGGCTTTAGCGGGAAAGCTTTCTCGCGCCCATGGGGCGCTCCTACAAAGATATCGCCGATGCCGGGCGGCAGTAGAATGCACGATTTCCAGCAACCCCAAGCCATCATGCCTGCCGAATCGCAACTGCTCGCCCTGTCCCCGCTCGACGGCCGCTACGCTGGCAAGGTCGACGCCCTGCGTCCCGTTTTCTCCGAGTACGGCCTGATCAAGGCCCGGGTGCGCGTGGAAATCGAATGGCTGCTGGCCCTGGCTGCGGAACCGGGCATCACCGAACTTGCGCCGTTCAACGCGACGGCGATCGCGACCTTGCACGCACTTGCCGATGGCTTTTCCGTGGCCGATGCCGCCCGCGTCAAGGACATCGAGAGCACCACCAACCACGACGTCAAGGCGGTTGAATATTTCATCAAGGAACGCCTGAAAGACGATGCCGTGCTGGCTCCGGCCCTGGAATTCGTGCATTTCGCCTGCACCAGTGAGGACATCAACAACCTGGCCTACGCATTGATGCTCAACCAGGCGCGGCACACCGTGCTGCTGCCTCGGCTCGATGCGCTGATCGAAACCCTGCGCACGATGGCGCACCAGTACGCCGCCCTGCCAATGCTCTCGCGCACCCACGGCCAGACCGCGTCACCCACCACCGTGGGCAAGGAGCTGGCCAACGTGGTCGCCCGCCTGCAGCGCCAGGGCGAGCAACTTGCCGCGGTGTCGCTGGGCGGAAAGATCAACGGCGCGGTCGGCAACTACAACGCACACGTCATCGCGTATCCGGAGATCGATTGGCCGGCGTTTGCGCAGCGCTTCGTCAAATCACTCGATCTGGATTTCAACGCGTACACCACCCAGATCGAGCCGCACGATGGCATCGCCGAGATCAGTGATGCGCAAAAACGCATCAACACGATCTGCATCGACCTGTGCCGTGATGTGTGGGGCTATATCTCGCTGGGTTACTTCAAGCAGGCAGTCAAGGCCGGTGAAGTCGGCAGCTCGACCATGCCGCACAAGGTCAACCCAATCGATTTCGAGAACGCCGAGGGCAACTTCGGCATCGCCAGCGCCCTGTTCGAGCATTTCGCGGCGAAGTTGCCGACCAGTCGCTGGCAGCGCGATCTCACCGATTCGACCGTGCTGCGTGCGCTGGGCACCGCGTTTGGCCACACGTTGATCGGCTTGGATGCGCTGTCGCGTGGCCTGGGCAAGCTGTCGGTCAATCCCGAGCGCCTCGCCGCCGATCTCGATGCTTCATGGGAAGTCCTGGCCGAAGCCGTGCAGACGGTGATGCGCCGGCACGGCCTGCCCAATCCCTACGAACAACTCAAGGCGCTGACCCGTGGCCAGGGCATCAACGAACGCTCGATGCGCGAATTCATCCAGTCGCTCGACCTGCCCGTCGCCGACAAACAGCGCCTGCTGGCGATGACACCCGGCAGTTACACCGGCCTGGCCGAGACCCTGGCAACGGCCATCTGAAACCAGCCCAACAAAGGACACCAGCCTTGAGCAGATACCGGACAGCCCGCGTGCTCGCAATGCTGATGATCGGCCTCGGTTGGCTCGTGGCAGGCGCGGCCTCTTTCTTCACTGTGTTTCGACTCCTGAACACAGGCATCTCGCAATTGGTATTCAAGTTTCCATCCGCCATCTGCGCGGTCGTTGGGCTTTGCCTGGTGCTGGCGGGTTACGTGGCGCGCGCCGTCTTCGACATCGCAGACAGGCCATCCTGAGCCTGGTGCCTGACCGCTCCACTCAAACCAGAGTCGCCTTGCAGACTGCTTGATGCTCGGCGTAGCCCATGACCTGGAAGCGATCAGGCGCGGTGCAGGCACTCGTTTTGTCGACCTAGGGTCAGCCCGAATGGTGCGATGCCCGCGCATGTGTTTCCGTGTAGCGGTGATCACGGAGTGTACGAGGCCAGCATGTCCTTCTTCGACAACCTCATTGGTTCTGCCGTCAAGGCCGCCATCCAGGCGATCAACCATCAGATCCCGCCACCTGCGCAAACCCCGCAGCAGGTCGAGCAGCGGGTCAACGCGGCGACCGCAGACCCAAAACAGCGTGAATTGCTGACCCAGGGCTACGAGCAGGCACAGGCCAGGGGCGACAACGCGCTGTGGCAGCAGACCGACGATCTGGCCACGCTCTACCACGACCGCGAGATCCTGCAGCTCAGCCGCTCGCTCGCGACCGATGACGCCGCCCCGGACGGCTGGCACAAGGCCAGCTCGGCGGAACTGGCACAGTACGGCGTCAGCGCAGGACAACTGCATCCGCAAGGCTCGGGCTTCAACGCCGAACTGTTCATCCCCGACCCCGCCGTCCATGGCGAAAACGCGCAGCCGGTGATGGTGTTCGAAGGCACTGATTTCGCCGACCCGAATGACGTGAATGCCGACGTCGCGCAGGCGATGGGCAATCCAGAGGAATATTACGAACGCGCGATGGACCTGGCCACGAAGGTCAGCCAGCACAGCAGCGGCAACGTCATCTTCAGCGGCCACTCGCTGGGTGGCGGTCTTGCCACGGCGGCGGCACAGGTGACCGGCGCGCCTGCCATCGTTTCCAACCCGGCCGGCGTGCATGCCGACACCACCTCGCGCTTCCTTGCCGAGCGCGGCCTGGTGGCCCCGGACAATGCCAATGCCGGAATCACCACCTATGCCGTGCAGGGCGACCTGTTGACCACGTTGCAGAAGGAAACCACGGGCCTGTCGTCGAAGAACGCCGATGCCCTGGCCACCGACCTCAACCTTGGCGTGGCGATCTACAACAAGCTCACCGGCAATTCCCTGCCGACCAACGCCAACGGTGAACAGCTGCGCACGCTGCCCGACGCGCCCAGCAACATCGTGACCCTGGATGCCACCCACGCCGACGGCAGTGCACGCCCCGGCATGATCCCGCTGGGCGACATCTTCAGCGACATCAACCACACTGCCGACACGCTCAGCTTGCCCGGCGTCGTAGCCGAGAAAGGTGGCGGCTTCTTCGGCGGCTTGGGCGACCTGGTCGATGGCGCCACGGACTGGGTCGGCGATCGCCTCGGCGACGTCGACAAATACCTGCCTGGCGACGTGTTGAAGGACATGGGTGATGGCGTCAAGACGGTCGGCGACGTGGTCGACAACATCGGCGAGTTCGCGCGCGCCAGCGGCAAGACCATCGAACAGGTCAATCGCGACCTCGCGGTGGTCATCGCTGCCGGCAAGCAGGGCCTGTCGGGCGACGTGCGCGACACCTTCGGCGAGATGATCGAGCGCCACAGCTTCGGTGTGCTCGACGATTCGCTCGGCAACGAGATCGGCAACCGCGAAGCGGCCCTCAGCGCAGAATTGAACTGAAACGCCGCACGATAAAACCGGCCGCGCCGCGCCGCTGCCTCGCTACCTCCACGCGCCACCCGTATTGCCCGGCGTATGCTGCGGGCAACTTTCCGTGGATGGCATTGGCTCGCTTATGATGCCCAGGACCCTGTGGCTCGGCCTCGCATTGGTGGTCATCGCAGGTTGCCGCGAACCGGCATCGGCGGCGCCGGTGTCGCCTCTTCCGCATGACACGCAAGGAGCCAATGTGCCCCAGTCGCTCGATATCGCACGGCATTTCACTGGACCGGAACTGGCGCTGGCGCGGGCCGCGGCCTCGGGCGACGCCGACGAGGTACGAACGCTGGTTCGCGAGCAACGTGCCGACCCCAACGCAATCTCGCCCGGTGGCCTGCCGCTGATCGCCTGGCCCGTGCTGCAGGACAACGTGGCCGGCGTGGTGGCGCTGCTCGACAACGGCGCCGATCCCAACCGCGCCGCGCCTGGCAATGGACACGTCATCGCCTGGGCCGCCAAGGCCGCCGATCCACGATTGCTGCAGGCATTCCTCGACCATGGCGGCAACGCCAATGCCGCCAATGCCGACCAGGAGCCCTTGGCGATGGTCGCCGCGCTTGCCCGGCGCTGGGACAACGTCAAGCTGCTGCTTGAACGCGGCGCCGACGTCAATGCCAGTTCGCACGGCATGCCTGGCGACACCCTGCTGGGCCACTACAGCGCCGGCCAGTTCGACAAGGCCGAATGGCTGCTGCAACACGGTGCCGACCCCGGCGCCCGGATCGAGCAGGCGATCGACACGAGCCGCGTCGGCGCGCAGCCGATCGTCGAGAACATCTACTGGTGGCCGGTGCAGGCCAACCGATTTCCCGCGCTTGCGCAGGCACAGCAGCGCTGCCAGGACATCATCGCCGCGCGCGGCCATGTCGCACCGGCACAACCTGCGCATCTCGCGCGCCTGCGCGCATCGCAAGGCGCCGATGGTGCGCAGGTGCCCGCCCGCGACCTCGACGACGATATTCGCAAGGCTGAGGCCGCGCTCAGGGACACGCTCGAACAACCCTGAGCATCGCTTCCCGGCAAGCCGGCGCCCGTGCGCGGGCGTTGCGGCCACGGTCATTGCATTGGCGCGACAATAGCCGGCCGACGACAACCAGACTGCAGCCATGGCCAGACCAAAACCCGATGCATGCTTCGAAGTCGATGGCCGTGCATTGCCGCCGCTGGGTATGCCGGCCGACGAGTTCCTGCGCAATTACTGGCAGAAGAAGCCGCTGCTGATCCGCAATGCCTTCGCCGACTTCTCCGCGCCAGGTTTCGTCCCGCCAATGTCACCCGAAGACCTCGCCGGGCTGGCCTGCGAAGAAGGCGCGCTGTCGCGGCTGATCGTGCACGACCGCGAACACGACACCTGGACGATCAGCCACGGCCCGTTTGCGGAAGAACAATTCCCCGGCCTTGGCGACCACGACTGGACCGTGCTGGTGCAGGATGTCGACAAGTGGGATACCGACATCGCCGCCTTGTTGCCAGCGTTCGATTTCCTGCCGCGCTGGCGCATCGACGACGTCATGGTCAGCTTCGCCGCCACCGGCGGCTCGGTCGGCGCGCATGTCGACCAGTACGACGTGTTCCTGCTGCAGGCGCAGGGCCATCGACGCTGGCAGATCGACGCCGGTGCCAATCCACCGCTGGCGTTCCGCGAGGATGTCGAGCTCAAGCTGCTGAGCACGTTCACGCCGACCCATGACTGGCTGCTGGGCCCGGGCGACATGCTCTACCTGCCGCCGGGCGTGCCCCACCACGGCGTCGCGGAGGACGCCTGCCTGACGTTCTCGATCGGCATGCGCGCTCCATCGACGGTGGAACTGCTGGGCGACTTCGTCGACACGCTGGCAAGCGATGCAGATGAATCACTGCGCTACACCGATCCCGACCTCGTCGTGCCCGCGGACACCAACGAAATCGATGCCGCTGCGATGGAGCGTGCCATGCAGGCATTGAACGCACTGCGCATGAATGATCCCGATCGCCTCGGCGACTGGTTCGGCCTGTTCATGACCCGGTACCGCAGCAGCGGCGAAGCGATGCCCAGCGACGATGTGCGTTCGCGGATCGAGATCGAATGGGACCTGCAGCAGGGGTTTGCCCTGCATCGCCACCCCTGGACGCGCATGGCGTGGCGCAGGGCCACGCGCGAAGCCTGCCTGTACGCCGCCGGTCACGTGCATGCCATGCCAGTCCGCGACGCGAAACTACTCGCCGCTGCGGCGATGCTTGATGGCCCTGCCTATGCAAGATTGTCCGAACGCGGCCGCGACACCGTGTTCGAACTCCTGCAAGGTGGGCACTACCAGTTGCTTGCGCCGGACGAACCAGCATGAACCCCGACACTCCACCGCTACGCGGGCCGTTCCGCGTTGAAGCGGTCGATTACGCCAACGGCGCCGACGAATTGCTGGCGCTGCGTGAAACCGTGTTCGTACTCGAACAACAGGTGCCGATCGAGGAAGAACGCGACGCATTCGATCCGCAATGCCACCACGTCATCGCCCGCGATCCGCGGGGCCAGCCGATCGGCACCGGTCGGCTGGTGCCACCGCAAGCCATCGACGACGGCACGGAATCTTCGCTTTTGACACCCGCGCATATTGGCCGGATGGCGGTATTGCGCGAATGGCGCGGGATCGGCGTGGGCGATGCGTTGCTGCAAGCCCTGTTGCGCCAGGCGCGGCTGCTGGGCTGGAACGACATCGCGCTCAATGCCCAGGTCTGCGCGCAGGGCTTTTATGCCCGCCACGGTTTCGCGCCCTTCGGTGAGCGTTTCATGGAAGCGGGGATCGAACACCAGGCAATGCGGCGATCGCTGGATCGGCCGCAGGCCATCGAAGATCGCGAATCCGCCGTTGCCATTGCCACCGACCTGATCCTCTCCGCGCGCCGGGTCCTGTATGTGCACAGTCGCGAACTCGATCCGGGCCTGCTCGACGCGCCGCGCGTGCTGGACGCGTTGCGCCATTTCGGCACCCGTGGCCAGGGCAATGAAGTCCGCGTGCTGCTGCACGATGCCGGCGCGGCGCAGCGTGCGCATGCACCCTTGCTGGCATTGGCGCAGCGCCTGCCCAGCGTGTTCGGGTTTCGCGAAGTCGACGACCCGGTTGATCGTGCCTACCCATCGGCCTACCTGGTCAACGACGATGGCGGCTACTACTTCCGCAGCCTCGGCCATCGGTTCGACGGTGAAGCCGACCACGCCGGCGGCGGTCGCGCACGCCAGTTGATCGAACACTTCCGCCCGATCTGGGAGCGCGCACGTCCCTGCAGTGAATTGCGCGCGCTTGGCCTGTGATTTGACGGCGCCCGGCGCCCATCGACATGGCCGCAACTGTCCCGGACCCCAACCGCAGGGCGCGCATGATGCACTGCGGCAAGCGCTGCGGCTATAATTCAACCCGTTACGCACGCCATTCACCGAACCAACGAAATTCCCGGTGAATCAGTTGTTTGCCTCCAACCTTGAGCCGATTACTCCAGTCGTGGACAGTCTCCTGAAGCAGTTTGCGCAATCCTCCCCGCTCGGCTCCAATGCCGCCTATCTCGAATCGCTGTACGAGCAATACCTGGTTGATCCGGACAGCGTCGAGCCGAAGTGGAAGACCTGGTTTGACGGATTCAAGGGACGCGAGGCGGGCGATGTCCCGCATTCGGCGGTCATCCAAGCCGTGTCCGAAGCGGGTCGCAAGGCCGCACGCGGCATGGTTGCCCAGGCGACCGGCACGGGGGACGAGCGCGAACGCCACGTCGGCCGCCTGATCACCGCCTACCGCTCGCGCGGGCACCTGGGCGCGGATCTCGATCCTCTGGGCATGCAGGCCAAGCCCGAGGCGCCGGACCTGGGCCTGGCGTTCCACCGCCTGTCCGATGGCGACCTTGGCAGCGAATTCAGCACCGGCGGTGTCGCCGGTCGCGAACGCATGAAGCTCGGCGACCTGCTGGCCTTGCTCAAGGCGACTTATACCGGCCCGATCGGCGTCGAGTTCATGCACATCACCGACGTTGAACAGCGTCGCTGGCTGTACGAGCGCATGGAAGGCGCCGGCGGCGACTACAAGCGCAGTGATGTCGACAAACGTCGGATCCTCGAACGCCTGACCGCCGCCGAAGGCCTGGAACGCTACCTGCACACCAAGTACGTCGGCCAGAAGCGCTTCTCGCTGGAAGGCGGCGATGCGTTGATCCCGCTGCTCGACGACATGATCCGCCGCGCCGGCAAGGACGAGGTCAAGGACATCGTCATCGGCATGGCCCATCGCGGCCGCCTCAACGTGCTGATCAACACGCTCGGCAAGTCGCCGCGCAAGCTGTTCGACGAGTTCGAAGGCAAGTTCGACCAGGTCGGCGTCGATCGCGCCCACACCGGCGACGTCAAGTACCACATGGGTTTCAGTGCTGACATCGCCACCCCCGACGGCCCGGTGCACCTTGCGCTGGCCTTCAACCCCTCGCACCTGGAAATCGTCAACCCGGTCGTGGTCGGCAGCGTGCGTTCGCGCCAGCACCACCGTGGCGACACCCAGCGCAAGCAGGTGTTGCCGGTGCTGTTGCATGGCGACGCCGCGTTCGCAGGCCAGGGCGTGGTGATGGAGTTGTTCCAGATGTCGCAAGCGCGTGGTTTCCGCGTAGGCGGCACCCTGCACATCGTCATCAACAACCAGGTCGGCTTCACCACCAGCGCCGCCGAAGATGCACGCAGCACCTTGTATTGCACTGATGTTGCCAAGATGATCGGCGCGCCGATCCTGCACGTGAATGGTGACAACCCCGAAGCGGTGGTGTTCTGCGCCGAACTTGCCTACGACTTCCGCCAGCGTTTCAAAAAAGACGTCGTGATCGACCTGGTCTGCTACCGCCGCCACGGCCACAACGAGGCCGACGAGCCGGCCGCGACCCAGCCGCTGATGTACAAGACCATTCGCGCCCACAAGACCACCCGCGAACTGTATGCCGCCAAGCTCACCGATGACGGCCTGCTGGCCGAGGGCGAAGCGCAGAAGATCGTCGACGATTACCGCGACACGCTCGATGCCGGCAAGGTCACCACCGAGCTTGCCACGGTCACGCCCGACGAGTTCACCATCGACTGGTCCAAGTACCTGTCGGGCAAGCTGAGCGACCCGGTCGACACCCGCGTCAAACGCGCCACCCTCGACACGCTTGCCTTGGCAATCAACACGATTCCCGACGAGATCGTCCTGCATCCGCGCGTGGCCAAGATCTATGACGACCGCCGCAAGATGCTCGCAGGTGAGTTGCCCGCTGACTGGGGCTTCGCCGAAAACCTCGCCTACGCCACCGTCCTGAACGATGGCCACAAACTGCGCCTGGTCGGACAGGACAGCGGTCGCGGCACGTTCTTCCACCGCCATGCGGTGTTGCACGACCAGAAGACCGACACCCATTACCTGCCGTTGCGGCAACTGGTGAAGAATCCCGACGACGCCACCGTCATTGACTCGCTGCTCAGCGAGGAAGCGGTGATGGCGTTCGAATATGGTTACTCCACCGCCGATCCGGACACGCTCGATATCTGGGAAGGCCAGTTCGGTGATTTCGCCAACGGCGCGCAGGTGGTGATCGACCAGTTCCTGTCGTCGGGTGAAGCCAAATGGGAGCGCCTGTGCGGGCTGGCGCTGTTCTTGCCGCATGGCTACGAAGGCCAAGGCCCGGAACACAGTTCCGCGCGCCTGGAGCGCTTCCTGCAACTGTGCGCGCTGGACAACATGCTGGTCTGCGTGCCGACCACGCCGGCCCAGGCCTTCCATATGATCCGCCGGCAGATGTGCATGGACACGCGCAAGCCGCTGGTGGTGATGACACCCAAGTCGTTGCTGCGCCACAAGCTGGCCGTGTCGAGCCTGGACGAACTGGCCAACGGGCAATTCCAGCAGCTGATCGCCGATAGCACCAGCAGCCCGAAAAAGGCAAAGCGCGTGGTGCTGTGTTCGGGCAAGGTCTATTACGACCTGCTGGAAGACATGCACAAGCGTGAAGCCGACGATGTCGCGCTGATCCGTGTCGAGCAGCTGTACCCGTTCCCGCGCGAGCGGCTGAGCGAGGAACTCAAGCGCCACGGCAAGGCCACCCAGGTAGTGTGGTGCCAGGAAGAACCGCAGAACCAGGGCGCGTGGTACCAGATCCGCCACCACCTGGTGGCCTGCCTTGCCACCGGCCAGGACCTGCATTACGCCGGCCGGACGCGCTCGCCCTCGCCTGCCGTGGGTCATTTCAACGAGCACGTCGCCGAGCAGCAGGCGCTGGTCGCCGATGCGCTTGTCAATCCCCTCGACAGCTCCCACACCGCCGAATAATCCTCGCCCACTTACGTTTCTTTCAGGACGCCACACATGGCCACCGAAATCAAAGTCCCGGTTTTGCCCGAATCCGTTTCCGACGCGACCATCGCGTCGTGGCACAAGAAGGTGGGCGACGCGGTCAAGCGCGATGAAAACCTGGTTGACCTGGAAACCGACAAGGTCGTGCTTGAGGTGCCCTCGACCGTCGACGGTGTGCTCAAGGAAATCAGGTTCGAGCAAGGCGCCACGGTCACCAGCGCGCAGATCATCGCGGTGATCGAGGAAGGCGCGGCCGCCACGCCGACTGCCGATGCAGCCCCGGCCGATGCGGCGAAGCCCGAAGCGGCGAAGTCCGATACGGCCCCGGCCGCCGGCACGCAGCAAGTGCAGCCCAAGGCCGAAGCCGCCAAGACCGCTGCCGCCGCACCCGCCAGCACCCAGCCAGCCCCGGTGGGCGGCGAATTGCCGCCCGGCGCACGCTTCACTGCGAGCAAGGAAGGCATCGATCCGGCGCAGGTCGAGGGCACCGGCCGCAAGGGCGCCGTGACCAAGGAAGACATCGTCAATTACGCCAGCGGCAAGACCGCCGGCGTGTCCGGCGGCGCACGCCCGGAAGAGCGCGTGCCGATGACGCGCATGCGCGCGCGCATCGCCGAGCGCCTGATGCTGTCGAAGAACTCGATCGCCATGCTGACCTCCTTCAACGAGGTCAACCTCGGCAAGGTCATGGCGATGCGCAAGGAGCTGGGCGAACAGTTCGAGAAGGCCAACGGCATCAAGCTCGGCTTCATGAGCTTCTTCGCCAAGGCCGCCGCCAGCGCCTTGCAAAAGTACCCGGCCGTCAACGCCTCGGTCGATGGCAACGACGTGATCTACCACGGCTACACCGACATCTCGATCGCGGTGTCCACCGAAAAAGGCCTGGTCACCCCGGTGCTGCGTGATGTCCAGCGCATGAATTTCGCCGATATCGAGTCGGGCATCGCCGAATACGCCAGGAAGGCGCGCGACGGCAAGCTGACCCTGGACGACATGCAGGGCGGCACCTTCACCATCACCAATGGCGGCACGTTCGGCTCGCTGTTGTCCACGCCGATCGTCAACCCGCCGCAGTCGGCGATCCTGGGCATGCACACGATCAAGGAACGCGCGATCGTCGAGAACGGCCAGGTGATCGCCGCGCCGATGATGTACATCGCGCTGTCCTACGATCACCGCATCATCGACGGCAAGGATGCGGTGTTGTTCCTGGTCGACATCAAGAACCAGCTGGAAAACCCGAGCCGGATGCTGCTCGGGATGTGATTTTCGCCCCCTCTCCCGCGTGCGGGAGAGGGCTGGGGTGAGGGGCTGTCCGATGACATCGCCACCTGTCACTCCATTCCCTCATCCGGCGCATCGCGCCACCTTCTCCCGGGCGGAGAAGGAAAGGCAAAGGAAATCCAAATGACCGAACAATTCGACGTGATCGTCATCGGCGGCGGCCCCGCCGGCTACCACGCCGCGATCCGAGCCGCGCAGCTGGGCATGAAGACCGCCTGCATCGACGCCGGCCTGGGCAAGGACGGCAAGCCGGCGCTCGGTGGCACCTGCCTGCGCGTGGGCTGCATTCCGTCCAAGGCGCTGCTGGATTCGTCGCGCCAGTTCTGGAACCTGCAGCACTTGTTTGGCGAGCACGGCATCAGCACCAAGGATGCGAAGATGGATGTCGACACGATGATTGGCCGCAAGGACAAGATCGTGACGCAATTCACCGGCGGCATCGCCATGCTGTTCAAGGCCAACAAGGTCACGCCTTATTATGGTTTTGGCCAATTGCAGCCCGGCAACGTGGTGAAGGTGACCCTGCACGACGGCAGCGAAATCGAACTCAAGGGCACCAACGTGATCCTCGCGGCAGGTTCGGATTCGATCGAACTGCCGTTTGCCAAGTTCGACGGCCACACCATCGTCGACAACGCCGGCGGCCTGGATTTCACCGCAGTGCCCAAGCGCCTTGGCGTGATCGGCGCCGGCGTGATCGGACTGGAGCTGGGCAGCGTGTGGAAACGCCTGGGTTCGGAGGTCACCATCCTCGAAGCCTTGCCCGACTTCCTCGGCGCTGCCGACGCCGAAGTGGCCAAGACCGCCGCGCGCGAATTCAAGAAACAGGGGCTGGAAATCAAGCTCGGCGCCAAGGTCAGCAAGACCGAGGTCAAGACCAAGGGCAAGGTGTCCGAAGTGCACGTCACCTACACCGACAAGTCCGGCGAACAGACCATCGTCGTCGACAAACTGCTGGTCGCCGTGGGTCGCAAGGCCGCAAGCAAGGGCCTGCTGGCCGAAGGCACCGGCGTCAAGCTCGACGACCGTGGCCGCATCGAAGTCGACGCGCATTGCCACACCGGCGTCGATGGCGTCTGGGCGGCAGGTGACTGCGTGCGCGGCGCGATGCTCGCGCACAAGGGCTTCGAGGAAGGCATTGCCGTGGCCGAACTCATCGCCGGCCTGCCCGGCCACGTCAACTATGACACCATCCCGTGGGTGATCTACACCGAGCCGGAAATCGCCTGGGTCGGCAAGACCGAGCAGCAGTTGAAGGAAGAAGGCACGCCGTACAAGACCGGGAGCTTCCCGTTCGCCGCCGTCGGCCGCGCCGTGGCCATGGGGGAGCCGGCCGGTTTCGCCAAGGTGATCGCGCATGCCGAAACCGACCGCGTGCTCGGCTTGCACCTGGTCGGCGTAGGCGTGTCGGAGCTGGTGCACGAAGGTGTGCTGACGATGGAATTCAACGGCGCCGCCGACGATCTCGCCCGCATCTGCCACGCGCACCCGACTTTGTCCGAAGCGATCCACGACGCGGCGATGGCCGTGGACAAACGCGCGATCCACAAGGCCAATTGATCCGGCAGTCGCGATTGAAACCTCGGGGGGCGGGAATCAAGACAACCCGTGCCCTCCGATCCCGCGGAACCAGGATAACCAGCGCCGGGCATTTACCCGGCGCCTTGCTTTCCAGCCTTGCTTTCCAGCCTTGCCTTCTGTCATTCCCGATCACCCCACCCACTGATTCCCGGCCTTCATGAAATCCATCTGCGTCTATTGCGGCTCCAACGCCGGCAGCAAACCGGTCTACGCTGATCGTGCACGGGCATTCGGTGCGCGCATCGCCGCGGAAAACATCACGATGGTGTACGGCGGCGGCAACGTCGGCCTGATGGGCATCATTGCCGAATCAGTGCTGGCCGGCGGCGGCGAGGTGATCGGCGTGATCCCGCAACAACTGGTCGACATGGAGGTCGCCCACCACGACGTGACCAAGCTTGAGATCGTCGGTTCCATGCACGAGCGCAAGTCGCGCATGTTCGATTTGTCCGACGCCTTCGTTGCCCTGCCCGGCGGCTTCGGCACGCTCGACGAGATGTTCGAGATGTTGACCTGGCGCCAGTTGGGCCTGGGCCAGAAGCCCTGCGCTTTCCTGGATGTCGAGGGCTTCTACCAACCGCTCATCGCGATGATCGACCGCATGGTGCAAGAGCGTTTCCTGCACGCAGCCCAGCGCAATGACCTTTGGCACGGCGAGGATATCGACGCGTTGTTCGACTGGCTGCGGGTTTACAAACCCGCACACGCGAAGAAATGGCTGGACGAAAAGCACGGCAAACTGTTGCGATAAGGCCTTTGCACGTCGTCATGGATTGGCATCGCCTGGCACCAGGCCGACAACCAGGCGCCCATCGCAGCAATGTTCGAACGCCGGTGGTTTCCCGGCATGACGAGAAGATGCAATGACCATCCCCGACGCCTTCAACGCGCTGCGCATCCACAACGATGATGCCGGTTACCGCAGCGGCATCGAGTCGATCACCCTGGAAGACCTTGCCCAGGGCGAGATCGTCATCAAGGTCGTGCACTCGTCGGCCAACTTCAAGGATGCATTGGCGGGCACCGGCCAGGGCAAGATCCTGCGCAGGTTTCCGCTGGTCGGCGGCATCGATGTGGCCGGGAATGTGGTCACCTCCAGCGACCCGAAATTCCGCGAAGGCGACGCGGTGCTGGTCACCGGCTGCGGGCTGAGCGAAACGCGCGACGGCGGCTATTCGCAATACGCGCGCATCCCATCTCGGTGGGCGGTTGCGTTGCCACCGGGCTTGAGCCTGCGCGAGAGCATGATCCTGGGCACGGCGGGATTCACCGCCGCGTTGGCGCTGCTGCGCATGCATGACAACCGCCAGTCTCCGGACCTGGGGCCGCTAGCCGTCACCGGCGCCAGCGGCGGCGTCGGTTCACTGGCCGTCGATATCTTCAGCCGTGCCGGTTACACGGTGCACGCGATCAGCGGCAAGCCCGAACACGCCGATTACCTGAAAGCCATCGGTGCCAGCGAAGTGCTGGGACGCGAGGCACTGGCCACCACCAGGCCGCTGGAATCCACCCGCTTTGGCGGCGGGCTGGACAGCGTCGGCGGCACCATGCTGGCCAGCCTGCTGGCGCAAACCGCGCCGTATGGCAACGTCGCCAGTGCCGGCCTTGCCGCGACGCACGAACTGCACACCACGGTGATGCCCGGCATAATCCGGGGCGTATCGTTGCTGGGCGTGGCGTCGGCCGGTACCGCGCGCGCGATCCGCGATGAGGTCTGGCAGCACCTGGCATCGGACTGGAAGCCGCGCCACCTCGACCGCATCTGCACGCGCGATGCATCGCTGGAACAGTTGCCCGATGTTTTTGCAACGATGCTGGCCGGCGGCTCGATCGGACGGACGCTGGTCACGCTCTGAACCGCACGGCGCTTGCGGTTGCCGCCTCGCCAGCTACAATCTGGCGCAATCAACGGGGATTCTCATGGCGCGCATTCTGATCGTGGACGACTCACCCTCGCAGCTGATGGGCATTCGACGCATCGTCGAAAAACTCGGCCACGAAGCGTTGACGGCCGAAGACGGCGCGGCGGGCGTCGAGGCCGCCAAGCGAGAGTTGCCCGACCTGATCCTGATGGACGTGGTGATGCCCAACCTCAACGGTTTCCAGGCCACGCGTTCAATCACGCGCGAGCCGACCACCAAGCACATCCCGGTGGTGCTGGTGACCACCAAGGACCAGGACACAGACCGCGTCTGGGGCATGCGCCAGGGCGCCAAGGCCTACCTGACCAAGCCTTTCAGCGAATCGGAGCTGGCCGACACCATCACCAGCACGATCGGGGCCGGCCAGCCGGTCGTGACACCACCGCCCGCCGCCTGATCACGCCCTGAATCGCTGGGCGGCGCAATCGAGCTTCCTTGTCGCCGGGCTATTCGCGGCGCCAATCTCCTTCGAAGGCTTCGCGGATCTTCTCGTAAGCTTGTTTCTGCTTGATGTCATGCGGCGTTGGCGCCTGGATTTCGAGCTCGACGATCTGGTCGCCTGCGCCGCCCACCGGCGTTGCCCCCGGCAATCCCCGTCCGCGCAAGCGCAGCTTGCGACCGGCTTCTGATTCCGGTGGAATCTTCAGTTCGACGGGCCCGCCCAGCGTCGGCACGCTGATCGTCGCGCCCAACGCGGCTTCCCACGGCGCGACCGGCAGCGTGTAGATCACGTTGCGACCATCGACCTCGAATTGCGGATGCGCGGCGTATTCGATCTCCAGCAACAAATTGCCGCCCTGCGCGCCCTGCCCGGCCAAACGGATGACCTGGCCTGGCTTGATGCCCTTTGGAATCCGCACCTCGAGCGTCTTGCCGCCCAGCGCCACGCGCACGCTGTCACCGCGATGGATGGTTTCCAGCGCAACGGCCAGCTTGGCGCGCGTGTCGCCGCGCGGCGGCATGCCGCGCGAGTGTTGCTGTTGCGCATGACCGTTGCCTTGTTGGCCCTGCTGGCGTCGGAACAGGCTCTCGAAAAAGTCGCTGAACCCGCCGCCCGCGCCGCCACCGGCAAACACTTCATCAAAATCGAAATCACCCTGGCCGCCCTGGCCAAAGCCACCGGGCGGTGGTTGCACGTCATCACCGGGACGATACCCGCGCGTGCGCAACTGGTCGTAGGCCGCGCGTTTTTGCGGGTCGCGCAGGGCCTCGTAGGCTTCGTTGATCGCCTTGAATTTATCCTCGGCGTCCGCTTCCTTGCTGACATCAGGATGGAATTTGCGCGCCAATCGGCGATACGCCGTCTTGATCTCGGCGTCACCTGCACTGGGTTCCACGCCCAGCGTGTCGTAATAGTCCTTGAATTGCATCGTGATCGCTGCTCCAGCGGTTGCGGCCCTGCGACAAAGCTGCCACAGGCCGCGATTATCCAATATCACGCCCGGTCGCGGCGAGAAGCCCGCAAGAGAGCGGCAAAACACAGGCAGCGGGGCCACATTGACGCGGTCTTTCCTGTCGATGACTACACTGCGCGTTCACTTTGAGTGGAATCATCCCATGCCCATCCAAGTTGGCGAGCGCATCCCCGAGGCCAGGTTGCAACGCATCCGCGAAGGTGTCGAGATCATCGATACGCCGACCCTGTTCAACGGCAAGAACGTGGTGCTGTTCGCGGTGCCCGGCGCCTTCACCCCGACCTGTTCGGAGAAGCACCTGCCTGGTTTCGTCGAACACTTCAACGACTTCCGCAAACGCGGCATCGAGGTGGCCTGCATGTCGGTCAATGATCCGTTCGTGATGCAGGCCTGGGGCCAGAGCCAGAACGCACCCGAAGGGCTGATGATGCTGGCCGACGGAAACGGCGAGTTCGCCCGCGCACTTGGCCTGGAACTGGATGCCAGCGCCTACGGCATGGGGATGCGCGCCAAGCGCTTTTCACTCTATGTAGAGGATGGCGTGGTCAAGATCGTCAACACCGAGGCGCCGGGTGAATTCCGCGTTTCGTCCGCCGAACACATGCTCAGCCAACTCCCTTGATTGCACAGGATCCAACCCATGCCCAAGACCGCCAATCGCCCGCCTGCAAAAAAGACGCCCAAGGCCACGCCGCACGGCCCCGCAGTGCTCACCGACACCAAAAGCCTGCGTGAGCGTGCACGCAAGAACATCGACGATGGCGCCATCACCGTCAGCTACACCGCTGATCGCAAGCAGGTCATCGAGTTGCTCAACGCAGCATTGGCCACCGAATGGGTCTGCGTGCTGCGCTACTACCGCCACTACTTCATGGCCAAGGGCATGTTGGCCGATTCGATCAAGAGCGAGTTCCTCGAACACGCGCAGCAGGAACAGGCCCACGCTGCATTGCTTGCCGAGCGCATCGTGCAATTGGGCGGCGAGCCCGACCTCAATCCCGACACCCTGACCGCACGTTCGCACGCCCAATACAAGGAAGGCACCGACCTGCGCGACATGGTCAAGGAAAACCTGGTGGCCGAACGCATCGCCATCGACAGCTATCGCGAGATGATCAACTACATCGGTGACCGCGACACCACCACCAAGCGCATCCTCGAAAGCATCCTGGCGCAGGAAGAAGAACATGCCGACGAGTTTGCCGACTTGCTGGATGGCTGGATCGGGAAGTAAACGCACCGGCCTTCCGGGAGCGCACCGGGCACCATGGCGCCTTGCGGGCAGTGCGCATCGCGCCCGGGCGCGCCGTTACATCAATACGCGGAAGCCGATGCTTGTCCATGCGCCGCTGTCCGCCAGTGCTGTCAAGGTGTGTGGGCCGATCTCGTTGAAGTCACGCAGTAGCGGCTGCGCGCCCTGGGTTTCGCCGATCCAGCGTCCATCGAGCAACCATTGCACGCGTGTCGTGGTCCCCAGCACGCGCAGCGACAGGCGGACGGCATGCTGACTGCCCGGCGCCCGTGCCACGGTTGCCTTGTCGTTGATGCCTTCGATGCGTAATTCCTCGACGGCATCGCGCCCGTCATCCATGCAGTCGACAGCCAGCGGCGGCAAACGTGCAGCGTTGCGCGCGGCCAGCGACAACCACGGCGATGCCAGCGCCGGCCAGCGCGCAATCTCGACGCTGTGCGTGGCGTGGGGCAACGAACACACCGCCGAGATGCGCTCGCCCGTCGTCTCATCAGCGTCAAAGCGTTCGCGCCCTGCGTTCCACAGGCGTGCACCGCGTTCGGCAAAGGTCGGCGGAATCGCGCCATCCAGCGTCCACGCCTTCATCCTGCGCTGGCACAACGCGGGAGGCTGCGCGTCGGCAGCGGTGCCCAGCGGCCAGCAAATCTCGACTTCGGCGACATTGGGCGGCGGCGGACGCGGCGCATTGTCACCGTGCGCGCGGGGCAGGCTGTCGACCACCTCGAACAGCAGCGGCAACGCGGTGACCGCG
The DNA here is from genome assembly GCA_038241735.1 of Lysobacterales bacterium. Taxonomy (GTDB): domain Bacteria; phylum Pseudomonadota; class Gammaproteobacteria; order Xanthomonadales; family Xanthomonadaceae; genus Luteimonas. The sequence continues at coordinate 49,553 of JBBSST010000001.1, forward strand.
CCGTATTGCCCGGGCAACGGCGTTCCATCCGGGCGTCCCACCCACACCCCGACGGTGTAGCGACGCGTACTGCCAATGGCCCAGGCATCGCGAAATCCATAGCTGGTGCCGGTTTTCCAGGCCACGCGCGAGCGCGCGCCACGGTCGAACGTGTCGTCGCGATCACCGGGCCGCGAGTTGGCTTCCAGCATCGTGCGCACGATCCACGCGGCGCCTGCCGACATCACCCGGCGATCGGCCTGCGGATCGGCTGCGGTGTAGCGCACGCGCCCGGCGATACCATCGCGATTGAGCGCAGCGAATGCACCCACCAAATCTTCGAGCCGGGCGCCGGTGCCGCCGAGGATCAATGACAGGTTCGGCACCGCGCCGCGCGGATATTTCAAGGTGATGCCGGCGTTGTCCAGGCGCGCGGAGAAACGCGCCGGACCCACGCGGTCGAGCAGGTCGACTGCGGGAATATTCAACGACAGGCGCAATGCTTCGGCCGCGCCGATCGGACCATTGAACGCGGAATTGAAATTCCCCGGGCGATAGCCGCCGAACGATTGCGGTACATCGACCAGCAGGCTCTCGGAATGGATCAATCCATCGTCGAGGGCCAGGCCGTACAGGAACGGCTTGAGTGTCGAACCCGGTGAACGCCACGCCTGCACCATGTCGACATCGCCCAGCCGCGCCTTGTCGCCGAATGCGACCGAACCGACATAGGCGCGCGCCTGCATGGTGGTGTTGTCGACCACCAGCAACGCGGCGGACGTACGCGCGGGCAAATTTGAGAAATACGTCGTGACGCGTTCTTCCAGCGTGCGCTGCAGGCCGGGATCGATCGTCGATACGATGCGAACTGCAGCGGGGTGCGCCGAACGCAGGCGCTGCGCCAGCAACGCCGCTGACATGGGTGCGTGCAACCTGCGCGACACGACCGCTTCGATCTTGGCGTCATCCACATCGGCCTGCGTCCACACGCCAAGCGCGGCCATGCGATCGAGCACCTTGTCGCGGGCGACGCGCGCGGCCTCGGGCTCGCGATCGGGCCGCCAGCGACTCGGCGCCTGCGGCAACACCGTGAGCAGGGCGGCTTCGGCGCGCGACAGGCGTGCGGCGGGCTTGCCGAGGTACGCCCAGCTTGCCGTTTCGACGCCCTCGATGGTGCCGCCAAAGGGTGCGCGTTCAAGGTACAGCGTCAGGATCTCGCGCTTGGACAAGTGCGCTTCGAGTTGCAGCGCGCGCAGCAGCTGTCTGAGCTTGCCCCAGGGAGTGCGCGTGCCGTGGCTGCCCGACGATGGCGTGTCGAGGATCCGCGCAACCTGCATGGTCAGCGTCGAGCCGCCCGAGACGATGCGACCACGCCGCAACCACTGCCCGCCTGCGCGCAGCAGTCCAACCGGATTGACGCCCGGATGGTGCCAGAACCAGCGATCCTCGTAGTTCAGAAGCGCCTGCAGGTACAGCGGCGAGACGTGTTCGGGCGTAGCGGGATAACGCCAGACCCCATCGTTATCGGCAAACGCGCGCAACGGCGTGCCATCGCCTGCCACCACCAGCGTACTGGTGTCGCGCTGTCGCGGCAGTGGCAGCGGGAAAGCGACGTCCAGGACGAGCAGCGACACCAGGATGGCAACCGTGCCCCAGCGCAACCAGGGCAGGCATCGCCGCCATCGGGGCTGTCGTAATGGTCCCTGCCCGTGATTCCCGCGCAGGCGGGAGTCCGGTGTCTTGGTATGCGCGTGCCGAAAAAACAAAGTCGCTGGATTCCCGCCTGCGCGGGAATACCGGTAAAGAGCAGGATGCCCTTACCGATTCCCGATTCCCGATTCCCGTCCTACGGCTGCACCACGGTGATGCTGGCGGGCACCGATCTGCCAACGCCTCGCAACTGCGGACGGTACATGTCCTCGACCAATGGCGGCGGCGTGGTGTAAGTGCCCGGCGTCACCGCGCGCACCAGGTAGAACACGCGCGCGGTGCTGCCGGCGCGCAGTTTGAGTGCGGCCACGTAGCGGTCTTCGCGATATTCCTCGTGCACCACGTCGGCCGCGTTGGAGCGATCGGTGATCTCGATCCCATCGACGACCACGTCGGCCCACTGTTTGGCATCGCTGAGGTTGAAGTTCTCGATTTCCAATCCCGCAGGCAGCAGATCGGTCAGCAGCGCATCGGTCATGTCGGTGTCGGCAGTGATGCTGACCCCGACGATCAACGCCTCGCCTTCCTTCAACGGGCCGGGCGTCCATGCCTTGCCGTCGGTGCCGTACCACTTGCGTTCGATCTTGATCGTGCTGGAATCGGCAGCGGGCGCAACGCGCGGCACGCCGGCGATTTCAAGGCTGGCGTACAAGGGCGGCGTGCCCTGCGGATCGAAGCGCACCCCCTTGGCCAGCGTGTCGTAATCGAACATGCGACCGACGATCTTCGCGGCCGTCGCGGCTTGTTCGCCTCCGTTGACGTGCCAGGTGCCGGATATCTTCTTGTCTTGGCCGGCCATCAATGCCTTGCCCAGGCGTGCCAGCGCGACTTGCTCCTGCGTGCTCAGGTACAGCCAGCCGCTGTTGCGACGCGCATCGAGCTCACGACCCAAATCCACGGCGCGTGCGTCCTGGGCCGGCTTGGCATAGCCGCGCTCATGGGTGAGCGCGATCATCAGCGCGATGTCGCGCAACGGGCTGCTGTAATCGCCCAGGTATCCCACCCGATCGCCGGTGAATGCAAAACCCTGGGCGATGGCCTTTTCACCGCGCGACTTGTCGCCCTGCAACGCAAGTGCAAGGCCAAGGTGCACCAGCGGCAGCCCGGTCAGGGTGTTCTTGCGTTCGTTGTCGTACAGCGCACGCAGCGTGCCCAGAGGTGCACGGTTGACGCGCGCAAGCACGTAACCGGCATGCGCCTGGTAGGCAAACTTGAGGTGCGAGCGATGGTCGCGGCCATAGAACTCGTTGCCTCCGGCGAGCAGGTCCTCGTTAAGCCGCTGCAGCGCCTTCTGCAGCATCGCATCGGGCACCTGGAAACCACCTTCGCGCGCATCGAGCAGGAATTCGACGATGTAGGGCGTCAGGTTTGGACTGACATAACCGTCATCACCCCACATCGAAAAATGGCCTGAGCTGACCTGCATCGAGGCCAGCCGACCAAACGCGCCTTCCATGCGTGCACGGCGCTTTTCGACATCAAGACCTGTCACGCCGAGCATCTTGGCCGTCGCCGGATCGAGCTCCAACGCCGCATAGCCCTTGCTGGTGGACTGTTCCGCGCAGCCATAGGGATAATTCAAGGCGCCCTGCAAGGCGCTGGCAAACGGGATCGGTGGCAATGCGCTGACCACCATGCGCGCATTGACCGAGCCTGGCATCAGGCCATCGGCAAATCCGGCATCGAGCGACACCGCGGCCAACGCGTCGAGCACCTGGGTCCGCGAACGCAGCACGCTGGGCCATGCCGGGCGTACCGGCAGGTCGTAGCGGCGATCGACCTTGAAACCGTTGCCTTCCACGCGCACGCGCACGTTGGCCGTGCTGTATCCCTCGCGCGCCGAAAGCGGGAAACTCAAGGTCGACTTGCCTTCGACGGCGATCCTCGCATCGCGCACGTTGTCGCTGATGCTGATCGGTCCGATGCCATCCACGCGCACCTTGAAATCGCCGGCCTTGCCGGTGAAGTTGGTCAGGTCCAGCGTGACCATGCTGCGATCACCGGGCGCAAGGATGCGCGGCAAGCTGGCCTCGGCGACGATCGGCGCGCGCACCACGGTTTCGATATCGCGATTGCCGAATTGGTCGCCGGAAAACACCATCGCCGATACGCGCAACGTGCCGTTGAAGTCCGGCACGGGCAAGTCGATGTTGGCATTGCCCTTGGCATCGAGCTTCACCGGGCCGGCAAACAGGTCCACGGTTTGCACGCGCGAAGTCGGTCGCCGCGCCTGTGGCAAGGCGGACAGCGCCATGTCACCACCGAACCGCAGCTTGGCCAAGCCGCCCTCGAAGCTTTCGATCACCCGGCCATACACATCGTAGGCATCCACGCCCAACCGACGCTGCGCGAAGAAATGCTTGTTGGCATCGGGTACCGGGAAACGGGTGATGTTGAGGATGCCGACATCGACGGCCGACACCGTTGCATAGGCCTGTTTTCCGGCGAGTTCCGGCGCACTCACGGTGACCCGCATCGGCAGCTCCGGACGCATCTGCTTGGGCGCGACCAGTCCCACCGCGACACGGCGCGCCTTGCGCTCTATCGGCACCCACGACACACCGACCGCGCGTGCCGGGGTGATCTTGCTGGGCGCGCTGCCACCGCGGAACACCAGCGCGGTGATGTAGACATCGTGGCGCTCCCAGTCCTTGGTGACCGGGATCTCGAACGTGCGTCCACCGGACTTCAGGTCGCTTGCCTTGATTTCGATGTCCTGCACGTACATCAGGTGATCGCTTTCCACCAGCAGCACGCCCTTGCCGGCATGCGGCGGCGTGATCGTGGCCTTGAGCGTGTCGCCGGTCGCGTACCCTGTTTTGTCGAGCGACAACTTCACCTTGTCGGGGCGCGCATCGAGGCCGCGGTTCTCGTCATTCCAGCTCCAGCCGGCGCGGAATGGATAACGCATGGTCAAACCGGTCGCGGGATCAAGCACATCGACGCGGTACTCGCCCCACTCCACCGGGAAATCGAAGCGAACGGCAGTCAGCGCCGAATCAATGGTCCGGGTCTCGACGTTCTCGAAGCGGCGGGTGAAATCGTAATCCCAGCCATCGTCATCGTCGTAGTTCCAGTGGTAATCGCGATGCTCACGCACCAGGGTGACCTTGAGGCCCTTGCCGGGCCGCGCCTTGCCATCGCTGCCCACACGGGTCAGCTCGAAGCGCGCATTGCTTTCGCTATCCGCGCCGTCCTTGTCGTCGAACAACGGACGCACGCCGACCAGCGCATCGGCCGGCCACATCACGCGCTTGAGTGAGCGGTTGACGCTGCGGCCACCGGTTTCATACAGGCTGCCGGAGACCACCACGGCCATCGGGGTGACCGGTTTGGCCTCATCGGGCAGCGCGATATCCAGCGACAACTTGCCCTTCGCATCAAGCGTGTCGTCGACGACGTCCTTGGCTTGCTTGGGCAGGTCCACAGTCGGATCACCAAAGAAATACCCGGGCAGCTGTTCCAGCGGATGCTGCTCCACGGCCACCGCGAGCTTGGCGCTGAACCGATTGCCGGCCGCCGGCGCGCCATACAGATAAGCACCTGTGGCCTGCAGCTTGAACGGCTGGCCGGGCATGAGCACGGCGTCAGCGGTATCCAGGTCGAGCTTCATGCGTTCTGGCAGGAACTCCTCGATGCGCAAGGTCATGCCTTCGACGGCTTCCTTGCTGGCAGGATCGGTGCGGAACTCGACCTGCCACCGGCCGGTCGGCGCATCAACGGGGATGGCTTTTTCGAATTTGAAGTAACCCAGTGCACCGGCTTCGATGCGGCTATCGAGGAACGTCTTGCCATCGGGTTGCTTGAGTCGCACGAACAGTGGTTGCGCGGTCTTGCCCTTGGCAGCCACCGGCTTGCCATCGTTGTCGCGGAACAACGCCGACACGCGCACGGTTTCACCGGGGCGATACAGATCGCGACCCGACCACGCAAATACATCGAACCAGGCCGACTCGCGCCCGGCCACTGAAAATTCCGACAGGTCCAGCGCCGGTTGGTTGAAAGGCAGCATCGATACATCGCTGCCGCGCTGGGCGATCAATACCTGGCCGGCGTCCAGGGTGTATTCGAGCAGCGCATTGCCGTTGCCGTCAGTCTTGCCCTTCAGGAACGTCTCGCCCTTGGCATCAAGCACGCGCAGCTCGACGCCGCCCAGCGACGCGCCGTTGAGCAGCGAAGCCGTATGCACGTACAACTTGTCCTTGTAGGCACGCGCGTGCAGGCCGATGTCGCTGACGGTGAAGAACGCCGTCTCGAACTGGTCCTTGAACTGACCTGATTTCTTCATCACCGCGAAATACAGGCCGGGCTCCTGCAATTCGGTGATGTTCTGCACGGGCAGGTAGGTCAGCGCACGCTCGTTGCGCTTGCCGCCGAGCACGAAACGGTTGATGTAGACCGACTTGGCCAGATCCGACAACGGCGCCTTGTCGTCGTAGTCGTTGCCAAGATCCCAGCTGCCCTTGCGGCCGCCCCGCTGGTATTGGGCAAAAAACTGCGGCAGCGATTTTTCCTCGACGCGCAGGAACTCGACGTCCACCTCGTCGACGTTGATCGACACCACCGGCAAACCCCGCGATTCCTTGGCAGGCAGCACACTGCCCTGCGAGGCGAAGCCCACGGCGGGATCGAGTTCGCCGGTGAATACCTTCTGCTCGATATCCTTGCCCAGCTTGTTGCCGTCGGCGGCAACCAGGTCGCCGGAAATACGCAGCGTGTAATCCTTGTTGGCCTCGACAAACGGGAAGCGCAGGATCTTGCCGTCCTTGTCCAGCGACCAGCTGCTCTTGTCCCCCACCGGCTCGGCAAAGGTGATGAGTTTGTCGAAATCCTGCGTGCCGACCAATGGCTGCGAGAACTCCAGCGCAATGGCCAGCGAATCGCGGCCCTGGTCCGGATACGCGCGCACCAGCGCAAACCCCTTGATTTCCTGGCGCTCGGCCTTGATCGCCTCGCCGCTGACGGTCGGCAGCTGGCCCTGTTCGTTGCGCTTGCAACCCACCGCGGCAATCGCCAGCAGCAGTACGAACAGCCATTTGGCCATCGTCGCAGTCATTACAAGGTTGCCATTACGCATGCCAGATCCATCTTCCCCAGGTTGGAGGCGAGTATAGGATGAAGTTGTATCGCATGAATGTCGCCGATGCCGGCAATCAGGTCGATGCCATGGATGCGGCGTGCCCGGGCGAGTGTTTGCCATCGTCGTGATGCCGCATACCGGGACTGGTTGCCACTGCGGATCGGCACGTGGTGCGGTGTCGTGGCGCCGCATCTGCGAAAAAGCCCGACAGTGGATGCTGCCGGGCTTTTTCATTGGACACCGCTGGTGCGATCACGCACCAGATCATGCGTTCAAGCGGCCATCACGCCTCGGGCGGCACGACCGATGCCTGGTCGTCGGATGATGTCGCGACCTCGTCGTCCTCATCGTCCAGCGAGGCGTCCACGCGCTCAACCGCCTGCAGGGTTTCGTCGGCAGCCAGTCGGATCAGGGTCACGCCCTGGGTATTGCGGCTGACCTGCGAGATCTCCGAAGCGCGCGTGCGCACCAGGGTGCCACCATCGGAAATCAACAGCACCTCATGCTGTTCGCTGAGCTGGATGGCACCGACCAGCTTGCCGTTGCGCTCGCTGGTCTTCAGCGCGATCACGCCCTTGGTGCCTCGCCCCTTGCACGGATAATCAGCGACCGGCGTGCGCTTGCCGTAACCGCGCTCGCTGGCGGTGAGGATGTCGCCATCGCCATCGACCACGATCAGCTTGCGGACGTCATCACCGGAGTCCAGCCGCATGCCGCGCACACCCGTGGCGGTACGGCCCATCGGACGCACGGTGTTTCCGGCAAACCTCACGGCCTTGCCGTTGCTGGCAAACAACATGATGTCGCTCTTGCCGTCCGACAGCGCCGCGCCAATCAGCGCATCGCCATCATCGAGGTTGATCGCGATCTTGCCGCGTTGCAGGCGGTAGGCGTATTCGGTCAGCGGGGTCTTCTTGACCGTGCCGTTGCGGGTGGCGAAAAACACGAACAGGTTGTCGGTGTATTCGCGCACCGGCAGCACCGCCTGCACTTGCTCGCCTTCCTGCAACGGAATCCAGTTGACGATCGGACGACCGCGCGCATGCGAGCCGGCATCGGGCAACTGGTACACCGACAGCCAGAACACGCGCCCGGCGCTGGTGAAGGTGAGCAGGGTGTCGTGGGTGTTGACCAGCCACAACTGGTCGATGAAGTCTTCCTGCTTGGTCGCTGCCGCCGAACGTCCACGGCCACCGCGACGCTGCGCGCGATAGGCCGTCGCCGGCTGGCGTTTTGCATAACCGGCATGCGACAAGGTCACCACTACGTCTTCCGGCGCAATCAGGTCGAGGATGTCGAGGTCTTCTTCGCTGGCGCGGATCTCGCTGCGGCGCGCGTCGCCGAACTCTTCCTTGATGTTGAGAAGCTCGGTTCGGATCACCTCAAGCAGGACATCGGGATCCTCGAGGATTTCGATCAGGCCGCGGATCGACTCGAGCAACAGCCGGTACTCCTCGGTGAGCTTGTCCTGTTCCAGCCCGGTGAGGCGATGCAGGCGCATCTCGAGGATCTGCGTGGCCTGCACTTCGGTGAGCTGGTACAGGCCGTCCAGGTAACCGACACCGGCGGGCAGGTCCTCGGGGCGCGAGAGTTCTGCGCCGCTGGCTGCCAGCAACGTGCCGACCAGGCCCGGTTGCCAGGTCTTGGCGAGCATCCGCTCACGCGCCTCGTTGGGATTGGCCGAGGTCTTGATCAACTCGATCATCTCGTCGATGTTGGCCAGCGCAACCGTCAGGCCCTCAAGGATGTGGGCACGCGCTCGCGCCTTGCGCAGCTCGAAGATCGTCCGGCGCGTCACCACTTCGCGGCGATGGCGGACAAAGGCTTCGAGGATCTGCTTGAGGTTGAGCAACTGCGGCCGGCCATCGACCAGCGCCACCATGTTGATGCTGAAGACAGACTCCATCTGGGTCTGCTGGTAAAGGTTGTTGAGCACCACGTCGGCCGAGTCGCCGCGCTTGATCTCGATGTAGATGCGCATGCCGTCCTTGTCGGACTCGTCGCGCAGCTCGCTGATGCCTTCGAGCTTCTTTTCCTTGACCAGCTCGGCGATCTTCTCGATCAGCCGCGCCTTGTTGACCTGGTACGGGATTTCGCTGACCGCGATCGCCTCGCGACCGTTGTCGGCCACCTCGATCTCGGCACGCGCGCGCATCCGCACCCGACCGCGGCCGGTGCGATACGCCACGTGGATGCCGCTGATGCCGTTGATGATGCCGGCGGTGGGGAAATCCGGGCCGGGGATGTGTTCCATCAGGCCGTCGATATCGATCTGCGGATCGCCGATCAGCGCGATCAACGCATCCACCACCTCGGACAGGTTGTGCGGCGGGATGTTGGTCGCCATGCCGACCGCGATACCGGCCGAACCGTTGACCAGCAGGTTCGGGAAGCGCGCCGGCATCACCGTCGGCTCGCTTTCCTTTTCATCGTAATTGAGCTGGAAATTGACCGTTTCCTTGTCGATGTCGGCCATCAACTCGTGGGTCAGCCGCGCCATGCGCGCTTCGGTGTAACGCATGGCCGCCGCGCTGTCACCGTCGACCGAACCGAAGTTGCCCTGGCCGTCCACCAGCATGTAACGCAGCGAGAATGGCTGCGCCATGCGCACCAGCGTGTCGTACACCGACTGGTCGCCGTGCGGATGGTATTTACCGATCACGTCACCGACGATGCGCGCTGACTTGAAGTGCGACTTGTTGCTGTGTGCACCGAGTTCGTGCATCGCGAAAAGCACGCGGCGATGCACCGGCTTGAGTCCGTCGCGAACATCCGGGAGGGCGCGCCCGACGATCACGCTCATCGCGTAATCGAGGTAGCTGCGCCGCATCTCGTCTTCGAGATTGACGGGAATGATTTCCTTGGCGAGTTCGGCCATTACGACTCTTTTTCAGTGTCTATCGGGAGGTGCCTTGCGGGCTGCACGATGCGCTTGCGCAGGGATTGGCACAAGTGCGGAATTCTATCACAAACCTGCACTTCGATGGCCGTCGATTCCCACGCGGAAACAAGGACTTGCAGTGTTTTTGAGAGGCGATTTGCAGCGTATGCGCGCTGTCCGCGCGGCAATCCCGGAAATACCTCGATCTCGCAGCAGTACACCCCGCAAAACACCGTGTGCGAAACCCCGGCGCGCCATACCCCCGACGCAAGCTGTCTGCATCAGCTGGTGACCCGGCGCTGGATGTGAGCCGTGGGTTTGCGTGCCCGCGCGTGCCCCGGGATTACGCTGCGAACAAGGCCCGCATCGAATCGGTACCGGGGTGCTCGACGACGCCCTTTTCGGTGACGATGGCATCGATCAACGCCGCCGGTGTGACATCGAAGACCGGGTTCCAGGCGTGGATGCCTTCGGCCGCCGTGCGGCTGCCGGCGATCTCCAGCAACTCGCCGGGATTGCGTTCCTCGATCTCGATCAGCTCGCCGCTGGCCATGTCCATGTCGATGGTCGACGACGGCGCCACCACCATGAACCTGCAGCCATGGAAACGCGCGGCGATGGCGAGCTGGTAGGTGCCGATCTTGTTGGCGACATCACCATTGGCGCAAATGCGATCGGCGCCGACGACCACCCACTGCACGTCGCCGCGCTTGATCAGGTGGGCGGCGGCGGAATCGGCGATCAGCGTCGCATCGATGCCGTCTTGTTGCAGCTCCCAAACAGTCAGGCGCGAGCCCTGCATCCACGGGCGGGTTTCGCTGGCAAATACCTGGTCGATGCGGCCCTGCGCGACGCCGGCGCGGATCACGCCAAGCGCGGTTCCAAAACCGGCCGTGGCCAGTGAGCCGGTGTTGCAATGCGTCAGCACGCCGCTGCCGGGAGCAATGAGGCGTGCACCCAACGCGCCCATGTGCCGATTGGCCGCGAGGTCTTCGGTTTCAATCGCGCGCGCCTCGCGTGCCAGCACGTCGCGCCAGTCGCTACCCGCGCCACGCATCGCACGACGCATGCGCGCCAACGCCCAGGCCAGGTTCACCGCCGTCGGACGCGCCGCGTTGAGACGCTGCAGCGCGGCTTCGATCTTGATCGCGGCCGCATCACCGTCAATTGCATCGATGGTGTATGCGGCCAGCACCACGCCCCACGCCGCCGCAATCCCGATTGCAGGGGCGCCGCGCACGGCCAGCGCATGGATGGCCGCGGCCACCTCATCGCTGTCGGCGCACGTCAGGTATTGGACCTCGAATGGAAGCTTGCGCTGGTCGAGCAGCTCCAGTGCGTCGCCGGTCCAGCGAATCGGCCGAATGCGGTCGTAACGTGCGTAGTCAATGGTGTCGTCCATCGACCAAGTTTATATGTCCTTCCTATCAGCCGCAGCGTTGCCGGCGATCGGCCCGCGCGACTTGGCAATAGTTTGCAAGCACACCGCCGCCATTCCACAGGCGTGCATCCTCCAACGCCAGGACCCGGCATGGCGCATGGCAACGACGGGAACAGGCAATGCGCCGGGAAAAAGCAGCCACACCGCATCATCAGCGGCATTTCCGCCACGACAACGCCGGGTTAAGCGCGGTCTCTACCCGAGCTGGGTGCTCAGCGCACGATGAATTCGGCGCGGCAGCCGCCTGTCACCCACACGCCGCCACGATCCCAACCCCAGTTCTGGCCCTGCACGCAGCGGGTCTTGGAAAGCTGGCGAACAACCTGCACGCCACGATTGACGCGCACGTTGCAGCGTTGCTGGCGACCCTTGATCGATTCGCAGCGCAGGCTTTGTCCGTAGCCAGGATTGGCGCCAACGTCAGGCCCGTATTGGCCCCCACGCCGGCCGCCACGACCGACGACGAATTCGGCGCGACAACCTTGCGCCACCCAGATGCCGCTGTTGTCATATCCCCAGCTGCGGCCCTGGATGCAGGCGGCTTTTGATAGCTGGCGAACCATGCGCACTCCGCCACGCGTGTTGGCAGCGCAGTGCCGGGTGCGACCGTCATTGGAATCGCAGCGCATGACCTCGCCATGACTTCCGCTGCCCGGATAGCCATTGCCCGGATACCCATAGCCCGGCGGTGGATAGCCCGTGTTGGCTGACGAAGATCCACCCTGTGACGAATAGCCGCCATCCGACCCCGGATAGCCGTAACCCACGCAACCCGCCAGGCCCACTGCTGCCAGCGCCATCAAAAAAAGATTGATCCTTTTCAAGACGTCCCCTCCCGTTTGAGTTCAACCACAACTTTGAGTTCAACCACAATGCCTGCAACCATGTGAGCGCAGCATGGCGGCCAGGGTTGACCCACCTGCATCGTGCTTTCAGGCGCGGTTAAACCCAAAGGCAAGGGTCTGCGCAATCGTCTGTGCATCCAGCATCGTTGCCAGCAAGCGATCCACGCCGAGCGCGACACCGGCGCAGTCCGGCAGGCCGTGGGCCAGCGCCGCCAGCAGGCGCGTGTCGATCGGCGGGGTTGCCATGCCTCGCCGGGCGCGTGCCACGTTGTCCTGCTGGAAACGGCCGTGCTGTTCGTCGGCATCGGTGAGTTCGTGATAACCGTTGGCCAATTCCAGGGGCCCCAGATACAGCTCGAAGCGTTCAGCCACAGATGGCTCGTCGTGGCGCAGGCGCGCAAGCGCGCATTGCGACGCCGGATAGTCGTGCACCACCAGGATCACGTCGGTGGACAACGTCGGCTGGATGCGATGGGTCATCAGCAGGTCCAGCCAGTCGTCGCGAACCAGCCCGGATGGATCGATGGCGATATCGCCGAGCGCGCTGCGCAACATCTCGTCGGACGCGGTCATCGGGTCGATCGCAAGTTCGCGCAGGTAAAGGTCGCGATAGGTCACGGTATCGACGCGTGCGCTGCGTTCCACCAACGTCAGCGCCATGCGCACCAGCGCGACGGCTTCCTGCGCCAGCTGCACGTGGTCGATGCCCAGCCGGTACCACTCCAGCATGGTGAATTCCGGATTATGGCGGCCGCCGACCTCGCCATCGCGGAATACCCGACCCAGTTCGTAGCAGTCTCCAAGACCGGCGGCGAGCAGGCGCTTGAGGGGATATTCCGGCGATGTGCGCAGCCAGCGCGTGCGCGGCGCACCATCGGTGCGGCCGGAGAATTCGAGCGAAAACGAGGCGATGTTGGGTTCGGTGTTGCCCGATTGCGACAGGATCGGGGTCTCGACCTCCATGACGTTGCGCTCGGCGAAAAAAGCGCGGATCGCGGCGTTCAGTCGTGCGCGCAGGCGCAGCGCATCCAGGTTGGCCGATGGCTGCCAGTCAGTCATCGCGTTCCCGCGCACGGGCGTACCAGGCGCGCTGGCATCGCCCGGAAAACTTCATCGCTCCATCGGGACGCTGCTGCGGTGATGCTCATGCGTGTTGCTGCAGGAACGCCAGCAGTGTCTCTTCGTCCCATATTTCCAGGCCCAGCTCCGTTGCCTTTGCCAGCTTCGAACCGGCCGCTTCACCGGCTACCACGACTCCGGTTTTTTTCGACACGCTGCCCGAAATCCTTGCGCCCAATGCTTCCAGTCTTGCCCCCGCTTCGTCGCGGCTCATCGAAGCGAGGCCGCCAGTCAGCACGACCGTCATGCCTGCCAACGGGCCGTCCATCGCGCGCTGCGGCGCGCCTTCGGGCCAGTGCACGCCGTTCGCACGCAACGCGGTAATCACGTCGCGGTTGTGGGCCTCGGCGAAAAAGTGGGCGATGCGCGCAGCAACGATCGGGCCGACGTCGGGCACGGCCATCAGCGCCTCCTCATCTGCCGCCATCAACGGCTCCAGGGCACCGAAATGCCGCGCCAGCGTCTTTGCCGTGCTTTCGCCGACATCACGGATGCCGAGTGCAAACAACAGCCGCTCCAGCGTGGTGCTGCGGCTGGCATCGATCGCTTCGATCAGGTTTTCGGCCCACTTGCTGGCGACTTTCCCGGCTTTCACGGTCTCTGGCGTGGTGCCATCGCGCTCGTCCGCGCGGCGTTTCATTTCGATGAAATCGTCCACCGCAAGGACATACAGGTCGGCCACCGATTTGACGTAATCCAGGTCGACCAGGGCGTCGACGAAACGCTCGCCGAGACCCTCGATATCCATCGCCCGACGCGACGCGAAATGGATCAGCGCCTGTTTGCGTTGCGCTGCGCAGAACAGGCCGCCGGTGCAGCGCGCGACAACCTCGCCCTCCTCGCGCTCGATCGCCGAACCACAGACCGGGCAGTGCGTCGGCAGCAGATAGGCCGGGTGCACGGGTTGGCCACGGGTGTCGAGCGGGCGGCGCTCGGCGATCACGCTCACCACTTCCGGGATCACGTCGCCTGCGCGACGGACGATGACGCTGTCGCCGACGCGCACATCCAGCCGCGCGATCTGGTCGGCATTGTGCAGCGTCGCACGCGCGACCATGACCCCGCCGACATGCACGGGCACCATCTGCACCCAAGGCGTGACGGCGCCGGTGCGGCCGACGTTGACCTCGATCGCTTCGACCACCGTGGCCTCTTCCTGCGCCGGGTACTTGTGCGCCAACGCCCAGCGCGGCGCACGCGAGACAAACCCCATCGCGCGTTGCTGGTCGTAGCGGTCGAGCTTGTAAACCACGCCGTCGATGTCGTACGGCAACTGGTCGCGCTGCGCGCCGATGCGCTGGTAGTAGTCCAGCAGGCCATCAACACCATGCGCCACGTCGACCAGTGGCGACACCGGAAAGCCGAGCTCACGCAGCCACGCCAATGTCTGCGAATGCGTTTGCGGCAAGTTGGCGCCCACGGCTTCGCCCAGCGCATAGGCATAGAAACTCAAGGGTCGCTGCGCGGTGATGCGCGGATCAAGTTGACGCAGCGAGCCTGCGGCGCCATTGCGCGGATTGGCCAACGGCTTGGTGCCTTCTTGCCGCGCGCGGATGTTGTATTTTTCAAACCCGGCGCGCGGCATGTAGACCTCGCCGCGCACTTCCAGCACACCCGGGGGCGCGTCGCTCCGCAGGCGCAGCGGAATCGCCTTCACCGTGCGCAGGTTGACGGTGACATCCTCGCCGGCGCTGCCATCGCCGCGGGTCGCGCCGCGGACAAACAGGCCATTTTCGTAACGCAGGCTGATCGCCAGGCCATCAAGTTTTGGCTCCACCGAGAACGCCGGGTTGCCATCGCCGGTTTCCTTATCGATCCGGGCGACGAATTCGCGCACCTCGTCATCGCTGAAGGCATTGCCAAGAGAGAGCATCGGCACGGCGTGCCTGGCTTCGGCAAATTTTGCCGACGGCGCATTCCCCACGCGCATGGTCGGTGAATCGGCATCGGCGAATTCGGGATGCGCTGCTTCCAGCGCTTCGAGTTCACGCATCAAGCTGTCGTATTCGACATCCGGGATCGCCGGATCATCAAGCACGTGATAACGATGATTGGCGTCGTCGATCAGGCGTCGCAATTCGATGATGCGGGTGGCGGGCTTGGAGGGCTTGGAGGGCATCGCTGTATTCCAGTATCCGGGAGCGTCCCATCGGCGCGATGAAAGACTAGCGGGGAAGCTCCATCTATGCGGGAATCTTCATCTACCGGGGACGCTTCATCGCGCCCATGGGGCGCTCCTACGAGTCGATGGACGGCTGCGGCTACCAGCGCGGGCTGCGGGTGATCGGCGGTGCTTCGTGTTCGCGATCAAATGCGCGCATCTCGTCGCGCAGGCCGCTGATGCGTTGGTGGCCGAGCGCACTGCGTTGTTCGTCCAGCACCACGCCGTCCAGCAGTCCGGCCATGCGCTGTGCGACCGGTAGCATCGCGTCCCAGGCGTCCAGCGCGCTGACCGGCGCGGGCAGCGTGAGGAAGAATGCGATCGCCGGTGTTTCCAGCGACTGGATTTCGGCCATCTCGAAGCTGCCGGGCTGCTTGATGTTGGCCAGGCTGAATACCGGGCCACGCTCGGGATGGCCCTCCATCAACCTGTGGAACACATTCATGTGGCCATAGGTGAGGCCGGCTTTTTCCGCCGCCACCACGATGTCCGTGCCGCGCAAGACGTGCCCGGCCTTGGCGGCGATGTACAGCGTCACGATCTTGTCGAAGTCGCCGTCCGGGCGCCTGCCAAGCTCGCTTGCCGCAAGCGCCGCGGTACTGCCGACGGTGCGATCAAGCAGGTCCATTTCCGACTGCACCACGCGCTCGCTGTCATCGTCGGGTGCGCTGGCCAGCTCGTCCTCCAGCTGGGCACCCAACGTGGGCTCGGTGCGGCTGGCATCGCGTTCATCCGGCTTGATTCGACGC
Organism: Lysobacterales bacterium; assembly: GCA_038241735.1. GTDB lineage: Bacteria > Pseudomonadota > Gammaproteobacteria > Xanthomonadales > Xanthomonadaceae > Luteimonas. The sequence goes on from JBBSST010000001.1 coordinate 65,518, forward strand.
CCCTGCCCGGGTTTGCGTGGACGGCCAAAAAAATAAATCGCAGCCACCAGGATCACCCCGGCGATCAGTATCCCGAAGCGCAGCAACCAGACATCGGACATCAATATTCTCCTAACGACAGGGATTGGCGATGTGGAAACGAGGCTGGCAAGGCAAGCCATCGCCCGGTGCGGCCTCCCATCGGCGATCGATGTTCCCCATCACTCATGCGGCACCCGCCAGACGCGCGGCTTCGGCAAGGTCAACGGATACCAGGCGACTGACGCCCGGCTCGCGCATGGTAACGCCACTGAGCTGTTGCGCGGCTTCCATCGTCGCCTTGTTGTGGCTGACGAACAGGAATTGCACGTGCTCGCTCATCTCGCTGACCATCGCGGTGAAACGGCCAACGTTGGCTTCATCCAGTGGCGCATCGACCTCGTCGAGCAGGCAGAACGGCGCTGGGTTGAGTTGGAAAATCGCGAATACCAGCGCGACGGCCGTCATCGCCTTCTCGCCGCCCGAGAGCAACGAGATGTTCGACACGCGCTTGCCTGGGGGGCGGGCCATGATCGCCACGCCGGTGTCGAGCAAATCCTCGCCGGTGAGTTCGAGATAGGCGTGGCCGCCACCGAACAGGCGCGGATACAACTCCTGCACGCCGGCATTGACCCGATCGAAGGTGTCCTTGAAGCGGCCGCGGGTTTCGCGATCGATCTTGCGGATCGCATCCTCCAGTGTTTCCAGCGCGGTGTTGAGGTCGGCATCCTGTGCGTCGAGATAATCCTTGCGCTGCGCGGCCTCGGCGTGTTCGGCGATTGCGGCCAGGTTGACCGGCTCCAGCCGGCGCAGCTTGGCGTCGAAATCCGTGACCGCCTTGCTCCATGTCGTGACATCGGCTTCGGCGACGAGGGTCTGGATGACATCGGCCAGCACGAAGCCGGCATCGACCACCGCACTGGACAACTGCCCGGCGTGGATCACCAGCGCCTGCTGGTCGAGCTTGCGTTGCGAGATCGTCTCGCGCTGCGTCAGCGATTGCTCATCGCGCTGATGGCGGGTCTGTTCGTACTCGCGCAGCTCGTTGTCGATGCCTTCCAGGACGGTACGTGCACCGGCCAGTGACTTCTCGGCACCGACGCGTTGCTCGAGGATCGCCTGGCGCTGCTGTTCCAGCGACGCGACCGGGTTGTCGCCTGCAGACAACTGCGTGGCCAGTTCACCCAGCCGTGTGTCGAGTTGGCCACGCTGGCTGCCCATGCGCTCAAGTGCCTGGGCGAGCGCGGCAACCTGGGTACGCTGCGATCCCAGCGTCAGCGCCAGGGCGTGCGTGGTGTCGCGCGATTCACGCGCCGCGATGCGGGCAGCATCGCGGGCCTCAGACAGTGCCTTGCGCTCGATTTCCAGCTGTTGGCGGCTGCCTTCGAGTTCGCCCATCCGGGCGACGGCATCTTCGAGCTTGCCGCGCGCCTGGCGTGACTGATCGCGACTCGCATCGAGCGTCTCGATCAACTGTGCGCTGTCGGCGTCGATCTTCTCGATGCGGCTGCGCGCCGATTCCAGGCGCCCTTGCTGGCTCTGCAGCTGGCCGGCCAGTTCAGACACCCCGCGATGGGCCAGGTGCAGGGTGCGCTGCGACTCTTCGCGCTGCTGTTCTGCGGAAAGCAGGCGGTCGCGCCAGGCCATGATGCTGCGATCAAGCTCGTGTTCGCGCTTTTGCAACGCGTCGATTTCAACACGCAGCGACTGGATCTCGCGCTCACGCAGCAGCGCACCCTGCTTGGCCGCGCCCGAACGCAGCACCCGCACCCAGCCGGCGCCGAGGCGTTCGCCGTGGCGGGTGATGACCGATTCGCCATCGTCCAGCCGCGCCTGCAGTTCGCGCGCCTCGGGCAGGGTTTCGGCAACGTGCAGCTTGGCCAGCAGGCGCCGGATCGCCAGCGGCCCCTGTACTTTGGATGCCAGCGAAGTGGCCGCGAAATCCGCGTGGCCAGTGATGCTGGAGACCAGCGTCAGGCGACCCTCGCCAAGTTCGCCCAGCGCCTCGACCAGGGCTTCCGGGTTCTCGACCAGCACGCCCTCGATCAACTGCCCCAGCGCACCTTCGACGGCATTTTCCCAACCTGCCTCGACCTGCAGCTGCTCGCCCACGCGCGTGGCCGAGTCAAGCCCGCGTTGTTTCAGCCACGCAACCGCCGCGCCCTGCTCCTGGCCCAGCGCGGCGTGCTGCAGGGTTTCCAGCGAGGACAAACGGCCGCGCTTTTCCTGGGTCTGCTTGCGCACGTCGGCCAACTCGGACTGCGCGGTGCGCTGCTGGTCCTGCAGTTCCAGCACGCCCTGCTTGCGCGTGTCGAGTTCAGCGGTCAGCGTGTCGAGCGAAGTTTTCTGTTGGTCATGTTTCGACTGGAGGCCGGCAAATGTCTCGGCCAGCGCAGCCAGGTCGAACGCGGCCCGTTCGCTGGCCAGCTGTTCGCGTCGACGCTCCGCTTCGAAGGCCTGGCGATCGAGATAATCCACGCGAGTGCGCTCGACGTCGCCGGCGCGCGTGGCTTCGGATTGCTCGCGCGCATGGGTGTCGTGGCGCTGCTGCCAGTCGGCGAGCGCGGCCTCGGCATCGCGCAAGGCATCCTGGCGCACGCCATCATCGGCCTGCAGCCCGGACAGCTGCGGTTCGGCTTCGGCGATCGCTGCGCTCAGCACGTGCAGGCGCGATTGGTCACCCTGGATGTGCTGGCCCAGCTCGCTGAGCGCCGCCTGTGCCTCGTCACGCGCACGTTGCAGGCGCTCGGCCATCTCGCGCTGGTGGGCGATTTGTTGTTCGATGCGGGCGAGGTTGCCGCCGACTTCGTAGCCTTCCGCCTGCGCCTTGTTGAGCGACTCGACGGCGTTCTCACGGCGCACGCGACCGGTCTCGATCTGGCGCTCGGCTTCACGCTGTTGGGCGATCAGTTGCTGCAGCCGGGTTTCTTCCTGCGCCAATCCTTCACGCAGCGCCTGCAATTGCGCGTCCAGGCCACGGTATTCCAGCGCCTTCCACTCCGCGTCCTTGATCTTGCGCTCGGCCTGGATCGCCGTGTACTGCTCGGCCTGGCGTGCCTGGCGCTTGAGATGTTCGAGCTGTTTGCCGACTTCGTCGCGCAAGTCGGTCAGGCGTTCGAGGTTCTCGCGGGTGTGGCGGATGCGGGTTTCGGTTTCCTTGCGGCGTTCCTTGTACTTGGAGATGCCGGCAGCTTCCTCCAGGTACACGCGCAGGTCTTCGGGCCGCGCATCGATGATCTGGCTGATCATGCCCTGCTCGATGATCGAGTAGCTGCGCGGACCAAGGCCGGTCCCCAGGAACAAATCGGTGATGTCGCGACGGCGGCAACGCCCGCCGTTGAGGTAATAGTTGCTGGTGCCGTCGCGGCTGACGCTGCGCTTGACCGAAATCTCGTTGAAGGCGGCGTACTCGCCGGTGATGGTGTGGTCGGAATTGTCGAAGATCAGTTCGACCGTCGCCTGCGACACCGGCTTGCGCGCCGACGAACCGGAGAAGATCACGTCGGTCAGGGAATCGCCGCGCAGGCGGCTGGCGGTGCTTTCGCCCATCACCCAGCGCACCGCATCGATGATGTTGGACTTGCCGCAGCCGTTCGGGCCGACCACACCGGTCATGTTGGTCGGCAGGTGCAGCGTGGTGGGATCGACGAAGGACTTGAAACCGGCGAGCTTGATCGTGGACAGGCGCATGCGGTGGTCGGATGCCTCGGCAGCAGCCGGACTGACCCGGATGCCGCGTATCTGGATGAGAAGATGGTTTTGATGACGCTGCCAAGCCATTGATTGGACTGGCAACATTGCAGCGCAAGCGCCACGTTCACACGCGAGTATAACGGCCCTGCGGCAGGCCCACGGCCGCAGCGGCGGCGCATGCCCGCGGAGCACGCATGACGAGGTACCGGGCTGGTTTTTGCCGGTGGGCCACTCGCTGGCCGCGTGACTGGCCCGGACGCGCCGTTCAGGGCATGTCTGCGCATGCAGGCCACGCTCAACCCAGGCGCACACCGCTTTGTGTGTCGAAAAAATGCATGCGTTCGGGCGCGTAGCCCAGCAGGACCTGGTCGCCGGCTTTGGGCAGGTTGTAGGGCGGCAGTCGCATGACAAGCTCGTAGCCGCCACATCCCAGGTTGATGAAAGCCTCGTTGCCGACCGGCTCGACCGCCTCCACGCGCGCGGGTAATCGCGGTGAATCCTGCGGTGCGTCCAACCGCATGTCTTCGGGGCGCAGTCCCACCGTGATGTCCTTGCCCAGGTGCGACTGCAACAGCGCGCGCATCGCCGCATCAGGCGGCAGTGGCAACGTCACGCCTTCGGCGATGCACACCTGTAACCGGCCGTTGTCATCGCGCAGCGGCCCCTGCAGCAGATTCATCTTCGGGCTGCCCAGGAAACCTGCAACGAACACATTGACGGGTTTGTCATACAACGCCATCGGCGTGTCGATCTGCTGGACCTGGCCATCCTTGAGCACCACGATGCGCTGGCCCAGGGTCATCGCCTCGATCTGGTCGTGGGTGACATACACCATGGTCGCATCAAGTTGCCGGTGCAGTCGGGCGATCTCGACCCGCATCGACATGCGCAGTTTGGCGTCGAGGTTGGACAGCGGTTCGTCGAGCAGGAACACCCTCGGCTTGCGCACCAGTGCCCGTCCCAGTGCGACGCGCTGGCGCTGGCCGCCCGACAGCAGCGCCGGCTTGCGATCAAGCAACTCATCGAGCCCCAGCGTTTGCGCCGCCTCGGCAACGCGCGCGGCAATCGCGGCTTTGTCGTGGCCGCGCAGCTTCAGGCCAAACGCAAGGTTCTCGGCCACCGTCATGTGCGGATACAGCGCGTAGCTCTGGAACACCATCGCAATGTCGCGATCCTTCGGCGACACGTCGTTGACCACCCGATCGCCAATGCACAGCGTGCCGGAGGTGATCGTCTCCAGCCCGGCGATCATCCGCAGCAGGGTGGATTTCCCGCAGCCAGACGGCCCCACCAGCACCAGAAGTTCGCCATCGGCCACCTCGAAACTGGCATCGGCAATGCCGACGTAACCGTTCGGGTAGACCTTGCGCACCTTGTCGAGTCGGACACTGGCCATGCGTTCTCCGGTTGCCTGGCGGACGCACGTCGCAAAACCGCGATGGCGCCATGGTGATGGTTGCATTTCATCGAAGCCCGCGCCCGGCCCGGTACACGCGACCGGGTCGTTGCGGTATTCTGCCATGTAATCGTTTTCATGACGCGACGCCGCAGCCAGAGGATCCATTTTGATGAGTCAAGCGCAGGACAGGGATTTTTCGTTTCCGAAGGGATTCCTCTGGGGCGCCGCCACGGCTGCGCACCAGATCGAAGGCTCGCCCCTGGCCGACGGTGCCGGCCCCAGCATCTGGACGCGCTTTGCGCATACACCGGGCATGACCTTGAACGGTGATACCGGCGATGTCGCCTGTGACCATTACCGACGCTGGAAAGACGACGTCAAGCTGATGCGCGAACTGGGCCTGCAGGCCTATCGCTTCAGTGTGTCGTGGTCGCGGATCCTGCCCGAAGGCATCGGCCGGGTGAACCAGGCCGGCGTGGATTTTTATTCGCGCCTGGTCGACGAACTGCTCGCCAACGACATCGAACCGCTGCTCACGCTGTTCCATTGGGACCTGCCGGCGGCACTCGACGACAAGGGCGGCTGGCTCAATCGCGACAGCGCTGACTGGTTCGCCGAATACGGCCAGGTGCTGTATCGCGCACTCGACGGACGGGTGAAGAAGTGGGTCACGCTCAATGAGCCCTGGGTGATCACCGATGGCGGCTACCTGCATGGCGCGCTCGCGCCGGGCCATCGCAGCAAATACGAGGCACCGATCGCCAGCCACAACCTGATGCGTGCACATGGTGCGGCCGTGCAGGCGTATCGCGCGATCGGTGCGCACGAAATCGGCCTGGTGGTGAACATCGAACCCAAATATCCCGCCAGCGATTGCGCCGATGACGCCGCCGCCGTGAAGCGCGCGCATGCCTACATGAACGAGCAATACCTGCACCCTGCCCTGCTTGGAAAATACCCGCCGGAACTCAAGGACATCTTCGGCGATGCCTGGCCGGATTTCCCCGAAGACGATTTCAAGCTCATCACCCAGCCGCTGGATTTCATCGGCATCAATTACTACACCCGCAGCGTGACCCAGGCCGCGGATTGCTATCCGCTGCTGGCCAACGCGGTGAAGCAGCCGCTGGGCACGTATACCGAAACCGGCTGGGAAGTCTTCCCGCAGGGGCTGACCGATCTTCTGCTGTGGTTCAAGCAGACCTATGGCGACATCCCGGTGTACATCACCGAGAACGGTGCGTCGTTCTTCGACCCGCCGGTGGCCGACAACGGCCGGGTGCGCGATCCACTGCGCATCGACTATTTGCGCAAGCATCTTTCGGCGATCCACGATGCCATCGCCGCGGGCGTCGACATCCGCGGTTACATGGTGTGGTCGCTGCTGGACAACCTCGAATGGTCACTTGGATTTTCCAAGCGCTTTGGCATCGTGCACGTCAATTATGACAACCAGCAGCGCACGCCAAAAGACAGTGCGCGCTGGTACTCTGGAGTCATCGCCACGCACGGCCGCACTCTGGCCGAGCCCTTGCCTTATTAGCGAAGCGCTGGTCAACGCGAGCATCGCTGCGCCGGTACCGGGACGTCCGGCGCCTAGTGAAGATACAAACCCTGTGCTTGACTCACTGCGTCTTGAATCGAAAATGGAAGTGCACGGCGACTGGTACGTTTGGCCACGTGATTTGCGGTAAACGGTGGCGAGACGCGGCGATCGCCAATCCCTTGCAACCCATCCACCGATGATCGTTCCATCCACTTGGCCACGGCCGCAAGACCCCAACCCTGAGCGAGCGTAGCGAGCCCCATGCACGACACACTCCTGCTGTTCGGTGCCACCGGCGACCTCGCACAACGTTATCTGTTCCCGTCGTTGCTGCACCTGCTGCGCGACCGCCTGCTGCCGCAGGATTTCCGCGTGATCGCCGTTGGCCGCAGCGAGCATGACGATGCCGGGTTCAAGGCATGGCTGCGCGAACACATCGATGACGGTGATGATCGCGACGCCGGTGCCATCGACGACCTGCTCGGCCGCACGCACTACCTGTCGATCGACATCAACGACGCCGATGCGATGCAGGCGGCGTTGTCGCAATATGCGGATCGACCTTGCGTCAGCTATCTGTCGACGCCTCCGGATTTGTTCGCGCCCGCCTGTCGTGGCCTGAAAGCCGCCGGATTGCTTGAAGGACAATCGCGGCTGGTGCTGGAAAAGCCCATCGGCCACGACCTTGCCTCGGCGCGCGATATCAATGCCACGCTGAAGTCCGCGCTCGACGAGTCACGGATCTTCCGCATCGACCACTATTTGGGCAAGGCGCCGGTACAAAACCTGCTGGCGCTGCGCTTTGGCAACACCTTGATGGAAGCGGTGTGGCAGCATCGCTGGATCGAATCGGTCGACATCCTGGTGGCCGAAACCGCCGGCGTCGATGGCCGCGAGGGGTCCTACGCGAATTACGGCGCGTTGCGTGACATGGTCCAGAACCACATGCTGCAGCTGCTTGCGTTGATCGCGATGGAACCACCGGCATTGCTCGACGCCGACAGCGTCCGCGATGAAAAAACCAAGGTGCTGCGTGCGCTGCGACCGATGACCGCTGCCGACGTGGGCATCCACACCGTCCGCGGACGCTACGGCGATGGCGTGGTCGAGGGTGCGGCCGTCCGTGGCTTCAGCCACGCCAGCGAGGTGGAAACCTTTGTCGCGCTGCGCGCGCACATCGACAACTGGCGTTGGGCCGGGGTGCCGTTTCGCCTTGTCACCGGCAAGCGCATGCCATCACGCACCACCGAGGTCGTGGTGTCGTTCAAGCCGGTGTCGCACTGGGTATTTGAACGTCCCCGCCAGCAACGTGCGCGGCCCAACCGCCTGCGCATGCGCCTGCAGCCGGAGGAAACCATCGAGCTGGGATTGATGGGCAGCCTTGCGGCGCCGGACTGGGGTGCCACCGAATTGCAGCCGATGTCGCTGGACCTGTCGATGTCGCCAACGCTGCATCGCCGCATCGCCTATGAGCGCCTGTTGATCGATGCACTGAAAGGCGACCAGACCCTGTTTGTGCGCGATGACGAAGTCGAAGCGGCCTGGCAGTGGATCGACAGCATCAGCGCCGCATGGCAGGACGCGGCGACACCGGTGCAGGACTACCCGGCGGGCTCCTGGGGCCCGGATGCGGCCGCCGAATTCCTGCCTGTCTCCCCGTCCGGCAACGGACAGCGGAAGAAATCCGCATGAGTGATCTCGGCCAGCACGTGCTGCTCGCCGATATCGGCGGCACCAATGCGCGTTTCGCGCTGGCCGACCCCGCGACGCGGCTGCCGCTGCTGGACGACAGCGTGCGCAAGTACGCCGTCAACCAATTCCCGTCGCTCGGTGATGCCGCGCGTCATTATCTTGAGCATGGCCTTGAGGCCGGCAACGCATCCGCAGCGGCCGCCGCGCCGATCCGCCATGGCGTCTTCGCCGTCGCAGGCCGCGTCGACGGCGACGAGGCACGCATCACCAACCATCCGTGGGTGATTTCGCGGACGCGCATCTGCGACATGCTGGACCTGGAGCACCTGCAGCTGGTCAACGATTTCGCCGCGCAATCGATGGCGATCACCGCGTTGCAGGCAACGGACGTGATGGCCATTGGCGGTGCGACGTGGACGCCGGACCATGAACCGTTGGATCGCACCTACGCCGTGATCGGCCCGGGTACGGGCCTTGGCGTCGGCGCATTGGTGGTCCGCGACGGTCGCTGTTATCCACTGGAAACCGAGGGTGGCCACGTCAGTTTCCCGCCCGGGACGCCGGAGGAGATCGCCATCCTGCAGCGCCTGTCGGCGCAGTTTGGCCGTGTTTCCAACGAGCGTCTGGTGTGCGGCCCGGGCCTGGTCAACATCCATCGCGCCCTCAGCGAGATCGCCGGCGTTGATCCCGGCCCGATGCAACCTGCCGACATCACCGCAGGCGCCGGCAATGGCGATGCACGCTGCATGCGCGCGGTCGATGTGTTCTGCGCAGTGTTCGGTGCCATCGCCGGCGACCTGGTGTTGACCACGGGCGCGTGGGATGGTGTTTTCTTGACCGGCGGGCTGGTGCCAAGGATGTTGCTGGCATTGCAGCATTCCGGTTTCCGCCAGCGCTTCGAACACAAGGGGCGGTTTTCGCCGAACATGGGACGCGTGCCCTCGCTGGCAGTGCTGCACCCGCATCCCGGCTTACTGGGGGCCGCCGCCATCGCCCGCCAGCGACATTGGAGAGCAGAACCATGAAAGCCCGCGACGATGTGTTGCCTCACGAGGACATCGCCGGCCCACGCGTGCATTTCCTCGCCTACCAGAGCGTCGAACAGTGGGCGTGGGCCAGCGCCGTCACGCTGGCCGGCGAACTGCGCCGCGAACTCGAACAGCGTCCCCGCGCGCGCCTGCTGTTGTCGGGTGGCAAGACGCCCGCGCCTGTCTATGAAGCGCTTGCACGCGCGCCGCTGGATTGGGCACGCATCGATGTCGGGCTGGTCGACGAGCGCTGGCTGCAGCCCGACGACCCAGACAGCAATTCGCACCTGGTACGCCAGACCTTGCTGCGCGACAAAGCTGCCAACGCGCGCTTCGAGACCCTGACCCGTATTGGCCGCAGCATCGAGGAATCCGTCGCGGCAGCCAACTTGCACGCCACCCATATCCCCGACGCGGTGGTGCTCGGCATGGGCGACGACGGCCACACCGCATCGCTGTTTCCCGGCATGCGCGGCCTTGAGCAGGCACTGGCCAATCCAAACGCCTACGTCGCCGTCGATGCCAGCGGCTGCCCCGGCGCTGGTCCGTGGCCGCGCCGGATCAGCCTGACCCCGGCGGGATTGGCGCCGTCGCGGATGCGCCTGCTGCTGATCCGTGGCGATCACAAACGCAAGCTGTTCGAACGCGCGGTGGACGGACTGGATCCGCTGCAATTTCCGGTCCGCCTGACCTTCACCACGCCGGGCGCGCGCCTGCGGGTGCACTGGTGTCCGTGAGCACGCTCGTGCTCCCTGAGCTGTCCCATGAACTGCTTCGTAAGCTGCTCCCATGAGTTGCTTCACATGAGTTGCTTCACATGACTGCCCCTTCTTTCCTGCATCCCTGTTGCCCATGACCCTGCATCCCCGTATCGCCGTCGTCACCGAACGCATCCGCACGCGCAGCGCGCGTTCGCGAGCCACGTACCTGACCGGCATCGAGGCAGCGCATCGCGAAGGGCCGACGCGCACGCGGCTGAGTTGCGGCAATCTGGCGCATGCGTTTGCCGCCTCCGGGGCGATCGACAAAGGCCGCTTGCGCCACGGCATCACCCCCAACCTTGGCATCGTGGACGCCTACAACGACATGCTGTCGGCGCACCAGCCGTTCGAGACATACCCAGCGCTGATCCGCGAGGTCGCGCGCAGCCTTGGCGCCACCGCGCAGGTGGCTGGCGGCGTGCCGGCGATGTGCGATGGCGTCACCCAGGGCCGCGCCGGCATGGAGCTGTCGCTGTTTTCGCGCGACGTGATCGCGCAAGCCACGGCGATCGCGCTGTCGCATGACATGTTCGACAGCGCGGTGTACCTGGGCGTCTGCGACAAGATCGTGCCGGGGCTGCTGATCGGCGCGCTGGCGTTCGGCCACCTGCCCGCGATCTTCCTGCCGGCCGGACCAATGACGCCCGGCATCCCCAACAAGCTCAAGGCCGAGGTGCGCGAACGCTACGCCGCCGGTGAAGCCACGCGCGAGGAATTGCTGGAAGCCGAGTCGTCTTCGTACCACGGCCCCGGCACCTGCACGTTCTACGGCACCGCCAATTCCAACCAGGTGTTGCTGGAGGCGATGGGCGTGCAGTTGCCCGGCGCCTCGTTCGTCAATCCCGGCACGCCGCTGCGCGATGCGCTCACCCGAGCGGCGACCGAACGCGCCCTGCGCATCACTGCATTGGGCGATGACTACCGACCATTGGGCCGCTTGATCGACGAGCGCGCCATCGTCAACGCCATCGTTGCGCTGATGGCCACCGGCGGCTCCACCAACCACAGCATCCACTGGGTTGCCGTGGCGCGCGCAGCCGGGATCTGCCTGACCTGGGATGACATCGATTCGATCTCGCAGGCGGTGCCGTTGCTGGCCCGCATTTATCCCAACGGCGATGCCGACGTCAATCGATTCGCCGCCGCCGGTGGCACCCAGTTCGTGTTCCGCGAACTGCTCGACGCCGGCTTGATGCACGGCGACATCATCACCGTGGTGCCCGGCGGCATGCGTGCGTATTGCGACGAACCGCAATTGGCCGATGGCGCGCTTGGCTACACGCCCGGCACTGCATGCAGCGCCGACGATCGCGTGGTGCGCCCGGTTTCCAGCCCTTTCGAGGCGCAGGGTGGCTTGCGCCTGTTGCGTGGAAACCTGGGCCAGGCATTGATCAAGCTGTCGGCGGTAAAACCTGAATTCCGCCACATCCAGGCGCCCGCCGTGGTAGTCGATGCGCCGCAGCTGCTCAACCAACGCCATGCGGCAGGCACACTGCCCCGCGATTTCGTCGCCGTCGTTCGCTACCAGGGCCCTCGCTCCAACGGCATGCCGGAGCTGCATTCGCTGGCGCCGCTGCTGGGCATGCTGCAAAACCAGGGCCGTCGCGTCGCGTTGGTCACCGATGGCCGGTTGTCGGGCGCATCGGGCAAGATTCCAGCCGCGATCCATGTCACGCCCGAAGCGGCATGCGGTGGCGCGCTGGCGAGAATCCGCGACGGCGACATCCTCCGCCTCGATGGCGAAGCCGGCACCCTCGACGTCCTGGTCGATGCCGCGCAATGGGCTGCGCGCGACCAGGCGCCCAATACCGCGCCCGCCGCGCATGACATCGGCCGCAGCCTGTTTGCGTTCAACCGCGCGATGGTGACGCCAGCCGATCAGGGCGCACTGTCGATTGCCTGCGGCCCGCCGTCGCCCGATGGCGATGCCTGGAACTACGACGCCGAATACGATCTTGGCGACACCGCGACTGCCGCAAGCGCACCCCACCAAGCCAAGGACGCCTGATGTCGATCCAGTCGCAGCAAGCCCGGGCCGAGCGCTTGCTCCGCGCTGCGGGCATCCTGCCGGTCGTCACCGTCGACAGCGTCGAGCAGGCCAGGCGGCTTGCGGGTGCCCTGGTCGAGGGCGGCTTGCGCAGCATTGAACTGACCCTGCGCACGCCCGTTGCACTTGATGCATTGGCCGCGTTGAAGCGGGAGTTTCCGGACATCGTCATCGGCGCCGGCACCGTGCTGGGCATCCCGCAGATCCGCCAATCCATCGACGCGGGCGCCGATTTCCTGGTCACGCCGGGCACGCCTCCCGCACTGGCCGATGCACTCGCCGATGCGGCCATCCCGGTGATTCCCGGTGGCGCCACGCCGACCGAGTTCCTCGCATTGATGGCGCGCGGGTTCCGTGTCTGCAAACTGTTCCCGGCCAATGCCGTGGGCGGCCTTGCAATGCTGAAAGGCCTCGCCGGGCCGTTGTCGGAACTCAAGCTGTGCCCCACCGGCGGCATCAGCGAAGCCAACGCGGCGGACTACCTGGCTCAACCCAATGTCGTCTGCATCGGCGGCTCGTGGATGCTGCCCAACGAGTGGATCGCGGCCGGCGAGTGGAACAAGGTGCGCGAAGCGTCCACCAGGGCCGCAGCGATCGCCCACAGCGCGCGCACAGCCTGACGACACGCGTAGGAGCGGCTTCAGCCGCGATCTTTTGATTCGGCTCCTGCCCTCACGTGCGACAGAAGTCGCAGTGCTTTCCCGGTAGCGCTATCGCGCCTCACCCCCACAGGATCAAGAGCGGAATCAAACGCTCGCGGCTGAAGCCGCTCTTACGGTCATTCGACGTCGATTTCGACGTTTGCTGGCAAGGCGCGAATGCGCAGTTCGCCGTCTTGCCAGGTTGCAGGCTTGCCATCGACCGTCGTCCTGCCCGGCGTGCCGGCGTACGGCCACGGCAGCACCAGCCCGCCCGCCGGTATCGCAAGGCCATCTGCGATGTCCAACGCCAGCACGTCGCCCTTGCGTCGCAGCGAGTAACCCAGCTTGCCGTGCGGCGTGCGCAGGTCGCGGATCGCAATGCCTTCACCGGCAAACCAATCGGTCGGAATCCCCGCCGCCAGCACGATGCTGTCGTCGATCTCGCGCGTGTATGCAAACATGTCCAGCGCGGAGCGCACGAAGTCCGATGCCACCCACGCATGCGGCAAATCGCCGAGGAAAAATGGCGTGCGCGGCGTGTGTGAGACCACTTCGGCCCACTGGTTCCAGGCCTGCGGCGTGCGGTCGTCGAAGAAAAACTGCACCGCCTCCCATGCGCGCTCGCGCCAGCCCAGGCGCACGAATGCGGACACATTGCGCCACTCGTAGGGCGTGTAGTCCTTCCACTCACGCTCGCCGGAACGGCGCTGCGCGAACTCGCGCCAGTAGCGCTCGAAGGTGTTGCGCAACAGGTCATCGGGCAACCTGCCCTGCTCGCCACCGGGTGCCAACGCGATGGTGGTGGAGGTGGGATCGAAGTCGCCAAGCTCCGCCGCGCCGGGAATGAAATCAATGCCATGCGCGGCCGTCGCTGCCTGCAATGATGCGTAAAGGTCGTCGTGGAACTGGTCGCGCGATGCTGCGAATCGCGTTGCCTCGTCAGCCTTGCCGAGCCATTGCGCGACCGCGACCGCATCCTTGTAGCCGCGCAGCGCCCAGAAATCATCCCAGTACGAATGCACCGGCTTGGCCGAATAGCCCTCATGGCTGATCGACGCCGGCATCAGTCCGTAAAAGGCCGGATTGCGCGTGCGATTGTCCTGCGTGCGTTCACTGAGCCGCAGTTGTTCCATGTACTCGAATGCGCCGCGCACATGCGGCCACATCCTGGCCAGGAAGGCCTTGTCGCCGTCGTAGCGGTACAGCTCGGCGATGTTGAAGATCAACTCGCCATGGCTGTCGTTCTCCGGAACCGGATCGCTGCCGCGATCGTCGACACAACAAGGCACCATGCCGTCCTTGAACTGGTAGGGCGCATACCAGTTGACGTAGTCGCGGACGGCATCCTCGCGCCCCATGCGCAGCAAACCTTCGGAGATCATCGCGCCATCGCGGATCCAGCTACGCGAGTACGAGCGCGTGCCGGGCTGCAGGCGTGGACCAATGCGCGACACCAGCATGTGCGCGGTGGCGGTGCGCAGGGTGTCGATGAGTGCCTGCCCCTGCGCGGGTACCTGGATGTGGACGCGATCGAGTGTGTCGCGCCATTGCGCGGCGACCGCCTGCTGGCGCACATCGACCGCACCTGCGCCACGCGCCGACACCATGTTGCCGGTCAATGGCGCACGCCAGTCAACCTCGAACACTTCGCCCGGGGCAAGGGTGAGGGTGTAGACCATCGCTCCCGACGCCAGCCCGGTGGGATCGTCCACCGTGTCCTTGGTTTCGGGAATGCCGGACGCCAGGCGGCTGACCATCATGCCGCTGTCAAAGCTGCTTGCCAGGGTTTGCGTGGGCACCTTCGACAACGCGACCGCGTGCCGTCCATTGACCGCCCATGCACCGGCCTCGTAACCCGGTCGCATCATCGGCGCTTCAAACGCCAGTTGATGGATCGCACTGACGCCACCAATGGTGCTGAGGAACTGTGTCGGCGGATTGACCTGCAGCGGCCGCAACGCCAGGACGAGGCTGTATTGCCGTGATTTTGCGCCGGTGTTGGCGAGTGCGTAGCGGGCGCGAAGCTGCGACTGTTGCGGCGTACCGTCGGCAAACGCCGTCATGCGCAATGCAAACGCGTCGTGCGTCCAGTCCACGCTCGGGATCGGCAGGTAGCCATCCTGCAGTGATTGCGTCGCCTGCACGTCGGCCCAGCCCACGAGCTTGCCGTCGATGCGCACGAACGGCTCGATGCTGAAGCCGCCCTTGGCGACCTCGATCGCGCCGTCCTCGCCAATCAGTGCCTGCTCAAGGCCGCCATCAATGCCCACGATGGTCCAATACGGCTGCTCACCGCTGAACCCGCGCGGAAACCAGCCACGCGGCGAGCGTTCAGCGATGGATTTGATGACGTCATTGGGCGTCACGGCAAACGCGAGCGGTTCGATTTCGGCGCTGGCCAGCGCATAGCGCTGCGTAGGCCCGGCCTGCATCACGACGGCGAGGTAACGCGCTTCGGATTCGGGCGATGCGATCCAGTCGCTGCCACCGTTGCCCGTCGTGACCGTCCGCACATCGCGGAAATCGTGGCCGTCATCGGAGACCTGCACGAGGTAACGTGAGGCGTAATCACCATCGCGCCAGTGCAGGGTGACGCCGCCAAACTCCCGCACGCTGCCAAGGTCCAGGACCACGCGTTCGCCTTCCGCACCAAGCCATGCCGTCCTGGGATCGCCATCGACGACCGCAGCCGCCGCGCCGCCCGTAGCGGTGGCGCTGGCAGTCAATGGGCTGTCGTCCACACGGGCCAATGGCGTCAACCGCAGCGCGTCGAAGCACACCGAGCCTTTTCCGCCGACATGATTGTAGATCGTGAATTCCAGCTTGGTGCTATGCCGCAACACGCGATCGGTGCCCGGCCCCCACGCCTTGTCGATGTGCCGTTTCTTGTAGCGCACGTCGGTCCACTGCGCGGGGAAATCGTAGCTCGGCCGATTGACCCACCAGACGTTGTCGCCGCTGGCATCGACGAACTTCATCTGCAGGTCATTGGCCGGCGAATCACCGCGCAGCCGGAATGAAAACGCATAGTTGTCGGGATAGTCCAGGGACAGGTCGCGCTGGATCCCCGCATAACCCGACACGCCGTTGAAATCGTAATCCAGGCAAAGCGCGTTGCCTTCGACGCCCTTGACCACGCGCAGCGCACCATCCACCTGGTTGGAGGTGACCACGCGCCACGCGGACGCATCATTGAAAGTATCGAGCACCTGCCCGGGGCCAATGGCCTGCTGCGCGCTTGCCGCAGTCGATGCAAGCAGCACTACGCCCAGCAGACCCACGCCAATCCCTCTTGCCCGTCTTTCTCGAAGGACTGGAATAATCGCGGCACGCCGGTCTGGCCGGGAAACCCCTGCTACATCGGTCTTGTTTGACGAACACGGCAAACCAGGCCGCAAGAATTCTGGAAAAACCCAACGCATTGTTCCGTTTGGCGCCAACCGAAAGCCCGCAGCGAACTGCTTGTTGAACCCGCCATTCACCCTTTCACGCTCCCCAGCAGCAAGCCCTGGATGTAGTGGCGCTGCAAGGCCAGGAACAGCAGCAATACCGGCACGATGGTCACCACCGACCCTGCCATCATCAGTTCGTTGTCCTGCACGTGCTCGCGCGACAGTGATGCCAACGCCACCGGCAAGGTCTGCAAATCCTGATCGGTCAGCACGATCAACGGCCACATGAAATCGTTCCATGCCCCAAGGAAACTGAAGATCGCCAGCGTAACGATGATCGGCTTCAACGCCGGCAGCACGATCTGGAACAGGATGCGCAATTCGCTCCCGCCATCGATCCGTGCGGCCTCCAGCAGTTCGTCCGGGATCGAGCGCGCGTACTGGCGCACCAGGAAAATCCCAAAAATCCCCGCCATGCCGGGCACGATCGCGCCGGCATAGGTATTCACCAGCCCCATCTGCTTGAGCAACAGGAACAGCGGCATCATCGCCACCTGCGCGGGGATCACCAGCGCGGCCAGCAGTACCCGGAATGTCTGTTCGCGCCCGGCGAATTTCAACTTCGCGAAGGCATAGCCGGCCATCGTGTTGAACAACAGCGACAGCAGCGTCACGCACGTCGCCACCAGGAAACTGTTGAACAGGTAGCGCCCCATTCCGGCCTTGGCGAACAGTTCGTGGTAGTTGTGCAAGGTCGGCGCCGACGGCAACAGCGGCGGCGGGAAGTGGGTCGCCTCGCCGGTTTGCATGAACGATACCGACAGCATCCACAGCAATGGCGCGATGCTCAGCGCAGCCAGCCCGAACAACAGGCCGTTGACGATTGCCGAGGCGAGACGCTGGTTCACGCCGGCTGCACTCCATCGGTAATTCCATGAGGCGTGATTTCCCCAAAAGCAGAAATGCGAATCCCCTGTCGTCCCGCGACAGTGGCCGCTGGATCCCCGGCTTGGCTCTGATGACGGCCGTGTTGTCCGGACTGCATGGCGAACGCCTGCAGTGATCGCCGCATGCTCATTCAGCCCCCTTCCTGCGCGCAAACCACAGCAACCCGCTGGTCACTGTTGCCATCAGCACGAACAACAGGAACGCCACCGCTGACGCATTGCCCAGGTTCCACCATTTGAAACCTTCCTCGTACATCAGGTAAAGCACGCTCTTGGTGCTCTCCAGCGGGCCGCCCTGGGTCATCACGTAGGGCTCGGCAAAGAGCTGGAAATATCCGGACATGGTGAGGATGCTGACCAGCAGCAGCACCGGCCCCAGCATCGGCAAGGTGATGTGGCGCAATTGCCTCCACAATCCGGCGCCATCGATGCGCGCGGCCTCGTACAAATCCTCCGGGATCGACTGCAATCCGGCCAGGAAGATGATCATGTTGTAGCCGAAGTTCTTCCACACGGCGAACACGATGATCGTCGGCATGGCCCAATGCGGATCGCCGAGCCAGTCGATCGGGTCGATGCCGGCCAGGGACAGCCCCCAGTTCACCAGTCCATAGCGCGTATGGAACAAATAGCGCCAGATCACCGCCACCGCCACCACCGTCGTTACCACCGGTGCAAAGAACGCCGTGCGATAGAACCCCTTGAATTTCCCTAGCTTGGAATGCAGCAACAACGCTGCTCCCAGCGAGACACCGATCGATAGCGGCACCCCGACAACCACGAAATACAGCGTGTTGCCCAATGTCTTCCAGAACAGCGGGTTGTGCAGCAGGTTGATGTAATTGTCGAGGCCGACAAAACGCAGGTTGTCGATATCGGCCAATGCGTAGATATCGAAATCGGTCACGCTCAATGCCAGCGCAGCGACCACGGGCAGGAAGAAAAACAGCGCGATCACCATCAACGCCGGTGCCGCAAACGTCCAACCGGCCAATGCCGGTTTCATCCCGGGTTTGATGGCCAGCTTCACGGCGACGCCTCGACGCGCTTTTGATCGAGCATCCAGCGGCGTTTCTCGAGGATATTGTCGGCGCGCCGATCCAGTTCGACCACGGCCTCGTCCACCGTCATCCGGTCGTTGGCGACCTGCTCGCCGATCAGTCGCAGCTCGGTGGCGATGCGTTCCCACTCCGGGACTTTTGGCGTCGGCAGCGCGCGTTCGAGCTGGTCGCGAAATGCACGGGCATAGGGATCATTGGCCAGCAACGGGTTTTGCCAGGGCGAACGCCGCGGCGGCAAGTCACCGGTCAGCCCATGGAACGTGGCCTGGACCTGCGGCGAGGACAGGTACACGATCAATTTCCACGCGGCGGCCTTGTGCAGTGAGCTGCGGAACACGACGAAACTGGTGCCGCCGGCGACCGATGCCCCCGGACCATCCGGGCCGGGCAGCGGCATCGTCATCCATGAGCTCGATAATGATTGGGGCAGTCGCTTTTTGAACTCGGCGATGTTCCATGGGCCGTTGATGTAGAAGGTGTAATAACCGTTGCCGAATTCATCCCAGACATTGGAAATCGCCGTATTGGCCACGCGCGGCGCCCATTGCTTGTCGAAGATTTCCTTGTAGAACGCCAGCGTGCGCCTGAAGCCGGCACTGCGGAAATTTCCATAACGTCCGCCGTCGCGCAGCAGGGGATCATGGATGGCCAGGTTCAGCAGCGGCTCGAACTCATTGAGCGGCAGCAGGAGTGCGTAACGCGTCGGCCCGACCTCGCGCTTTACCGCCGCCATCGCCGTGCGCCATTCATCCCAGTTGACCGGAGGCGTGTCGATGCCTGCCCGATGCAGCAAGTCGACGCGATAGAACGGCAGCCGAGTTTCGACATACCAGGGCACCGCGTAGACCTTGCCGTCGATGACGCCGCTGTCCCACACGTTGGGATAGAAATCATCAACATTGAAACCCGGCGTCGCGGCGATTTCGTCGTCCAATGGTTCCAGCGCATCAAGCGCGGCGAATTCCGGAATCCATGTGTTGCCGATCGGCGTCACATCGGGCAGTGAGTTGCCGGCGAATGCCGTCAGCAATTTTTCGTGCGCCGACAGCACCGGCATCTGCTGCAAATCGACATGGATGCCGGGGTTGCGTCGTTCGAACTCCGGCAACAGCTGTGCGACGACCTCGCCCTCGTAACCCATCACCCAGAGCTTGACGGTCTCGCGGCTGTCCTGCTGGCGCGTGCAGGCACACGACGCCAGCACCAGAAGGGTAACCAGGGCCGCACGCGACCATGAAGACCTCTCCATCGCCACACGGCCGTGGATCACGCAACCTGTTCGCATGCCGACAGCTTACTGCCACGACGGCCCCAACCCACGTTGCATCGATCCAGTCGCGCAACGCGCCCGTACTGGCGGCTTGTCACGGTCGATTGCATCGCCGTGGCGGGTGTCTTGCGGGCTTTCCCCGCCGGCTTGTCGTCTTTCACTTTTGATTCCGGTTTGGGTTCAGCCTTGTCGACCCTGGCATCGCTCTTTTGCGCTTCCAGGAGCCAACCGCCGGTGAATCCCGCGCGTTCAAGGCCGACGCGGATATAGGGGTTTCGCTTCATCACCGTCCAGACGAACTCATTGCGGTAGTTCGCGATCATGGCCAGGATCGGGCCCTGGTCGATGCCGATGTAGTCACTCGCCACCCAGCCCTTGTCGGGCACCAGTCGACCGGTTTTCAACGGGATGTCGTAGTTGAAGCTCGGGTTGAAGGCGTCAAGGAACCCGTAGCTGGAATACAGGTAATCGCCGTAACGCTTGTGGATCGCCTCGGTCGCCGGGATCACGATCTCGGGGGCAAACACCAGCGAGCCGACGATGGCTGTCGGGGCAATGGTGCCGTCGTCATAGGCATCGCGCAGGCCCGCGCCGCGGGCACTGTAATGGCGGAATTCGCGCTGTTCGCCGTTGTATTCCTGCACGGTGCGCTGCGGGCCGTCGCTGGCCGTCTGGCCCCAGACGTTGTCACCGTAGTCTTTCCACTTCATCGGGTTTTCGATGGCATAGGTGCGCTGGGCATAGGTCGCGCGGCGGCTGTTCTCGAAATAATCGATGCCGCGGTTGCGCATGTACTCGTCCTGGATCCCGCGGAAATCGATCCACACCTGGCTGTACTGATGGCCGAATTGTGGCGCGAAACTCAGGTACTCCTGGCCCTCGAACTCACCCCAGCCCTTGTCATACGTGCTGGTCCAGGCGGTCCAGGCATCCGGCTGGATCGGATGGGTCGGCGAGCCCAGCGCAAGGATGTAGACCAGCATCGCCTCGTTGTATCCGGCCCAGTCATGCTCGATGAATCCGGCTTCCGGATACCAACCCATCGAAATCAGCGGCGGACGCGCCTGCAGCCACGGCCAGTCAACACGCTTGTACAGGGTATCGGCGATCTCGCGGATTTCCTGCTCGCGCGGGTCGTCATGGTCGTAATAACTTTGCGTAAACAAGATACCCAGCATCAGCAGGCCGGTGTCCACGCTCGACAATTCCACCCACGGCTCGTAACGCTGGCCTTTTTGCATATCGAGGAAGTGGTAATAGAACCCGTGGTAGCCGCTACGTCCTTCCTTCTGCGGGCCCATCTTTGCGTCGCGGAAAAACTTCAGCGTGACCAGGGTGCGGTCGACCGCCTGGCGCCGGCTGATCCAGCCGTTCTCGATGCCGATCGGATAGGCCGTCAACGCGAATCCGATCGACGCGATGCTGGCGAAGGGTCGCGATGGAAAGCGATCCGGGGTCATCCCGTTGACTTCGTTTGTGGTGTCCCAAAAAAACTGGAACGTGCGCTTCTCGATGTCCTTGAACAACGGCGGCAATGGCGGCGGTTGCGTCGCGGCCTGCTGTTCCGCTTCCGGCGCTGGTAAAGGCGCGGATACGACCGGCTGTTGCACCTGCGGCTGCGAAACCGCAGGCGCGCTGGGTTCGTCGATCTTCTTGCATGCGGCCAGCGACAACAGTATCGAAACAGAACACAGGACGAGGATGGAACGGAAGCGGCTGTGGCGCATGGGACTGGAAAACCTCTCTTGCGATTGCAAAAAACTGGCCGCCCTGCAAAAGACGGCCAGTCGTATTATCAGCAGCCCTGCATCACCAGTCCATGCCGAACGACAGCTTGAACATGCGCGGTGGCCAGATCGTACCGTTGCCATTGCGGTTGCCGAAATTCGGATTGGCATTGACCGGATCACCACGCCAGTTGTCGTAGTCGGTGTAATTCTTCCAGTTGAATACGTTGAACACGTCACCGCGCACGTACATCCTGAATGCGGTGCCCGTGTCCCACGACTTCTGCACGGCAACGTCAAACTGCTTGAACCCGACGTTGCCATCGGGGATGAACGAATCGAAGAAGCAATTGTCGAAACTGGTCGTGTCGCGGCAATTGGTCGAATCCTTCGGGTTCGGGCTGGCCAGGGTCAACTTGCTGGACAGTGTCATCCCCCAGAAATCACCGAACGCGGTCGCCACAAGGCGGTGCTTTGGAACACCCACGGATGTAATGAAGCGGAGTCCGTCCAGGCTTGGGTAATCGAAGTTGTAGTGCTCATCGTTCTGTGCAGCATTGAGGCGATTTTCCTTCGCATCGCTATAGGTGTAGGCGATGGTCACGCCCCATGGCGAACTATTGGTATAGGGCTTGTCGATCGACAAGAGCAACTGGTTGAGCTTGGTCTCGATGCCGTTGTCGGCAAGCAACAGATTCCCGTAGCCAGGCACCGGGAAACCCCAAGGCTGGCTGCCCCAGGTCGCGCCGGGCACGGCCGGATTGCGGAAGCTGCCATCAGGCCAGCGGTTCCCGAGCGAAAACACGATGCCGTCATAGCTGCGGATATGTGCAAATGTCGCCGACGTGTTCCAGTCATGTCCCCAGACAGTAAGCGTATTGCGCATTCCGAAGCTGAGTTGGTCCGAATATGGGGTTTTCAGGTCGTTCTTGATCATGTTGACCTCGGAACCGAGGTTTGGATTGGCCGCCACCAGCGAATACAGGTTGTTCGAGTCGTAATAGGCCGGGTCCCAGGCAACGCAGTTCACCACACCCGGGGCACACGGGTGATCGGTCGTGCCGAAGAAGTAGGTATATCGGGGGAATGTCGCCTTCGACTGCTCGACTGCGAGGTAGTCGAACAGGTTGCGGTCGTAGGACCGGCCGATGCCGCCGAAGATCACGTGCCGCTGGTCGGCGAACAGGTCATAGGAGAAACCCAGCCGCGGCGCCCAATTGTCCTTGTCGGCTTTGCGGTTGCTGCCCGTGCTGATGTAGTCCTCGATGTTGTAATCGACATTGGGCCCATGGATGTTGGTCCAGTTTCGCAGCGTCGTTGCCAAGGCCGGATCGGTTACGTAGTTCTCATAGCCAGGGGTTTCTTCGTAGTCGTATCGCAGGCCGAGATTCAGGATCAGCTTGTCGTTGACTTCCCAATCGTCCTGCAGGTAGATGCCGAACTGCTTGTTGCGGGAGGTGATGCTGCGATCGCCGATACCCGGCAACGGAGCACCGAACTCAACACGCCACGGAATGAAGTCCGCGATGGCGGTGCGCCCGTCATCGATATTCTCGCCAAGATCGTAGCGGAACAACGGATTGTAGGGCTGCTGTTCCAGGGCCTCGATCTTCACCGACTTGTATTTGACACCCATCTTCATGGTGTGGCCGTCGAGTCCGGTAAAGGTGAAATCATCCTGCAACGACTGGCCCTTCTGCCCCTTGTTCTGGTAATCCGGGCCTCCGCCCAGGTTGAGCAGGGTGTCTCCATCGTTGGTGTTGACCAGGGTTGAACGGATCGACCGGCCGGGACCCATGGTGATCGGCCGCGGATTCCAGAAATCATCCTCGGACGTCAGGTGCAGGTCGTTGAGCCAGTTGGCCCCGCTCCATTGCCACCGCAAGTCGACACGAGTGCT
Source organism: Lysobacterales bacterium (assembly GCA_038241735.1). Lineage (GTDB taxonomy): Bacteria > Pseudomonadota > Gammaproteobacteria > Xanthomonadales > Xanthomonadaceae > Luteimonas. The sequence goes on from JBBSST010000001.1 coordinate 88,640, forward strand.
GTCGTTGCCCTTGCTGGTCCCGTAGCTCGGCGTGTTCGGGCCATCGCCAACGTTGGTGATCTCTTCCTCCGAGCGCTTTTTGGCGGACAACTCGACCAAATGGTTGTCGCCCGCCTGCCAGGTCAACTTGCCGAAATAATTGTCCTGCTTGAACGCTGCGTTTGTCGGTCCGAGGTAGGAAAGCAACTCTGGTGTGACGTAAGCCGGGTTGACGTTGCTGGTGCCGAACTTCACCGTGCGCGGACGGTTGATTTCCTTGGCCTCATAGGTCACGAAGAAAAACAATCTGTCCTGCACGATCGGCCCACCAAACGCCGCGCCGTACTGTTCTTCCTTGGAGGGCACTTTGTCCCGGTTGCTCTTCTCCTCATCAAAGGTGGGTTTGCGCCAGTCATCGTTGGTGTAGTCCCAGAAGAAGTGGCCTTCGAATTCATTGGTGCCGGATTTGGTGACGGCCGTGACCGCTGCACTGCTGATCTGGTCGTACTCGGCTTTGTAATTCGAGGTAATGACTTTGTATTCACCGATGGCCAACTGCGGGAAGGGGCTGCCACTGGATGAATCCTGCCCGCTGATGCCTCCCTTGAGCACGTAGTTCTTCTGCCCGACGCCATCGATGAACACGTTGATTCCGTTGGAGCTCTGCGCGCCGCTGCGCAATTTGCTGGTGCCGTCCGCACCCGTCTCGAAAATCATTCCTGGCACGGTATCGGCAAATGCCAGGAAGTTGCGCGATGCCTGCGGCAGCGCCTGGATCTGTTTTTGCGACACATAGGTCGCGACTTCCGAGGTCTTGCTCTCGACCATCGCAGGTGCGGTGACCGTGACGGTCGCCAAGTCGGTCGCCGCGCCTGTCGGTGCGGCTTCAGCCACGCCGCCGACGCCCACGTTCAAAGTCACGGTCTGGCCGATCTGCACGGTCAGGTTCTGCGAGCTTGTCTGGCCGTTTGCGGTGACGTCCAAACGGTACGCGCCTGGTGGCAGGCCGGCGACCGAATAGCTGCCGCTGCTCGATGACTGCACGCTGCGGGTCAGGCCCGTGGCCAGGTTGGTGGCGGTGACGGTGGCGCCGCTTGCGGGGGCTGCGTCGGCGGATACCTGTCCACGGATGGTCGCGGCGGTGGATTGCGCGAACACCTGGGGGACCGCCACGAGCATGCAGCTCGCCAATGCGCACGCCAGCAGCGTGCGGTTGTGCCGGCTTGTTGCTTGATACTTGGACGTCATGGCGTTTCCCCTCCCAGGGTGATCAACATGGAACAACGATCATCTCTACTCTTGACATGCATTCACTGACTGCTGATTTTCATTTTTGCCGCGAACATCACGAAGCCTTGGCAATGCCGCGTTTCGCGTGCCGGTCGACGCTCGAATCGCGCACCATCAGCTGCGGCGCCAAGGGCGCGCGATCCACGCTCGACGGCGCGCCATCTTTTGCAAGGTTGTCGAGCAGCAGGCGCAGCGCACGACCACCGAGTTCGGCGATATCCACGCGCATCGTGGTCAACGAGGGGTGGACGTAGCGCGCAAACGGGATGTCGTCGAAACCGGCGATGGCGATGTCGCGAGGCGCCTGCAAACCCGCCTGGTTGAGCGCAAACAGGCAGCCCAGCGCCATCATGTCGTTGGCCGCAAACACCGCGTCTGGCCGACGCTTGGCCGCAAGCAACTCGCCGCCGGCACGATGGCCGGACGCCTCGTCGAAATCGCCCTGCAATATCCACGCCTGCGCGCCGGGCAATTGTTCGGCCAGTTCATCGCGATAGCCGCGCAGGCGTTCGGCGGCATCGAAGTTGTTGGCGGGGCCTGCAATGAAGGCAATGCGGCGATGGCCGACATCAATCAGGTGCCGCACCATCGCCCGCGCACCGCCATAACTATCGACACTGATCGCGGCATGCCCGCCCCCGGGAAGACAACTGTTCATCAGTACCGACGGCATCGCCGGGTTGAGGTTGTCGCGCAGGATTTCGGTGTCATTGACGAACGGCGACATCACCAGCAAGCCGTCAACGCGCCCACGCATCGCCCGCAGCGCAGCGCCCTGCTCCTCGGGATTGCCCTGGTAGCTGGACACCAGCAAATGCAGGCCGCGTTCGCGGGCCACATGGTCGATGCCGCGCATCAGCTCGGAGAAAAATTCGCCATACAGGTCAGGCAACACCACCCCGATCGTGTGGGTGCGACGACTGCTGAGGCTGCGTGCAGCGTGATGGGGGCTGTAACGCAGCTGGTTGGCGACCTCAATGACGCGCTTGCGCACTGCGTCGGCAACGTTCTCGTGTCCGTTCAACGCGCGCGACACGGTCGCCACCGAGACATTGGCCTGCTTCGCGACGTCTTTGATCGTGATGTTCACCCACCCTCCCCGACCACTCCTGATCGTGACGGACTGTAAACGTTTTCATGGAGCTGTGTAAAGAATGTGTTCCGCCCCTGGAGGCAACGCGCGAGAAGCCAGGAAAATAGCGGAAAACAGCGGGAAAACAGCGAAAGGACACGCTCCACGCATGCTGCATTGCAGCATCGGTTTGACTTCGGCGCGCACGCCGCTGCGCCTGTCCAGAGTCGCAGTCTCCTGAGTCGCTTATATATGTATGTACGTGCGTGTTCGCGGAAGCCGGCCGCTTGCCTCGCTATGAAAATGCCGCGACCGACGCGCATTTCGATGTGTTCAAGCTGTCGCGCGTTCGGCAGGCAACCCTATCGTCAGGACGCGATTGTCAGGGCATGCGTGTCAGGACATTCGTCAGGGCCTGCTTTTCAAGGCGTGCCTGCTGCGCTGGCCTGGATCGACAGGGCATGGATATCGGTCGTCATCAGGTCGCCCAGTGCGGCATAAACGGCGCGGTGCCGGGCCAGTGATGACAGGTCGACAAAGGCATCGCTGACGATGACCACGTTGAAGTGGCCGCGCCCGTCACGGGCGCCGGCGTGGCCAGCGTGACGGTGGCTGTCGTCGCGCACCTCAAGGACGGATGGCGTAAACGCCTGTTGCAATGCGGCGCGAATCGCGGCGACGCGCGCCTGGCGTGGCAGTGCTGCGGGCAGCGTCATGGCAGCACGAGCTTGAACGGTCGCACGTCGACCCGACGATAAACGCCGGCCGAGACATAAGGATCGGCATCCGCCCATGTCTGCGCATCGGGGAGCGAATCGAACTCGGCGATCACGATGCTGCCGCTGAAGCCCGCCGGGCCGGGATCTTCGGCATCAATGGCCGGGCATGGTCCGGCCAGCAGCAGGCGGCCCGCATCGCGCAACTCAGTCAGGCGCGCCAGGTGCTGCGCACGTGCCTGCTGGCGCAGCGCGAGCACGTCATCCCCGTCATGGCCTTCGATCGCATACCACATGGTCGTACCGCCTGAAATGATGTCAGCGCGGATTGTAGCGATCGTGCATTCAGCCGCATGCTGGACACGGTCTGTGCGAGGCCGTACCCTGAAGCCCAGTTCGTGGTCGGAACGCAGCGGCACGTCGCACCAGACGCCCGAATCGCTGCCCCCATCCGCCCCAGCCCGACGATCTTTCCCCGTTTCCCACCGCAACCATCGCGCGGCGTGAATCGAATGTGGCGTCCGGCAGCCCACCTGTTCCGACTGGCGACTTCCCTCGCCGCAATGCTGCAACCCGGCCGCGGCCTGCCGCGCGCCCATCGCCGATGTGTGGCCCGGAGGGGCTACGACCGCATGACCGAACACACCGCGTCCGACGCGACTCCACACAGCCTGGTTCCCTTGCATCCCCAGCAGCAGGAAATGCCGCTGGCCGTGGTGCATGGCCAAGCCGTGCTGCAGATCCCGCAGGACCTGTACATCCCGCCCGACGCGCTGGAAGTCATCCTTGATGCCTTCGAAGGCCCGCTCGACCTGCTGCTGTACCTGATCCGTCGCCAGAACCTCGACATCCTCGACATCCCGGTCGCCGAGATCACCCGCCAGTACGTCGAGTACATCGGCGTGATGCATGAGATGCGCTTCGAACTGGCCGCCGAATACCTGGTGATGGCCGCGATCCTGGCCGAGATCAAGTCGCGCATGCTGCTGCCGCGCGCCGTGCTGGCCGACGACGAGGAAGGCGACCCGCGCGCCGACCTGGTGCGCCGCCTGCAGGAATACGAGCGCTTCAAGCAGGCCGCCGAAGACCTCGACACCCTGCCCCGGCAGGATCGCGACACCACGCCGGCGGCGGCATTCCTGCCAGAGCGCGCCAGCACCAAACTGCCGCCGCAAGTGGACCTGCGCGAGATGCTGCTGGCCCTGCACGATGTACTCAAGCGTGCCGAGTTGTTCACCGGCCACGCCATCAGGCGCGACGCACTCAGCGTGCGCCAGCGCATGGGCGAGGTGCTGACGCGACTGGAAGACGGCAAGTTCCATCGCTTCGAGTCCCTGTTCGACGCGCGCGAAGGCAAGCTCGGCGTGGTCGTCACGTTTTTGTCGATCCTCGAACTGGCCAAGGAGCAATTGCTCGACATCGTGCAGGAAGCCTCGCTGGCACCGATCTACATCAAGTCGCTGGCGACACGCGATGGTGATGACACCCCGCTGGCGCTATCGAGTGAGTTCGACGATGACGATGACGCGGCCAATGACGATGGCCACGCTTGAAGATGCGTTGCAAATGAAAGGCGTGCCCGCCCTGCAAACAAGGCGCGGCGATTGTGCGGCCGGCGACGGGGGGATTTGCCGTTGAACTTCGCCCCGCTGCTCCTAGGCAGAAAAGAAAACTCCCCATCGCCCTTGTTTTCAAATGGGGCAAAACAAAAACATACTGAAGTGATTCCGACCCGGCTTATGGACCAGACACTCCTCATCAAACGCATCGTCGAGGCCGCCCTGCTCGCCGCCAACCAGCCGCTGACGCTGGTGCAACTGCAGGGCCTGTTCCCGCTTGACGAACCGGCACCCGACGACAGCATCGCGCAGGCGCTCGAAGCCCTGCAGGCCGACTGCGAAGATCGTGGCGTGGAACTGGTCGAACTGGCTTCGGGCTGGCGCTTCCAGGTCAAGGCCGACGTGCACGCCTGGGTGGCGCGGCTGTGGACCGAGCGGCAGACCAAATACACGCGCGTCACCCTGGAGACACTGGCGCTGATCGCCTACCGCCAACCGATCACGCGCGGCGAGATCGAACAGGTGCGCGGCGTCGCGGTCAACAGCAACATCATCAAGGCGTTGGAAGAGCGCGAGTGGATCCGCGTCGTTGGCCATCGCGACGTACCAGGCCGCCCGGAATTGCTGGGTACCACCAAGGGTTTCCTCGATTATTTTGGACTCAAGCGCCTAGATGAATTGCCGCCGCTGTCCGAACTCAAGGATTTTGGCGAACTCGACCCGCAGCTGCGATTCGACGGCAAGCTTCCCGGCGAAGCATTGCCGTTAGGAGATCTGGCAATGGACGGCGCTGCCCCGAGCGACGCCGAGGCCGCCGACCAGGATGCCGATGATGACGTCGCAGCCGCATCCGCCGATGCCGATGCCGATGCCGACAGCGACATTGATGTGCACCCCGATACAGACGACACCGCGCACGAGGACACCCTCGACACGGACCTTCCCGACACCGACCCCTCGCAAGACGCGTCGAACACACCTGCCCTCGCCGACGACGGCGACAGCACCCGGAGCACGACATGAGTGAGCTACAAAAAGACGGCCGCAAACTGACCCTGAAGCGCGGCACCGAACAAACCAGCGAGGCCCCGCGCCTGGAAGAGCGCCTGCACAAGGTGCTGGCGCAGGCCGGGCTGGGCTCGCGCCGCGCGCTTGAACAGCGCATCGCCGATGGCCTGGTCAAGGTCAATGGCGAGCTCGCGCAGACCGGCATGAGCATCAAGGGCGGCGATCGCGTCGAACTCGATGGCAAGGTGTTCGTCGCCAGCGCGCTGACCGACCCGTCGCGGGTACTGATCTACAACAAGCCCGAAGGTGAAGTCACCACGCGCGAGGATCCCGAAGGCCGGCCGACCATTTTCGAGGCGCTGCCGGCATTGAAGGGCGCGCGCTGGATCGCGATCGGCCGCCTGGACATCAACACCACCGGCCTGCTGCTGCTGACCACCGACGGCGAACTTGCCAACGCGATGATGCATCCCTCCTTCGAGGTCGAACGCGAATACGTGTGCCGCGTGCGCGCGCCCGAGGGCGAGGACACCGTGTCGGAGAAGATCGTCGACCGCCTGCGTCGCGGCGTCGCGCTCGAGGACGGCCCGGCCAAGTTCGACGACATCAAGCGGATCGGCGGCACCGATTCCAACGAATGGTTCCAGGTGCTGCTGAAGGAAGGCCGCAACCGCGAAGTACGCCGGCTGTGGGAGTCGCAGGGCTGCCAGGTCAGCCGCCTCAAGCGCGCGCGCTACGGCTCGGTCGAATTGCCGCAGCCGCTGCTGCGTGGGCAATCGCAGGAATTGTCCGACGAGAAAGTCGAAACCTTGCGCCGCGAATTGAAGCTGGAGGAAGGTCCGCCGCCGGCGTTGACGCTGCAGCCGGTGATCGGCCAGCGCAAGGCCTCCAAATCGACCGTGCAGGTTGCCGGCCAACCCCGCTCCCACGGCTATGTCGGCGGCCATAGCACTGCCGATGAAGGCCGCGAGCTGCGCCGCTTCGACAACGTCCGCGAAGACCGCGGCCGTCGCGGCGCGCCGCGCAAGCATGCTGGCCTGACGGTCAGCGGCGAGGCCGCCGCCAAGCAGTCGCAGAACCCGTTCAAGACCAAGGGTCCACGCCAGCAGGGCCAGAACATGCGTCCGGGCGAGCAGCGCGGCAACGACAATCCCGCCGCGATGCGCACCTGGTACGTGCCCGATGGCGTCGACACCGGCCCCAGCGGGCATCGCAATCCCGATGGTCCACGTGGTCCGCGCAGCCCGTACGGCGCCAAGCCCGCGGGTGCCCGTCCGGGCGGCGCGCGCGGCCCCGGCGGTCCGCGTCCTGCGGGTGGCGGCGGTTACCAGGGACGCAACGATCGCGGCTCCAGCGCGCCGGGTGGCGAACGCGGCCCGCGCGGTCCCGGTGGTGGCCAGGGCCAGCGTGCCCCGCGCCCTTACGGCCACCCCGGCAACGCGCCGGTGTTTCCGTCCGACCATGCCAACCCCGGCAGCTTCAATCCCTACGACAAACCGCGTGCTCCCCGCCCGGCCGGCAATCGTCCGGACGGCCCCGCGCGCGGTCCGCGTCCGCCTGGCAACCGTCCCGCGGGCCCACGTGGTCCGCGTCCGGCAGGTCCGCGTCCCGGCGGCAACCGTGGCCCGGGTGGCGGCAATCGCGGCGGCAACCGTTGAGGCCAGCACGATGAAAATCCTTCCAGTTTGCGGCGGATGGCTGCTTGCCTGCCTGCTGCTTGCCTTGCCACTGCTTGCCGCGCCTTTGCATGCGGCCACGGCGCTCGATTACGCGGCCGCCAAGGCACTGGCCGACACCGACGAGGCATCGATGGATGTGTCCATCAAGGAGTCGACGCTGATCATCCAGCGCGCGTTTCTAGACACGGCCGTGAAGGCGTGTGCGACGGATCAAGCCACCGCACGCCTCGAGGATTTCGTGGTGGTGATGCGCCTTGACGGCAACGGACAGGTCGCCGAAACCTGGCGTCGCGGCGACTCGCCGCTGGCGCTGTGCGTGGAACGCCACAGCCGCGGGAAAACCCTGTTTGCACCACCGCGCAGCCCGTTCTACACGTCGCTGGAAGTCAACTTCGTCAAGTAGCGCCGATCATTTCGAGGACGCAGCACCACTCATCATGTCGGTGCGACGCACATCGACGATGCCATCCAGCCACAGGTAATGCGCTTGGCCACGGGCATCATCGATCCGCGCCCGGGCATTGACGCCCTCGCCGCCGTTGGCATCGCGAAATTGCTGGACCGTGGGGCGCACCGCCACCACCCCTTCCACGCGCACCCCGTCCGCCAGCTCGACCACGACCCGGGCTTCGCCGGGCAATTGCGTGACCCATGATTCGATTCGGTCGATGTCGGCTTGTTGGCTATACACGCGTTGCGGTAAATCGGTCATGACATGTCCTGGTTGAATACACCCGGGCAGTGTTGCCGCCAACGTCGTAACCAGCGGTGACGACAGTGCTGGTCGGCGCGCCGGCGATGCCGCCTCACTCCGGGATCGACGTCGTCCCGGCCTGCGAAAGCGTGAACGCATCGCCATCGAGCATCGCCGGGAAGCGTTGCCGATGCGCCTTGAGTTCGCCCGCCGGCAACGTCGTGGTCACCACGATCTCGCCATCGCCGCATTCGCTGATCGGCTGGCCGAGGAAGTCGATTACTGCGCTGTCTCCGGAATAATGCAGGCCGTTGCCATCGGTACCGACACGATTCAGGCCGGCGACAAAACACAGGTTCTCGATCGCACGTGCACGCAACAGCGTTTTCCACGCGTAGGCGCGCGCCGATGGCCAGTTGGCGACATACAGCTGCAGGTCAAAATCCAGCGCGTCCTTGCATTCCACATCAAAACGGTTGCGGGCAAACACCGGGAAGCGCAGGTCGTAGCAGACCAGCGGATTGATGCGCCAGCCTTTCCATTCCACCGTCAGGCGCCCATTGCCGGCGGCATAACGCTGGTGCTCGCCTGCGTAACGGAACAGATGGCGCTTGTCATAGTGTTGCAAGGCGCCGTCGGGCGTGGCCCACAGCATGCGGTTGAAGACCCGCGATGGGCCCGCTGCTTCAGTCGTGCGCAGCTGCACGCTGCCCGCCACCACCGCTTGCAATGTTTGCGCCTGCAAAAGCATCCATTGGACCGTCGCACCCTCCATGGTCTCGGCCTGGTCGATGGCATCGTTGCTGAAGCCGCTGGTGAATGTTTCCGGCAGCAGCACCAGGTCGGTGGCGCCGTGCAGCGGCGCGATGAGTTCGCCGTAATAGCTGCGGTTGCCGGCAGGATCGTGCCAGCGCGTGGCGCCCTGGACGAGGGAAATGCGCAGGTCTTGCATGTCGATGATCCGTAAGGGCGACCTAAGCCGCGGGCGATGAACCGATGATCACGATGGCGCGATGGATTAAGCGCGCGGCTTGGGCGACGCCGCGAAAATACTGCATCTACAGCCGTTGCAGCCGCTCGATCGCCGCATCCAGGGTTGCCGCATTCTTGGCAAAGCACAATCGCGCCAGCCGCTGGCCTTGCGGCGCAACATCATAGAACGGCGACAGCGGGATCGCGGCGACCCCTTTTTCGATCGTCAACCAGCGACAGAACGCCAGATCGTCGAGGTCGCTGATCGCCGAATAATCGACCAGCTGGAAGTAGCCGCCCGCCACCGGCAACGGCTTGAGTCTTGTGCTCAGCAACTGTGTGCGGAAGGCGTCGCGCTTGCCTTGGTAGAAGGCGCCAAGTTGCTCGTAGTGCGCAGGCTCGGCGTCGAGCATGGCGGCAAACGCATGTTGCGCGGGGCTGAACGTGCAGAACACGTTGTACTGGTGCACCTTGCGGAATTCCGCACTCATTGCAGGCGGCGCGATGCAGTATCCGATCTTCCAGCCAGTGCAATGGTAGGTCTTGCCGAAACTTGAAATGACAAACGCTCGTTCGCGTAGTTGCGGATGCAACAACACGGACTCGTGGCGTGCACCATCGAACACGATGTGCTCATAGACCTCGTCCGACAGCAGCACGATGTCCGTGCCGCGCAGCAGGTCGGCAACCACGTCCATGTCGCGTGCCGACAGCATCGCGCCCGATGGATTGTGCGGGCTGTTGATCATCAACATCCGCGTCCTGGGCGTGATCGCGTCCTTGACCCGCCGCCAGTCCGGCGCAAACGTGCGCGGATCCAGCGCGACGTGCACGGCGCGCGCACCGGCCAGGTCAATGGCCGGTTCGTAGCAGTCATACGCCGGATCGAGCACGATCACCTCATCGCCGGCCCTGACCACGGCGTGGATGGCGTTGAAGATCGCCTCGGTCGCACCGCTGGTCACGGTGATCTCGCTATCCACGTCCGGCCGGTAGCCGTAGACGCGTTCGGTCTTGTGGGCGATGGCCTCGCGCAACACCGCAACACCCGTCATCGGCGCGTACTGGTTGTGACCGGCACGCATGGCGCGATCGAGCTCGTCGACCAGACGCTGCGGTACGGAAAAGTCGGGAAATCCCTGGCCGAGGTTGACGGCGCCGTGTTCGACGGCGAGTTGCGACATCACGGAGAAGATCGTGGTGCCAACCTTCGGCAGCTTGGTTTCGATACGCGGCATGGTCGATTCGTCCGGCAAAACGCAAAATGCGCATCGGGCAGTTTACGGACACATGCGTATCGGTTAAACATCGTACCGATGACCCACCCTCCCGCCATCGTCGGCCAAGCGTCGATTTCCGAACTTGCCCACGCCTACCTTGGGGCCGACTACAGTTGGCAGCACGAAGGCGACTGGCACGACCTGCATATCGGCCTGCCGGTGCCGGCACTGGAATTGTTGCATGACGATGCCAAAACCTTCGGCTTGCTGTCGGCGTGGAATCCGTATTCGGTCACGCGCACCGAGACGGCCAATCGCAACGCCGACCGCGCCCTGCACGATGCACTGATCGCCACGGGCCAGCCGTTTTGCCCGGCGTTCGCGTCGGCGCCAAACCGCAGTTGGCGCGAACCGAGCTGGGTGGTGATCGGACTTGAGCAGGCGGCATTTGACGCCTTGTCGCGCCAGTTCGGCCAACTGGGCACGCTGTGGTGGACGCGTAATACGCCCATCCGTCTGCGCATGGATGCTTCGCGGCCGGGCGGATTCGAGCACGACGAGCACATCGACTGGCTAAAATAGCCACATTGCGGCCGCGCCGCCGTGGATTGCCGTTTGATGCCCGAGGTCCTGCCTGCCCCACCTGCGCTGCTGGTCGCCCGCGGCCTGTGCTTTGCACGCAACGACGCGCTCGTATTTGGCCCGCTGGATTTTACGGTGCAGCCGGGCGAGGCATTGCTGGTGCAAGGCGACAATGGCGCCGGCAAGACAAGTTTGCTGCGGGTCGTGGCCGGCTTGCTGCGCGCCGATGCCGGCGACATCGACATCGATGGCCGTCGTGCCGACGCGGTGTTGCGCGCGCAAACCATGGCCTACCTTGGCCACTTGCCGGCGCTGAAGGCCGACCTCACTGCGTTGGAAAACCTGGCCTTCCTGTGCGGCCTGCAAGGGCGTCGGACGACGCAATCGCCTGATGGGGCGATGGCCGTGGTCGGGCTTTCCGGATATCAGGACGCACTGGCGCGGCAGCTTTCCGCAGGCCAGAAAAAACGCCTGTCGCTGGCGCGGCTGTGGTTGTCGCCGGCGCCGCTGTGGCTGCTCGACGAGCCCTACGCAAACCTTGACCTGGCCGGCATCGAATTGGTCAACCGCATGGTGCAGGCGCATTTGCGCGATGGCGGCGCGGCACTGGTCACCACCCACGGCGCGTACGCCGCGCCGCCGGTACGCACCCGCTTGCTGACCCTGGCGCGCTCGACATGATGCGCTCGGCCGCGCGCGCCCTGATCGTCCGCGACGTGCGCCTGCTGTGGCGTCGTCGCGGCGATGCCCTGCAACCGGCGCTGTTTGCGCTGCTGGTGGTGGTGCTGTTCGCGCTGGCGCTGGGCAGCGAAGCCAACACCCTGTCGAAAGTGGCCGCCGGCGTGCTCTGGGTTGCCGTCTTGCTGTCGGGATTGCTGTCGCTGGACACCTTGTTCCGCGGCGATGCCGAGGATGGCTCGCTGGAACAGTGGATGTTGGCTCCGGTGCCGCTGGCCTGGCTGGTACTGGTGCGCACGTTGACGCACTGGGCGACGACGGCCCTGCCGTTGCTTGTGTTTGCCCCGTTGCTGGCCGAACTGCTGCATTTGCCGCACGCCCAGCTGCCGGTGCTGATGGCGTCGCTGGCCCTGGGCACGCCGCTGCTGAGTTTGCTGGGCGCGGTGGTGGCTGCGCTGACCGTGGGCATGCGCCGCTCGGGCATCCTGGTAGCGCTGCTGGCATTGCCGTTGTACGTGCCGGTGCTTGTATTTGGCGCCGGCAGCGTTGCCGCCAGCGCACAGGGGCTGGACGTGAGCGGAGCGCTGCTGATGCTGGGCGCGGGACTCGTCATGGCCTTGGTCCTTGCACCCCTGACTGCTGCCGCGGCGATCCGCATTGCCCTGAATTGATGGCCTGCCCATGACCTGTGTCATGGACAGCAAATGCACCTGACATTACGTTGACGTGGCTAGAGTGACACTGACTTCCCCACATCGAGACATGTCCATGATCCGCACATCCCTGACCCGTAAACTCCTCGTCGCCGCAGCCCTGAGCGTGCTGGCGCCGTGCGCATTCGCCGCCGCCACCTGCTCGACCAGCATCGAGGGCAGCGACGCAATGAAATTCAACGTCGCCAATATCGATATCAGCAAAAGCTGCAAGACCTTCACCATCAAGCTCAAGCACAGCGGCAAGATGGCCAAGAACGTCATGGGCCACAACGTCGTGATCGGGCTGACGTCCAACATCGCCGCCATCGACAAGGACGGCATGAAGGCCGGACTGGCCAGCGACTACATCAAGGCCGGCGACGCACGCGTTGTTGCCCACAGCAAGGTCGTTGGCGGCGGCGAAAGCACATCGATCAGCATCCCGGTGGCCAAGCTGTCCGGCGCAGCGCCGTATTCGTTCTTCTGCAGCTTCCCGGGCCATTCGTCGCTGATGAAAGGCACGATCACGCTCAAGCCGTAAGCAGGTCGCGCGTCGGGGGCCTTCCCCACGTCCATCCCGGTCCCAGTCGTCGCAATCGGTGCACGGGATCGTGGTGGAGTGTCTGGCGATCGGCCGGACTGGTATCCTTAACGCCTCGCGTTGTTGTTGCGATATGCCTCGGCAGGCCTGCCGAGGCAGGTCCGGGATGGCCGGTCCCATCGATTTGCCCGCCGAACCTTGCAAACGCCACCGCGAACGGCCTTCGTTTCGAGTTCAACCGCGCACCACATGAACCAGATCGCATGAACCGCGTCGTCCGCTGGTTCCACCTCCTCGGCTCGCCGCCCACCTTTGACCGCTTTGCAGCGCGCTGGGCGCCCTGGGGCTATGGCCTGGGCGTGCTGGTGATGGCCTGGGGCATCTGGCAGGGCTTGTTCGTTGTGCCGGCCGACTACCAGCAGGGCGACAGCTTCCGCATTCTTTATATCCACGTGCCCAGCGCATGGATGAGCCTGGCGGTATTCGCGTTGATGGCGGTTTACGCCGCGATCGCGCTGGTCTGGCGAATCAAGCTGTGTGAAATCCTGGCGATGGCGTGCGCGCCGATCGGCGCCGCGTTCACCCTGATCACGCTGGCCACCGGTTCGATCTGGGGCAAGCCGATGTGGGGCACGTGGTGGGATTGGGATCCGCGCCTGACCACCGAACTGGTCCTGCTGTTCCTGTACCTGGGCATCATCGGCCTGTACCACGCCATCGACGACCGCCGCGCCGCCGCACGCGCTGCCGGCTTGCTGGCGATCGTCGGGGTGGTGCTGCTGCCGGTCATCCGTTATTCCGTGGTGTGGTGGCATTCGCTGCACCAGGGCCAGACCATCAGCCTGTTCGGCGAATCAAAAATGGATCCCAGCATGTTGCCGCCGCTGCTGGCGATGATCCTGGGCAGCAAGCTGTGGTTCGCCGGCTCCCTGCTGGCGCGCGCACGCGCCGACAACCTGTGGCGCGAGGCCGGCAAGGACTGGGTGCGCAAGCTGGTAGCGCCCACGCAGGTGCCGCGATGAGCTACCAGAATTACGTGATCGCTGCCTACCTCGTGTTCGTGGTCGTGTTGCTTTGGGATTTTGTCGCCCCGCGCATCCGCACCCGGCAATTGTTGCGTGCGATGAAATTGCTGGCGGCACGCGCCAGGACGACCACTCCCCCTGCCCCTACTGGCGAACTGCATCGATGAACCCCACCCGCAAACGTCGTCTCTGGCTGATCGTGGCCCTGGTCGCCGCGGCCGCCATCGCCGCCACCCTGGTCGCGCTTGCACTGCAGCGCAACGTCGCCTACCTGTACACGCCCGCCGAAGTGCTCAACGGCACCGCCGGTGAAAGCGTGTCATCGGGTGAGGCAAAGTTCCGCCTCGGCGGCATGGTCGCCACGCAATCGCTCAAGCGCGCCGATGGCTCGATGCAGGTGCATTTCCGCGTCACCGATGGCGATGCGGAAATGCCGGTCGTCTACACCGGCATCCTCCCCGACCTGTTCCGCGAGGACCAGGCAGTGATCGCCACCGGCCGCATGCAGGGCAATACGTTCGTCGCCGAACAGGTGCTGGCCAAGCACGATGAGACTTACGTGCCCAAGGAAGTCGCCGACAAGATGGGCCTGGCGCACCAGAAACATAACGTGCACACGCCGGCCGATCCGCCGCCAGGCAAGCCGTAGTGCCGTCGTTGTCGATACTCCCGGAACTGGGCCAGGTCACGTTGATCCTGACCCTGCTGGTGGCCATCGTGCAGGCCGCCTTGCCGCTGGCCGGCGCACAGGGCGGCAAGCCGGCATGGATGGCGGTCGCGCGGCCGGCGGCGTACGCCCAGTTGCTGATGGTGCTGTCCTCGTACGCGGCACTGACGGTCGCGTTCGTGACGCAGGATTTCTCGGTGCGCTATGTCGCCGAAAACTCCAACTCCCTGCTGCCATTGCTGTACCGCTACACCGCCGTGTGGGGTGCGCACGAGGGGTCGCAACTGTTGTGGGCGCTGATCCTGGCCGGGTGGACGGCGACGGTGGCGGTGTTCTCCAGGCAATTGCCACAAATCGTGGTCGCGCGCGTGTTGGGCGTGATGGGCCTGGTCAGCATCGGCTTCCTGTCATTCCTGATTTTCACCTCCAATCCATTCGAACGGCTATTGCCGCTGGTGGCCGAAGGCCGCGACCTCAACCCGCTGCTGCAGGACCCGGGGATGATCATCCATCCACCGATGTTGTACCTGGGCTACGTCGGCTTCGTGGTGCCGTTTGCCTTTGCCATTGCCGCGCTGCTCGACGGGCGCATGGATGCGCGCTGGCTGCGCTGGACGCGGCCCTGGACCAACGTCGCCTGGGGTTTCTTGACCATCGGCATCGCGCTGGGCTCGTGGTGGGCGTATTACGAGCTGGGCTGGGGCGGCTGGTGGTTCTGGGACCCGGTCGAAAACGCCAGCTTCATGCCGTGGCTGGCAGGCGCGGCGTTGCTGCATTCGCAGGCCGTGACCGAAAAACGCGGCAGTTTCCGCGGCTGGACCGTGCTGCTCGCGATCGCGGTGTTTTCGCTGTCGCTGCTCGGCACGTTCCTGGTGCGTTCGGGCGTGTTGACCAGCGTGCATGCCTTCGCCGCCGACCCGACCCGCGGCATGTTCATCCTGATCTTCCTGGCCACCGTCATCGGCGGCTCATTGTTGCTGTACGCAGTGCGCGCACCGCGTTTCGAGGACGGCGCACCGTTTGCCGCCAGTTCGCGCGAAACCCTGCTCCTGGCCAACAACGCGCTGCTGGTCAGCGCCTGCGGCATGGTGCTGCTGGGCACCCTGTATCCGCTGCTGGCCGACGCATTGGGCCTGGGCAAGATCTCGGTCGGACCGCCTTACTTCGGCCTGTTGTTCTTGCTGCTGATGACACCGCTGGTGCTGTTGCTGCCGTTCGGGCCACTGACGCGCTGGCAGCGCGAACAACCCTCAAAACCCCTCGCCCTGCTGGCACCATGGGCCGTGCTGGCGGTGGTGCTGGGCATCATCGGCTTCTTCGTCGCCCCGCAAGGCCCGTGGAAAACCGCTGCCGGCGTCGCCGCTTCAACGTGGGTATTTTTTGGCACCGCGCGCTTCGTGTGGACGCGCTTCAACGGCAAGGGTCGGCGCTTCACCGCGGAGATGCTGGGCATGGTGTTGGCGCACACCGGCATTGCCGTGTTCGTCGCCGGCGCGATGCTGGTCGAGGCGCAAAACGTGCAGCGCGAACTGGCCCTGAAGCCCGGTGAATCGGTCGAACTGGGCGGCTACGCGTTCCGTTTCGAAGGCGTCAAGGAAACCCTCGGCCCCAACTACACCGCCGACCGTGGCCAGGTGCAGGTATCGCGCAACGGCAAGCCGCTGGAAGTGCTGCATCCGGAAAAACGCGCCTACGCCAGCGGCGGCCAGGTCATGACCGAGGCAGGCATCCACGCCGGTGCGTTCACCGATGTCTATGTCGCGCTCGGCGAGCCGCTCGGCGCCGCCAGCGACCCCAACCGCGTGTCCGGGGCATGGGGCGTGCGCGTCCACATCAAGCCGTTCGTGCGCTGGATCTGGCTGGGCGCCGGCTTGATGGCATTGGGCGGGTTTGTCACCGCCACCGACAAACGTTTCCGGCTCAAGCCAGCCGAAGGCAAGCCATGAACACACAAGGCAACGGCACGCGTCCATCGCGCCTGCCCATCCTCATCGGCGCGGTGTTTTTCATCGGACTGGTCGGTTTGCTGCTGTATGGCGTGATCAATTCCGACCGTCCCGACCGCGACGCCCTGCCCTCGCCATTGATCGGCAAGCCGGCACCGGATTTCAGCCTGCCGGTGCTGCATGACCCCAACTACAAGGTCACGAAAAAAGACCTGCTAGGCGCGCCCTACGTGCTCAACGTCTGGGGCAGCTGGTGCCCGGAATGCCGGGTCGAGCACCCGGTGCTCAGCGAATTTGCGATGAAGAAACGCGTCCGCGTGATTGGCTACAACCTCAAGGACGAACCCGCCGACGCATTGAAGTGGCTGGAAAAATTCGGTAATCCCTACATCGTGGTATTGACCGACGCCGATGGCGGCACGGCGATCAACTGGGGTATCTACGGCGCGCCGGAAACCTTCCTGGTCGACGCCAGGGGCATCGTGCGCTGGAAGCACGTCGGCGCACTCGACAACGCCATCATCGCCAGCCAACTGATCCCGATGCTCGAAAAACTGGAAGCCGGGAAATGAGCCCGTCGTTGCGCTGGTTGGCGACGTGTCTGGTCGCCGTGGCCTTGTTGCCGGGCGTGTTGGCCAGCGCGCACGCGCAAGTGGCGGGCGACCCCGCGCCGCTGCAGTTCCACGACAGCGCGGAAGAAGCCCGCTTCCAGGCGCTCACCCACCAGCTGCGTTGCGTGATGTGCCAGAACCAGTCGCTGGCCGACTCCGACGCGCAGATCGCCCACGACCTGCGTCGCGAAGTGCTCAAGCTGATGCGCGAAGGCAAGTCGGATGACGAGGTGGTGGCTTTCCTGGTGCAGCGTTATGGCGAATTCGTCCGCTACAAACCGGCGATGCAAGCCGACACCTGGCTGCTGTGGTTCGGTCCGGGCTTGCTCCTGCTCGGCGGCGGCGTGGTGGTGTATCGCATCGTGCGCAAGCGCAGCCGGCAGGGCGTGCCCGCGCCCGGCGACGAACAGGAGTGGTGATGGTCATTTTTGTCGCAATCGCCGTGGTGCTGGTTCTGGCAACGCTGCTCGGCGTGCTGTGGCCGTTGTGGCAGCAGTCGCGCGGCCTGGTGTTGGCCTGCGTGCTGGCGTTGGGTGCCACGGTCTTCGCGCTGTACCACATGGTCGGCACGCCCCAGGCGATCGGCGTGGCTGCGCTGGCACCGCCGGCCACCCCACAAACCATGCAAGAGGCCGTGACCCGCCTGGAAGCGGAGCTTGTCCGCGACCCCGCCCAGCCAGAGGGCTGGCGATTGCTTGGCAAGTCATACGCCATGCTCGATCGCCTTCCCGAGGCGCGCGATGCCTATGCGCGCGCCGCAAAATTATTGCCCGACGACCCCGACGTGCTGGTCGAAACCGCGCAGGCGCGCCTGTTCGCCGATCCACAACGGATGCTCGACGCCCAATCGGTGGCGATGCTGCAGCACGCACTGGAATTGCAGCCACAGCATCAGCGCGCACGCTGGCTGCTGGGCGTCTGGCACCGCCAGAACAATCGCGCTGCAGATGCTGCCAGCACCTGGGAGCCGTTGCTGGCGCAGGTCGATGCCAAGACCGCCGCCACCTTGCGTGTGCAGGTCGATGCCGCGCGCACGGATGCCGGACTGGCGCCTTTGCCTGCGGCAATCACTGCCGTCGCAGCCGCGCCGGCGGTTGATACGCCCGGCAATCCATCGGCCAATGCATTGACCGTGAACGTCACCCTCGACCCCGACTTCGCATCCCGTGTGCGCCTGCGCGGCGACGCCAGCGTATTCGTCATCGCCCGCATTCCCAACGGCCCACCCATGCCGGTAGCCGCGCAGAAGCACGCCCTCAGCGAGCTTCCGCTCACCATCACCCTGGACGACAACGACAGCCCGATGCCCACGCAGAAGTTGTCGGCACTGAAGGACGTCGAAGTCTTCGCGCGCATCTCCGCCACTGGCGATGCAATGCGCCAGGAGGGTGATATCGATTCAAAGCCGGTGCGCGTGACCCTGCCCACGAAGCTGCCAGTGGAACTGGTGATCGGCGCTGCGGACTAGCGCGCAGCCGGCTTCCGCAGCGGTCGCTCCAGCGGCGAGGTTTGATCTGGCGTTTGGGTGAGTGGTAATTCCATGTCGCCACTACGTCCACAGCAACCGAAGCCGGGGGAAAAGCTCGCGGCTGAAGCCGCTCATACGAGCGTACGTGGGGCGTCCACTTTCCAGCTGCGCGGAGCCGCCCGTTACACTTCACGCATGACCCAATTCACCCCGCCTGGCACCCAATACGTCGACCTGCCGTCGCCATTCCCGATGAAGCGCGGCGGCGCATTGCACGGCGCGCGCATCGCCTATGAAACCTGGGGCACGCTGAATGCCGCGCGCGACAACGTCGTGCTGATCGTCACCGGCCTGTCGCCCAATGCACATGCCGCCGCCAATGCAGGCAATCCCGACGCTGGCTGGTGGGAGGCAATGCTCGGGCCCGGCAAGCCGATCGATAGCGATACCTGGCATGTGGTGTGCATCAACTCGCTGGGCAGCTGCAAGGGTTCGAGCGGACCGGCATCGATGAATCCGGAGACCGGCACGCTGTATCGGCTCGACTTCCCGGAATTGTCGATCGAGGACATGGCCGATGCCTCCGCGCACGTGCTGCGCGCACTGGGCATCGAGCGGCTCGCCTGCGTGATTGGCAATTCAATGGGCGGCATGAGCGCGCTGGCGTTGTTGGCGCGGCATCCGGGCATCGCCCGCAGCCATATCAATATTTCCGGCGCGGCGCGCGCGCTGCCATTCTCGATCGCGATCCGTTCGCTGCAACGCGAGGCAATCCGGCTCGACCCACTGTGGAATGGCGGCAACTACGACAACGACCACTATCCCGAAAGCGGCATGCGCATGGCCCGCAAACTTGGTGTGATCACCTATCGCTCGGCGCTGGAATGGGATGGCCGCTTCGGCCGCGTGCGACTGGATTCGGATCGTCGCGACGACGAGGATCCGTTTGGCCTGGAGTTCGAGGTGGAAAGCTATCTCGAAGGCCACGCACGCCGGTTCGTGCGCAATTTCGACCCCAACTGCTATCTCTACCTCAGCCGCTCGATGGACTGGTACGACCTTGGCGAATCCTGCAAGTCGGAGCTGGGCGATGACACCACCGACCAGGGGCTGGCCAACATCCGCGTCGACAAGGCGCTGGCCATCGGCGTGCATACCGACATCCTGTTCCCGGTCCAGCAGCAGCGGCAAATCGCCGATGGCCTGCGCGCGGGCGGCGCCGAAGCTTACTTCCTGCCATTGGAATCACCGCAGGGCCACGACGCCTTCCTGGTCGACTTCGACCGCTTCGGCCCCGCCGTCGCCGATTTTCTCAACAGCCTGTAGGAGCGCCCCATGGGCGCGATAGGCATGACCGGCAAGGTTCTTCGCGCCCATGGGGCGCTCCTACAGGGCATGACGACGCCGGGGTAGAATGGAGCCGCCATGAATACCGACACCCTGCCTGACCTTGATTTTCCCGGCCGCGACAAGCTGGTTGCAGCCATCGATGAAGCCGTCGTCCTCGCCGACGAACACGCCGTCACCGCAGCACTGCGACACGCCTTGTGCAACCTGATGCGCGATCCTGGCGTGCAATTGCCCGACTGCGTGCACGCGCCCATCGACGACCATTACGCGCGTCGCGAGCTCTACCGCAGCCCGCGCCACGGATACAGCGTGGTGGCGATGACCTGGGGTCCCGGCCAAGGCACCCCGATCCACGATCATTCCGGCTTGTGGTGCGTCGAAGGGGTTTGGGACGGCGAGCTGGAGATCACCCAGTACGAGTTGCTCGAACGCGATGGCGAACGCTTCCGCTTCCGCGCCGCCGGTGGCATGCACGCGGGCCCCGGCAGTGCCGGCAGCCTGATTCCACCGCACGAATACCACACCATCGCCAATGCCAGCCGTGAGCGCGTCGCCGTCACCCTGCACATCTACAAGGCGGAGATGGCGTGCTGCTCGATGTTCCAGCCGCAATCGGACGAATGGTTCATGCGCATCGACAACACCCTGAAAACCGACGCGACCGGCTGATCCCGACCGCCTCATCCTCGCAGCCCTGCTCATGTCGTAGCGACCGGTCCGCCGGTCTTCCAGGCAGGCTTGCGTGACAGCCCCGACAAGCCTTCAGTTATACTTTGCGCCCGCGCCGAAGTGGCGGAATCGGTAGACGCAGCGGACTCAAAATCCGCCGATAGAGATATTGTGGGGGTTCGAGTCCCCCCTTCGGCACCAGTAAACGCAAGGGCTTAGCCACACGGCTAGGCCCTTTTACGTTGTGTCGCCTGGGCGGGGTAGGTTTTGTGTTCGCAGGCCACCTGTAACACCCTGCAATAAGAAACAACGGCACAGCATTTCGAAGAGCATTCCCTCACGTAAATGCGTCAGGGAGCGAATATAAAATGGCTTCACACGAACCCCGACGGCACCTGTGACGGCCACGCATCCATCGCTGCCTCCCAGGTGACGATAGCCATGCAGTGCATTCAACGCTTGCGAGCGTCCGTCATTGGACTGCCCACATGTCGACGGCACTGCGATCGACATGTCACGTTTTGCCGATATCCCGCCACCCAACCAAAGGCCAAGCCGCATGGGCAACTCCAGGAGATTCACCCACTTCGCCAAGGCTGCAGCCCGGTTTTCGGGCAAGCCCGCGTGCTTCATGGTGGCGGTCGCCATCATCGCGGCATGGGCCATCACCGGACCGGTCTTCAATTTCAACAACACCTGGCAACTGGTGATCAACACCGGCACGACGATCATCACCTTCCTGATGGTCTTCCTGATCCAGAACACCCAGAACCGCGATACCGAGGCGCTGCAGATCAAGCTTGACGAATTGATCCGCGCCACCGGCAAGGCCAGCAACACCTTGCTGGCACTGGAAAACCTCGAAGACGACGAGCTCGAGAGTCATCTCAAGCATTACGAGCTGCTTGCCCAGCGTGCGCGCAACGCCAGCTCGAAACGCCATTTGAAAACGTCGAAATAGGCCATCTCAACCAACCCGTCACGGCTCGCTGAAAGCAGAGTCCCGCTTGGCAAACATATCGCTTGGGCGACCGACTGGCCGCTGTGACGCAGAAGTCGTCCTGACGCCGCGAAATCGCGCAACATTACGCCGCATTCCCATCCCCTGACGCCAGTGACGCCGATGAGTACTGACACCACTGCCATTCACGCCTCTATCGACACGCCTGCCGTCGGGCATTGGGCGCAGATACCCGCGCTTGCAGGACGCATGCTGTGGCGACACTGGCCACCACTGCTGTTCTGGTTTTTCGCGATGCGGCTTTCGTATGACCTGATGCGCGATTTCTCGATCTGGCTGGCCGGGTTCTCGATCCTGCTTTCCTACGCCGCGGTGGCGTTGATGATCGTGGTGCAGCTGGCTTTCACCATCGCCATGTTCCTGGCAGTGCGGCCTTCCATGCGGGTGTTTGCGATACCGATAGCCCGCGGTGACGCGGGCGCATCGCCAAAGCCCGGTGAATGGACGCGCGCGCTGAGCGTGGCGTTACTGCCGTTCTTTGCCTACTCCGCCACGTGGGGCCTGCTCGACGGCATCCGTCGCGACTTCTACCTCGCCTACTTCTTTGGCGTGAGCTTCGATGCGCACGAGCGCCTGTTCGATATTTTTTCGCTGCGCGGGCTTTGGATCGCATTGGTCGTTTCGGCGGCGCTGCGTTGGTTCGCCAAAACGCGTCGCGCGAAGAGCGACCAGCTTGGCTGGAGCGTGCTGGTCACTGCCTGCGAGGCCTACTGGATCTTCGTCGGCGCCGCGGCGATCTCGGCCGTGTGGTCCGGCCTGGACAGTGGTTGGAAAGGCACCGTCGCCTACACGACCGCACGCGAGTGGTGGGGCCATCCCTTTGTCTATTCGCTGTCGCTGGCACCGCTGCGTGCCGTGGCTGATCCTGCCTGGCACTTCGTCACCTCGCTGGTACGCGCGGCACTGTTGCCGCTGGTGTGGCTGGCCATCGCCGCGATCATCTATGGCATCGACCTGCGCCGCCGTCAGCACATCGATGCTGCCGACGCGCGCCTGGACGCACTGGCCAAGCGCTACCAGGGGACGCACTTCCTTGTGCAGAAGCTGGTCGGCAAGGTCAGTTCGGGTTGGCACAACAAGGGCGTGCCGGTGATCAACAGTATCCGACTGGTGCTGCGCGCCGGTCTGCCTGCGCTGCTGGTGCTGTGCGTGGGCTGGACGCTGATCGACTATCTCGATGCATGGGCATGGCCATGGCTGATGCACGCACTCGGCCCAATGGATCCGCAACGCGCCGAGCAACTCGCCCAACCGCTGCTGGCGTTCGTCAATGGCCCGCTGTCGATGCGTCCGGCCCTGCTGACCCAGATGCTGCGGGTGGTGCTCCTTGCGGCCACGTTCGATACCGCGCTTGCACGCATTCGCGCGTCAGGTTGAACATCGCCTGCGCCGCCCGTCAGAGTTTGAAACGCAGGTAGCTGCCGGCCGCGGATTCTTCCGCGGCCAGGAAGTAGATCTCTGGATGAAAGGTGGCCAACGGCCGCCCGCGCGGCACTTCGTAGGTGTGCTGGAAACGCACCCGATCGACAGCAGACGTCTCGCCGCCGCCACAGGTGTTCGCTGCACCGTCCAGGACGCCGGCCGGCAGTCTTCCGTAGGCATCCCAGCGCCGGCCTTGGTCATCGCTCACCCGTCCGACGCATTGATCAAGACGCTGCGGCGTGGTTCCGGACTCGGGAGCCACCTCGAAATCCACCGCCAGCAATGCCGCGTCCGGGTGTAGCCGCAGGCGCGCGCCCGGTTTGTCGATCAGCCGGGCGTCCAGCACCCGCCAGCGTGCGCCCTCGTAAGCAATTTCCTGCCCCTTCGCCACGTCGATGGGCGTCACCCGGTTCTTCAGCGCGTCGATCTGTCCTGCGTTGTGCCAGGAGTAACCCAGGCTCGCGGCGACCATCACCAGCGCGCCGGCCAACCAGAGACGGTTGCGTGGCCACCACCCCGCGATCGCAGCGGGATCACCTTCGATAAGACTCATGGCCGCAGGTCCAGTTCCGCCGAAGCGTCGGCCAGCAGTGTCCGGGTCCGCTCCGGGTCCAGCCCCAGATTGATGTCGACCACGCTGTCCCAGGGTTGCGGCGCATGCAGGTCCCAGAACAGTTCCATGTGCAGGCCTTCCAGTTGATCCGGCGGCAGTTCGAAGAAAAAGACGCCGCTGCGGGGCAGCCCGGGCGAGAACACGGTACCGGCCAGGTTGGTACCGGGCAAAAACGGGCGGTCGGCGCCAGCGGCGGGATAAATGCGTCCATTGCGCGAGCGCAGGCGAGCGCCGATGGTACCCGGCTGCTCAAGCGCCTCCAGCGACACCACGGTCGACACCCAGATGCCGTGGCTGGCCAGCCGGAATGGCGGCTCCCCGGAGTGCCGCGCTTCCAGCAGGTAGGCGCGTGCGAATTTTGGGCTGCCGGTTTTCACCTCGGCCGAGAAGTTGCGCGCCAGCACTTTTTGCCCACGCTCGCCGGCGTGCACATAGGGCTTGGACCTGGCCGCAACGTCGGGCGTGTGGTTGCGCATCCAGACGATCGCCACTGCGCACAGCAGTGCGGCAACGACCAGCACCCAGCGGATCGGGCGGAAACGTCCGGCATGCGTGGACCCGACGCTCATTGCGCCACCACCGGGATCCGCCAGTATCCGCCGCGCGCACCTTGCGCCCACTCCGGCGCCAGCGAGATGCGCGAGTAGCCCTGGACGACCTTGTAGGCACCCATCTCGACCCGGGACGGAATGGGAGTGGCAGGCGGCAGCTCCCATACCGCGACCAGATCCACCGGCAGTCGCGGCGGCAGCACCAGATCACGGCTGCCGGTATCGGCCCAGACCAGATCGTCGGGCTTGATTTCGCTTGTGCGTCCCTCGCCCAGCAGCACCAGGCTCGATTTGAGGTTCGGGCCCATGTTGCTGCCACTGTCGCTGTCGTTCACTACCCGGATGTAGACGGAAACAAAGCGCTTGCCGCCATCGGCCGTGAATGCCTGGCCGGGCATGCGCGGGCCGACGGCCGCCGAAAGCGCGGTGATCGTGTAGGCGCCCAGCTGCAGCGGAGTGCCTGGCGGTTGCGCTGCGCCGGTGGTCGTGGGCGTCGCGCTGCGGAACCCGCCGAGCACGGCGACGACGCCAATGCCCACGACGGCGAGCGCAGCCAGCACCGGCCAGGCGCGATGGCTGCGCAGCAGCTTCACGTAGGGTTGCTCTTCGATCACGCGGCGGACGTTGGCTGCCGGGCGCACGGATGACTCTTCGGCATGAGGTGAAACAGGTTTTTCGGGCACGACGATATCCACAGTCAGGGGCTTCCAGCGCTGGGCGACACAGGCTCACTGGCCACGCCCGTCAGCGGCGACACGATAAACCGGCAAGCGGCGCTGAGCCAATCGATAAACCAGCCGTATCTTCACGCAAATCCGGCTTGGTCATCGGTTTGTGCTGGCACGTGATGTGCAATCCATGCCCATGCTGCGTATCGACCTGACCCAGCGATCATCTGTCTAGAAATTTCCTTTTTCCGGCAGTGTCCACGGCCGCAGCCGTCCGCGGTCTGATAGCAACAGGTAGATGCCCATCGTCCATGCGGCCGCCGCAGCCCAGCCTGCGAGGATGTCGGAGGGGTAATGCACGCCCAGGTACACGCGCGACAGGCCGACCATCGCGACGAAGACGATCATCGCGACCATCACCGGCCAGCGCCACCGCGTGGGCCACGCCAGCAGCACCAGCACGAGTGCGAGCGTCATCGAGCCCATCGCGTGGCCGCTGGGGAAGCTGTAGTTGTTTTCCGGGGCGATGGACTCCCACAGGCTGGGGCGGTCGCGGGCGAAAAATTGCTTGGCGCCCACGTTGAGCAAGGCCGAACCGATGACCGCCACGCCCGCAAACAGGCCTTCGCGCAGGCGTTGCTTGAATGCCAGCACCACGATCAGCAGGACGTCAAACGGCACCACGCCGTACTGATAGCCAATGGCGGAAAAAAACAGGAACAAATCATCGAAACCCTGGCTTGCCAGCGCGTTGGCGGCCAGCAGGATGGGTTGGTCGAAGGGAAATATTTCGGCCTCGCGGACCTCTTCGGCCAATTCGGAAAATGCCCACAGCGGCAGCAGCACGCCGGCGAACAGCAGCAGCAGGCGCCAGCCGTGGCGACGCACGAAGGCGGCACCGAACCGTGCTTCGCGTTGCAGCGCCGGTAGCGGGCGCATGCGCTCAGGCGAGTGTGGCGGCACGGCCGTAACGACGCTCGACATAGCCATCGATCAGGTCGACGAACTCGTGGGCGATGTTGTCACCACGCAGGGTCACCGATTTTTCACCATCGATGAATACCGGCGCGGCCGGGGTTTCACCGGTGCCCGGCAGCGAAATTCCAATGTCGGCATGCCGCGATTCACCCGGGCCATTGACGATGCAGCCCATCACCGCCAGCGTCATGTGCTCGGCGCCGGGGTGGGTGATTTTCCATTCCGGCATCTTCGCGCGCACATGTTCCTGCACCACTTTCGCCAACTCCTGGAAAAACTCCGACGTGGTGCGGCCGCAGCCCGGGCACGCGGTGACCATCGGTGTGAACGCGCGCAGGCCCATGGTCTGCAGCAGTTCCTGCGCCACGATCACTTCCTGGGTGCGCGACGCGCCGGGGTCAGGCGTCAGCGAAATACGGATCGTGTCGCCGATGCCTTCCTGCATCAGCACTGCGAGCGCGGCGCTGGAGGCGACGATGCCCTTGCTGCCGATGCCGGCTTCGGTGAGGCCCAGGTGCAGGGCGAAATCGCTGCGCTGCGCCAGGTCGCGATACACGGCGATCAGCTCCTGCACGCCGCTGACCTTGCAGCTGAGCACGATGCGATCGGCGGACAGGCCAAGCTCGACCGCACGCGCGGCGGAATCCAGCGCTGAACGGATCAAGGCCTCGCGCAGCACGCGACCGGCGTCCCAAGGTTCGGCGCGCAGTGCGTTCTCGTCCATCATCCGGGTCGCCAGTGACTGGTCGAGCGAGCCCCAGTTGGCGCCAATGCGCACCGGCTTGTCGTATTGCATCGCGAATTCAATCAACTGCGCGAACTGGGTGTCGCGCTTGCGACCGAAGCCGACGTTGCCCGGATTGATGCGGTATTTCGCCAGCGCCTGCGCGCAGGCCGGTTCGTTGGCGAGAAGCGTGTGGCCGTTGTAGTGGAAGTCGCCGATCACCGGCACCTCGATGCCCATCATCGCCAGCTTCTCGACGATGCGCGGCACCGCGCTGGCGGATTCGGGATTGTTGACGGTGATACGGACAAGCTCGGAGCCGGCACGCCACAGGTCGGCGACCTGCTTCACCGTGGAGGCGACATCGGCGGTATCGGTATTGGTCATCGACTGCACCACCACCGGTGCATCACCGCCGACGAGGATGTTGCCGATGCGCACCTGGAGGGTGGCGCGACGCGGCGCGGGGCCGAACACCCACTGCTGGAGCGGCGCGGTGAAGTGGGAATGGTGGCTGTCGGTCGCGATCGCGCTCATCGGGTCATTGTAGTTTTTTTGCCGTGAACTGGCCCGCATCGCCGGCCCATGGGGCCTTCAGGCGGCGTCGCTCGGGGTTACGCACCCGACGCACCCGACGCACGGGGCGCGCAGGCATCGTGTCTCCCAACCTCCGAACGAAAACTTGGCTGCAACCCGGTTTACGGCGCACGGTCTATCCTGAGCCCATGCCCGCAGCCAACGACAACATCCTCACCCCCAGCCAGCTCAACACCCTGGCGCGCAGCCTGCTCGAAGATGCGTTCCCGCTGGTGCTGGTGGAAGGCGAGCTTGGCAACCTGTCGCGACCGGCGTCCGGGCACCTGTACTTCACCTTGAAGGACGCGCGTGCGCAGGTGCGCTGCGCGCTGTTCAAGCCCAAGAGCCAGTGGCTGAACTTCCAGCCGCGCGACGGCCTGCGCGTGCTGGCGCGCGGTCGCCTGACCCTGTACGAGGCGCGTGGCGATTACCAGCTGATCCTCGACTCGCTGGAAGAAGCTGGCGAAGGCGCGTTGCGGCGCGCGTTCGAGGCGCTGAAGGCGAAACTGCAGGCGGAAGGTCTGTTCGATGCCCAACGCAAGCGTCCACTGCCTGCGTACGTGCGCCGGCTGGGCGTAATCACCTCGCCATCGGGCGCCGCCGTGCGCGACGTGCTCAGCGTGCTGGCACGCCGGTTTCCGCTGATGGAGGTCGACGTGCTGCCGGTGCAGGTACAGGGCGAGGCGGCGGCGGCACAGATCACATCGATGCTGCGCCGCGCCAGCGACAGCGGCCGCTACGACGCCTTGCTGTTGACTCGCGGCGGCGGCTCGCTGGAAGACCTGTGGGCGTTCAACGACGAGGCTTTGGTGCGCGCGATCGCGGCATCAACGGTTCCGGTGGTCTCGGCCGTCGGCCACGAGACTGATTTCAGCCTGGCCGATTTTGCCGCCGACCTGCGCGCGCCGACGCCATCGGTGGCAGCCGAGCTGCTGGTCCCGGATCAAGCGGACCTGCGCACGCGTTTGCGCGGCCTGCAACAACGCCTGCAAAGCCTGCACCTGCATCGTTTGCGCAACGCCATGCAACGCGCCGATCGCGCCGCGCTGCGGCTCAACGCCCTGCGCCCGCAAGCGCGATTGCTGGCCCTGGAAACACGACGACAGACCCTGACGCATCGACTCGAAAGCGCATGGCGCGCGCAGGCCGAGCGCCAGCACGCGCGATTGCGCCACGCCGCAGCCGTGTTGCGCGCAACACATCCGCAGCGACGCCTGTCTGCGCTGCGCGAACGCCTGGCCATGCTGGCGCCGCGCCCGCAGGCCGCGGTTGCCCGGCAATTGCAACGCGAGGCCCTGCGGCTGCGCGGATTGGCACGTTCGCTGGAGGCAGTCAGCCCACTGGCCACCGTGGCGCGCGGTTACGCAATCCTGCAGCATCCGGACGGGCGCGTGGTGCGCGGCGTGGGCGACGCAACCACCGGCGACCACCTTGATGCGCGGCTCGCCGATGGCAGCCTGCGCGTGCGGGTCGAGTCGTCCTGATACCGGATTCTCCGGCGACCCTGCTTTCACTGGCGGTGCGCGATGCTGTCGGCCAAGGAGACCACCATGCTCAAGAAATCCTATCCCTATTACCTCGCCGGCAAGCCGGTCGCGGCCAACACCGATCTTGTGGTGCTTGACAAATATTCCGGAAAGCGCGCGACCCGCGTCGCCTTTGCCGACACCGCGACGGTGCGCAAGGCAATCGTCGCTGCGCACAAGGCAGCCCCGGCGATGGCGGCATTTCCACACGATGCGCGCCGCGACGTACTCGAACACTGCGTCAGGCGTTTCAGCGAACGCCAGGAGGAACTTGCGCTCGCACTGTGCATCGAGGCAGGCAAGCCGATCCGCGATGCCCGCGGCGAGGTGACGCGGCTGATCGACACCTTCCGCATTGCCGCAGGCGAAGCCACGCGCATGGGTGGGGAGATCATCGACATGGAAATCTCGCCACGCACGCGCGGTTATCGCGGCATGGTCAAGCGCGTGCCAATCGGGCCGTGCGCGTTCATCACGCCGTTCAATTTCCCGCTCAACCTGGTTGCCCACAAGGTCGCGCCGGCGATCGCGGCGGGCTGCCCGTTTGTACTCAAACCAGCGGCGAAAACGCCAGTTGGCGCCTTGATCATCGGCGAGGTACTGGCCGAAACCGAGCTGCCGAAAGCGGCGTTCTCGATCATGCCGTGCAGCAACGAGGATGCCGGGCTGCTGGTCGAGGATGAGCGCATCAAGTTGCTCAGTTTCACCGGCGGACTGGTGGGCTGGGACCTCAAGGCCCGCGCCGGCAAGAAGAAAGTAGTGCTGGAACTGGGCGGCAACGCCGCCTGCATCGTTGACGACGATCCGGGCATGGACCTGGATGCCATCGTCAAGCGCATCGTGTCGGGTGCCTACTATCAATCCGGGCAGAGTTGCATCGGCGTGCAACGCATCTTCGTGCATGCCGATGTGTATCCGGCGCTGCGCAAGAAGCTGAAGGCGGCGGTCATGAAACTGCCGATGGGCGACCCGCGCGATGAAAACACCTTCATCGGCCCGATGATCGACGAGGACGCTGCAAAACGCGTCGAATCGTGGATCAAGGCAGCGGCGAAAACCCGCGCCAAGATCCTGGTTGGCGGCGCGCGCAAGGGCAACATGCTGCCAGCGACGCTGCTGGAGAACGTGCCGCACGATGCCGACCTGTTCCGCAAGGAGGCCTTTGGCCCGGTCGCGTGCATGGAACCATTCGACGATTTCGACGATGCCCTCGCGCGTGTCAACGACAGCGAGTTTGGCTTGCAGGCCGGCGTGTTCACGGCCCGCCTGGCGCATGCGATGCGCGCCTGGGACACGCTTGAAGTGGGCGGCGTCATCATCGGCGACGCACCGAGTTTCCGTGTCGACAACATGCCTTACGGCGGCGTCAAGGATTCCGGCTGCGGCCGCGAGGGCGTGCGGTATGCGATCGAGGACATGACCGAGCAACGGCTGCTGGTGATCCGCACGCCCTGACATCGACACCGCCGCGCAACGGTTCGCCTCCTGGACTGTGGCCGGTAACAATCCGTGAAAAAGTGGCCGATCAGGCGCGGCGCGCGCAATCTGCCTTGACCCCGTTTGCGGCAGCCGGGCGTTTGCCATCCAGGACCATCCACGGAGACGCCCCATGCAACGCCACGCACTTGCCACCGCCCTGCTCTGCATCATCGCCCTGTCCGCCTGCACGAGCGCCGGGGATACAGCGGATACCTTGCGCGCCAAAAACGGCCCTGACGCGCACGCTGCCGACGCCATGAATACAGCCGCGCCACCTGCGCCGGCTGCCATGGCGGCGCTCGAGCAGGTTGCCGTCAGCGGGCAACGCCAGCGTAGCGAACGCCAGGCATCCCTCTCGATGGCACCCGCACCGACATATTTCAGCGCCCCTGCCAACACCGAGAAATACGCCCGGCAGGATGACAACCCGGTCCATCGAACCAGCGAGCAACCCGTCTCGACGTTCTCCATCGATGTCGATACCGGCAGCTACTCCAACGTGCGACGCATGTTGCGGCAGGGCGTGCGACCGCCGGCGGATGCGGTGCGCGCCGAGGAAATGATCAACTACTTCCGCTACGGGCATCCCGCGCCGACGTCGCTCGATACGCCATTTCGCGTGACCACTGAATTGGCGCCAGCGCCGTGGAACGACAAGCGCCAGCTGCTGATGATCGGCATCAAGGGCTATGACGTGCCGAAGGCAGTGTTGCCGCCGGCCAACCTGGTGTTCCTGATCGATACGTCGGGATCGATGAACACGCCCGACAAGCTGCCGTTGCTCAAGCAATCATTCGCGCAACTGGTCAGGCAGTTGCGGCCACAAGACCGCGTCGCGATCGTGGTCTACGCCGGCTCTGCCGGGCTGGTATTGCCGCCAACGCCGGGCGACCGACAGGACGATATCCTCGGCGCGCTGGACCGCCTTGAAGCCGGCGGCAGCACCAATGGCGGCGACGGCATCCGCCTGGCCTATGCGATGGCCAGGCAGGGTTATGTTGCCAACGGCGTCAATCGCGTGATCCTCGCCACCGATGGCGACTTCAACGTCGGCACCGTTGACCAGGGTGCACTGGAGACCCTGGTCGCCGACCAGCGCAAGAGCGGCATCGCACTGACCACGCTGGGCTTCGGCCAAGGCAACTACAACGACGCGCTGGCCGAGAAACTTGCCGATGTCGGTGATGGCAACCATGCCTATATCGACAGCGCGGCCGAGGCACGCAAAGTGCTTGTCACCCAGATGGGATCGACGTTGCTGACCATTGCCCGCGACGTGAAGATCCAGGTCGAATTCAACCCGGCGCTGGTCGCCGAATACCGACTGGTCGGTTACCAGAACCGCGTGCTGCGACGTGAGGACTTCAGCAATGACAAGGTCGATGCCGGCGACATCGGCGCCGGACATGAAGTCACCGCGCTTTACGAGATCACGCCCGTGGGTTCATCGGCCAGGCACTTGCCCGCGCTGCGCTACGGCGACGCCAAACCTGCATCCACGGCCAGGCGTGATGAGGTCGCCGAGCTGCGCCTGCGTTACAAGCGGCCAGGCCAGGATGCTAGCCAGCTGATCCAGACCCCGATCCTGCAGACGGCACTGCGCGCGCGAGCAAGTGACACCCTGCTTTTTTCCGCCACCGTCGCCGCATATGCCGATGCGCTGCGTGGCGGCACCCACCTTGGGTCATGGAATTGGGATGACATCGCGCGCAGCGCTCGTGCCACGCAAGGCAATGACACATCATCGCAACGCGCCGAATTCGTCGGTCTTGTCGAATCGGCGCGTCGCCTGGTCAACGCCGATGCGCCGCAAACCGGGGTGGTTGCCGACTAGGTGTTGAGGTTCGACACGTTGTTGCGCGAAAGCGCTGCGGCGCGATCATCCAGCGACTCGGCTTCCGGCCTTCCGTACAGATAACCCTGGCCGTACCGGCAGCCGAGTTTCTGCAGGATCTCGCGTTGCTCCTCCGTCTCGACGCCCTCGCCAATCGTGTCGATGCCCAGCGTGCTGGCCAGCGCCAGGATCGCGCGCACCAGCGCCAGGCTTTCGGCATGCATCTCGCCATCCAGGCCGGCGACGAAGCTCTGGTCGATCTTCAAAGCCTGGATCGGGAATCGGTGCAGGTAGGACAACGCCGAGAAGCCCGTCCCGAAATCGTCCAGCATCGCCAGCGCGCCGCGTGCGCGCAGTGCGTTAAGCAGGCCAAGCACGCGCGGGGCATCATCGAGCAGCGCCACCTCGGTGATCTCAATGCGCAGGTTGTGCGGATCGGCGCCCACGTCATCCATCATCTGCAGCAGCCGCTCGGCGAAATCCTCCGAGCGGAAATGCCGCGGCGAGACGTTGATCGACACGTAGCCATCGTGATGTCGCGTCATCCAGTCGAACACGCGGCGATACATCAGCCAATCGACCTGCTCGATCAGCCCGCTGTCTTCGCCCACGCCGATGAACTCCGCTGGTCGCAATGGTCCGTGCAGCTCGTGGTTCCAGCGCAGCAGCGCCTCGTGCCCCACCACCACGCCATCGGCAAGCGACACGATTTTCTGGAAGTGTGGTTCGAAGGCATCGTTGAGGATCGCCCGGCGCAGGTCGGCTTCCAGGTCCAGCAGGCGCATCGCCTCGGCGCGCATGTCCTCGTCGAACAGCGCGCTGCGGTCGCGGCCATGCGCCTTGGCGCGATACATCGCGGCATCGGCATCGCGCAGCATGTCTTCGCCACGGTGATAGCGCGGTTGCCACAGGGCGATACCGATGCTGGCAGACGGGAACAGCTCGCGGCCGGCGATCCACATCGGCTTGCCCAGTTGTTCGAGCAGCGTCGACGCGATTTTTTCTGCGGTGGCGCCATCACCGGCCGCCTCAAGCAGGATCGCGAACTCATCGCCGCCCAGTCGGGCAACCAGGGTGTCTTCGCCGAGCGCCGTGGTGATCCTGCGGCCGGCCTCGACCAGCATTTCGTCGCCAGCGGCGTGGCCCACGCTGTCGTTGACCAGCTTGAAACGATCCAGGTCCAGGAACAACACCGCAAACGCGACGCGCTCGGGGTCGCTCATCTGTGCAATGGCGTTGTCCAGGCGATCGAGCAGGAAGATGCGGTTGGGCAGTCCGGTCAGGCTGTCGTGGCGCGCTTGGTGGGTCAGGCGCAGCTCGGCGCGCACACGCTCGCCGATTTGTGCACGCAGCTCACGATTGGTGCTTTCAAGTTCGCGCGTGCGTGACTCGACGCGGAACTCGAGTTCGGCATGCGCGGCTTTCAGGCTTTCCTGGCTGCGCTTGCGCGTCAGCGCGCCGTCGATGTGGTGGGCAACAAACGTCAGCAATGCCTGGTCGCGTGCGACAAAATTGACTTCCGGCGTGTAGCTCTGCACCACGATCACCCCGACGGTCATGTCGTCGCGCTTGAGCGGCACGCCGAGCCAGCAGTGGGCATGCGTGCCGAAGCTGCGCACGGCATCGACGGCTTCCAGCTCGGCGATGGTGTCGCGGCTGGCGAGCAGGGCCTCACCGGTGGCAAGCACGTATTCGGTCAGGCCCTTGGCCAGCCGGCGCGGTTCACGGCAGGCATCGCGTTCGTCGATGGAATACGGAAACTCGATGTGTTCGCCATCCACGGACAGCAGGGCGATGTAGAAATTGCGCGCGTACAGCAGTTCCTCGACAACCGAATGGATGTCGGCATAAAAGCGCTCGAGACTGCCTGCGGTGACCGACATCTCGGTGATGCGGTACAACGCGCGCTGCAGTTTCTCGCCACGCTGGCGCTCGATGATTTCGGCCTGCAACACGGAATTGGCCTGCTGCAATTCACGCGTGCGCTCGTCGACACGCCGCTCAAGCCCGTCGCGCGCCTGGCGGCGATCGAGGGCGGTGAGGATGTGCTCGGCGACAAATTCGAGCAGCGTGCGGTCTTCCTGCTTGTAGCAGGCCGCAAGCAGGTAGCTTTGCACCACGATGGCGCCGGTGACGCGGCCGTCGCGGCGCATCGGCACACCCAGCCAGTCGGCACTGTCCGGGCCATGGTTCATGTCGGTGATGACGCCGAGCTGGCGGCGAACACTTTCAGACGGACCGAACAGCGACTTGCCGTGCCGCAACAAGGCAACGGTCAGGCTGTTGTGCATCGCCCCCAGGTCGAGCTCAACATTCGGGTCGGCAACATAGGGATCACGCTGGTCGGCGAAATACAGGAAACGCACGCTCTCGCGGACATCGTCATACGAGACGATGTAGAAATTCTCCGCTGACATCAGCCCGGCAACCACCGCATGGATGCGACGCAGCATCACCTGCATGTCCAGCCCGGAACCGGCAAGGTCGGCGATCTCGTACAGGGCCTGCTGCAGTCGTTCGGATTTCTGCAACGACTCGATCCGCATCTGCGCCTGCGCGACCGCCAGGCTTGCGCCGATCGTGCGCCGGGCAAGTGCCAGCCACGCCGCGCGCGCCGCCGGGGCCAAGGACTGGGACAGTTGTGCGGCGATGGCGATGCGGGTGCCTGCCATGCTCCAGGCGTCATCGATCTCGTCCAGGCGGCCACGTGGCGCCGGGAATTCCAGCGAGGCGTGGGCCTGGGCGATCAACGCATCGCTGGCGCCATTGGCCTGCGAGACGCCTTCGCCAACGATCGGATCACTCCAGCACACCACCAGCCGGGAGGCGGCAGGCAGCGTCCCGGCCAACACGTCCGCGAGCCCCGGGAGTGCGCCTTCCGGCGACAGCGTCCTCATTGTTGTATGCGCCATGGCTTGCACGCCGGGCTTTCCCTCGTCGATAACGTTCAGCATAACGGGCTTTGCGGGCATCGGGCGCAAACCCCATGCCGGCCCGACGTCCGTTGTCATTGCCATGGATAACGACACATGATCGCGCAGACGGCCTGCCAAGGCCTGCCGTGGACGCAACATCGGGCCGAGAAACGCTTTCCCTGCGTGTCGGCAACGCTTAACCTGCCAGCAATGGATGATGCCGCCGCCCAACGCCCTGCCATCACCGGCGAGACCAGCGACGAAGCCCTGATGCTGGCGTACGCGGCTGGCCAGGTATCGGGGTTCGAGCAGCTCTACGCGCGTCATCGCACCCGCCTGTACCGATTCTTGCTGCGACAGTTGCGCGACGGCGCGATGGCCGACGAGGTATTCCAGGACACGTGGCAGCGCGTCGTCGCCGCGCGTAATGACTGGACGCCGGAGGCATCGTTTGCCAGTTGGCTGTATCGAATCGCCCATAACCGCCTGGCCGACCATTGGCGCGCGCTCAAGCATCGCCCGCCCGCGCCGGATAACGCCGATGAACGCACCGCACGCATCGCCGACCCCGACACGCCAGAGCGCGTGCTGTCGGAATTCGAACAACGCCGCCGGGTGCAGCTGGCACTCGACGAACTTCCTGTCGATCAACGCGACGTGATCCTGCTGCGCCTGGAACAGGAACTGACCCTGGAGGAAATCGGCGTCATCACCGGCGTCGGCCGCGAAACCGTCAAGTCGCGGCTGCGTTATGCAATGGACAAGCTGCGCGCGCGCCTGGGACCTGCCGAGGGCATCGAAGCAGACTGCGCTGCGCCGGAAGCGGCACGAGGCAAGCAACCATGAACATCGGCCCCGACACTCCCGAGTCGAGCAATCACCGCCTCGATGCGCCGCTGACTGCGGAAGAACGCGCGCTGGCCGACCGCATCGCACAGACCGGTCCGCAGCGCGAGCCTTCGGCGGCACTGGATGCGCGCATCCTCGCGGCCGCGCACGCCGCCGTGACCACAGGGCCGCCGGTGGTGGATGCACAGGTGCCCGCTCGCCCACGCGTGCGTCGACGCTGGCCAGTGGCGGTCAGCGCAGCCGCGACACTGGTGCTGGCAGTCGGCATTGCCTGGCAGCTGCGTCCCGTGGACGACAGCCAGGTTGAATATTCGGAAGCACCACGCACGGCGATGCCCATCGGCAATGTCGCTTCGGGCGCGCCGCAACCTGCCGATGCATCGTCACCGGCGCAGGACGCAATTGCGAGCCCCGCCCTGCCCGCGCCTGCAGCGCAAGCCGTTGCCCCCACGGTTACCGGGGAAGAGGCGACAGCGACGGAAAAATTCCAGGCGCTGCGTGGGCAGGCCGTACGTGGGAAAACCTCGCCCGCGCCATCGTCCACCGCCTCGCGGATGGCGCCGGAGGAAGTACCGGTCACGTTCGACTCGCCATCGCCGATGGACACGCCTGCGCCATCACCGTTACCCCCGGCACCATCACAGTCACCATCAACATCACCCCCGCCACCCGCGCCTGTGCCGCCTGCCGCTGCGCAACGTGCCCTGTCGGCACCGCAGGCGGTGCCGCCGCCGGCACCTGCCGCGACGACCGTCCTGCAAGCCGACCGGCACGAATCACAGGCGCGGACAGCCATCCATGACGCGGCACAGGCGCGCGAGACCGCCAAAGCGGCCACGGCGACGGGCACCCGCGTGGTCGAACCAGTCCGCGCGGAATCGACGGCCAATGCCGACGCCGACGCGCGATTGCTTGACCACACCGAAACCAGCAATGCGCGCGTGGACAGTTTTGGTGACCAGCCCCTGGACGACCAGCCGCCCGCTTCGGCCGACTCGCCGCAGGTGCAACAGGCATGGCTCAAGCGCGTGCGTGCGCTGATGGCCCAAGGCCAGCGGGATGCCGCGCGCGACAGCCTGCGCGAATACCAGCGTCGTTATCCCAAGGCGTTACTGCCCGACGACCTGCGTGCACTGCTGGTGGAATGAGCCTGCATACGCTGGCGGCCAACGCCACGCACGCCATCGAGGTCAAGCACAGCCGCTTCATCGCCCATGCGGTGCCGGTGGCCAGCACCCAGGACGCGCTGCACGCACTTGCCGAGGTCGCCGTTGCCGACGCCACGCACAACTGCTGGGCCTGGCGCATCGGCGACCAATACCGGTCAAGCGATGACGGCGAACCCGCCGGCACCGCAGGTCGCCCGATCCTGGCGGCCATCGATGGCCAGGGCATCGACCAGGTCATCGTTGTGGTCACTCGCTGGTTTGGCGGCATCAAGCTGGGCGCCGGCGGCTTGGTCCGCGCGTATGGAGGCGCTGCTGCCGAATGCCTGCGTCGCGCCGACCGCATCGCGTTGACCGCCATGTCGGAGCTGGGTTTGCGCTTTCCGTTCGAGGATCTGGGGGTCGTCCACGGTGCGCTGGCCGCCGCTGGTGCCGAGAAAATCAGTGAATCTTTCGATGCACAAGGGGCCCGCCTGGTCCTGCGACTGCCCGCCGACAACATCGATACCTTGAAATCACATCTGCGCGACGCCACACGTAACCGGGCACGTTTCGACGACAATGGCTGATGGCCAAGCTTGATGACTCCGGGCAATCGCCCGACAAATCCCCGAAATCCCCGGTCGGCACTCTCGGCGCGCTATGGCCCTTCGTGATGCGCCAGAAGAGCCTGTTCGTGCTGTGGTTGCTGGCATTGGCCGGCTCATCGACCGCCACGCTGAGCCTGCCCGTCGCCTTCCGCAGCATGATCGATCAGGGGTTCTCCAACGGCGCCAACATCGATCGCGCGTTCGTCTTCCTGTTCCTGGTCGCGCTGGCGCTGGCGCTGGCCACGGCGGCGCGCTTTTATTTCGTTTCGCTTCTGGGCGAACGCGTGGTCGCCGATTTGCGCCAGCAGCTGTACACGCACCTGATTGGCCTGGATGCCGATTTCTATGACCGCAACCGCAGCGGCGAGCTGGTATCACGCCTGACCGCCGATGCCGAACTGCTGCGCAGCGTGGTGGGTTCCAGCATGTCGGTGGCGCTGCGCAGCGTGATCACGGTGATCGGTAGCCTGGTCATGTTGTTCATCACCAGCCCGCACCTGGCCAGCTACGCCCTGGTCGGTATTCCACTGGCGGTGTTGCCGATCGTGCTGGGCAGCCGGCGCCTGCGGAAAATCTCGCGTTCCAGCCAGGATCGCATCGCCGATGCCAACACCCTGGCCACTGAAACGCTTGGCGCGGTCAGCACGGTGCAGGCGCATGCGCGCGAACCCTACGAGCGCCAGCGGTTCATCGACGCCCTGGTCATTGCCGTGGCCACTGCGCGCAAGCGCATCCGCTCACAGGCAATCGTCACCGCGGTGGCAATCGTACTGGTGTTTGGCGCGATCACCCTGGTGCTGTGGTCGGGGGCGCACGACGTGGCCAATGGCCAGATGAGCGCGGGCACGCTTGGACAATTCGTGCTGTATGCGCTGATTGGCGGCGGTTCGGTCGGCTCGCTGGCCGAAGTATGGAACGAGCTGCAGCGCGCGGCCGGCGGCATGGGCCGCATCAACGACTTGCTGGTCGAAGTGCCCGGCATCGTTGCACCCGCCCATCCACGCGCCATGCCGCAGCCGTTGCGCGGTGAGATCACGATCGACCACGTCGATTTCCATTACCCGATGCGCCCGGAACTGCCGGCCCTGCAGGATTTCAGCCTGCACGTCGCACCTGGTGAAACCGTGGCCCTGGTCGGACCTTCGGGTGCCGGCAAGAGCACCGTGTTCTCGATGCTGCTGCGCTTCCACGACCCGCAATCCGGACGCATCGCCGTGGATGGCATCGACGTGCGCGAACTCGATCCCGCGGAATTGCGTGGCGTCATTGCACTGGTCCCGCAATCGCCGACGATCTTCGCCACCAGCGCACGCGACAACATCCGTTACGGCCGGCTTGATGCCGACGACGACGCCGTCGAGGCCGCGACGCGTTCTGCCGAGGCCCATGACTTCCTCGTGGCACTGCCCCTGGGCTACGACGAACAGCTCGGCGAGCGAGGCGCACGCCTGTCCGGTGGCCAGCAACAACGCATCGCCATCGCCCGGGCCTTGTTGAAGGACGCGCCGATCCTGCTGCTCGACGAAGCCACGTCCGCCCTCGACGCGCAAAGCGAGCGCGCCGTGCAGCACGCGCTGGAACGGCTGATGCACGGGCGCACCACCCTGGTCATCGCCCACCGCCTGGCCACCGTGCTCAAGGCCGACCGCATCGTGGTGATGGACCACGGCCGCGTCGTCGCCCAGGGCACGCATGCGGAATTGCTGGCACAGGACGGCCTCTACGCGGAATTGGCGAAGCTGCAGTTCCTCGATTGAGCATCGGCACACGCCTGCGCCATGACCACGAGATGACCACGAGATCACAGCTTTCAGGGGTCGATCCGGATCGGGATGCCGGTGGGGACGAGGCTCCAGATCTCTTCGATCTCCTCGTTGGTCACGGCGATGCAGCCGTCGGTCCAGTCCAGCGGCAACAGCGCACGACTGCCACCGTGGATCATGATGTCGCCGCCCGGATCAACGCCCCGCAACCGCGCCTGCCTGCGGTCGGCCTCGTTGGGATAGGAAACGCGCAGTGACAGATGGAAGCGGCTGGCGGGATTGCGTCCGCTGATCCTGTATCCGCCTTCGGGCGTCCGTTCGTCGCCCTGTTGGTGCTTGTGCCCGGTCGGCGCGTCGCCCAGGCGGATCCGATAGCTGCGCAGCACGCGGCCATCGCGCAGCAGTTGCATCCTGCGCTCGGACTTGTCGACCCGGATGTGGTCCGCCTGCCGTGCCACGGGCGCCATCACCGGTGGCGATGCGGCTGCCGTCATCGGTGCCACCAGGCCAGAACCCGCAGCCAGCAGGCCCAGCCACACCCGGCTCCAGGAAATCCGCATCAGCGCAGCATCACGCGTGCGAGCAACGCATCGAACCCGACGTCCGTGGGCAGCGTCCCGAACGCCAGTCCATGCTGCCCATCGAGGCGGCTGCGGCAGAATATTTCGGCTAGCGGGCTGCCGGCGCGCAGCAGCACGCTGGCCTGCAGGACCAGTGCCAGCCGTTCGACCAGCGTGCGCGCACCGGCTTCCTCGATGTTCCGCGATGCCAACAGGCCTTCCAGCTCCACGAGTGCCCGGTCATAGCCGCCATGCATGCCGCGCGCGGCGTCCAGTTCGGACTGCAACGCCGCAGCGGTTTGCGGCTGGCGTGCCAGCGCACGCAGCACGTCCAGGCACTGGATGTTGCCGCTGCCTTCCCAGATGGAATTCAGCGGTGCCTGCCGATACAGCCTGGGCAGGATCGATTCTTCGATGTAACCGGCGCCGCCCAGGCATTCCTGCGCTTCGTTGACGAAGGCCGGCGCGCGTTTGCAGATCCAGTATTTGCCGATGGCCGTGGCGATGCGGGCGAAGGCGGCCTCGCCAGGAACCTGCAGCGCCGCATCAACGGCGCGCGCAACGCGCATCGACAGCGCCAGCGCCGCTTCGGATTCGACCGCAAGGTCAGCCAGCACGTTGCGCATCAACGGCTGGTCGACCAGGCGTTTTCCGAACGCACGACGATGCACCGTGTGGTGCAAGGCCTGCGCCAACGCCATGCGCATTTGCGCCGCCGAACCCAGCATGCAATCGAGCCGCGTCAGCATCACCATCTCGAGAATGGTAGCGATGCCGCGACCTTCCTCGCCGACCCGATACGCGCGCGCATCCATGAACTCGACTTCCGCCGAGGCATTCGACCAGTCGCCCAGCTTGTCCTTCAGCCGCATCAGTGCAAACGCGTTCCTGCTGCCATCGGGCAGGCGTCGCGGCAGCAGGAAACAGGTCAATCCAGCTGGCGCCTGCGCCAGCACCAGGAAGCCGTCGGACATCGGCGCCGAGAAGAACCATTTGTGCCCGAGCAGCGCGTATTCCTGTGCGGATGTGGCGCCGCCACCAGGCAACGGCGTCGCCGTGGTGGTAATGGCGCGCAGGTCACTTCCACCCTGCTTCTCGGTCATGCCCATGCCGAGGGTGACGCCGGGTTTGTCGGCGATCGGCAGGTCGCTGGAGTCGTACCGCGACGCCGCGACTTTTTCGATCCATTCCCGCAAGCCCGGTGCGTGGCGCAATACCGGCACCGCAGCGTGGGTCATCGTCAACGGACAACTGCTGCCGGGTTCAACCTGATGATGCAGGTAACTCAGCGCCGCACGCGCGACATGTGCGCCGGGTTGCGGCTGCGACCATGACAGGCCGGCAACGCCATGGGCGATGGCGGCGGCCATGATGCGATGGTAATTGGGGTGGAATTCGACCGTGTCGATGCGATGGCCAAAACGATCGTGCGTGCGCAGCCGCGGCCTGTCGCGATGGGCATCGAAGCTGAGTGCATACAGTTCGCTGCCGGCCAATGCACCGTAGCGCGCGAGACGTTCGACATGCCCATCGCCGCCTTCGCGCGCAACCGCCTCGCGCAACGCGATGTCATCCACCCACAGGTCGCGCGGTGCGAACTCCGGCGGCTGGTTGTCGACCGCGTGCGTCGAGGCCATCTTGGTCGGGATGCCGGTCATGGCGTGGACTCCGGATGCGATTCGCCGATTCTCGCCCAATCCTTGCCGTCGCGTCGCGTCGCGTCGCGATCAGGCGATCAGGCGCTCGGGCGTTCGGGCGATCGGGCGATCGGGCGATCGGGCGATCAGCCACCATCCTGGCTGAGCGCGGCGATGGATTGCACCTGCAATCCAAGCCGACCGAACAAACCCATCTGCGTGGTGTTCAATCTGCGTGCGGTTCAACATGCATGCCGTTCAACAAACATGCGTGCACAAAAAAGCCCCGCCGAAGCGGGGCCTGAAAATGTCACCAAGCCTGGACTCAGGCGACCGCTTGCACGCCAGTTGCCTGTGCGCCCTTTGGCCCCTGGGTGAGCTCGTAACTGACCCGCTGACCTTCCTGCAGGCTTTTGAAGCCAGCCGACTCGATGGCCGAAAAGTGCACGAAGACATCCGCGCTGCCGTCCTCGGGCGCAATGAAACCAAAACCCTTGGCGTCGTTGAACCATTTTACTGTGCCGTTTTGCATGACTCTCCCTACGTGATCTGGATACGGTGTGCGTACGCCCCCGTGACGGCCCCCCGGGCGCACCGCGCGAGTATGCAAAGCAACTGCCCTGCGATGCAATCATTTGCTCAGGATTTTTGTGACCAGATCGGGTAATCCGGCCGATGCGGCCGCCACATTGGCCAGCACATCGTCAAACGTGATGACCTCGTCGGCCTTGGGCCCGGCGCCAGCCGCCCAGTTGGCAACGATGGCCAGGCAGGCATATTCCAGCCCCAATTCACGTGCAAGCCCGGCTTCGGGCATTCCGGTCATGCCCACCAGGTCGCAGCCATCGCGGCGCATGCGCGCGATCTCGGCCCGGGTTTCCAGTCGCGGCCCCTGCGTGGCACCGTAGCAACCGCCGTCGACCAGCGCGACACCCGCTGCGTGCGCTGCATCGATGACCTCACGTCGCAATGATGGCGTGTACGGATCACCGAAATCCACGTGCAGCACGTCGCTGCCCTCTTCCTCCGACAAGGTCGAGATGCGGCCCCAGGTGTAGTCGATCAACTGCTCCGGGCAGGCCAAAACGCCCGGCCCGAAACGCTCGGTGATCCCGCCAACCGTATTGAGCGCCAGCACGCGCGTCGCGCCCAGCGCGTGCAGCGCAGCCAGGTTGGCGCGGTAGTTGATCTTGTGCGGCGGCACCGAATGACCCTCGCCATGGCGCGCAAGGAACGCCACCCGCCTGCCGGCCAGCGTGCCCACGCGGATCGGCCCGGACAGGGCGCCGTAACGCGTGACCGGCTGGTGGGTTTCGATGTCCTGCAGATCGGCAAGCTGGTACAGGCCCGTGCCGCCAATGATGGCCAGGGAGATGTCGGGGATGGTCATGGGCTGCAGCCGTGGATGTCGGTGTCCGGATGATCCGGAATCATTGGCAAAGAAGCAAAGGCTTGCCGCTGGGGTTGCTCAGCCCTTTACCCCGCGCCTGTTCCGCATGCGGAAGAGGCGCCAGCAAACGACACCATCAATCCGCCAGTGCGTAGATCGCCGGCAAATTGCGTCCCTGCTCGTGGAAATCCATTCCATACCCGAACACATACCGATCCGGCACTTCCACGCCCACGTAGTCGGCGCGCACGCCCTCGACACGGCGATCGTGCATCTTCACGGCCAGCACCGCGACGCGCACGTCGGCTGCACCCTGGTCTTCGCACCAGCGCTTCACCGCTTTCAAGGTATGGCCTTCATCGAGGATATCGTCAGCCAGCAATACGCGGCGCCCCGCCATCGATGTGGCGGGGCGATGCAGCCACGCCAGGCCCGAGCCCGTGGTATTGCCGCGATAGCGCGTGGCATGCATGTAATCGAACTCCAGGTCGAGTCCGCATTCGCCAAGCGCAAACGCCAGCGAGGCCGCAAACGGCAGTCCGCCATGCATGATCGTGATGAACAGCGGCGCGCGCGCATCGTCGATGTACTCGCCCCGGATCACATCGGCCATGGAGGCGATTGCATCGTCCAGGGTCGCGCGGTCATGGATCACATCCGCGCTGCCGAGGACGTCGGCCAACCGTGGCGTGGTCATGCGCAGCCTCCGGTCTCGCCGCACAGGTGCAGCTGCGATTGGGCGTAACGCGTGTCCGCCAGCAGCCCATCCCAGCCACGTGCGCCACGCCCGATCAGGCCGATCAGCGCCATGGTGTTGAGTTTGCGACCCGCCACGGCGGCCAGCGATTCCTCGACAAGTTCGGGGTGGCAGACCAGCACCACGTCGCAGCCTGCGTCGAGGTGGGCGTCCACGCGCGCCTTGATGCCGCCGGCCGAAAATGCAGCGGCCATGCCGATATCGTCGGAAAACACCACGCCACGGAAATTCATCTCGGTACGCAGGATGTCCTCGATCCACACGCGCGAATAGCCCGCAGGTTCCGGCGCCACCTGCGGGTAGACGACGTGCGCGAGCATCACTGCATCGGCGCCGGCATCGATACCGGCGACGAATGGAACCAGGTCGCTGGCGCGGATTTCCGCAAGTGTGCGGTTGTCGACGGCATGATCGAAATGAGTGTCTTCGCGCACCGTGCCGTGGCCAGGGAAGTGCTTGATCGTTGCCGCCATGTCGGCAGCGTGCATACCGCGGATATAGGCGCGCGCGAATTCCGCGACCACCTGCGGATCATCTGAAAACGCCCGGTCGCCGATGGCAAGGTTGCCACGCCCGAGATCCACGACTGGCGCAAAACTCAGGTCGACGCCGCTGGCCCGCACTTCGCTTGCCATCAACCAGGCATGTTCGTGCGCACGTTGCAGGGCCGCGACCGGGTCGGTGGCGTACAACGCGCCAAACTCCTGCAGCGGCGGCAGCGCGCTGTAGCCGTCGCGAAAGCGCTGCACGCGTCCGCCCTCCTGGTCCACGCAGATCAATTGGGGTCGCGGCGCGGCGTCGCGGATCGCCGCGCAGAGTTCGGCAAGCTGCGCCTTGGACGCAAAGT
Source organism: Lysobacterales bacterium (assembly GCA_038241735.1). GTDB lineage: Bacteria > Pseudomonadota > Gammaproteobacteria > Xanthomonadales > Xanthomonadaceae > Luteimonas. Next base: position 132,927 of record JBBSST010000001.1, read on the forward strand.
TGCGCTTGAACAGGATTACGCCGGCGCAGGCATCGTTCTGCAGCCAGTCACGCTCCTGCGCATTCAATTGGGTACCGGCGACGCCAATCACGAGCATTCGGGTTCTCCTTCAGACATTACGGGCCATCCCGCTCCGCTTCGCTCCATTGCGAATACGGGCGCGCGGCCAGGGCCAGATTGTAATAGCGCAGGTGGTCGGTCACTTCACTGCCGGCCCAAATGGGGCGCTGGAAGGCTTCATCGGCGCTGTCGAGCTCGATTTCCGCCACCGTCAGGCCAGCGTTGTCGCCGAAGAACTCGTCGACTTCCCACAGGTGGCCGGCATGGTTGACATAGTGCCGGCGTTTTTCGATCACCCCGCCGACGCACAGCGCCAGCAGTGCGCGACCATCGGCAAGGGGGATCGGGTAATCGAACTCCTGCCGCGTATGGCCCAGTTCACGCGATTTGAGGTTGAGGAAGGCCTCGTCGCCGGCAATGCGAACGCGCACCGAGGCCCGCTGCGCGCCGCTGTCCATCGCCGCCTGGTCGTTGATGTAGCCCTGCGCCATCACCACGCTCCCGTGCACTGCGCTACGCCAGTCGTCGCCGGCGATGAGGAACTTGCGTTCGATTTCGATGGCCATGGCTCTTTCTTCTTCTCCTGGAACGCGATTGTTGTAGCCGATGGCGCGGATCGATCAATGCTCCGCCACCGCGATTGGTTTCCAAGGCGTTACCCGCGTCAATCCTTGCAGGCGCGTGCGATCCCGCCTGGATACGTCGTGCTGACGTCGCCGAGGGTGCTTGTCGTCCAGTGTCGAGGTCGTCGCCGCGACCTAGGGCTCGAACAGGGCGATCGATTCCACGTGCGCCGTCTGCGGGAACATGTCCATTACCCCGGCGCTACGCAGCTTCCAGCCGCGCTCATTGACCAGGTAACCGGCGTCGCGCGCCAGGGACGCAGGGTGGCAGCTGACGTAGACGATCCGTTTCAGGCCCTTCAACGGCAGCTGCCTGAGCACGCCATCGGCACCCGAACGCGGTGGATCCAGCAGCAGTTTGTCGAACCCCGCGCGCATCCACGCATGCCCCGACAAGTCCTGGGCAAGATCGGCGGAATAGAACTGCGCGTTCGACAGTTCATTGTGCACGGCGTTTTCGCGCGCCCGCGCAACCAGCCCGGAATCGCCTTCCACCCCAACCACTTCTCGCGCCACGCGCGCCAGCGGCAGGGTGAAGTTGCCAAGCCCGCAGAACAAGTCGAGCACGCGCTCACCTGGCTGCACGTCAAGCATCTCCAGCGTGCGGGTGATCATTTTCTGATTGAGCCCGGCGTTGACCTGGATGAAATCCAGCGGACGGAACTTCAGCTCCAGGTTCCATGCCGGCAAGCGAAAGGTCAGTGGCGGATCTTGCGGCCACAGCGGCTGTATCGAATCCACGCCGCCGGGCTGCAGGAAGATCGCCATCGCTTGCTCCTGTGCAAAGGCAGTCAGTGCCGCACAGTCACCCTCCGACAGCGGCTGCAGGTGGCGGAACACCAGTGCAATGGTGTCATCGCCGGCAATGAATTCAATCTGCGGAATGTCACCGCGCCCATCCAGGCTGTCGACCAGTTCCGCCAGGGCCTCGATGCGCTCGCCGATCTGTGGGATTACCGTGTGGCAGATGGACAGATCGGCAACATAACGCGGATCGCGTTCGCGGAATCCGACCAGTGTCTTGCCTTTTTTATCGACCCGACGCACCGAGAAGCGGCCCTTGCGGCGATAGCCCCAGGCCGCGTCGGTCAGCGGTGGCAGCATGGTTTTGGGCGTGACATGGCCGATGCGCTCGAGGTTTTCCTGCAATACGCGCTGTTTGGCCAGGATCTGTTTCGACGTATCGAGGTGTTGCAGTGCGCAGCCGCCGCAGGTGCCGAAGTGCGGGCAACGCGGCTCGACGCGATCGGGCGATGCGGTCAGCACCTCCAGGGTGATGGCTTCGTCGAAGCTTCGCGAACGCGCGGTCTGCCGGGCCATGACATGTTCGCCCGGCAACGCGCCGGACACGAACACCGCCTTGCCGTCGGCGCGGCGGGCAACGCCGCGGCCATCGTGGGTAAGCGCCATGATTTCGGCGGGAAACGGCGTCTGATCGAGTCGGGCCACGTGTCGACAATGCCATCAAAAGGGCCGCGTATTGTCGCAGATGCGGCAAGGCCGTCGATGTCGCCGGCCGTGGCCACGATCCACGGACGACGATCGACGGCCCTTGCGATCACGAGCCACGCCCGGCGGGCGTTTACACGCGCGCCATGACGCGGCCTCCATCCGCGCTACTTCTGTTTCCAGCCGCCCGTGGTCTGGTACCACCAGCCGGACTTGGCGCTGTCGACCCACTGTTTGGCGAATACACCGCGAATTTGCGCTTCCCATTCGGGATGGTTGTTGGCCACCGCGATCTCGCGGTACACGGCCTTGGCGTCGCGATTCTGGTCGGCGACCGCCTGGTTGACGGCCACGCGCTCCGACAGCGCGATCTGCGCGGCGTCGCGCACGCTGACCAGGCCATCGTTGGTGAAGCCGAGCGCGCCGGAATCGAAATGCTTGCGCAGCGTGCTGTCGAAACGTCCCGCCATGCGTGACTGGATCGCCTGCACTGCCGGTGTCTTGATGCTGATGTCCGGTTGGCTCTGCGCATGGGCTCGGCCAATACCGATCAGTGACAGGGGATCGAAGCGGGTTGAACAGTCCACGCACGGATACGCAGGCGATTGCGACGGAACCCGCATGCTGGCCATGCCTCCACTGCCTTCACCGGATTTTGGCGTGGTGGCGGGTGCGGGGACCGGCACGGCTGGCTGCGGGTTGTCGCCAATGACCTTGTCGACGAATTCCTTTGCCGCTTCCTTGGCTTCGGCGGCCGGAAAATAGACATTGATGGTGACGCAGGCCGTCAAGGCCAGCACGGCGGCAATCGGCATTCCCATCCAACGGCGCATGTGATTTCTCCTGGTGATCATGGCAAACAGGTTGTGGACAATAAACAACTGGGCAACCTTACTCGAAAGCAAGTTGATGCAAACGCACCTAACCCGACACGGGTACAAAATCATTCAAAAACAGGCTTCACCTCGCCACTGCCAACCGCAGCGACGCGCTCCACCAGCGTGGGCCAGTCGACGCTGCGATTGAATCCAACGACGTTCAGGCGCGGCACGCCCGAGCCTTCGACGATAGTAAATCCGTTGCCTGCTGAATGCAGGCCGCCCATCGCGCACACCTGGTTGGACAGGCGGCATGAGATGCCGATGCGGGCATAGCCAAAGTCGTCGAACAGGCCGATCAAGCGCCCTTGCAGGCTGCTGACAAACGACGTGTCGCCGACACTTGAAATATTCTGCACTGCGCGCTGGCTGATGCGCTGGCGCACGCCCGCACGCCGCGTTGTCTGCAATCGTGCATCGAATGCGACCGGCTCCCAGTCGACCAGGCGCAAACGGTCGATGCGACCTTCAAGACGCCCGCTGATACTGCCAAAATCAAACACCTCGGTGATCGCCAGCAGGTCGAGTCCATGCAGCGCGAAATCCGCCGACAGCGTGGGCGCCACCCCGAATGGGCGCTCCATCGACAATGCGGTCACCTCGATGCTGCCATCGAAGACCTTCATCACCAGGCCACCGTCGAAATCCAGGCGCTCATCGACATAACGGGCAACCGGAATCGAGCCGCTGAGCGTGCCACGGAAGGCCGGTCCGCCCAGCGCTTTCGACAGCGTGCCCAGTTCAAGCGCATCCAGCGCCAGGCCAAACTGCATGCGCAGCCCGTTGTCGCCCGCCGGTGGGCGCAACAGCAGGTCGTCGAAACGGACATGGCCGCCAAGCGTCGGCACGGCCACGGCGGCGCGCGTGCGCAGTTCGCCGTTGGCGCTACGCCATGGCAAGGTCGCCGCGCCAAATGCAATGCCGTTGAGCGTCCCGGAACGCCAGCGCAACTGGCTGTCGACGGGCGCACCATCGGAAAAACGCAGGTCACCGTCGAGGTCCTCGAACGCAAGTCCCTTGTCCGACGCGTGCAACGCAACGTCATGCAGCTGCGCGTCGATCGTCGACAGCTGCCCGTTGGCCAGCCGGACCCGGGCATCCAGTCCACCGCGCATTTCAAGCCCGGACAAGCCCGCCACGCCCAGCCATCCGGACAAATAACGCGCCCCGACCGATGACAGGTCACGGCTGTGCACTTGGACATCCAGGCCGTCCAGGCTGGCATCACTGGTGAACGCGGCGCTGCCCTGCACCACCAGCGCATCGCCGTCACGCCACGCGATCGACGGCAGCCGCCACCCCGTGTCGCCCTGCTGTTGCGCGTCGATCCGGAACTGCACCGGCTGCTGCGGCAAGGCAATGTAGGTGCTGCCATACAGCAGCGCGCCGCCGCGCAGGTCGCTGTCGATGGCGAGCAGCGTATTGCCGGGAAACTTGCGGTAATCGATGTGGAAGCGGCCGCCCAGGTGTTCGGCGGCGACGCTGCCATCGGGTGTCTCGAAGGCAGCATCGGCCAGCATCAACGTGCCATCGACGCGCAGCGGTGGTTTTTCCGGCGTACGCACCACCACTCGACCATCGAGCGTTCCAGCTTTCAGGTGCCCATCGGCCCACGCCTGCGACGACAGCGCCTGCGCCCAGGCCAGCGGTACGCGAGTGAGGTCGAGCATGGTGTCGTCGGGCGCGGCGGCATTGCGATGCAGCGCAAGGCGCGCAGCTCCCTGCGACAGGACCGCATCGGTGCTGGCGGTCGCCAACGCCAGCGACAGGCGCAGCGGCCTGCCCGATGCCGCACGCAGGACGCCGTCGCACTTCCAGCCGCCCTGCCCGTCACGCATCAGCGGGCACTGCCACTCCAACGCACGAAACCGATAGCCAAGATCCGCAGCATCGACTCGTGCCGCGCGCAGGCGCAGTTGGCCCTGCGTCGCGCGCGCGGGCCAGTCGAGCTGCACCTCCACGCCCTCCAGCGTCGCCACCGCGGTGCTGACGCGCGCGATTTTTGCGGTCATCGTGCGCGCCTGCACCTGCACGGCGCAGGCCAGGAGCACGAGTGGCAACAGGTATAGGATCGCGCGGGGCATGGCCGCAAGCATACGCAGCACACGTGATTGACTGTTGAACACTTCCGGACGCGTTTCCGGACCTGGCCTGACCCCACGGGCCCACGCGCCTGCCGCCTGAGCAGGTGGTCGCCCACCACACCAATGGAGGACTGATGATCACGAAACTCCTGCTGGTCGAAGACGATCCCACGACCTGCGCCTTCCTCGTCGCCGCGGCCCAGAGTCTGCCTGCCGATGTTGATGCGGCCGATTGCGTTGCCACGGCAATTGCGCTCGCCAGTGCCCACGATTACGACCTGTGGCTGATCGATGCCAACCTGCCCGACGGCGACGGCGCCGGCTTGCTGGCCACACTGCGGGCGCAGCGGTTGCAGACACCGGCATTGGCGCACACCGCCAGCAACGATGGCGATACGCGCAGCGCCCTGCTCGGCGCCGGATTCCTTGACGTCCTGGTCAAGCCATTACCCGCGGCCGACCTGCACGCAGCAATCCGTACCGTGCTGGGCGCGCGGCGCTTGCGCCTCGCCCAGTCCGCCCAGTCCGCCCATGCCGCCCATTCCCATGCCAACGCCACGCCGGCCGTGTGGGACGACGCGACCGCATTTGCTGCACTCAATGGCCAACGCGCGCACGTCGATGCGTTGCGTGAATTATTCGTCGATCAATTGCCGGCCGCGCGCGATGCCGTGCAGGCGGCGGCGGCCAGCGGCAATGTCATTGCGATGCAAGCCGCCCTGCACAAGTTGCGCGCCAGCTGCGGATTCGTCGGTGCCTCCCAGCTCTCGGCAGCCGTGGTCACCCTGCAATCCGCGCCAGGTTGTCCAACGGCGCTGGCGGAATTCCTCGACGCCGCTCAACTGGCGCTGTCGTCGCCCTGAGGCTTCGGCCCACGCGCCGCGATACGCCCGAGTTCACCCATCAGTTCCCAGGACTTCAGTCCCCGGCCACCCAGGTGGTGGGTCAACACCGCGCGCAATGCCCGACGCAGGCTGCGCAGGTCGGCGTCGGCGGGCATGGCATCGGCCGCCAGTGCCAGCAACGCTCGACCGGTCGCGGTGTGTCCGCGTTCGCCGGCATCGATGCGTTCGCTCAACACCCGCCGCGGCCCTTGTTCCGGATCAAGCTGGTAACGCGCGGCAGGATCAATCGGCGCGCCGTCGCCATCGTGCGACAGGTCAAACCCGGAGCCGAGCGCCTCAAGCAGGTCGCGCTCGAACCGTCGCAATGTCCACGCCAGAGGCTCGTCATCGCGCAATCGTTCACGCACCGTCCCGTACAAGACATACAGGCCGGAATGCGGGTCTTCGCGCGGCGCCAATCGCAGCAATAATTCGCTGAGGTAAAACCCGGCCAGCGCGGCGTCGTGCGACAGGCGCGGCGCGGCGTCGATGGCCTCGGCATGGGTCAGCTGCGCGAGTTCACCGCGCTGCACGCCATCGAAACGAATGTGCTGCAGCGGTTGCAGCGCGGCGCGCAGGACATGCCGCTTGGGCCCACGCACCCCGCGCGCGACCAGGCCGAGTCGGCCGTGGTTTTCCGTGAGCACTTCCAGCAACAGGCTGGTTTCGCGCCAGGCGCGTGCGTGCAGGACGTAGGCGGATTCGTCGGCGTAACGCATGATCATTCCATGGCAGAAGCAGCCCATGCGCGCGACGGGGCTTCATCGAAAAGCTTCAGCGCGTCCATGTGAGCTCCTGCAAAAAGGAATTGCGCGACTCCTTGTTACTCGTAGCCCAGGGTCTTCAACGCGGCCTCGTCATCCGACCAGCCTTCGCGCACGCGCACCCAGGTTTCCAGGAACACCTTGGTGCCGAACAAACGTTCCATCGACAGTCGCGCCTTGCTGGCGATCTCGCGCAGGCGCGTGCCCGCCTTGCCGATGACGATCGCCTTCTGGCCTTCACGCTCGACCCAGATCACCGCGCCGATGCGCAGCATGGTGCCGTCGACGGTGAACGACTCGATTTCCACCGTGGTTGCGTAGGGCAATTCCGCGCCGAGCTGGCGCATCAACTGCTCGCGCAACAATTCGCCGGCGAGGAATCGCTGGCTCTTGTCGGTGATTTCATCCTCGGCGTACTGCGCCGGCTCCTCGGGCAGCAGCGCCAGCAAGGTGTCGACCAGCGCATCCAGGCCCTTGCGCTTGAGCGCGGAAATCGGATGCACGCCGGCAAAATCGCGCTCGCTGGTGATCTTCTGCAAGTAGGGCAGCAACGCGGTCTTGTCGCGCAATTTGTCGATCTGGTTGACGGCCAGCACCACCGGCACGCCGGCGTTGCGCAGGGCCTCGAAGGCAAGCGTGTCTTCCTCGTCCCAACGACCCGCCTCGACCACCAGCACGGCGGCATCGACGCCTTCCATCGCACCGCGCGCGGCGCGATTCATCATCCGGTTCATCGCGCGCTTCTGCTCGCGATGGATGCCGGGGGTGTCGACCAGCAGCAGTTGTCCCGCCGGCCCGCCGTCCTTCGAGGCAATGGTGGCGATGCCCAGCAAACGATGGCGCGTGGTTTGCGGGCGATTGGAAACGATGCTGACCTTGGCCCCGACCAGCGCGTTGACCAGGGTGGACTTGCCGACGTTGGGTCGGCCGATGACGGCGACGTGGCCGGTGTGGTGCGGAGGTGATGACATGGGGTGATTGTCCGGACTGTTGCGGGACAGGGCAAACGAAAATGCCCCCGATCAGCTGCGCGCGGCCTGTTGGGCCGTTTCGAGTTGTTGCAAGATCGCTTCCGCGGCCGCCTGTTCGGCCGCACGGCGCGAACCACCCTGGCCCTGTGCCGACAGCGCGGGATCGACCAGCGTGCAGGCAATGTGGAACAGCTTGGCGTGTTCGTCGCCCGCTTCGGAGATCAATTCATAGAGCGGCAGCGCGCGCTGCCGTGCCTGCAACCATTCCTGCAGGCGCGTCTTGGGGTCCTTGCCGACCTTGCCGGCAGGCGTGTCGTTGATGGCGTCGTTGAACCAGGGCAGCACCACGTCGCGGCAGGTGGCAAACCCTGCATCCAGGTAAATCGCCCCGACCAATGCTTCCAGCGCATCGGACAGGATCGAATCGCGACGATGGCCACCGGATTTCATCTCGCCCGGCCCGAGGATCAGCCGGGGGCCGAGATCCAGCCATCGGGCGATGCCGGCCAGCGAGGATTCGCGTACCAGTTCGGCGCGGGCGCGCGTCAAGGCGCCTTCATCGGCCTTCGGCCAGCGCTGGTACAAGGCCTCGGCAACGATCATGCCCACGACCGCGTCGCCGAGGAATTCCAGCCGCTCGTAATGTGGTGCCCCGGCGCTGCGGTGGGTCAGCGCCTGGGCCAGTAATCCCGGCTCGGCGAACGCATGGCCCGCGAAGCGCGGAACCTCGCGATCAGCCACCATCACCCTTGTTGGACAGGCTTTCGGCGGCGTGGAATTTCCCCACCACGTCAAGATTGCCGACCAGCGGCTTGCGGACTTCGTAGTTCACTTCCATCGCCCAGCCGCCGCTCTTGTCGCGCTGCAGGGTGACGTTCTCCGGCTTTACGTTTTCGGCATAGCTGATGTACAGCCGGCGAAAGAAAAGATCCTTGATCTTGCCTGGATCCTGGTTGGCGATACCAGCCTCGCTCTGCAGACCCTTCAGTGCCTGCTTGACCGAGTAGTACTCCGAATACATCGGGAACAGCTTCATCACCAGGTAGGCAAAGAAGCCCACCACGCCCAGCACGATCACAAAACTCAGCAAGGTCATGCCACGTTGCGACTGTTTCATCGGTGTTCCCCCAGTTGGTGGCAATCGATTCTCAGGGAATTGCATTGCCTATCCGCGAAGTATCGAAATTGTTCTTGCACAGGTTGGTGATGTCGTCACAGTTCAGCCAGATCAGGAAGGCCTTGCCGCGAATGTCCTTTTCCGGCAGCTGGCCCCAGAACCGGCCGTCATCGCTTCTATCACGATTGTCGCCCATCACGAAATAATGCCCCGGGTCGACCTTCCATTCACCGTCGCCCTGGTCGACGAATGGCAGCTTGTCGACTTCCAGCACCGAATGCGGTCGGCCGGGAATCTGCTCGGTCAGCAGGCTGGCTCCGGTCATTTCCGCGCCGCTGCCGACGCCCACGTAATCGCCGACCCGCGCGTACCCGAATGGCTTGCCATTCACGAACACCTGGTTGTCGTGGTACGCGATGGTATCCCCCGGCAGGCCGATGACCCGCTTGATCCAATCCTGTTCGGGGTGCTGCGGCGGCTTGAACACCACCACGTCGCCGCGTTTTGGCTCGCCGATCGGCACGATCTTGGTGTTGGTGATCGGCAGGCGCAGGCCGTAGGCGAACTTGTTGACCAGGATGAAATCCCCGGTGAGCAAGGTCGGCATCATCGAGTTGGAGGGAATGCGGAACGGCTCGGCGACAAAGCCGCGCAGCACCAGGACCAGTGCCAATACCGGGAAGAATGCCTTGGCATAATCGACGATCACCGGCTCCTTGCCCTCGTCCAGGAGCCCGGCGTTCCGGGCGCGGCGCTTGGCGAAGAACAGCGTGTCGAGCAGCCAGATGATGCCGGTCAGGAAGGTCAGGACGACCAGGGCGATTTCAAACCATCTCATGGGTGTTCCTTGGGAGCGCGAGCGGGAAGCAAGACGCGCAAATTGGAAAGAAGACGCAACTGAAGTCTTGCGATTTTCTCAGTTCCTGCTTCCGTCCTGGCTATTCTTTGCTTGGGAATGGAGGCTGGAAACAGGCGCGGGAACGCGATGCAGCTGGTCGTTTCCCGTTTCCCGCTTCCCGCTTCCGCGTTATTTGCTGTCCTGCTGCAGTACCGCAAGAAAGGCTTCCTGTGGGATCTCCACGCGGCCGACCTGCTTCATGCGCTTCTTGCCTTCTTTCTGCTTTTCCAGCAGCTTTTTCTTGCGGCTGATATCGCCACCATAACATTTGGCCAGCACGTTCTTGCGCAGCGCCTTGACCGAACTGCGGGCGATGATCTGCGAGCCGATCGCGGCCTGGATCGCGACATCGAACATCTGCCGCGGGATCAGTTCGCGCATCCGTTCGGTCAGTTCGCGGCCGCGCCTGTCGGCGTGGCTGCGATGCAGGATCAGCGACAGCGCGTCGACCTTGTCGCCATTGATCAGCGTGTCCACGCGCACGAACGGGCCCGCCTCGAAACGCAGGAAGTGGTAGTCGAGCGATGCATAGCCGCGCGACACCGACTTGAGCTTGTCGAAGAAATCCAGCACCACCTCGGCCATCGGCAATTCGTAGCTGATCTGCACCTGTCCACCCAGGTACTGGATGCCGATTTGCGCACCGCGCTTTTCTTCGCACAGGGTAATCACGTTGCCGACGTACTCGGGCGGGGTGAGGATGTTGGCGCGGATGATCGGCTCGCGGATCTCCTCGATCAGGTTGGTCTGCGGCAGCTTGGCCGGGTTGTCCAGCGTCAGGATGCTGCCATCGGTCTTGAGTACCTCGTAAACCACGGTCGGCGCGGTGCTGATCAGGTTGAGGTCGTATTCGCGTTCCAGCCGTTCCTGCACGATCTCCATGTGCAGCATGCCGAGGAACCCACAGCGGAAACCGAAGCCCATCGCCTCGGAACTCTCCGGCTCGAAACGCAGCGCGGCATCGTTGAGACGCAGCTTGTCGAGGGCTTCGCGCAGGTCGGGGTAATCCTCGGCGTCGACCGGGAACAGGCCGGCGAACACGCGCGGCTGCATTTCCTGGAAACCGGGCAGCGGCTTGGATGCAGGATCGGACGCCAAGGTCAGGGTGTCGCCCACCGGCGCACCATGCACGTCCTTGATGCTGGCGTTGATCCAGCCCACTTCACCGGCACCAAGGTGGGTGGTTTCCTTGCGCTTGGGTGTGAACACGCCAACCTTGTCGACCAGGTGCGTGCGCCCGGTCGACATCACCAGGATCTTGGTACCCGGCGCGATGGTGCCCTGCATCACCCGCACCAACGAGACCACGCCCAGGTAATTGTCGAACCACGAATCGATGATCAGCGCCTGCAACTTGTCGGTGTCGCGCGGCTTCGGCGGCGGGATGCGCTTGACGATGGCTTCGAGCACGTCGACCACGTTCAAGCCGGTCTTGGCACTGATCGCCACCGCGTCTTCGGCGTCGATGCCGATCACCGCCTCGATCTCGGCCTTGGCGCGCTCGATGTCGGCGGTGGGCAGGTCGATCTTGTTGAGCACCGGCACCACTTCAAGTCCCTGCTCGACCGCGGTATAGCAATTGGCGACCGATTGCGCCTCGACGCCTTGCGCGGCGTCGACCACCAGCAATGCGCCTTCGCACGCGGCCAGCGAACGGCTGACCTCGTAACTGAAATCCACATGGCCGGGCGTATCGATGAAGTTGAGATGGTAGGTGACACCATCCTTGGCCGTGTACGGCAGGGACACCGACTGCGCCTTGATGGTGATGCCGCGCTCGCGCTCGATCGGATTGGTATCAAGCACCTGGGCTTCCATCTCGCGCGCGGTCAGGCCACCACACAGCTGGATGATGCGATCGGCCAAGGTGGATTTGCCATGGTCGACGTGGGCGATGATGGAAAAATTGCGGATATTCCGCATTGAATCTGACATGGGGGGCGGCGACCATGGCCGTCGCGCGGCCTTGCAGGGTTAACACGGAATTATCGCATGGCCCGGGCCGCCGCTTCCCGGGGATGTCGCTGTGCGCCAGCCGTGGCCCCTGCCCGGCGCAATCGACAGGGACCCGGCCTGCCTTTATTGGTCAGCGTCACCGGCGCGCGGCGTGATCGCGATGAACCGCGATGCATTGCCGCTGCGCACCAGCAACATCACCGTGTTTCCCGGCTTGACGCCCGCCAGCGCGCGATCGAGCGCGACGGCGCTACCGATCGGCTCATTGCCCACGCGCAGCACGATATCGCCCGGCCGCATCCCGGCTTCGCGTGCGGCCAAGCCGTTGATGCGGGCAATGCCGACGCCCTCGCCCGGCTTCAGGCCGGCCTGGCGGCGCGTATCGGCATCCAGGTCCTGGCCCATCAGGCCCAGCGGATTGGCGGGCTCGGCCGTCGGTGCGCGCTGCCCGCGCGGCCCGGAGGATTGCGATGCGCCCGGCAGCAGGCTCGGATCAAGCTCGGCCAACGTCACCTCGACCTGCTTCTGCGTGCCGTTGCGCAGGATGCCCAAGTTGACTTTGCTGCCCGGCGTCATTGCCCCGACGATCGGTGGAAGATCGCTGGATTGCTGCACGGCGGCACCATTGATGGAACGGATCACGTCGCCCGGCTGCAGGCCCGCCTTGTCGCCGGCACTGCCCGGCGTCACTTCGGCGATCAGGGCGCCACGCGCATCGGGCAATCCCAGCCCCTTGGCGCTCTGCGCATCGATCGCCTGCAGCTGCACGCCGATCATGCCGCGACTGACCTTGCCGGTGGCCTTGAGCTGCTTTACAGCCCCCATCGCAAGGTCGATCGGGATGGCGAAGCTCAGGCCCATGTAGCCACCTGATTTGCTGAAAATCTGCGAGTTGATGCCGACCACTTCACCGCGCGTGTTGAGCAGCGGACCACCGGAATTGCCCTGGTTGATCGCAACGTCGGTCTGGATGAACGGCACGTACTGCTGCTGCGCGAACCGATTGCTGCGGCCGACCGCGCTGATGATGCCGGCGGTGACCGAGTGATCGAAACCGAACGGCGAACCGATCGCCACTGCCCACTGCCCCGGCTTGAGCAGCTTGGAGTCGCCGATGCGCAATGCCGGCAAGCCGCTCGCGTCGATCTTGAGCAACGCGACATCGGTCTCGTTGTCGCTACCGACCACCTTGGCGACAAACTCACGACCATCGGACAATTTCACCTTGACGCTGTCGGCGCCATCGATGACGTGATGGTTGGTGAGCACGTAACCATCGGCGGAGATGATGAAGCCGCTGCCCATCGACTCGCCGCGCGGCGACGCGCCCGGACCGGGCCCTTGTTGGCCGGGGAACGGCATGTCGGGACCGAAGAAACGCCGGAAGATCTCCGGCATGGCGTCCATGTCGGGCTGTTGCTGCGCCTGCGCACGCGCGCTGACCGGAGTGCCTCCGACCTCGGCAACGACGCTCACCACGCCTGGCCCGACCTGTTCGACCAACTGGGTGAAATCAGGAAGACCGACCACCACCGGCGCCGGTGCGCTGGATTGCGTCGACTGCTGGGCCGTGGCTACGGGCAACACCACGGCGGTGGTGGCCGCAGCGGTGAGGGCGATCAGGACAGCAGTTTGCAACGGAGCTTTCATCGGCCAAGCACCTTTGGGTAGTGGTTTGGAATAGCTATCGACCGCGCGGACAAACATCCACGCGCGCAGCTGAATTCATGGCCGGGAGCAATGCAATGGATTCAGCGCGATGGGTTATCAACCATGGATCAGCGTAATGGATTCACCAGCGCAACGCCCTCAGCGCGGACCGCTGCTGCGTTGGCCATCGATGGGCGTTGACGGCAGTTGCGCATCGGTCTCCACGAACGCGCGTGGTTCGAACGGGTGGAATGGATGCGTCGACGTCGCCGAATCGGTGCTGCCGTAGCTGGCCGTGAACGTGGCATTGGCCGGGAAACTTGGCCCGATCGCCCTCGGCCAGGGCCGCGACGGCGGTGATCCATGCGTGGCAAACGGATCGGCGACGTGTGTGGCCGTATTGGCTGCGGTGTTCGCGGCCATCGCCGCCGTGCCCAGCACGCCCGGGGCGTGCAACGGGGGCGACTTCGCCTTCGTCGCATTGGCCACCGCGACCATCACGGGTGCGGCCTGCCGTTGGCGAACGCGACTGGCCGCGCGCTGGCTTTGCGCACGCGACCGACGATCGGTGGCACGGCGCGGCAATTCTGCCACCGCAACCGCTGTCGCAAGCGTGGTGGCGATTTCAGGCACTGAAGGTGCGGTCTTCCCGGGCGTGGTCGCCTCGGAGCCGGCTGCATCCACCGTGGAAATACTGCTTGCCGCGACCGTGACAGCTTGGCTGCGCGATGGCGATTCAAGGTCGGGTGCCTGGCGCGTGACCAGCAAGGCCAGCATGGCCACCGAGGCGGCCAGTGCAGCGCCGCTGCCCCAACGCAGCCACTTCGGCTGCCTGCTGGTGGCTGCGGTCGAGGCCGTTGCAACCGATGCTGGAATTTCATCGCCCGAGATCGCCCGCGCAACGCGTTGCGAAAAATCCGCAGGCAACAAGGCATCGTGGCGCCCACGCAGGATGTCGCCACAGACCTGCCAGCGCTCCCAACAGGTGGCCAGTTCGGTGTCGTGCTGCAACCGGCGCAGCATGAACTTGGCCTGGTCGGGGGCCAGTTCGCCATCGAGCATCGCCGAAAGTTGCTGGCGATGATGCTCGAACAGTTTATCCACGGGTGTGTCGGTGTGCTGGGTCATGTCGGCTTGGTCGGTCATCGGGCAGGTTGCTCCCGTTTTGTTTCGACATCCATCAGCGGCCGGAGTTCCATGTCGATGGCCTCGCGTGCGCGGAAGATGCGCGAGCGCACCGTTCCGATGGGGCAATCCATGCGTTGCGCGATCTCGTCGTAGCTCAGCCCGTCGACCTCGCGCAGGTTGATCGCCAGCCGCAATTCCTCCGGCAAGGCCTGCACGGCCCGCATCACCGCCTGCTCCATCTGCTGGCGCGCCAGCTCGCGTTCAGGCGTGTCGTTGTCGCGCAAGCGGATGCCCGAATCAAACTGCTCGGCATCGCTGATCTCGATGTCATCGGTGGGTGGCCGGCGGTTGCTTGCGACAAGGTGGTTCTTGGCGGTGTTCACGGCAATCCGATGCAACCACGTATAGAACTGGGCATCGCCGCGAAAATTCCCGATTGCGCGGTAGGCGCGGATGAAGGTGTCCTGGGCCACGTCCTGGCACTCGCTCCAGTCGGCGATGTAACGACCGATCAACCCCGCGATCCGGTGCTGGTACTTGCGCACCAGCAGGTCGAACGCCGCGCTGTCGCCCTGCTGCACGCGCTTGACCAGCTCCTGATCCAGCGCCTGCCCCGATTCCTGCGGGTCTGGTGTATCAACAACTTCGGCCATTGGGCCGGCGCTCCTTGGGGGCCCGGCCGGTTGGCTGGGCGCTGTGGCATGGGTCATGGGTAGGTGTTCCAGGCAATCTTCATGTAATTGGGGCCACGTCGCGCATGCCACAAGGCACACTGGTCGCCAATGAATCATCCATGGACGCGGGATCTGGCGCCGATTTGACGCCGATCGAACATCATCTGGATGATAACGACCTTCTACATACCGTAACGGATGGACTCCCATGATTGCAGGGCTTGATGGACTGCGCTTCAGCCACTGGCAAGCCGAGCAGCGCGACGACGGCATCGTCGTGCTCACGTTCGACCGCAAGGACGAGTCGGTCAACACCTTCGCCCAGGACGTGTTGATCGAACTTGACACGCTGATCGAACGACTTTCACTGGACCCGCCCAGGGGTTTGATCCTGCGTTCGGGCAAGGCCAAGGGTTTTATCGCCGGCGCCGATATCCGTGAATTCCAGGCGTTCGACGCCAAGGGCACGATCGGCGACTCGATCCGCCGCGGCCAACAGACGTTCCAGCGCCTCGCCGAACTGCGTTGTCCGACGGTCGCTGCGATCCACGGCTTCTGCATGGGCGGTGGTACCGAGATCTCGCTGGCCTGCCGCTACCGCGTGGCATCCAACGATCCTTCCACGCGCATCGGCTTGCCGGAAGTGAAACTCGGGATTTATCCGGGCTGGGGCGGCAGCGTGCGCCTGCCACGCCTGGTCGGCGCGCCCGCGGCGATGGACATGATGCTCACCGGCCGCACGTTGTCGGCGTCGGCCGCAAAAGCCGTCGGGCTGGTCGACAAGGTGGTCGAACCTGCGCTATTGCTCGACGCGGCGGTCGCCCTGGTCCTCAAAGGCACGACACGTCCGTTCAAGCAGCGTCTTCTCGCATGGCTGACCAACACCTGGCCGGCGCGGCAACTGCTCGCGCCCACCATGGTCAAGCAGGTCGCGCGCAAGGCGCGCAAGGATCACTACCCCGCTCCGTACGCGTTGATCGAAACCTGGCGCCGCAGCAGTGGCGGCATCCAGTCCTTGCTGGCCGCCGAGCAAAAATCGGTGGTCAAGCTCGCCGCCACGTCGACCGCACGCAACCTGACGCGGGTGTTTTTCCTGCAGGAACGGCTGAAAGGCATCGGT
Organism: Lysobacterales bacterium; assembly: GCA_038241735.1. GTDB lineage: Bacteria > Pseudomonadota > Gammaproteobacteria > Xanthomonadales > Xanthomonadaceae > Luteimonas. Next base: position 149,183 of record JBBSST010000001.1, read on the forward strand.
GGCAAGGATTCGGGAATCCAGCGCGTGCACGTGGTCGGCGCCGGGGTGATGGGCGGTGATATTGCCGCATGGTCAGCCTACAAGGGCTTCGACGTCACGCTGCAGGATCGCGAACAGGCATTCATCGACGGCGCGATCACGCGCGCGCAGGAGCTGTTCGCGAAGAAAGTGAAGGATGACGGCAAGCGCCCCGCCGTCGCCGCGCGATTGAAGGCGGACTTGAACGGCGATGGCATTCCCAATGCCGACCTTGTCATCGAGGCGATCGTCGAACAGGCCGAAGCCAAGCGTGCGCTTTACGCCAGCGTCGAACCGCGCATGAAGGCCGATGCGCTGCTGACCACCAACACCTCGTCGATCGCCCTGACCGACCTGCGCGAACACATCCAGCGCCCCGCCCAGTTCGCCGGCCTGCATTACTTCAACCCGGTCGCATTGATGCCGCTGGTGGAGATCATCCGCCACGACGGCATGGCGCCAGAAACCGAGAAACGCCTGGCCGCGTTCTGCAAGGCGCTCGACAAGTTGCCCGTGCCGGTCGCCGGCACGCCGGGCTTCCTGGTCAACCGACTGCTGTTTCCGTACATGCTCGAAGCGGCGACCGCGTACTCGGAAGGCGTCCCCGGGGCTGCGATCGACAAGGCCGCGGTGAAATTCGGCATGCCGATGGGGCCGATCGAACTGATCGATACGGTCGGCCTGGATGTCGCCGCGGGCGTTGCCGCGGAGCTCGCGCCGTTCCTGGGCCTGCAGATCCCACCGGCACTCGCCACGCCGCCCGAGCAGGGCAAACGCGGCAAGAAGGACGGGCAAGGGTTGTATGCGTGGGAAAACGGCAAGCCCAAAAAGCCCGAGGTTGCAAGGGATTACAAGGCGCCCGACGATCTCGAAGACCGTCTGATCCTGCCGCTGCTCAACGAGGCCGTCGCCGCCTTGCACGATGGCGTGGTCGCCGATGCCGACCTGCTCGATGCCGGCGTCATCTTCGGCACCGGCTTTGCCCCGTTCCGCGGCGGCCCGATCCAGTACATCCGCGAAACCGGCGTGGATGCGGTATTGGCAAGGCTGCAGGCGTTGCAGGCAAAACATGGCGAGCGATTCGCTGCACGCCCGGGCTGGGATGCGGACGTGTTGCGCGGGTAATTTGCATCCGCAGTTCTGCAGCCGCAGTACTGGGCAGTACTGGAAAGCAATGCAATGGTGGGTTCTGGCCCACCATTGCTACGCCCGGATTCGGGGCTGGTTTCAACAGGAAAGTGGTGGCAGTGATGACCCACCCGGCGCGGCTATATCAGTTGCGCCGGAACCATCCGGTGATGCTGTAGCGGTCATCGTGCGCCCACGGGCTGACCAGGCTGACCTGGTGCATCTGCGGCACGCGGAACAGGCTCAATGAATTCCAGTGCGGGATGAAGGTTTCGACGATCTCGCGATCATTGCCGATAAATTGCAGCAGGCCGCCCCAGTCCGATTGCCAGTCGCGGCTGAGGTTGATGACGTAGGCGAACTCGCGGTCTTCGTCCCTTGAACCATCGTTGTGCAGGTTCAGGAAATGACCTGGGCGATAACGCGCGGCAATCGCGCTGACCATGCGGATGCGCGGGTCGCCGGTGAGCTCGCGGGCAAACTCGATGAACGGTTGACTGTTGAGGAAGTCGAGCACGGCATGCAGGATCAGGTCCGGATCGGTGCCGTCGCGACGCGCCTCGACCATGCGATAGCGATCAAACACAAACTCGAAGCCCTCCCTGGCGCGCTGGTAGGCTGCCTGGATCAGCGCGCCGTCCTCACCGGGCCTGGGCGCGGGCTGCTCGATCGGCAAGTCGCTGCGCTGCGAGACCACGAAGGGCACTTCATGCTCCAGGCAATCCCGCAGCCGTTCGGCAGCCGATACCTGCAGGAAATCCTGGATCTGTACGCGACCGTGCTGCTGCAGCCGACGGCGCCAGGGATCGATGTCGAGTTCGTTGCTGATCATGGTGGCGTCGCGCGATGGTTCGCTCTGTGTCGAAAACGACCGCTCACATCGTGTTGGTCGGTTTGTCTGAGTTGAGCGTGCCGGCCAGCAGGGTTTCGATCCGGCTCTTGATGGTGTCGCCCTCGGGCGTATCGGCAAATTGCACGCCCACCCCGGCCGTACGATTGCCCTGCGCGCCGGTCGGCGTGGCCCAGACCACCTTGCCGGCAACAGGCAGGCGCTCGCTGGATTCGGGCAGGGTCAACAGCAGGAAAACCTCATCGCCAAGGAAATAGCGCTTGGGCGTCGGCACGAAGATGCCGCCGTGCTTGAGGTACGGCATGTACGCGCTGTAAAGCTGCGCCTTGTCCTTGATCGCCAGCGACAGGATCCCCTGCCGTGCGCCACCCGCTGTTGCACTCATGCCCTGCCCCTTGATTGCGTTGTCGAGTCGCGTCCGTCGTTTCCACGCCATGCCAGCAGCAATTCGGCGACCGCCAGATCGGCGCGTACCGTCGTTTGCAAAAGCTGACGAGTGCGATTGGCCGCATCGAACCACGTGGCCAGCTTCCGCATTCGCATCGATCCGGTCAAGCCGCCCGCTTCGACCAGCGCAAGGTCGGCGGCATGGCGCAGGCGCAGCGGAGCCTGGTTGTCGGCGGTCCAGCGTTGCGCGGCCTCGATCACGGCAAGTTCGCCCTTGGCCAGCTTGTCCAGGTCGCTGGCGACCTCGCGGCGCAAGGCGAGGCCGCCATCACGCAACCACCCGTCGGCCAAGCCGGGATGGCCACGCGCGGCATCGAGCGCCTCGCTTGCCGTGCGCTCGTCATGGCCCTGCGACTGCAGCCACGACAACGCCTCATCGCGCGGCGGCAGCTTGAATTCCAGCCGCTGGCAGCGGCTGCGGATCGTCGCCGGAAGGCGCACGGGGTTTGCGCTGAGCAGCCACAAGAAACGGCCCGGCTGCGGTTCTTCCAGCGTCTTGAGCAGCGCGTTGCAGGCGGCGTAATTGATGGCGTCGGCCGGGTCGACGATCGCCACCTGGGCGCCGCCATACTGCGGGGTCAGCGAAAGTTTCCCGGACAGCTCGCGGATCTGGTCGATGATGATCTCGCTGCGCAGCTTGCTGCCTTCCTTGTTGAGGATGAAGCTGACGTGGTGGTAATCGGGATGCGTACCGGCTGCCAGCAATTGCCCGGTACGGGGATTTTTCTTGCCGGCGTCGAGCAGGTGGTGCGCCAGGCGCTTGGCGACTTCGCGCTGTCCAAGCTGCGCTGGCCCGCAGATCAACAGGGCGTGGCCCATGCGGCCGCTGTCGAGCGCCTCGACGGCATGGTCATAGACACGCTGTTGCCACGGCGCAAACACCGGCGCGCTGGTGGTCTCCATGCTCATGCCTGCGCCAGCCAGCCGCGCAATTGGGCAACGGCGTCCGCTGCCACCGCCTGGGCAGCCAGCGAGGCATCGATGACGCGAAACCGCCGCGGCTCGGCGGCCGCGCGCGCGCGATAGGTGGCGCGCACGCGTTCGAAGAATTCATCGCGTTCGCGCTCGATCCGGTCCGGGCCACTGCGTGCACGTTCCAGGTCGCGAATGCGCGCACGCTCCCGTCCCTGCTCCACGCCGACATCGAGCAACAAGGTCAACGCAGGCTGCAGGCCGACAACGCGGCGTTCGAGTTCGGCAATGAAGCCGGCATCCAGGCCGCGTCCGCCGCCCTGGTAGGCGTAGCTGGAATCGGTGAATCGGTCCGTGATCACCCAGGCACCACGCTCGAGCGCCGGGCGGATGGTTTCATGCACATGCTGCGCGCGCGCGGCGAACATCAGCAAAAGCTCGCTCATCGGCGTCGGCGGTTCGTGCGATGGATCGAGCAGCAGGTCGCGGATCATTTCCGCCAGGGGCGTACCACCGGGTTCGCGCGTGTTGACAATCTCGCGGCCGTCGCCGCGCAGCGCATCGCACAACGCATCGAGCACGGTGCTCTTGCCCGCGCCTTCGCCACCTTCCAGCGAAATCAAACGCCTGTTCAACGCATCGGGGGGTTTCGGCGATGGCGTCATTTCGGCCCGTACTGCGCGCGATAACGACGGATATATTCCCTCACCGCGGCCTCGTGTTCGGCCAACGTACGCGTGAACACATGCTTGCCGCTGCCATCGCCTACGGCCACGAAGAACAAGGCATCACCGTCGGCCGGCCGGGTCACTGCGCGCAACGCATCGGCGCCGACCATCGCGATCGGTGTCGGTGGCAAACCATCGCGGGTGTACGTGTTGTACGGCGTGTCGGCCAGGAGATCCGCCTTGCGCAGGTTGCCGGCATAGGCGCTGCCCATGCCGTAGATCACGGTGGGATCGGTCTGCAAGCGCATGCCAAGCTTGAGCCGGCGCATGAACACCCCGGCGATCTGCGGTCGTTCGCTGGCGATGCCGGTTTCCTTTTCGACGATCGATGCCAGCACCAGCGCCTGGTCTTTGGATGTCAGCGGCAGGTCTGCGACACGCGATTCCCACGCCGAATCGAGGGCCTTGTCGAGATCGGCATGGGCGCGCTTGAGCACGTCAAAATCGCTGTCGCTGCGGGTATAGACGTAGGTCTCGGGCAGGAAGCGGCCTTCCGGATGTTGTCCGGCCTGGCCGAGCTTGGCCATCAACGCGGTATCGTCGAGGTCGGCGACGGTCTGTCGCAGCGGTTTGGCTTTTGCCAACGCCGCGCGCAGCTGGCGGATATTCCAGCCCTCGACGATCGTGAAACGGTAGGCCAGCACCTTGCCGTCGCGCATGCGCGACAACAACTCACGCGGAGTGGTGCCTGGGTCGAGCGCGTATTCGCCTACCTGGATCTTGCCCGCCGCGCCAAGTTGCCTGGCCAGGGCCTGCCACTCCAGGTCGTGGCCATCGTGCACGCCCGCGCCACGCAGCCTGTGCAGCACCTTGGCGAACGAATCCCCTCGTTCCACCACCAGGCTTTCACCGGCCTGCAGGCTGGACAAGGGCGCATCGGCGAAACCGGTGTAGCGGTCGTAGGCCCAATAGGCGAACGCGCCGATCAGCAATGCGGACAGCACGAAAAAGAGGCGGACGCCGGATCTGCGTTTGCGCGGCGGGCTCATGGCGAGGAACTCGTTGCAGCGATCATGGAATGCATGGGTGTCAGGATACCGTCCCCGGCGTCTGTAGGAGCGCCCCATGGGCGCGATGCCCTACCGATAACGCTTCATCGCGCCCATGGGGCGCTCCTACAGGCCCAGTGCCTGCAGCATCCCGCGGGCCTTGGCGCGGGTTTCTTCGAGTTCATGACCCGGTACGGAATCAGCGACGATCCCGGCACCGGTGCGGAAGCGCAGCTCACTAGCCGTCGACGTGACGCGCTCCACTTCGGCACTGCGAATCAGGATGTTCAGGTCAAGATCACCATCACGGTTCAGCCATCCCATCGCGCCGGTGTACGCGCCACGGCCGATGCCTTCGAGTTCGGCGATCACCTGCATGCAGCGGATCTTCGGGCAGCCGGTGATGGTGCCACCGGGGAACACCGCGGCGATCACCTCGCCGGGCGTGGCATCGCCGCGCAGGCGTCCGCGCCCGTTGCTGACGATGTGATGCACGTGCGCGTAGCTTTCAACGCCCATCAACTCGTCGACCTCGACGCTGCCGGCAACGCAGACGCGGCCCAGGTCGTTGCGCTCCAGGTCGACCAGCATCACGTGCTCGGCGCGCTCCTTGGGGTGCCCGATCAATTCGCGGATACGCGCGCTGTCGTCGTCGCCCTTGATGCGCGGCCGCGTGCCGGCGATCGGCCGCGTTTGCACCACGTCGCCACGCACCGACACCAAACGCTCGGGCGAGGCGCTGGCGACGGCCCAGTCGCGGCCGGCAAACAGGCCGGCGAACGGGGCCGGATTGGCCGTGCGCAGGCGCGCATACAGGCAGGCCGGGTCGAGCGCGTGATCAAACGCCACGCTCCAGCCACGCGACAGGTTGGCCTGGAACACATCGCCGGCGGCCAGGTAGTCGAGTATCCGGATCACGCCATCGGTAAAGGTTTCCGCAGGATCTTCGCGACAATCGCGCGGCACGTGCCATGCCGGCAACGCCGGCAACCTGGCGGACGCTTCAAGATCCGCGACGATGCGGCCAAGCAGTTCGGCATGCCCGGTTTCAGCGACGGCAACACATTCGCCGGTGGCATGGTCGCGCAGGATGGCCGCCGGGCAACGCAGGGCAAGCGCGACCGGCAATCCGCCGACGGCGTCGGGCAATTGCAGGATCGGCTCGATCTGCACGGCAAGTTCGTACGCCAGCAACAGTGCCCAGCCGCCACGGAATGGCCAGCGCGGCTCCTCGCGTGGCAGGCGCAGTCGTTGCCAGTGCGCGTCGAGCACGGCCAGGAAGTGGCCATCGAGCAGCTCACCGTGCTGGTCGCGCGTCGCGCCGTCGACATCGAGCTGCAGTGCGCCGCCGTCGGCCGCCAGCAGCATGTCCCAGCGCGACTGCGCCGTGCCATGGGCCACCGATTCAAGCAGCAACGGATAGCGCGACGGCGACTGCCGATGCAGGGCCAGCAGGTCGGTATGCGCAGGCAGGGCGTGGGTGACGATCATGCGATTGAACCGCCAGCGCCGAGGGCATTGGATGGCCCGCGTTTCGAGCGCTGCAGACCCGGATTACGACGGCCGATACTGACGTCCGCTAATGTCGTCGAAATCGTCGTCACCGAAGGCTCGAAGGTATCGGCGTAATCCGCGGACCTCAAATTTTCCGGAATACCAGCGTGCCGTTGGTGCCACCGAAGCCAAAACCATTGGAAACGGCGACATCAACCTTCGCCTCGCGCGCGATATTGGGCACGTAATCCAGGTCGCAGCCTTCGCCTGGCACATCGAGGTTGATCGTTGGCGGGATGATGCCGGTATGCAGCGCCATCACCGAGAAAATCGCCTCGGCGCCGCCGGCTGCGCCCAGCAGGTGGCCGGTCATCGACTTGGTCGAGCTGACCATGGTCTTGTAGGCGTGGTCGCCGAGCGCGCGCTTGATCGCAAGGGTCTCGGCCAGGTCGCCCAGCGGCGTCGAGGTGCCATGTGCATTGAGGTAGCCGACCTGGTCTGCGTTGACGCCGGCATCCTTCAGCGCCGCCACCATGCAGCGCGCCGGGCCCTCGCCGTTCTCGCTGGGAGCGGTCATGTGGTATGCGTCCGACGTGGCGCCGAAGCCGGCCAGTTCGCAGTAGATCCGCGCGCCGCGCGCCTTGGCGTACTCGTATTCCTCCAGCACCAGGATGCCGGCGCCATCGCCCAGCACGAAGCCGTCGCGATCCTTGTCCCACGGCCGCGAAGCGCGGGTCGGGTCATCGTTGCGCGTCGACATCGCCTTCATCGAGCAGAAACCACCGACCGAGGTAGGCGACGATCCGCGCTCGGCGCCGCCGGCGATCATCACGTCGGCATCGCCGTACTGGATCAGTCGCATCGCCATGCCGATCGAATGATTGGAGGTGGCGCAGGCCGATACCGCGGAAAAATTGGGGCCCTTGATTCCGGTCAGCAACGAAACCTGGCCAGGCAGCATGTTGATGATGGTGCTGGGCACGTAGAACGGCGAAATCTTGCGCGGGCCACCCTCGTGGTACTTGATGGTTTGTTCTTCGATGCCGACCAGGCCACCGATGCCCGAACCAATCAAGGCGCCGATGCGCTCGGCATTGGCTTCGTCCACGACAAGGTCGGCGTCCTTCATGGCCATCAAAGAGGCGACCACACCGTAATGGATGAACTCCTCCATCTTGCGCGCGTCCTTGGCCGACACCCATTGGGTGACGTCGAAATCACGGACCTGGCCGGCAATGCGCGTGGTGAACGCAGAGGGGTCGAAATGGGTGATCGGGCCAATCCCGGAACGGCCATTGACGATGCCATCCCAACTTGACGCCACATCGTTGCCGAGCGGCGAAAGGATGCCAAGACCAGTGATGACGACGCGACGCTTGGACATTGCAGACTCCGGTTGCCTATTCCATGCGAGCCTGCGTCGATGCGGGCTCGCCCAAAACGTCCGGGGCCGCATCTGCGGCCCCGGTTTGTCACGCCACGCTCAAGCCACAAACCGCAATGCAATCCGTGCTTTCACGAGCAACCCGGCCAGTATCGACCGGGCGCGATGCAAAGGCATTACGCCTTGACGTGCGTCTTGATGTAGTCGATCGCCTGCTGCACCGAGGTGATTTTCTCGGCTTCTTCGTCCGGGATCTCGCACTCGAATTCTTCTTCGAGCGCCATCACCAGTTCGACGGTGTCGAGCGAATCGGCACCGAGGTCGTCGACGAAGGAAGCGCTGTTGCTGACTTCTTCTTCCTTGACACCCAGTTGTTCGACGACGATTTTCTTGACGCGTTCTTCGATGCTGCTCATTGGCTGTTGGCTCCGGGGAGGCTGTTACAAGGGATAGTGTAAGGGAAAGCCGGACGATCGGCACTGCGCCGCTGCCGCCTTTTCGTTCAAGGGCTTGCTGCCCTTTTTTGCGTGTGGAGCCCGGCCGTGGGACGGTCGAACCCTGGTGCAGGGGTGAATATGGCGGTCACGGCATGTACATGCCGCCATTGACGTGCAGGGTCTCGCCGGTGATGTAACTCGCGCCGGGCCCGGCAAGAAACGCGACCGCGTGTGCGATATCGGCAGGCTCACCAAGACGACCAAGCGCGATCTGCCGGACCAGCGCCTCTTTCGAGGCTTCTGGCAGGTCGCGTGTCATGTCCGTGGCGATGAAGCCCGGCGCAACCACGTTGACCGTCACCCCGCGCGAACCGACTTCCTGGGCCAGCGATTTGCTGAACGCGATGATGCCAGCCTTGGCCGCAGCGTAATTGGACTGGCCAGCGTTGCCGGTGACGCCCACCACGGATGCGATGTTGATGATGCGGCCACGACGCGCTTTCATCATGCCGCGCATCACCGCCTTGGAGCTTCGATAAACGCTGGTGAGATTGGTGTCGAGGATGGCGTGCCAGTCCTCGTCCTTCATCCGCATCAGCAGGTTGTCGCGGGTGATGCCGGCATTGTTGACCAGGATGCCGATGGCGCCAAATTGCTTGCCGATGGCATCGATCAAGGTTTCAATTGCATCGGCTTGGGTGACGTCGAGCACGCGACCATGGCCACCGTGCGCTGCCAACCGTTCGCCGATGGCCTGCGCGCCGGATTCACTGGTCGCAGTCCCGATCACGGTCGCGCCCCGGGCGGCTAGTTCGTCGGCAATTGCCGCGCCAATGCCACGGCTCGCGCCGGTCACCAGCGCGATTTCACCTTGCAATGCCTGGGTCATGCGGGGGTCCTTTCAAAGTCTTTCTGCCGCAGGCCTGCGCGGATAAAGCAATTGTTGCAGAAGAAGAACATATCGTCTCTTCGTGCTTTCCTGATGTCGCATGCGCGTTGAGCCGCGAAAACCCACGGCTAGGTTGTTTTCCATTCCGCCAATGCAGCCTCGAATTCGCCGACCGTGCCAAGCGCACGGGCATCGAGCGACTTGTCGATGCGCTTGATCAGCCCGGCAAGGACCTTGCCCGGGCCGCACTCGCCGATGCGCGTGGCGCCGTGTTCGACCAATGCCTGCACGCAGCGCGTCCACTGCACCGGAAGATACAGCTGCCGCACCAGCGCATCACGGATCGATTGCACCCCGTCATGCACTTCGGCATCGACGTTTTGCACGATCGGCAATCGCGGCGCCTGCCACGCCAGCCCGGCCATCGTTTCCGACAGGCGATTGGCGGCTTCGCGCATCAACGGCGTGTGCGACGGCACGCTGACGGCGAGTTTCACCGTCTTGCGCACACCTTTTTCGGCCAGCAACACCAGCGCGCGCTCGACGGCCGATGCATGTCCGCCAATCACGACCTGGCCCGGCGAATTGTAGTTGGCAGGCACCACCACGTCGCTGCCGGACGCCTCCACGCATACCGCGCGCACGAGGTCGTCGTCGGCACCAATCACCGCGGCCATCGCGCCAATACCCGCCGGCGCGGCGTCCTGCATCAACTGTCCGCGGATGCGTACCAGGTGCGCGGCGTCGCGCAGGCAAAGCGCGTCAGCTGCCACCAGTGCCGCGTATTCACCAAGGCTGTGGCCAGCAAGCACGCACGGCTGCGTACCGCCGCGCTGCTGCCACAGGCGCCACATGGCGACGTCGGCCGCAAGCAAGGCGGGCTGGGTGTATTCGGTGCGATTGAGCTGTTCTTCCGGCCCGCCCTGCGACAGCGCCCACAGGTCGACGCCGGCACCGTCGGATGCTTCGACGAATGTTTCGCGGATGATCGGGTGCAATTCCGAAAGCTCGGCAAGCATCGCAATGGACTGCGAGCCTTGGCCGGGAAACACAAACGCGAGCGAGGGCGAGGAAGTCATCAGGGATCTCTGCGAACCGATCA
>JBBSST010000002.1:0-148881 GCA_038241735.1 Lysobacterales bacterium
AGGTTTCGAGCCGCACGAGGAAAACCCGATGATCGGCTTCCGCGGCGCGAGCCGTTACGTCGATCCCTCGTTCGTCGACGCCTTCGCGCTGGAGTGCAAGGCGGTGCGCAAGGTGCGCAACGAAATGGGCTTCGACAACTTGTGGGTGATGATTCCGTTCGTGCGAACGCTGGACGAAGGCCGCAAGGTGATCGAGGTGCTCAAGGCCAATGGTCTTGAGCAGGGCCAGCACGCAGATGGGCAGCCGGGGCTGAAGATCATCATGATGTGCGAAGTGCCGTCGAACGCGTTGATGGCCGACGAATTCCTCGACATCTTCGATGGTTTCTCGATCGGTTCAAACGACCTGACCCAGCTCACCCTCGGCCTGGATCGCGATTCAAGCATCGTCGCGCACCTGTTCGACGAGCGCGATCCGGCGGTAAAGAAATTGCTGTCGATGGCAATCAAGTCTGCCCGCGCCAAGGGCAAATACATCGGCATCTGCGGACAAGGCCCGTCGGATCATCCGGATCTTGCCGAGTGGTTGATGCGCGAAGGCATCGAGTCGCTGTCGCTCAACCCAGACACCGTCGTCGACACCTGGCTGCGGCTGGCCAAATCCAAAGCGGCTAGCTAGCAAAATGGTCGAGGATGCGGCTTGGTCACCGCATCCTCGGCGCAATTACCTAGCTGAGCGTGGGCTGGCTCAGCATGGGCTGGCTCAGCATGGGCTGGCTAAGCATGGACTAGCTGAGCATGCGCTGGCTCAGTATGCGCAAGCCCAGCTGCAGGCACGCAAACCTTGCTGCTGGACTCAGCGATCCCCTGCTGGCGCGAAACTTCCCATCGCTGCGCGATAGTGGCGCAGTTCCTCGATCGAATCGCGCACGTCGCTCAAGGCGGTGTGTGCCGAATCCTTGTGCACGCCGAACAGCACTTCAGGTGCCCAGCGCCGCGCCAGTTCCTTGACGGTGCTGACGTCGAGATTGCGATAGTGGAAATACTGTTCCAGCGCTGGCATCAGGCGGTGCATGAAGCGCCGATCCTGGCAGATCGAGTTGCCGCACATCGGCGACTGCTTGCGACCTACCCATGATTGCAGGAAATCAAGCGTGCGCGACTCGGCCTGGGCCATCGTCACGCCCTGTTCCAGCACGCGTCGCCACAGCCCTGATTTGCCGTGCTGGGTACGGTTCCATTCATCCATCGACTCGAGCGTGGCAAGCGGATGGGTGATGGCGAGCTCCGGACCCTCGGCGAGGATCTTGAGCTGGGAGTCGGTGACAACCGTTGCGATCTCGATGATCGAATCGCGATCGGTGTCGAGTCCGGTCATTTCCAGGTCGATCCAGATCAGCCTGCCATCACTGCCTGCGTATCCGCTGTTGCTTGCCATGCGTTTCCAATACACCTGTGGATGCTGGACATCATACTGCGCGACGCGGTTTTCGCGCAGTCAGGCGATGGGCACCTGGCCCCGCTTGCGACGGAAATAGTTGCTCAGCCGCTTGCCGGCTTCGTCGGCCAGCAGGCCCCCGCTCACCTCGACGCGATGGTTGTGGCGCGGATCGGCGATCAGGTCGAAGACGCTGCCCGCCGCTCCAGTCTTCAAGTCGCTGGCGGCGTACACCACCCGCGCCACGCGAGCATGCACCATGGCCATCGCGCACATCGCGCAGGGCTCCAGCGTCACGTACACGCTGCAACCGAGCAGGCGGTAGTTGCCGAGTTGCCGGCCGGCCGCGCGCAGGGCGACGATCTCGGCGTGCGCAGTGGGATCGTGTTCGACGATATTGCGGTTCCAGCCCTCGCCGATCGCCACGCCCTCGGCCGACACCAGCACCGCGCCGACCGGGATTTCGTCGTCCTGGCGTTCGGCGCGTTCGGCCAGCGCAAGCGCATGGCGCATCCAGTGCTCATCGGATGGCGATGCGGGCAATCCATCTGCCGTCGGGAATTCAGTCGATGTCATGGTCATCGTGCAGCGCTGCATGGGTTGCCGCGACACCGTGGTGCGTGTTCACAGAGTGTCATCGCGATGCCGCGACACGACGCGGCGCTTGTTCAAGGCCAGCTCTTCCCAGCCCAGTGCGCGGGTTCGCAGCAAGGCGTGGCGAACCTGTTGACAGGCCCGCTGCACCGCCGCGATGACCGGCTTGCCGGACAACACGCCGGCCAGCAGTTCGGCGGTGAACAGGTCGCCGGTTCCCCTGACCAGAATCGGGATGCGCGCATGGCGGATGATGCGCGCCGATGTCGAGGTGACCACCGCAACCTGCAACTCCTCAGCGCGCGCCGTCACCGGGGCGGCGCTGGTGACGGCAATCCATTGCGGCCCGCATGCCAGCAACTCGCGCGCCGCATCGATCACCTCGTCGGTCGTCTGCAGCTGCCTGCCCACCAACATTTCGAGTTCAAAATGATTGGGAGTCAGCGCGTGCGCAAGCGGCAACAGCCGCTCGCGATACACCGCAGTCAGGCGCGCATCGACATACAGACCGTGGTCGTGGTCGCCCAGCACCGGATCCATGCACACCAGCAGGCGCGGATACTCGTCGCGCATGGCTTGCAACCACCGTGCCAGCCGTTGCGCCTGGTCCGGATAACCCACGTAGCCGGTCAACACGGCCCGCACGCCGGGCATCACGCCGCGGTCGATCAATCCCTGCAGCAGCCCGGCAAACCATTCCGGTGGAACCGGGCCGCCATAGATAGTCGGGTAATGCGGCGTGTTGCTCAGCAGTACCGTGGGCACCTGCGCCACGCGCAAGCCGTGTCGCTGCAGCGACGGCACCGCAATGGCATTGCCGACCCGGCCATAGACCACCTGCGATTGCACCGATACCACGTCGATGGGCAGCGTGGCATTGGCGTGGGTGCCGTCGGCGCACACTTCATTGACCATCGATCACCCCCTCGATTCGCGCCGTCCAATCCTCGACCTGGTGGCGCGCCAGGCGCCCATCCACCAATCGTCGCCAGGCAGGCGTGAGTGGCAGCGCCTGCATGGATTCCAGCACCGCGATATCCAGCGGCTGCCGGTAAAGCACGTCGATCAGGCGCAGCAGGCTCCACTGCGGATGAGGTCGTGCCACCAACTGCACCGCATCACCCGCCTGCAGCATGCCGGTTTCCAGCACCCGGTAATACCAGCCGGTGCGGCCACTGTGCTGCACCTGGCGCGCCATGTCAGCCACGCCGAAACGGTCATTGAGTTTCCAGCAGGGCTGGCGACTTTGCGACACCTCCAACAGCACGCTGCCAATGCGCAACTGGTCGCCAATGCACAGGTCGGCTTCGGTCAATCCCTGCGTGCTGAGGTTTTCGCCGAATGCGCCGGGCTTGCCCAGCACTGGCAGGTCGCCAAGTTCCGTGCGCCATGATCGGTAATGATCGAACGCATAGTGATGCAGCGCCTTGTCCGCGCCACCATGCACGCGCAGGTCGCCTTGTTCGTCACCGACGATGCCATCCACACCGACCTGCACCGGGCCAGGCACGACGTGTTTGTCGATCGCGCTGCGTGTATTGGGCCGCGTGTAGGCGACGGCGCGGCCTGTCAGTACCGCGTCGACGTGGGTGAGGCAGCGATTCACGATGATGGGCTCCTCAAGACATCCTGCCGGGCTGGCGCAAACGTGGGGCGGCCGTCACTCCCACTCGATCGTCGCGGGCGGCTTGCCGCTGATGTCGTACACCACGCGCGACACTCCCCTGACCTCATTGATGATCCGGTTGGAAACGCGGCCAAGAAATTCGTAGGGCAAGTGCGCCCAATGCGCCGTCATGAAATCAATGGTTTCCACCGCGCGCAACGCGATCACCCATTCGTAAGCGCGTGCATCACCGACCACGCCCACCGATTTGACCGGCAAAAACACCGCAAACGCCTGGCTGGTCTTGTCGTACAGATCAGCCTTGCGCAGTTCATCGATGAAGATTGCATCGGCCTTGGCCAACAGCTCGGCGTACTCGCGCTTGACCTCGCCGAGGATGCGCACGCCCAGGCCCGGTCCGGGGAATGGATGGCGGTAGACCATCTCGCGCGAAAGGCCGAGTTCGACACCCAGCCTGCGGACTTCATCCTTGAACAGTTCGCGCAGCGGTTCAACCAGGCCCAGCTTCATGTGCTCGGGCAGGCCGCCAACGTTGTGGTGGCTCTTGATGACATGCGCCTTGCCGGTCTTGCTGCCAGCGGACTCGATCACGTCGGGATAAATCGTGCCCTGCGCCAGCCATTTTGCATTGGCAAGTTGCTGTGATTGCTCGTCGAAGATATCGACGAATAAATTGCCGATGACCTTGCGCTTGGCCTCGGGATCGGTGACGCCCTGCAATTTCTCGAAATACCGGTCGGCGGCGTTGACCCGGATGACCTTGACGCCGAGGCCGTTTTCGCCGGACGCTGCGGCAAACGTGGCCATCACCTGGTCGCCTTCCTGCCAGCGCAGCAATCCGGTATCGACGAACACGCACGTGAGCTGGTCGCCGATCGCCTTGTGCAGCAGCGCGGCGACGACGGACGAATCAACCCCGCCCGACAGGCCCAGGATCACTTCATCGGTACCGACCTGCTCGCGCACGCGTGCAATCTGGTCGTCGATGATGTTGGCCGCGGTCCACAACGTCTCGCAGCCGCAGATGTCGACCACGAAACGACGCAGCATTTTTTCGCCGGACTTGGTGTGCGTGACCTCGGGGTGGAACTGCACGCCGTACCAGCGCTTGTCGTCGTTGGCGAAGGCGGCAACCGGGACGCGGTCGGTGCTGGCGGTGACAGTGAAACCCGGCGGCGGTTTGGAGACATGATCGCCATGGCTCATCCACGCATCCAGTCGTGGCGGGGCGCCCGGATGATCGTTCAACCCTTCGAACAGGCGATCGGCGGCGACCAGCGACACTTGCGCGTGGCCATATTCGCGCGCGTCGGCGGATTCTGTTTCACCGCCCAACTGCTTGGCCATGGTCTGCATGCCGTAGCAGATGCCAAGCAGGGGCAAGCCGTTGTCGAAGACCTGCTGCGGCGCATGCGGCGCGTCGTTCTGGACGGTTGATTCGGGGCCGCCCGAAAGAATGATGCCTTTCGGTGCGAACGCAGCGATCTCGACCGGATCGTGATCCCAGGCCCAAATTTCGCAATAGACGCCGATTTCGCGGATGCGACGCGCAATCAGCTGCGTGTACTGCGCACCGAAGTCGAGGATGAGGATCTTGTCGGAGTGGAGGTTGGTCATGGGGAGTCTGAAAGGGCTTCGGCTTTACCTGTGCTGCCATCCATGGCGCGGCGGTGCGGCGTTGGATCATGCGGCCCGGCATGCGGGCCGGCGTGCGGGCCAGCCATCCGTGACCGGGCGTTCGGTGACGCGCGAACCATCGTCCGCAAATGCGTCCCCTCACCCCATCCGGTAATTGGGCGGTTCCTTGGTGATCTGCACGTCGTGGACGTGGCTTTCGCGTTGTCCGGCGCCGGTGATCGTCACGAACGATGGCTTTGTGCGCATCTCCGCGATGGTGGAGCAACCGACATAGCCCATCGTCGCGCGCAAACCGCCGGCAAGCTGGTGAACGACGCCACTCAGCGGCCCACGATACGGAACGCGGCCTTCGATGCCCTCGGGCACCAGCTTGTCGGGGTCGCTGGCGTCCTGGAAATAACGGTCCTTGGAACCCTTTTCCATCGCACCTATGCTGCCCATGCCGCGATAGCTCTTGTAGCTGCGGCCCTGGAACAGTTCGGTCTCGCCCGGCGATTCCTCGGTGCCCGCAAACAAACCGCCGACCATCACCGTCGACGCGCCGGCCACCAGCGCCTTGCCGATGTCGCCGGAATAACGGATGCCCCCGTCAGCAATCAGCGGGATACGTTCCTGCAGGGCTTCGGCCACCATGTCGATGGCGGTGATCTGGGGCACGCCGACACCGGCCACGATGCGCGTGGTGCAGATCGAACCCGGGCCGATACCCACCTTGACCGCGTCCGCGCCGACATCCATCAACGCCAATGCGGCGTCGCCAGTCACGATGTTGCCGCCAATCACCTGCAGCTTCGGGAAACGTTTCTTGGCCCAGGCCACGCGCTCGATCACGCCCTGCGAATGGCCGTGCGCGGTGTCGACGATGATCGCGTCCACGCCGGCCGCGACCAGCGCCTCGATGCGCTGCTCGGTATCGCCGCCAACACCAACGGCAGCGCCGGCCAGCAGGCTTTCAGAGGCATCCTTGGCCGCATTCGGGTTGTCACGCGCCTTCTGGATGTCCTTGACGGTGATCAATCCGCGCAGCTCGAAATCATCGTTGACCACCAGCACTTTCTCGATGCGGAAGCGGTGCAGCAGGTCGAGCACTTCCTCGTCGCTGGCGCCCTCCTTCACCGTGACCAGTTTTTCGCGCTTGGTCATGATGTGGCGCACCGGGTCGTCGAGTTTCTTTTCGAAACGCATATCGCGGCCTGTCACCAGCCCCACAAGGTGGCCATCGGCATCCACCACGGGCACGCCGGAAATATTGCGTGCACGGGTGAGCTTGAGCACCTCGCCGATGGTGGTCTCGGGGCCGACGGTGAACGGTTCGCGGATGACCCCGGCCTCGAAGCTCTTGACCTTGGCGACTTCCGCGGCCTGGCGCTCGATGCTCATGCTCTTGTGGATGATGCCAATGCCGCCGAGCTGGGCCATGGCGATCGCCAGGCGCGACTCGGTGACGGTATCCATCGCTGCGGCAAGCAGCGGCAGGTTCAAGTGCAGTTCGCCAGTGAGGCGGGTGGCGAGTGAAACGTCCTTGGGCAGGACGAGTGAATGCGCCGGGACGAGGGAAACATCGTCGTACGTAAGCGCTTCAGCCTGGATGCGCAGCATGGGCGGGCCAGTGGGGATGAAGCCCGTCATTGTACTGCGTTGGCCGTGCCGCCGCGCGTCTTGCGTATCGGTGCAAGCGCACGTGGCCGCGATGGGCGTTTATCGACGAATCCCCGCTCACCCGGAGATGCGGTCCTGTGAAGCGGTGTCAAACGCCTCGGCGGCTTCCAGGGTGTTCTGCATCAGCGTAGCCACGGTCATCGGCCCCACGCCGCCCGGTACCGGCGTGATCCAGCTTGCCCGCCGGGCCGCTTCGGCAAAACCGACATCGCCGACCAGACGCCCATCGTCAAGTCGATTGATGCCAACATCGATCACCACGGCGCCCCGTTTGACCCACTCGCCGGGGATCAACGCCGGCCTGCCCACGGCGACCACCAGGATGTCCGCCTCACCGACGTGCTTGCGCAACACGTCCGGCGGGGTGAACTTGTGGCAGCTGGTGGTGGTGCAACCGGCGATCAGCAGTTCCAGTGCCATCGGCCGGCCGACGTGGTTGCTGACGCCCACGATCGTCGCGCTTTGCCCGCGCACGGGTCGATCGGTGTAGGCCAGCAGGGTCGTGATGCCGCGTGGCGTGCACGGTCGCAAACCAAACTGGCGCAGTGCCAGATGGCCGACATTTTCCGGATGGAAGCCGTCGACATCCTTGCGCGGGTCGATGCGGTGGATCAGGTGCGTGGCATCGGCAATCCCCGGCAACGGCAGCTGCACCAGAATGCCATGCACCGCCGGATCGGCATTGAGGCGATCGATCAACGCCAGCAATTCAGCCTCACCGGTCCCGGTTGGCAGGTCGAAGTCAAACGCATGAATACCGACCTTCTTCGCCGCGCGCCGCTTGTTGCGGACATACGATTGCGACGCCGGATCGCCGCCCACCAGTACCACCGCCAACCCGGGCCGCGACTTGCCGGCTGCCACGCGTGCATCCACCTGCACCTTGAGCGTGTCAAGCAAATCACCGGCAATGCGCTTGCCGTCGAGGATGCGGGCCGTAGCGGCGGGTGCGTCGGTCATGAGCTGGTTGGGCCTGCCTGCAATGCGGGCCACCATTATCGCCGATCTGGTCGCCTGGCCATGGACCGGCCCGACACGAGGGATCAGATGCGGCCTTGCACGCCTGTCGCAGGGTGCCACGCCCCCGCAACCTCATCAATGCAGGCTAAAGGTCATCGTCAGACTGAGCCCGTCCGAGCGATGGTTGAAGCCTGCTGCAGTTCGACGCGTTGGACGACTTCAATGGCGATGAGGACGTCCCCATCACGGATGTCGGATTCGCTAACGTAGACGCATGCTCGTCATCAAACCGGACCAGATGACCTCCGCCTCACCATCCGTAAGCATTGATCGTCCCGATTCATCAGTAATCAGCTGCGTTTCGATCAGTGGATGGAGAGGATCTCCCGGGGTGCCTTCAGCGCCCCAGAAAAATTTCTGCATGCGTACGCCAGACCCGCGTTCACTGGGTGCGCTGATGTCTACTTCGTAGCCTGACTGCCCTGCATATTCAACCTTCCCCCGTCGTAGCGTCTTGACGCTGGAAGAAAACCGGGACAACAACGCGAGATCGCCATCTACGCGGTCTCGCAACGGAGATTCTTTTGGCGTTTTCAACAATCCCGAAACATCGACGGTAAAGACCATGCCGCGATGCTGTGGGAAACGAACCACCAGTGTCGCATCGCCGCCCACATCCCGGCTGCCATCTTCCCGGAACAGTCCGTTGCCGACGCAAAAGCCAGGCTCGCTCGGCACTGCATTGTTTTTCAACGGCACATACCTGTCGGCTGCGCGCCCAACACTGTCGCGCACGGCCGGGTACTTGTCCGCACCGACATTCTTGGTAGTGAACTGATAATGCCCGTCCTCGATCAGGCGATGAAGCTCGACAGTAAAGCCATCCGAGGATGTCTTGTCGTGGTATCCCATTGCCACCTGTCTGCCTTCCTCGTACTGGATCCCGATCAGCCTCGTCGCGGCGTAGGTTTTCTCGGGGTCGACGCCAAACTTGCGATCCAGCGCATCGCCACCCGCGTCTCGCCTCATCGAGGCGCCCTCCAGGATGCCCGCCCTGCCCTGCAATTTGGACTTCATTGCAGCGAAGCTCGTCCGACCCATAACCCGCTCCACCGAAACGGCTCGATAGCTTCCTGTGATCTGCACGTCCGCGCTGATCGGGACGTCCAGGAGAAAATGTCCGACACAAACCGTCCTCACCGCATCGTCGCTCACCATTGTCCTAACCCCGGCTACTGCAAGAAACGAAACGGAGCATCCCAATGCAACTGCAACCAGGATGCGAATGACGATCGCCATGGATTGGACTCCCGATGTTCATGGATATTTTCCGAGCAACTTGCCAATTGAGTACAACGTGCATTGCTGCGCAGTCTCACTTTTGTTATAGGACGTTCCATGATCCAGACTGAATAGCTTGAAGCTTTGCACCACTGAAGGATTGCCGCTGTTGTGGGGGCCTGCCCCCGACCATTCAGAGACGGTTCCGTCGCCCGGCTCGGAACCCTTGGGTATCTTGAACTGCGGCAGTCCGACAACCTCCAGAGTCACCGGATCACTGCCTGCTCCGTGAACGCCAGCCTGCGAAACTTCGGCCTCCCCAAAGGAAAGCTGGTCTTTCGCTTGCCACGACAGCGTCTGATACGTGCCGACGTCAGGGTCTGCTCCGTAATGGCTGTAGGTCGGACCGAAGTACCAATCCTTCAAGGTGTAATGGAAGTGTCGCGCAAGATTCAGATTGTTCCGATAAGCGCCGCTCCAGGGATCGACAGGAACTTCGGCCTTGCCATGCAAGCCGGCCGGATCGATGAGTGCTTTATCAACCAGACGCCACCACTTGCTCTCTTCAGCATAGATGTCCACATAGGGATCCGTGGCGCGTATTGCCATCAGTTCCTGACCGCTCTTGCCGATGGCGCGCAACCAACCCTGGGGGTAAGACTGCGTGGGCAAAAGCTCAAGTCCTCC
The DNA here is from genome assembly GCA_038241735.1 of Lysobacterales bacterium. Lineage (GTDB taxonomy): Bacteria > Pseudomonadota > Gammaproteobacteria > Xanthomonadales > Xanthomonadaceae > Luteimonas. The sequence goes on from JBBSST010000002.1 coordinate 9,825, forward strand.
AGGAGCATTCGCCAGGATAGCTGTTACCTGCGCGGCATTGCGACCCAACACAAGACCACTGGGGAAATCGTATCCAGTGCGCATATGGTGATATGCCGCAGGCGCCCCCAATGCGGGCATCACGCCGTGGTTGATGCCAAGCACATGTTCGGTTGAATTGGTCATCTCCGGAGAGGTCATCGCGCGTGCGACCAACCCACCCATGGAATGCGTCACAATAATCACTTTGTCACAGCGGTAACGCGTGCCCTTCCCATTGTTTCCCGAAGACCAGAACGCGACGATTTCAGCGACCTTCTTAGACAAGTATTCGCCGGCATCAGCGTTCGTCTCCAACCAGTTGTATCCCACGCAATGCACAGGGGAAAATAACGCCCACGCTTTTTCAGATTCGGTTTTAGTCAGCGACTCAAATTCCTTTTCTGGCAGCCATCTTTTTGAAAGTTCATCCTGACCTTCCATCGATTTCCACGGCGATGCATCATCGGTATTAAGCGCGGTATCCAACCAAGGAATGTATTTGCCGTAGCTGAATTTGGCCGTAGTTCCCCAGCCACGGATCTTTGCGGCATCCTCGTCTTTTACGGTCGTCGAGGCGCCGTAGAAATCTCCCTCGTCGTCCACTTCCGTGGTTTCTGGATTTAATTTTCGCTGGCGAGTTGCCGCGCTTCGAAAAACCCACTGCCAGGCAAGCCCCAATAACGAATTGGCTCGCCATACGGACTCGCCGGTGTTCTTGTTACGCAGATTGCTGCCCATGATCCCGGGAACAAAGACAATCGGGACAGCCTCGTCGCACACCACGACATCGCAACGCTCACCGTCTTCTACGGGTGTGAGTCGGACGCTCCCTGAGGCGGTCCCCTCAGCATGTTGTTCGACACTGATGCGACGACCCACCTTCGGCAGTGCAGCACGCCAGGCCGATCCTGTCAGCTCGGCGTCGGTGCAATTCGAATTGGGCAAGTGTCCAAAAGCCAATACCGTTTCGGGTATCGAGTGCAGGAAGAAAGTGTGTGCAAAACAGGTTCGGCCCGACGCCGCGTGCCCGAAACCCTAGAGCCGAGACGACCTCGATTGCCTGTTGATTGGCGAATCCAACCTGCGGGGTAGCCGCTACCCCGCACAATCCGCTCAAACCTTGTGCAAGGCCGCGCCTTTGTGCATGGCGACGTGGTCGGTCTTGTCGCTCTGGATTTCGTATTGCGGGTCATCCTGGCTGCAGTGGCGCGTGTGTCCCTTGTACTGGGTGTCACTGGTATGCACCTTGGTGATCTTGCCGCTGACATGACCGGCTTCTGAGTTCCAGCGAACGTGGTCACCGATCTTGAATGCATGGCTCATGCGTTGTTCTCCTTTTGCAGCAACGCCCTGGCGCGCGTGCAGATGTTGTCGACGGTGAAGCCGTAGTGCTCCAGCATCTGGTCCCCGGGCGCGGAAGCGCCGAAACGGTCGATACCCAGCACCTCGCCACGATCGCCGACATAGCGATGCCAGCCTTGCGACGCCGCGGCTTCCACCGACAATCGTGCAACCACGGAAGCGGGCAGCACGCTGTCGCGGTAGGCTTGCGGCTGCGCATCGAACAGACTCCAGCACGGCATCGACACCACGCGTACCGCGATGCCCTCGCCCGCCAGTTTTTGGGCTGCCGCGACGACCAGGCCCACTTCCGCGCCGGTGCCGATCAGGATCAACTCGGGTTTGCCATCGCTTGCGTCCAGCAATACATATGCGCCCTTGCGCACACCATCGGCGGCGGCGAACTGGGTGCGATCAAGCGTTGCCACCTTCTGACGCGAGAACACCAGCGCCACCGGCTTGTCTGCCGCTTCCAACGCGACCCGCCAGGCCACCGCGGTTTCATTGGCGTCGGCCGGACGGATCACCAGCAAGTTGGGCACCGCGCGCAGCCCGGCAATTTGCTCGATGGGCTGATGGGTCGGGCCGTCTTCGCCAAGCGCGATGCTGTCGTGGGTGAACACATGGATGACATGCAAACCCATCAGGGCGGCCAGGCGGATGGGCGGACGCATGTAATCGGAGAAGATCAGAAAAGTCGCGTCGTACGCGATGATGCCGCCATGCGCAGCCATGCCGTTGCAGATCGCGCCCATTGCGTGTTCGCGTACGCCGAAATGCAGGTTGCGGCCGGCATAACTCCAGCCGCCACCCGCTGAACCTTGCGTGTCCTCGCCCGGCACGGCGCGCGGATCGAAATCGCCCAGGCCTTTGACTGCCGTGTACGTGGATGGATCTAGGTCAGCGGAACCGCCGGTCAATGCAGGCAGTTTCGGTGCGATTGCGCTCAGCACCTTGCCGCCGGCTTCGCGCGTGGCCAGCCCCTTGGCATCGGCAGGAAACACCGGCACGTCGGCATCCCAGCCATCGGGCAGGCGGCCGTCGAGGCTGCGCTGCAGCTCTGCGGCAAGATCGGGGAATGCCTTCGCATATCGGGTGAAGCTCGCTTGCCATGCATCCTGCGTGCGCCTGCCCTGTTCCACCGCCGTGCGTAAATGCGCCAACGCATCGTCGGGTTCCAGGAACGGTGGCTGTTCAGGCCAGCCAAGATTGCGTTTGGTGGCCGCGACATCGTGCTCGCCCAGCGGCGATCCGTGTGCCTTGTAGCTGTCCTGTTCCGGCGAGCCGTAGCCGATGTGGGTGCGGACCAGGATCAATGACGGTTTGTCGACCTGGTCGGATGCGGCCTGCAAGGCACGTTCGATGGCGAGCAGGTCGTTGCCATCATCGACGGTCTGTGTATGCCAGCCGTAAGCCCTGAAACGTGCAGCGCGATCCTCGGTGAAGGTGATGTCGGTGCCAGCGGACAGGGTGACGTCATTGTCGTCATACAGGCACGTCAACTTGCCCAGCTGCAAATGGCCGGCGAGCGATGCGGCCTCGGAGGCGACGCCTTCCATCAGGTCTCCATCACTGGCCAGGACCCAGGTGCGATGGTCGATGATTGCGTGCCCGGGTCGGTTGTAGCGTGCAGCGAGCTGCGTTTGGGCCATCGCCATGCCGACGGCGTTGGCGAAGCCCTGTCCCAGCGGGCCGGTGGTGACTTCGACGCCGGCGGTGTGGCCGCGTTCGGGATGTCCCGGGGCCTTGCTGCCCCACTGCCGGAACTGCCGGATGTCATCGAGAGACAGGTCGTACCCCGTCGTATGCAGCAGGCTGTAGAGCAATGCCGAGCCATGGCCGGCCGAAAGCACGAAGCGGTCGCGATCTACCCAGTGCGGATCGGCGGGATTGTGCTTGAGGAACCGTTGCCACAACACGTAGGCCATGGGTGCCGCGCCCAGAGGCAGTCCGGGATGGCCGCTATCGGCCTTCTGCACCATGTCCACCGAGAGGAACCGCAGGGTATCGATGCAACGTTGATCAAGCACCGGATCGTTCATGACAACTCCTGCAGGCAGCGAGAAAGTCGCTGATCCAAGCAGGCAGTCTGGGCGCCGTCGAATCAAGCTGACGTCAAATGCGCGGGTGCATTTGCGTCGGTCGCTGCGTTCAGGCGGTGTTTCCGAACAGCATGCCGACGGCGGCCGTGGCCAGCATTGCCAACGCGCCCCAGAAGGTGATGCGCAGGGCGCCGACTCCCATGGCAGCACCGCCCGCGCGCGCCGCCACGGCGCCAAGGATGGCCAGGAAGACCAGCGATGTCATGAACACGAATACCGGCAATCGCGAAGCCGGCGCCAATGCAACCACCAGCAGCGGCATGGCTGCACCCACCGCGAAACTCAGCGCCGATGCGCCGGCGGCCTGCAGCGGCCGCGCTTTCATGGTGTCGGTGATGCCCAGTTCGTCGCGCGCGTGCGCGCCCAGGGCATCGTGGGACATCAGCTGTTCCGCCACCTGGCTGGCCAGCGCGGGCGCCAGGCCTCGGCCCACATAGATCGCCGCCAGCTCCTTGTGTTCACCCTCGACATCGTTGTGCAGTTCCAGGCACTCGCGTTTGAGTTCTGCATCCTCGCTGTCGGCCTGCGAGTGCACCGAAACATATTCGCCGGCAGCCATCGACATCGCGCCGGCGACCAGACCCGCGATGCCGGCGATCAGGACGTTGTGTTGGTTGGCCTGAGCGGCGGCCACGCCCAGCACCAGGCTGGCGGTGGAGACGATGCCGTCATTTGCGCCCAGTACCGCTGCACGCAACCAGCCCATGCGTCCGGTCAGGTGGCGTTCGCCATGGCGTCGAGACATGTCAGCGGGCTTCCTTGAGGTGGGCAACACAACACATTGATGCAATTGGTGGCAAGGGCGCGGCACGATACGGTGCAGTGCGGCTCAACCTCGCGCGGCCTGATCCAGAAAGGTACGACCCGGCGAAGGTCTGGATCATGCGCTCCGGGCCGTTGCAGTATCGCCATCGGCAACCACCACGCTGCTGGCACGATGGCGATGATGGAACATGCCGGGCATATCGCGAACCATCATGCACATAGAGTCGCTCATGTGTCGGCAAGCGCCTTGTCGACGATCGCCTGCGCCTCGCCCAGCAGGCTTTGCAGATGCGCCTGGTCGCGAAAACTCTCGGCGTAGATCTTGTAGATATCCTCGGTGCCCGATGGCCGCGCGGCAAACCAGCCGCTGGCGGCGACCACCTTGATGCCCCCGATGGGCGCCTGGTTGCCGGGAGCCTTGTCGAGCACGTCTTGGATCGCCTCGCCGGCCAACGACGTGGCCTGCAACTGCGATGGTGCGAGTTTCGACAATATCTTCTTCTGCTGTGGATTGGCCGGTGCCTCGACCCGGTCCGCGAACATGTCGCCGAATTCGCGGCACAGGCCCCGGTAATGGTCTCCGGGATCGTGTCCAAGGCGCGCCGTGATCTCGGCCGACAACAATGCCGGCGCAATGCCGTCCTTGTCGGTGGTCCAGACCTTGCCGTCGCGTCGAAGAAAACTCGCGCCGGCACTTTCCTCACCGCCCAACCCCAGTGAGCCATCGAACAATCCGCTTGCAAACCATTTGAATCCAACCGGCGTCTCGAACAACCTGCGCCCCAGCCGCGCTGTGACGCGATCGATCATGCTGCTGCTGACCACGGTCTTGCCGACCGCCGCATCGCGGCTCCACTGCGGCCGATGCTGGAACAATTGGTCGACCATCACCGCCATGTAATGGTTTGATGGCAACAGGCCTGTGCTGGGGGTGACGATGCCATGGCGGTCGTGGTCGGTGTCGCAGGCAAACGCGATGTCGTAGCGGTCTTTCAGCCCGATCAACCGCTGCATCGCATACGGCGATGACGGATCCATGCGGATCTGGCCGTCCCAGTCCAGGGTCATGAAGGAAAACGTCGGATCGACCTGCTCGCTGATCACATCGAGATCGATGCGGTAAGACGAGGCGATGCGCGCCCAATAATGCACGCCTGCCCCACCCAGCGGATCGACGCCCATGCGGATGCCGGACGCGCGGATCAGGTCGAAATCAATCACGCTGCCAAGATCGGCGACGTAGGTGCCGATGTAATCGTGTTCGCGCGTACTTGCGGCGTTTCGCGCCTGTTGCAGGTCAACACGCTTGATGTCTTTCAAGTGGCCTTCAAGCAGCGCGTTGGCCTGGTCCTGGATGTCGTTGGTGATCCCGGTCTCGGCCGGGCCACCATTGGGCGGGTTGTACTTGAAGCCGCCATCGCGAGGCGGATTGTGCGATGGCGTGATCACGATACCGTCGGCCAATCCGGTGTCGCGACCGCGATTGTGGACGAGGATCGCATGCGAGATTGCCGGTGTCGGTGTGTATTCACCGCCCTGCGCGATGCGCACTTCGACGCCATTGGCGGCAAGCACTTCGAGCGCACTGTCGCAGGCCGGCTTCGACAATGCGTGCGTGTCGATGCCCAGGAACAGCGGGCCATCGATGCCCTGCTTGCGTCGATACAGGCAGATGGCCTGGGTGATCGCCAGCACGTGCGCCTCGTTGAAGCTGGCATCCAGCGAACTACCGCGATGTCCCGACGTGCCGAACGACACGCGCTGCGCGGCGACGGATGGTTCGGGCTTGATATCGAAATACGCGGCGATGAGTTTGTCGACATCGATGCGCTGCGCGTCCTGTGCCGGCTTGCCGGCCAGTGGACTGACGTGGGTCGGCATCAGCTTTTGTCTCCGTTGCGGCGATTGCGCTGCGCGCGATAGCGTTGCATCAAGGTGTTGGTGGAACTGTCGTGTTGCAGGTCAGGTGCTTGATCGCTGGCAAGTTCGGCCGCGGTCCTGGTCGCCAGCACCTTGCCCAGTTCAACGCCCCATTGGTCGAATGAATCAATGTTCCAGATCACGCCCTGAACGAACACGCTGTGCTCGTAAAGTGCGACCAGCGCGCCCAGCGAATGCGGCGTGAGTCGTTCCACCAGAAGCGTGCTGCTGGGCCGGTTGCCCTCGAACACACGATGCGGCACCAGCGCCTGGTCCACCCCATCGGCTTTGACCTCATCGGCAGTCTTGCCAAATGCCAGCGCCTCACTTTGCGCGAACAGGTTGGCCATCAACAGATCGTGCTGGCCATCGAGCGCATTGAGCGGCTGGCAAAAACCGATGAAATCACAGGGCACCAGGCGGGTGCCCTGGTGGATTAATTGGTAGAACGAATGCTGGCCATTGGTGCCCGGCTCACCCCAGTAGATCGGACCGGTCTGATAGTCGACGCGCTGGCCGTCCAGCGTGACCGACTTGCCATTGCTCTCCATCGTCAGCTGCTGCAGATACGCCGGAAAACGCTTGAGATACTGCGCATACGGCAAAACGGCCACGGTGCCTGCACCGAGGAAATTGTTGTTCCATATCGACAGCAATGCCATCAGGACTGGCAGGTTGTCGTCAAACCGGCTGCTGCGAAAATGTGTGTCGATGGCATGGAAGCCGGCCAGCATCTGGCGGAAGTGTTCGGGCCCGATTGCGATCATCGTCGACAGCCCGATCGCCGAATCCATCGAATACCGGCCACCCACCCAATCCCAGAATCCGAACATGTTGTCGGTGTCGATGCCAAACGCCCGTACGCCATCGGCGTTGGTCGACACCGCGACGAAATGCTTGGCGACCGCGCCATCGTGTTCGGCATCGACGCCGCCAAACGCCTGTAGGCACCATTGGCGAGCGGCGCGCGCGTTGGTCAGGGTTTCCAGGGTGGTGAATGTCTTGGAGCAGATGATGAACAGCGTTTCGGCAGGGTCGAGGTCGCGAACGGCTTCGACGAAATCGGTGGGATCCACATTGGAGATGAAACGCAGGGTCAGGTCGCGCTGGCTGTAGTCGCGCAGCGCTTCGTACGCCATTACCGGACCCAGATCAGAACCACCGATGCCGATGCTGACGATGTTGCGCATGGGCTTGCCGCCATGGCCTTTCCACTCTCCGCTGCGCACCCGATCGGCGAACGTCGACATCCGCGCCAGCACCGCGTGCACACCGGCCACCACGTCGACGCCATCGACCTCGATGCGCTCGTGCTCGGGCGCCCGCAAGGCCACGTGCAACACCGGGCGGTCCTCGGTGACATTGATGCGTTCGCCGCGAAACATCGCGTCGATGTGGGCGCTCAGGTTGCAGGCCTGGGCAAGTTCGCGCAGCAGGCGCAGGGTGTCATCGTTGACGCGTTGCTTGGAGTAATCGAGATACAGGCCGGCCGCCTCTGCCGTCAATCGCTGGCCACGCGCAGCGTCGCGCGCGAACAGATCGCGCAGGTGGTCGTTGGAATGGGCGGCAGCATGGTCACGCAGGGCCTGCCACTGCGGGCGTTGCGTCAATGCCAATGACGTCGCCGCTGTCGCGGTCTGGTGTGAAGCGGTATCCATGCGGTCGTTGGTCATGATTTCCTGGCCATTGCTGGCGTCTTGTATGCGTGGATCGTCAGGGGCGGGCACCGGCCAGCGCCTGGGTCTTGTCGGCAATACGTTGCAACAACTGCTGCCATGATTTCACGAATGCCGCCGCGCCTTCCTCCTGCAGGCGGATGGCCAGTGCGTCGATGTCGATACCGGCCTTCGTCAGTTCTTGCAGCGTAGCGTCGGAATCGCCGCCATCCACGGCCATCGCACCGCGCAACTTGCCATGATCGGCGTACGCATGCAGGGTTTTTTCGGGGATCGTATTGATGGTATCGGGCGCGGCCAATGCCTCGAGATACAGGGTGTCGGCTGCTTTCGGGTCTTTGGCGCCGGTGCTGGCCCACAGCAAACGCTGCGGTTGAGCGCCGGCATCGGCCAACGTGCGCCAACGCGGCGATGCCAGCATGTCGCGATACGCGCAGTAGGTGCGCTGGGCGACCGCGATGCCGAGTTTGTTGTGCAAGGCCTCCGGAAGTTGCGCGGCACTGGCCTTGTCCCAGCGACTGACGAACAGCGATGCGACCGAGGCGACCACCGGATCGAGGCCGGCTTGCAGACGTCGCTCGATGCCGCGCAGGTATGCCTCGGCCGATGCCATGTATTGCTGCTGCGAAAACAACAGGGTGACGTTGATCGGCACGCCGTTGAAGATCGATTCCTCGATGGCCGGGACACCTTGCGGGGTGCCCGGGATCTTGACGAACAGGTTGTCCCGGCGTGCCTGCGCATGGATGCGTGCGGCGGCCTCGATACTGCGTGCGGTATCGCTGACCAGCAGCGGCGACAATTCCATCGACACCCAGCCATCAACGCCGCCAGTGGCATCGAACGCAGGGCGGAACAGATCCGCGGCGCGACGCAGGTCTTCCAGCGCCAGTTCGATGAACACTGCCTCGGTGGTTTTCCCCGAGCCGGATTTCTCGCCGATGCCGGCGTCGTAGGCATCGCTGTTGCCGATCGCCTCGTCGAAGATCGTCGGATTCGACGTCAGCCCGGTGATGGAGTCCTCGTCGATGTAGCGTTTGAGCGTCCCGTTGTCGAGGATCTCGCGGGTAATGTTGTCCAGCCACAGACTCTGGCCGAGGTCACGCAGGGCGTGCAGGTGGTTCATGGCAATTCCTGTTGATTGGAGACTCGATGCGAGCCGGTCGTGGGCAGGGTCTGCCCGGGGCTGGGCAGTTTGAAATGCTGCAGGTCAAACCCTGCCAGTTCGCCGATCTGGTCGATCACGATGTCAGGCGGTGGAGTGAGGGATTGATTGGCCGCTTCGCTGGCGTAATGCCCCTGTCGCACGAACACCGTGGTCAGGCGTGCACCCAGAACGTGCTTCATCTGCGCCAGCAAGTGCGGCTTGTCGTCGACCATCACATAGTGGCGCGCAGGAAACCTGCGCTGCACGGCGTCGAGCATGAACTGCTTGTGCAAGTAGATCAGCACCCTGCCCTGCACCGCATCCCATACGCCCGAACGCTGCACCTTGCGCGGCTGGAAGACCACGTCGCCATCGGACAAGACCACCGGCGTGCCGAGTGCCTGCAGGGCTCTGATGGCTTCCAATGCGCCGGGGTAGGTCCGTTCGGCAAAGGGATATTCCAGCATGAAGGCCGACATCTGCAGCAGGTCGGGATCGTCGTCCAGGCCTTCGCGGAATGATTGCAGTGCAGCGAGGTAGTCGGCGAAGCCAAGTTGCTTGCGTGCAGCTTCGTAGCATGCCCAATATCGGTCGCAACCTGCGTCACCAAAATCGCGGCGCAGGCGCTGGTCCAGATCGGTCTTGAAACGATCGTTGTCGAGCAGGGTGTTGTCGACATCCAGCAAGAACACGACGTCCAGGCGCGCCACGTCTTCCATGTCGGCTGGTTTCAGCATGGTTGGCTGGTTTCCAGCTGTGGGTCGTGCCAGCGTTCACCTCCGGCCAGCATGTGGGCGGCGCGTGCGGGGCCCCAGGTGCCGGGCTCGTAAATCTCGACCTTGCGGTCATCGCCCAGCACGGGATCCACCACGCGCCACGCGGCTTCCACCGCCGCGTCGCTGGTAAACAAACCGGTGTCGCCGCGAATGGCATCGCCCAACAGGCGTTCGTAAGGGGATTTTTCATCCGCGTGCTGGTGGCGGGCCATCAGTTCCACGTCTTCGCCGTGCATGGCGTCACCAGCTCGCTTGACTCGGGCGCCGGCGGAAATCACGACTTCGGGACTCAGGCGGAAGCGAAAATAGTTGGAATGCGCCGGATGGATTTCATCAAAGATCGCCATCGGCGGGCATTTCAGGTCGACGACGACCTCAGTGGCGGTGACCGGAAGATTTTTTCCCGCGCGGATGTAGAACGGAACACCGGCCCAGCGCCAGGTATTGATCTCAAGGCGCAGGGCGGCAAAGGTTTCAACGTTGGAATCCGCAGCGACGCCGGGCTCGTCGCGATAGCCACGGAATTGTCCGCGCACCACGTGTTGCGGTTGCAAGGGTTGCATCGCCCGGAACATCCGCAGCTTCTCCAGCTGGATCGACTCCGGGTCGCGACCAATCGGTGGATTCATCGTCAGCAAGGCCACCACCTGCAGCAGGTGGTTCTGCACGACGTCGCGGATCGTGCCGACCTCGTCATAGAATTTACCGCGACCCTGCACGCCGAAATCCTCGGCCATGGTGATCTGCACATTGTCGATGTAGGTGCGATTCCACACCGGTTCCAGGAAGGCGTTGGCGAAACGGAAATAAATCAGGTTCTGCACGGCCTCCTTGCCCAGGTAATGGTCGATGCGGAAGATCATCGACTCCGGGAATACCTCATGCAGGGTCTGGTTGAGCGCCTGCGCCGACGCGAGGTCGCGGCCGAACGGCTTTTCGACCACGACCCGCGCATTTTCCGCGCAATGACTTGCTGCAAGGTTGCGCACGACGGGGGCAAACAGGCTGGGCGGGATGGCCAGGTAGTGCAGCGGACGCTTGGCATCTCCCAGCGTCTTGCGCAGCTGCGCGAAGGTGGCGAGGTCGTTGTAGTCGCCATCGATGTAGTGCAGGCGGGCGGCCAATTTTGCGAACGCCGCTTCATCCACGCCGCCGTTGTGCTGGAGGCTATCGCGTGCGTGTTCGCGCAATTTTTCAACGTTCCAGCCTGCGCGCGAGATGCCGATGATCGGCATGTCCAGGCTGCCGTGCTGGATCAGCGCCTGCAGCGCCGGGAAGATCTTTTTGTAGGCAAGGTCACCGGTCGCCCCGAAGAACACGAATGCATCCGAAACAGCGCTGGAAGATGGGTTGGGTGCGGATGGCAAGGGTGCGTCCTGTCAGGGTTGTACTCCGCACACGCTAGTCCTGGGCGGGTGAATATCGAGTCGTGGCGCTCGCGTTGAACGCGCAAGCGGCAGACTCCCTGCCCTTTCATTCAGAAAATGCCGGGCAAACGCCATCGCTGGTGACCCAATGGCCTCGCATGGCAGATGCATGCGTTGCACCGCGACGATTGACCCATCCTGCGCTTCACGCGGAAAAGCCGCCGGGATTGTCGCGTGCCGACGCGGCTTGGGGTAAAGCCGGCCGTGCGTTTCAGGCCAGCACCTTGATCCGGATCAAGTTGCGATGCGGCATAAACCCGGAAAATGCGCGACTGTCATCCCTTCAGACGAGGCCCCTCCATGGGTGCTGACGCAATACCCGCTGTCGCTGCCGACAACTTTGCCGGTTTTCCCGGGTCCACCGCTGCGGAGCGGCCCCAGGGCACGTACAACGACAAGGTCGTGCTTCAGTTCGTGGCAGCCACCATCCTGTGGGGCATCGTCGGCATGGCGGTCGGCGTGCTGATTTCCGCGCAGCTGTACTGGCCGGCGCTGAACTTCGACATCCCGTGGCTGAGCTACGGTCGCCTTCGGCCCCTGCACACCAATGCGGTGATCTTCGCGTTTGGCGGCTCGGTGCTGTTTGCGACCAGCTTGCATGTGGTCCAGCGCACCTGTCATGTGCGGCTGATTTCCGACAAGTTGGCCGCCTTCGTCTTCTGGGGCTGGCAGACGGTCATCGTGGCCGCGGCCATCACGTTGCCGCTGGGCATGACCCAGGGCAAGGAATATGCCGAGCTGGAATGGCCGATCGACATCCTGATCGCCGTCGTCTGGATCGCCTACGCCGTGCTGTTCTTCGGCACCATCGCCAAGCGCCGGGTCAAGCACATCTATGTCGCCAACTGGTTCTATGGCGCCTACATCATCGCCGTGGGCATGCTGCACATCGTCAACAACCTGTCGATGCCGGCCAGCCTGACCAAGTCGTATCCGATCTACAGCGGCGCGGTCGATGCGATGGCCCAGTGGTGGTACGGCCACAACGCGGTGGCATTCCTGCTGACCACCGGCTACCTGGCGATGATGTATTACTTCGTCCCCAAGCAGGCCGGGCGTCCGATCTATTCCTACCGCCTGTCGATCGTGCATTTCTGGGCGCTGATCTCGGTCTACATGTGGGCCGGCCCGCACCACCTGCATTACACCGCGTTGCCGGACTGGGCGCAGTCGGTAGGCATGGTGTTTTCGCTGGTGCTGCTGGCGCCAAGCTGGGGCGGTGCGATGAACGGCATCCTTACCCTGTCGGGTGTCTGGTACAAGCTGCGCACCGACCCGATCCTGAAGTTCCTGATCGTGGCGATCAGCTTCTACATGATCGCGACCTTCGAGGGGCCGATGCTGTCGATCAAGACGGTCAACTCGCTGAGCCATTACACCGACTGGACCGTGGGCCACGTCCATGCCGGCACGCTGGGCTGGGTGGCGATGATCTCGATCGGCTCGGTCTACTCGCTGCTGCCGCGCCTGCTGGGGCTGGAGAAGATGTATTCGATCAAATGGATCGACACGCATTTCTGGCTGCACACGCTGGGCGTGGTGTTCTACATCGCGTCGATGTGGATCGCCGGCGTTACCCAGGGCCTGATGTGGCGCGCCACCAATCCCGACGGCACGCTGACGTACAGCTTCGTCGAGTCACTCAGCGCCACATATCCGTATTACCTGGGACGACTGTTTGGCGGCCTGCTGATCCTGGCGGGCATGTTCCTGATGGCGTGGAACATGCACAAGACCCGCCAGCAGGCGAAATCGCCGGCGCCGCAGCCGATCCTGCCACCCCATGCTGCCCAAGTACGAGGCTGAGGACCGTCCATGAGCAACCACGGACACGAGAAAATCGAAAAGAACATCGGCCTGATGATCGTGCTGGTAACGGTGGCGCTGTCGCTGGGCGGGCTGGCCGAAATCGTGCCGCTGATGTACCAGGCCGAGGCCATCGAGCCGCTGCCAGGCGTCAAGCCTTACCCTGCCCTGCAACTGGCCGGACGCGACGTGTATGTGCGCGAGGGCTGCTACAACTGTCATTCGCAGATGGTCCGCACGCTGCGATTCGAGACCGAACGCTACGGCCATTATTCGCTGGCCGGCGAATCGGTGTATGACCGACCGTTCCAGTGGGGCTCGAAGCGTACCGGGCCGGACTTGGCGCGCGTGGGCGGCCGTTATTCCGATGACTGGCATCGCGTACACCTGCTCAATCCGCGCGACGTGGTGCCCGAATCCAACATGCCGAGCTTTCCGTGGCTGGCCAAGAACGCGCTGGACGGCGCGGAGGTCACCGCGCACATGCGCGCCCTGCAACGACTGGGCGATCCGTACAGTGACGCCGAGCTCAAGGCCGCGGCGTCCGACGTGCAGGGCAAGACCGAACTCGACGCCGTGGTCGCCTACCTGCAGGCTCTCGGCAAGCACGCGCCACGAGGAGATTGAAGATGCTGTCCGGAATCGTGACTTCCCTGCTGCTGCTGTTGTTCCTTGCCGGCTGGGCCTGGGCCTGGAGCCCGCGGCGCAAGGCTGATTTCGATGCGGCGGCAGCGTTGCCGCTGGACGACGCGCAGCCGGGCGACCTGCCTTCGACCAAACCGCCAGCGGAGTCGCCGCGATGAGTACGGGCTGGTCGTGGTACGTCATCGCCTTGATCGTGCTGAACCTGGGCGGCTGCACCTGGCTGCTGTGGGCAACCTCCAAGCGCCGTCCCGGTGATCCGAAACCCGAAGACACCAGTCATTACTGGGATGGCGACATCACCGAATACAACAAGCCGATGCCGCGTTGGTGGATCAACGGCTTTTACCTGCTGCTGGTGTTCTCGGTGGGCTACATCTTCTGGTACGGCGGTTTGGGAAAATATCCGGGCTACAGTCAATGGAGTTCAGTGCAAGAACACGACATCGACAAGGCCGCCGAGGACGCCAAGCTCGAGGAAACCTTCGCCCCCTACAAAGGCCGCGCGATTGATGCGATCGCCGGCGACCCGGCCGCGATCAAGCTCGGCCAGGCGATCTTCAACAACACGTGCGCCACCTGCCACGGCTCGTCGGCGCAGGGCGCGCTCGGTTTCCCCAACCTGCGCGACAACATCTGGCATTGGGGCGGCACCCCCGATGACATCCTGACCACCGTGCTCGATGGCCGCGAAGGCGTGATGCCCGAGTGGGGCACGGTGCTCAAGGGCATGGGCGGCGACAGTGCGGTGATCTCGGTGGTGAGCTACGTGCGCTCGCTTTCCGACCCTGCCCGCAGCAAGGATTACCTGGCTGTGCAGGGCGAGCGTTTGTACGAAGGCATCTGTACCGCGTGCCATGGCGTCGACGGCACGGGCAACCAGGCGCTCGGTGCACCCGACCTGACCGACGGCTATTGGCTGTATGGCGACAGCACCGCGCAGTTGACCGAATCGATCGCCAAGGGCCGCCACGGCGTCATGCCGGCGCACCGTCCACTGATCGGTGAAACCCGCTCGCGACTGGTGGCCGCGTATGTGTGGTCGTTGTCGCATCCGGCCGGCGCCGTGCAGACAGCCAAGCCGACGCAAGCCAAGTCGGCGCAAGTCAAGTCAAGCTCGGCCGAGCCGCCCGCTGCAAGTGTCGATACTCAATGACCGATTACACGACTCCAGGCTTCGATCATCCGCCGCGCCCGATGGCCCAGCGCATCGGTGCGATCGCATGGCCAAGTTTTTTTGCAGCAGGCGTGGCGACCATGGCGTTCTTCGCCTTTGTCGATCCACTGGCGTTGCGCGACCTGACCTTCCCGTCGCTGCCGCTGACGCGCGGCGTGGGTTACAGCATCGGTTTTTTCATGTTCTGGATGGCGACCGCATCGTCAAGCCTGTTCACCTGGATCCTGCTGCGCCCGGCAAGCCGCTTCAACCGGCCCTTGCCGGGGGAATGAGGCATCGGCGATGAGCAAACGCATCGATCTTGACCTCTTGGACGACGCCGGTGGATCGGCTTACGTCAGCGAGCGCAAGGTCTACCCGCGCGACGTCTCCGGTCCGCTGAACCGCCTGCGGGTGGCGGCGGTGTTCTGGCTGCTGGGCATGTACTACGTGTTCCCGTGGCTGCGATGGGATGGTCGCCAGGCGGTGTTGTTCGATTTGCCGGCGCGCAAGTTCCATGTCTTCGCGATGACCTTCTGGCCGCAGGATTTCACCTTCCTGGCGATGCTGCTGATCATCCTGGCGCTGGTGCTGTTTTTCGTCACCGCGCTGGCCGGGCGCCTGTGGTGCGGCTATGCCTGCCCACAGACGGTGTGGACGGAAGTATTCCTGTGGATGGAGCGCTGGACCGAAGGCGATCGCGCCCGGCGCATGAAGCTCGATGCCGGCCCGTGGACGCTGGAAAAAATCTGGCGCAAGGCCGGCAAGCATTTCCTGTGGCTGGTATTCGCGCTATGGACCGGGTTTACCTTTGTCGGATTCTTCACCCCGATCGCCGATCTTGGCGCGCGCCTGTGGCCATTTGGCTGGAACGGCTGGGAAATCTTCTGGGTGCTGTTCTACGCCCTGGCCACGTGGGGCAATGCCGGATTCCTGCGCGAACAGGTCTGCAAGTACATGTGCCCCTACGCGCGCTTCCAGAGTGCGATGTTCGATCGCAACACCTTGATCATCGCCTACGATCCGATGCGCGGCGAGCCACGCGGCCCGCGTAAGCGCGGCCTGCCCAGCGTCCTGGCCCGTGCCCGTGGCCTGATCGAGCAAAGCACCGCCTACGACTACGTCTTCCGCGCCAGCCGTCATCCCAGCGCCGCCGACAATCGCCTCCAGGCCAGCGGCACGATCTCGCTGGGCGAAGCAGGCATGGAAGCCAAGCCGCTGCCGAAATTCGCATTCGAGGAACTCGGCGACTGCATCGATTGCACCATCTGCGTGCAGGTCTGCCCGACCGGGATCGATATCCGCAACGGCCTGCAATACGAGTGCATCGCCTGTGGCGCCTGCATCGATGCCTGCAACGATGTCATGGACAAGATGGGCTACCCGCGCGGGTTGATCCGCTACTCCACCCAAAACGCCATCGACGGCAAGCCGACCAAGGTGCTGCGCCCGCGCATCATCATCTACAGCCTGCTGCTGGCCGCATTGGTGGTCGGCTGGGGTTGGGGCGTGGCCGCGCGCAGTACCCTGATCGTCGACGTATTGCGCGATCGCAACGCGCTGTATCGCAGCGGCGACGATGGCCGCATCGAAAACGGATACACCCTCAAACTGGTCAACAAGGCCGATGTCGCGCGTGATTTCAGGGTCGAGATCCAAACCCCGACCGCTGGCCTGCTCCTGCGCGACCCCGCGCAGGTGGTCCACGTCGAGGGCGAGGAAGTGTTGTCACTGCCTTTGGTACTCAGTGCGCCGGCCACAGTGAAAGGCCGCCAGGATGTCGTATTCGTGGTGCGCAGCGCTGATGGCGCAATCCACGAAACCGTCGACAGCACATTCTTTGGACCCATGTGATGGAAAACAAGCGCCATCCCCTGCGTGAACCGATGGTCTGGTTGGTGATCGCACTGCCCCTGGCTGCGGTGATCGCCAGCATTGCGCTGGTGGTGACATCAGTGCGAGGCGGCAGCACCGATGCGGTCATCGATACCGTGCAGCGCACTGGCCAGATCCAGACCACCGACCTGGGCCCCGATGCGCTCGCAGCGCAGCACCACCTGAGCGCGGTGCTGCAGGCCGAAGAAGGCATGCTGCGGGTCTTCCCGGCCACGGGCAGCTTCGAGCGCAAGGCAGGTTTGCAGCTCACCCTGATCCATCCGCACAGCGAGGATGCCGACCAGGTCGTCGTGATGACGCCCGATGAACTGGGCTGGCACGCCACCCTCGCCCTGGAGGGCAAGCATGACTGGAACCTGCAGCTGGCCGACGAGCGCAACACCTGGCGATTGCGCGGACGCCTGGCGCGTGGACAACATGCCGCGCACCTGGGTCCGTCGCTCGATGCACAGTGAACGCACCCACCACTGACGGCTGCTACCACTGCGGCGAAGCGCTGCCGACGCCGCCGGTCATGGTCGTCCTGGATGCCCAACCGCGCGCATTTTGCTGCGATGGCTGCGCCGGCGCCGCGCAGTGGATCGCCGATGCCAAGCTTGGCGACTACTACAATTTGCGCAGCGAGCCGGCAGGGCAAGTCGGCACCGATCCGGTTGATTTCGCGGTCTGGGATCGCGATGACCTGCTCGCCGACCACGTCCGCACCATCGCCGGCGGTTGCGAGATCACCGTGCTCAGCGACGGCATGCGCTGTGCCGCGTGCGCGTGGCTGGTCGATCGCGCGCTGCGCCGCGAAACCGGCGTGCTCGACGCCGGCGCCAACGCTGTCACCGGTCGCATCCGCATCCAGTGGGACCCGCAACGCACCGCGCTGTCGACGCTGTTGCGCCGCGTCGCCAGCCTCGGCTACCGGCCTTACCTGAGCGGCGGCGAAGCCCGTGAACAAGCGCGTCGCAACGAGCGCAACCGCTGGTTGATTCGGCTGGGCGTTGCCGGGATCGGCGCGATGCAGGCGATGATGTTCGCCGAGGCGCTATACCTCGACGTCAACAACGAGATGTCGATCCCGACACGCGATTTCTTCCGCTGGCTGACCTTGCTGGTGTCGTCGCCAGTGGTGTTTTATTCGGGCTGGCCGTTCATCGCCGGCATGGTGCGCGAATTGCGCGGGCGCCGACTTGGCATGGATACGCTGGTCGCGAGTGCCACCTTGCTTGCCTACGGCGCCAGCATCGTCGAGACACTGCGCGGCGGCCCGCACGTCTGGTACGACGCCGCGGTCATGTTTGTATTCCTGCTGCTTGCCGCACGCATGCTGGAGCAGCGTGCACGCAACATCGCCAGCGCACAGGTCGATGCCCTGGCGCGCGCGCGCCCGGCGATTGCCGTACGCGAACTCATTGATGGCACGCGCGAGGCAGTCCCGGTGGCGGCGTTGCAGGTGGGCGACATCGCCTGTGTCGGTATCGGTGATGTCGTGCCGGCCGATGGCGTCCTTCTCGATGACGCCGCCTGCTTCGAGGAAGCGCTGCTGACCGGTGAATCCAGCCCGATGCGCAAGCTCGCCGGTGCGACTGTCTATGCCGGCACGGTTTGCCGCGAACAACCCGCGCGCGTGCATGTACGCGAGGTGGGAGCCGATACGCGGCTCTCGCAGCTCGCACGCCTGGTCGAACACGCACAGGCGCATCGTCCGCCTTTGGCGCGACTGGCCGACCGCATCGCCGGTTATTTCGTGGTCGTCCTGCTGCTGGTCGCGGCGGTGGTCTGGTTGGGTTGGCGCATCCATGATCCGTCGCGCGCCTTCGAGGTCACGCTGGCCCTGCTGGTGATCAGCTGTCCCTGCGCGCTGTCGTTGTCGATCCCTGCAGCGCTCGCCGTGGCGCACGGCGCATTGGCCCGCATCGGGGTATTGGCATTGCGCCCGGATGCACTGGAAACAATGGCCGGTGTCACCGATATCGTGTTCGACAAGACCGGCACATTGAGCGATGGCCGGCCGCAATTGGCCACCGTGGCGGGCTTCGATGGTTTCGATCCGCAGCAGGCCTTGCGCATCGCCGCTGCGCTGGAGCGCGACAGCGGGCATCCGCTGGCGCACGTGTTCACCCATATCAACGACGCACCCCGGGCGACCGCGGTGCGTGCGGTGCCGGGTGCCGGTATCGAGGGCGTGGTCGATGGCGTGTCATGGCGGCTCGGCCATGCCGGTTTTGCCTGCAAGGGCGCGGACGATGGCGAACTGTGGCTGGGCGATGGCCAACGCGGCGTCGCACGTTTCGGCGTACGCGAAACCGCGCGCCCGGAAGCGGCCGAAGCACTCGCCGCATTGCGTATGCAGGGCCTGCAGCTGCATCTGTCCAGCGGGGATGGCGTCGCCGCGGTCGCACGATTTGGCCAGCAACTGGGCATCGACGACGTGCATGCGCGGCAGTCGCCGGAACAAAAACTAGCCTTCGTGCGCCGGCTGCAACGCGAGGGTCGGCGCGTGGCCATGGTCGGCGATGGCTTGAACGACGCGCCGGTGCTGGCCGGCGCCGATGTGTCGTTGGCACTGGCCGAAGGTGCAGCGCTGGCGCAACGCGCCGCCGACCTGGTCGTCACCCACCCATCCTTGCTGCGCATCAGCGACGCCATCACCCTGGCGCGACGCACGCGCCTGATCATCCGCCAGAACCTGGCGTGGGCCTTGGGCTACAACCTGCTGGCATTGCCCTTGGCCGCAGCCGGCCTGGTCACGCCCTGGCTGGCGGCATTGGGAATGGCCGTGTCGTCGCTGACGGTCACCTTGAACGCTTTGCGACTGGCCCCACGCGGCACGTCCAAGCCGCGTGGGGCCACGGTCGGCGATGATGGCGCGATGCCGGCCCCCTCCCCGCTTGCGGACTGACCACGATGGCGATCCTGTTGTTCCTGATTCCGATCAGCCTGCTATTGGTCATCTTCGCGGTCTGGGCATTCGTGGCCGCAGTGCGCGGCGGCCAGTTCGATGATCTCGACACGCCGCCCTTGGACATCCTGCGCGACGACGACGGCGACAGGCCGCTGCTTCACCTGCGGCCGGCCACGACCACGTCCACAGCGAAACCTGGTGTCGATGTAGCAGGGCGGGATGCGCATGGCGTGGATGCGCATGGCATCAATGTGCATCGCCGTGATGAGCAGGGCCACGACGTGCGGGATGGTGTGCAGGACGATGACACCTCCGCCCACGACGCTGCGCGGCGCGACCATGCCGATTGACTGGCTGACCCTGCTTGCAGCCTTGCTCAGCGGCCTCACCGGCGGCGTGCATTGCGCGGCGATGTGCGGCGGTATCGCCACCGGGTTTTCGGCGATGGGGCCGCGCGGCAACCTGGCCTATGTGCTTGAACCCAACCTGGGGCGCGTGCTCGGCTATGTCATCGCCGGCGCGATTGCCGGCGGTATCGGCGGCGGCATCGTCACTGTCGCGCGCAACCCCTGGCTTGCCATTGCGCTGCGCAGTGCGGTCGGGCTGGTGTTGGTGATCGCTGCCTTGCGCCTACTCGACCGTCGCGGGCGTCTGGGTTTCCTGCTGCGTTCGGGCTCGGGCATGTGGCAATGGCTGCGCCCGCTGCAAGGACGCCTGTTGCCTGCCAACACCCACAGCAAACGCATTGCCCTGGGCGTGCTGTGGGGCTGGCTGCCGTGCGGCCTCAGCACCACATTGCTGGCTGCTGCGTGGCTGCAGGCGGATGCCCGCAACGGCGCATTGACGATGGCTGCATTCGGCCTGGGCACCCTGCCGGTGATGCTGCCGCTGTCGTGGTCGGGCACGCGGATGCGCCTGCTGTTGCAGCACAGCCGCTGGCGGATCGTGGCGGCCTTGCTGATCCTCGCTGCTGGCCTGTTGACGTTGGCCGCGCCGTGGCTGATGCAGGTGCCTGCCTTGCACGGCGTGCTGGCCGCGCTGGGCTGTGCACCGCTGCCAGCACGCTGAGGGTGCTTCCAGCCACTGCGACCCTGTCGAGACAACTATTTCGACGGGGTCGACTCCGACAAGGTCATCCCTGATGACGCCATTTCATCGAAGTCATGCGTCGCAATGCCATGCCCATCGAGCTCGTGCTCAAAGCCACGCTCGACGGCATCAAGCCCGACGCAACTGATCCTCGGGGTCTTGCTTGCCATGGGCCAGGCGGATCAGTTCAGCGGGATCGACGATCTGGATCTCGCGCCCGGAGACGGTAATCACACCATCGTCCTGCAGCCGCGTGAAACCGCGACTGACGGTTTCGATCGCCAGCCCGAGGAAGCTGGCGATGTCTTCCCGGCTCATCGACAAATTGAACTGCGTCGCGGACTGGCCGATGTAGTGCAGGCGTTCGCCCAGTCCGTGCAGGAACAATGCAATGCGTTCGTTGGCATGGCGCCGCACCAGCATTTCGAGGTGGGCCTGGTCGCGGGCGATGCTTTGCCCGATCACGCGCATCAGCTGCGCTTGCAGGGCCGGCAACTGTGACGCCACCAGGCTGAGGTCGTCGACCGGAACCTCGCAGGCGCTGGCCGTGCCAAGTGCCACCGCATCGCAACGGTGCGCGCCGCCTCCAAGGGCGTCCAGGCCCATCAATTCGCCGGGAAGATGGAAGCCCACGACGCGCTCCTCGCCCGATTCGCTGAGGCTGACGGTCTTGAACGCCCCGGTACGGGCGACGTAGATCGAGGACAGCGGATCGCCAAACCGGAACAGGCGTTCACCGCCGCGCAGCGGGCGCCGCCGCCGCACGACATCGTCGAGCCTCGCCAGTTCATGGGCACCAATGCCGGCGGGCAGGCACAGCTGTCGCAACGAACACGGCGCGCAGCCCAGGCGCAGGCGGGCAACATCCAGTGGAACAGCATCGGCCATTACGTGATGGTGACATGCTTTGATGCCCAAGCCTTAAAAACGGCGGCGATGCGGCCGACAGCTGCGCCCGCGTGTTCCACCGCGCCGATCTGACGCCAGACTGCGCCAGCACGCACACATAAAAAGGCATGCGCCGCTCTCGTGCAAGCGGTTGCAATGCCTGTCGGCAATGGTGTCGCTCAACGCAAGCATGATCTCCGCCACAAGGCATCCATCTGTGAAGATCCCGCTTGAAGATCCGGCCTATTTCGAGCGCGCCGCGTTGGCACGCGCCGCGCGCAGCGCATCGAGCTTTTCCTTGAGCTTGATCTCCAGGCCGCGCTCGACCGGCTGGTAATACACGCGCTCGCCCATGGCATCCGGAAATCCGGTCTGTTCCAGCGCCACGCCGCCTTCGGCATCGTGATCGTACTGATACCCCTTCGAATAGCCCAGTTCCTTCATCAGCTTGGTCGGCGCGTTGCGCAGGTGCATTGGCACTTCCTGAGTGCCATGTTCGCGTACGTCGCGTTTCGCCGCGCCAAACGCAACGTATGCGGCGTTGGACTTGGCGGTGCTGGCGAGATAGATCACCAGTTGCGCAAAGGCCAGTTCACCCTCCGGGCTGCCGAGGCGGTCATAGGTCTCCCACGCCTCGATCGCCATCGCCTGCGCACGCGGGTCGGCAAGACCGATGTCTTCCACCGCCATGCGGGTCAGGCGTCGCGCCAAGTAAGCCGGGTCGCACCCGCCATCGAGCATCCGCGCCAACCAGTACAGCGCGGCGTCGGGGTTGGAGCTGCGCACGGATTTGTGCAGGGCCGAAATCTGGTCGTAGAACTGTTCTCCGCCCTTGTCGAAACGCCGCGTGCGGTCGGCCAGGACCTGTTCGAGGATGCTGTCGGTAATCGTGCCCGCGGCGCCCCGTCCCGTGGTCTCATCGCCGGGCTCTTCGGCAAGTTCGGCGGCGATTTCAAGCAAGGTCAGGCCACGGCGCACATCGCCGTCGGCGGCGCTGGCAATCAGTCGCAATTGTTCGTCGCCGATGGCACGGCCGCGGCCGCCGAGCCCGCGTTCGGCGTCGGCCAGGGCAAAGCGCAGTGCCGCGACGATGTCCTCGACGCTGACCGCTTCCATCACGTGCACGCGGCAACGCGACAAGAGCGCGGAATTCAGTTCAAACGAGGGGTTTTCGGTGGTGGCGCCGATGAAAATGATGGTGCCGCGCTCGATATGCGGCAGGAAGGCGTCCTGTTGGCCTTTGTTGAAGCGATGGACTTCATCGACAAACAACACCGTGCGACGACCTTCGGCGAAGCGATGCGCGGCTTCGGCCAGGATCTGCCGGACTTCCGGCAAACCCGACAACACCGCAGAGACGGCGCGGAATTCAGCGTCGGCATATTTGGCCAGCAACAGCGCCAGCGTGGTCTTGCCACACCCAGGCGGCCCCCACAGCACCATCGAATGCACCCGTCCGGACTCGATCGACTGCCGCAAGGCGGTGCCGGGCGCCAGCAGGCGTCGTTGGCCGACCATTTCGTCCAGCGTGCGTGGACGGATGCGCTCGGCCAGCGGGCGCAGCGCGTCACGATCGACGCTCAGCAGGTCATCGTCGGGGGTGGACGGGCGGAAAGAGGTGGGACGGGCCACTGCGGAAGCATGCAATCGGTCGTGGAAGGCCGCGACACGATAGCAAGTTGGCGTCGCGTCGGCCGCGACACGTCCATCCGTTTGGTTCAGTTGCCCGCCAGCGTGCCGACGGTGCCGGAGTTGGTGATGCCCGGAGCCTGGCCCAACTCGTAGTTCAGCCGCAGCCAGGTGTTGTCGCGACGGTCGTACAGCCCCTCGATCTGTGCCGGCGTCGTGCCATCGCGACCGAAGTCGGCGATGCCGCTGGCATTGATCCGCAGGTAGCGCGTACCGGCCTCCACGGTGGTGATGGTGTCGAATTGCAGGCGCACGGTCTGGCTTGCGAATTCCTTACCGATGCGGCTCACGATGTTGTCGTCGAGCTGTCGGACAAGGGTGGTGTCGTTGGGGATCTCGCGCTCGCCGCTTGCGACGCCGCCCAGGGTGATGGCCGGATACGCCGCATTGCCCACGCTGGTGTCGTACAGGGTATTGAAACGGAAGCCGATCCAGTCCTCGTCAGTGCCGATCCGCACCCTGCCCTCGCCGCTGACGATGCGGTCGCGGATGCTCGATGGCAGCACGTTGACCTTGCCCAGCTTGATCGAAACACTGCGACCACCAAACTGCTCGGTCAGCGCGCCGACCAGGACGCCGGCAACGGCACCGTCGATGGCGTCACGGCTGAGGTCCGATGCGGGCGACGCCGCGCCGGTGGTCCTGACAGCGGGGGTCATGGCCGTCAGTGGTTTTTGCGTTTGCGGGGCCAGCGCGGCCGTGGCGACAGCGCTGGTCAGCAGCAACACGATGGCAAGTGGAATGCGACTCACGATGGATCCCGTCGAGATGCCGCAGCAACGGAATGTGCCACGGCTTCCTTTTCAACAACGTAGACCGCCGCGAGAAGCGGACGGACCGCGTCGATCGACTCCGCGATTGTTCAGCCTGCGTCCACCACATCCACGCCCTTGGCTGGCGCATAGCTGAACGTACCCTTGGCGAAACCCGGGTTTTTCTTCCACCCGCTGAAGTTGATCTCGGTACGCTGGCCCAGCGCATCGATCACCTGCATTTTCGCAAGGCCAGCGGCATCGAAGCCCAGCCGGGCGCTCTGGAAGCTGGCATCGGCAGGTTGTTTTGGGGTCAGCAGCAGCCAGCGGAGGCCATCAATCTTGCCGGCCTCGGACACCTTGAAATCGCGGTCCAGCTTGCCCGGGTCGATCAAGGTTGCGAGCGGGCTGTTTTGTTCTTCTGCACCCTGCGCCCGCACCGTGACCTGCGACAGGTCGGGATCGTAGACCCAGACTTTCTTGCCATCGGCGACGATCAATTGCGTGTAGGGCGTGACGTACTCCCAGCGAAACAGGCGCGGTGTCGACAGCGCGACGCGTCCGCTGGAGGATTCCTTGAGCTTGCCGTTGGCGTCGAAGACCTGTTGCGTGAACTGGCCGTCGAGTCCTTTCAGGCCCTGGGTGAACGTCGTGAGGTCGTCGCGGGCGCCGGCAAACGCGACCGCAGAGATCAATACAGTCGACATCAACAAGCTGCGCAGGCCAAGCGATCGGATCAGGTGCATGGTCAATCCCGGAGTGAGGTATGCGACGAGTCTGCCGCGTGCTTGCTGAATACGCGTGAAAATCAACCGCCAAGGCTCCACGAGTCGGGCCTGTCCCTTGGACATGTCCTGCAGATACCCAGGCCGTGGCCCTGACCTACGTCATTGCATTGGCTTCGCAGCTTAATAGCCCGACTATTTGGGCGGCGGCGGCGCCAGCACGCTGCGATCGCCGTTGTGTTCGGGCGGGGTGACCACGCCGGCCGCTTCCATCGCCTCGACGAGGCGCGCGGCGCGGTTGTAGCCGATCTTCAGGCGGCGTTGCACGCCGGAGATCGACGCACGCCGCGTCTCGGTGACGATGCGTACCGCTTCGTCGTACAGAGGATCGCTCTCGTCGCCGCTGCTGCTGGATTCCGGCAAGCCGGTGGCACCGACCACCACCCCGTCGCCCATCGTCTGCACTTCCTCGAGCACGCCGGTGATGTAATCGGGCCCGTTGCTGCTCTGCTTCAGGTGATCGACGACGCGATGCACTTCTTCGTCGGACACGAACGCACCATGCACGCGCTCGGGCAAGGCCGTGCCCGGCGGCAGGTACAGCATGTCGCCGTGGCCGAGCAGCGTTTCCGCGCCCGACTGATCAAGAATGGTGCGCGAATCGATCTTGCTGGACACCTGGAACGCGATGCGCGTGGGGATGTTGGCCTTGATCAAACCGGTGATCACGTCCACCGAAGGACGCTGCGTGGCAAGGATCAGGTGGATGCCGGCGGCGCGTGATTTCTGCGCCAGTCGGGCGATGAGCTCTTCGACCTTCTTGCCGACGATCATCATCATGTCGGCGAATTCGTCGATGAAGATGACGATGAACGGCAGCGCTTCCAGCGGCTGCGCGACCTCGCTGGATTCCGGATTCAGCTTGAACAGGGGATCCAGCATCGGCTGGCCAGCGTCCTGCGCATCCTTCACTTTCTTGTTGAAACCCGCCAGGTTGCGCACGCCGACCGCGCTCATCAACTTGTAGCGTCGCTCCATTTCCGCCACGCACCAGCGCAGGCCGTTGGCGGCCTCTTTCATGTCCGTAACCACTGGTGCCAACAGGTGCGGAATCCCCTGGTAGACGCTGAGTTCCAGCATCTTCGGGTCGATCATCAGCATCCGCACGTCCTTGGCCGACGCCTTGTACAGCAGGCTCAGCACCATGGCGTTGACCGCGACGGATTTGCCCGATCCCGTTGTGCCCGCGACCAGCAAATGCGGCATGCGCGTCAGGTCGGCGACGGTCGGGCGGCCGGCAATATCCTTGCCCAGCGCCAACGTCAACGGACTGGCGGACTTGTCATATTCCTTCGAGCGCAGCAATTCGCTGAGATAGATCATCTCGCGGTGCGTGTTGGGGGTTTCCAGCCCGACCACCGACTTGCCTGGGATCACGTCGACCACGCGCACCGATTTCACGCTCAGGCCGCGGGCGATGTCCTTGTCCAGCGAACTGATCTGGCTGACCTTGATGCCCGGCGCCGGTTCGATTTCAAAACGCGTGATGACCGGACCCGGATAGGCGCCGACCACCTGCGCGTCGATGCGGAAATCCTTGAGCTTGAACTCGATCTGCCGCGACAGGGTTTCCAGCGTGTCCTCGTCATAGCCCTTGGGCTGCGGCTTGGGATCGTCGAGCAATGCCAGCGGCGGGATGCCGGTGCCATCGCCGACATGGAACAACGGGATCTGTTGTTCGCGCTTGGCACGCTCGCTTTTTTCCACCTGTGGGGCAGCCGGCGGCTCGATCCGTACCGGTGCACGCTTGGCGCGCAATTGCGTATCGACCTTGCGGGTCTCGGTGCGTTCGTCTCGGTTGGCGCGCGCTTCCTGCCACTGCGCCGCCTGCTGGCTGCCGCGACGGAAGATCGCAGGCAGCTTCAACACCCCTTGGCCAATCCGGTCCATCACCGCGAACCACGACAATCCCGTTGCCAGCGTCACCGAGACCAGCAGCAGCGCCAGCTGGAACAAATTGCCGCCGACCGGACCGAAGCCGCGATACAGCGAGTTGCCGACAAGTCGGCCCAGAATGCCGCCACTGCCTGCAGAAAAGTTTTCAACTGCGCCAAAACGCAGGTACAACAAACCCGTCGTGGAGACCAGGAAGCCGACAATGCCGATCAGGCGCAGCGCCGGGCCAAGATCGGCGTCGCCATCGCCATCACTGTCCAGTCCGAACAACGCAATCCACGCCACCGCGCCCAGCATCAGCGGCAACAGGAACGCGACATACCCCGTCAGGTAGAGCAACACATCGGCCAGCCATGCGCCGACCCGTCCACCGACGTTATGCAAGGGCGCGGTGATGCTGCCCGAATGCGACCAGCCCGGGTCATTGGGCGAATAGGTAAACAAGCTTGCAAACAGGTACAGCAGCAGCGGCGCGATCAGGATGAGGGCGATATCACGCCAAAGTCGCTGTCGACGCGGATTGGGCGCGCCCGCCTGCTTCGCAGCAGGATTGGCGCGACGAGGTTTGCTGCGGTCCGAAAGCGCTCGTGCCACCGTGTCTGCTTACCTTAAGAAGTCGATGTACCGCATTGATGTTACGTGAAAGTTTTCTGCCCTGCAGCAGGTTTGCCGCGATTGCACAGCGGCAGATGCCATGCCGCAGCCACATTACAGGGTCATGCGCACCGCGGCGACCCGGGCATCGACGGCAACTGGCGTGCACGCCGCTGCACGCGAACGCCTCCGACACACTGCGTTGGTCGTGGGCGCCTTGATATGCGGCGCCACGGTCGCCAAGCTATCGGGTCTGCAATGCGCACCACGCCGCACCGACCCGGCCGCGATGGCTGCGTCCCTCCTTTTCCGTTCGCGAGTATCCATGAGCACTTCCAAGCACTGCCATCTGCTGATCCTGGGTTCCGGCCCCGCCGGTTGGGCCGCCGCCGTCTATGCCGCGCGCGCCAACCTGAAACCCGTCGTGATCACCGGCCTGCAGATGGGCGGCCAGCTGATGACCACCACCGAAGTCGACAACTGGCCCGGTGACGCGCATGGATTGATGGGTCCGGACCTGATGGCGCGCATGCAGGCACACGCCGAGCGTTTCGAGACCGAAGTGATTTTCGACCATATCCACAGCGCCGACCTGTCGCAGCGTCCGTTCCGCCTGAAAGGCGACAACGGCGACTACACCGCCGATGCGGTGATCATCGCCACCGGTGCCACCGCCAAGTATCTCGGCCTGCCTTCGGAAGAAGCCTTCAAGGGGCGCGGCGTGTCGGCCTGTGCGACTTGCGACGGGTTTTTCTACAAGGACCAGGACGTGGCCGTGGTCGGTGGCGGCAATACTGCCGTCGAGGAGGCCCTGTACCTGGCCAACATCGCCCGCACGGTCTACCTGGTGCACCGCCGCGACACCCTGCGCGCCGAAAAGATCATGCAGGACAAGCTGCAGGCCAGGATCCAGTCCGGCAAGATCGTGCCGATGTGGCATCACGTCGTCGACGAAGTCCTCGGCAACGAAGCGGGCGTCACCGGCCTGCGCCTGAAATCCGTGCAGGACGACAGCACGCGCCAGATCGACGTGCACGGATTCTTCGTCGCCATCGGCCACACCCCCAACACCAGCTTGTTCGAAGGCCAGTTGACGATGAACAACGGCTACATCGAGATCCGGTCCGGCCTTGGCGGCGGCGCCACCGAAACCTCGGTCAAGGGCGTGTTTGCCGCCGGCGATGTTGCCGACCAGGTCTATCGCCAGGCGATCACATCGGCCGGTTTCGGTTGCATGGCCGCGCTGGATGCCGAGAAATTCCTGGACAAGGATGCCTGATGGCGGTGGCGCGCATCTCCGGCGCGCTGTCCGGGATTGCGGCCTCGAACTGGGATGCGCTGCACGATGGCCGCAATCCGTTCGTTGCACATGCATTCCTCTGTGGCCTTGAAGAACACGGCTGTCTTCGCGACGACTGGGGCTGGACGCCGCACCACCTGACGCTGTGGGAAGGCGATGATCTGGTCGCTGCCGCACCTGGCTATATCAAGACCAACTCGCACGGCGAGTTCGTGTTCGACCACGCCTGGGCAAATGCGTATGCGCGGTACGGCCACGACTATTTCCCAAAATACCTGTGTGCGGTGCCCTACTCGCCGGTAACCGGTCCGCGCCTGCTGGCCTGCGACGCACAGTCGCGAGACGCGCTACTCGTGGCCATGGTCGACAGCACCCGCGACGCCGGCCTGTCGTCGGCACATGTCAATTTCCACACTGCTGATGAAGACCTCGCGTTCGGAAACGACTGGTTGCCGCGCATCGACGTGCAATACCACTGGCACAACGATGCCGGCTGGCGCGATTTCGACGATTTCCTTGCGGCGATGGACCATAAACACCGCAAGAACATCCGCCAGGAGCGCAACAAGGTGCAAGGCGCCGGCGTGACGTTCCGCGTCGTGCACGGCTTTGACGCCACGGATGATGACCTTGCGGCGATGCATGGGTTCTACCTGCAGACATTCGCCGAGTACGGCAACGCGCCGGCGTTCACGCTCCAGTTCCTGCGCCACCTGGCGGCGACGATGCCGAGCAACCTGGTGATGTTTCTAGCCGACCAGGCCGGCGTGCCCATCGCCGGTGCCT
The DNA here is from genome assembly GCA_038241735.1 of Lysobacterales bacterium. Classification (GTDB taxonomy): domain Bacteria; phylum Pseudomonadota; class Gammaproteobacteria; order Xanthomonadales; family Xanthomonadaceae; genus Luteimonas. The sequence continues at coordinate 39,172 of JBBSST010000002.1, forward strand.
TGTGCCTGCGGGGCGGTGACACCTTGTACGGTCGCTATTGGGGTGCTGCGCGGGTCGTTGCGGGCCTGCATTTCGAGGCCTGCTATTACCAGGGCATCCAATATTGCCTGCGCGAAGGCTTGACGACATTCGAGCCCGGCGCGCAGGGCGAACACAAGATCGCACGCGGCTTCCTGCCGAGCGTCGTGCGCAGTCGCCACTGGATAGCCGACCCGATCTTCGCCGAGGCATTGCGGCCGTGGTGTACGGATGAAATGACCTCGGTGCAGGGTTATGCCGCTGCATTGGCACAGCGCTCGCCATTTCGTGCCTGCCCGGTATCAAACCCAGCTCCGCGCTGATCCACTGCAGGACAATGGTCGCCGATGAACCTTGAGCTGCCACGACTGTCCGCCGATCCGCTCGCGCCGTTCCCGCCGGTATCGATGGCGCTGCGCGAACCCGATGGCCTGCTCGCCTCCGGTGGCGACCTCTCCCCGCAGCGGTTGCTCAATGCCTACGCGCGCGGGATTTTCCCGTGGTTTTCCGACGGCCAGCCGATCCTGTGGTGGTCGCCGGATCCGCGCATGCTGTTGCGCACCGATGGCGTGCACCTGTCGTCGCGCTTCCGTCGCGGCTTGCGGCAATCAACCTGGCATGTGCGCGCCGATACCGCATTCGCCGACGTGGTCCGTGCCTGCGCGCGGAGCGCGCGACCCGGGCAACGTGGCACGTGGATCACCAACGACATGCACGATGCCTACGTCGCGCTGCATCGGCTCGGCCACACCCACAGTGTCGAGGTCTTCGACGGCGCACGGCTGGTCGGCGGCGTATATGGCGTCGCCATCGGCCGGATGTTCTTTGGCGAAAGCATGTTTTCCGGCGAAAGTGGCGGGTCGAAGGTCGCGCTGGCCACCCTCGCCCGGCACCTGCACGGATGCGGCTGGCCGTTGATCGACGCGCAGGTCGAAAATGCCCATTTGGTCCGCATGGGCGCCGAATCCTGGCCGCGCGCGGTGTTTGTCAGCGCGATTACCGACCTGTGCGGGCAGCCGTCCACCCTGCCATCGTCGTGGACCGCAGCGTTCGGCACGATTCCCGTGCGCTTGCTGGCCGATTAACGAAAATTTTGCGTCGCTGGCGCTCGCGTGTCAGAATACGCAGCTTGCCCGGCCGCTTCGCGCCTGGCTCCCCACGAGCAGTCCACGACGCATGGCGAAAGACGACGTCATTGAATTTGAAGGAACGATCTCCGAGACCCTCCCGAACACCATGTTCCGGGTCAAGTTGGAGAACGGGCACGAGATCATCGCCCACATCTCCGGACGCATGCGCAAGAATTACATCCGCATCCTCACCGGCGACAAGGTCAAGATCGAGATGACACCCTACGACCTGAGCAAGGGTCGCATCACCTATCGCATGAAGTAGCGACGCGTGTGCAGATAAAAAAAGGCGGCCAATGGCCGCCTTTTTCGTAGTCCATTATTGCAATGTCGTCTCCGCTCCAGCAGCGGTGCCGGCCCTTTGCACGGCCGGCACCTGGCCCCGAGGCTGGCGAGGCGAAACGAAACCCGCCCTACACGGTGACCGGCAGCAGTTTCTCCGGTTCGGCCTGCACATCGAGCACGATCTCGCCCTCGATCACATCGACGCTGACGCGTCCGCCCTTGACCAGTTTGCCGAACAACAGCTCGTCGGCCAGCGGACGCTTGATCTTGTCCTGCAGCACGCGCGCCATCGGACGCGCGCCCATCAGCGGATCAAAACCATGTTGCGCCAGCCAGTCGCGTGCGCTCGGTGTAGCCGACAGCGTCACGTTCTTCTCGTGCAACTGCGCTTCCAGCTCGATCAGGAACTTGTCGACGACGCGCAGGATGTGCTCGAAACCAAGGGCCTGGAATTGCACCACCGCGTCCAGGCGGTTGCGGAACTCCGGGGTAAAGCCCTTGCGGATCACTTCCATCGCGTCGGTGCTGTGGTCCTGCTTGGTGAAACCAATCGTGCGCCGCGCCGCCTGCGCCGCGCCGGCGTTGGTCGTCATCACCAGGATCACGTTGCGGAAATTGGCTTCGCGGCCGTTGGTGTCGGTGAGGATGCCGCGATCCATGACCTGCAGCAGGATGTTGAAGATGTCCGGATGGGCCTTCTCGACCTCGTCAAGCAACAGCACGCAGTGCGGCGTCTTGACGATTTTCTCGGTCAGCAGGCCGCCCTGGTCGAAGCCGACATAGCCCGGCGGCGCACCGATCAGGCGCGACACCGAATGCGACTCCATGTATTCGCTCATGTCGAAGCGCACCAGTTCGATGCCGAGCTGCAAGGCCAGCTGCTTGGTGACCTCGGTCTTGCCAACACCGGTGGGGCCGGCGAACAGGAAGTTGCCGATCGGCTTGTCCGGGCTCGACAGGCCCGAGCGTGCCAGCTTGATCGCCGATGTCAGGGTCTCAATCGCGGGATCCTGGCCGAAGATCACCATCTTCAGGTTGCGCTCCAGGTGCCGCAACACGTCCTTGTCCGACGCACTGACCTGCTTGGCCGGGATGCGCGCCATCTTGGCCACGATCATCTCGACTTCCTCGACATCGATCAGGGTCTTGCGCTTGCCTTCGGGCAACAAGCGCTGGCGCGCGCCGGCCTCATCGATGACATCGATGGCCTTGTCGGGCAGCAAGCGGTCACCGATGTGCTTGACCGACAGGTCGACGGCCGCCTGCAGCGCGTCATCGGCATAGGTGACGCCGTGGTGCTGCTCGTACTTGGGTTTCAGGCCGTGCAGGATTTCAACGGTTTCGCCCACGGTCGGCTCGACGATGTCGATCTTCTGGAAGCGCCGCGCCAGCGCGCGGTCTTTTTCGAAGATGCCGCGGTATTCCTGGAACGTGGTGGACCCGATGCAACGCAAGTCGCCCGACGCCAGCGCCGGCTTGATCAGGTTGGAGGCATCCATGGTGCCGCCGCTGGCGGAACCGGCCCCGATGATGGTGTGGATCTCGTCGATGAACAGCACCGCGCCGGGCGTTTTCTTCATCGCGGCCAAGACCGCCTTCAGGCGTTTTTCGAAGTCTCCGCGATACTTGGTGCCTGCCACCAGCGCGCCGAGGTCGAGCGAATAGATCGTCGCGTCACGCAACACTTCAGGCACGTCGTTGTCGACGATGCGCTTGGCCAAGCCTTCGGCCAGCGCGGTCTTGCCCACGCCCGCCTCGCCGACATACAGGGGGTTGTTCTTGCGACGACGGCACAGCACCTGGATCGTGCGCTCGACTTCCTCCGCGCGGCCGACCAGCGGATCGATCTTGCCTTCCATCGCCAGGGCGTTGAGGTTGCTGGTGTAATCGGCCAGGGCATCGTCCTTGGCCTCGTCGCCCTCGCCCTCACGGCCTTTGGACTCGGCGTCATCGCTGCCCTGTGGTTCGTCGCCACCGCTCTTGGCGATGCCGTGCGACAGGTAGTTGACGACATCCAGCCGCGCGACGTCCTGCTGGTTCAGGTAATACACGGCGTGTGAATCCTTCTCGCCGAAGATCGCCACCAGCACGTTGGCGCCGGTGACCTCCTTCTTGCCCGAGGATTGCACGTGGTAGACGGCGCGCTGCAATACGCGCTGGAATCCCAGCGTGGGCTGGGTGTCACGACCATCGTCTTCAGGCAGCCGGGACACGGAATTGGCGATCGCCTGCTCCAGCTCGCTGCGCAGGCGATGGAAATCCGCGCCCGTCGACTTGAGCACGGCCTCGGCGGATGGGTTGTCGAGCAACGCCAACAGCAGGTGTTCGACCGTCATGTATTCGTCGCGCGCCTCGCGGGCACGCTTGTAACACTGGCCGATGGTGTATTCGAGATCTTTGCTGAACATGGGGCGGAGCCTCCGGAAAGCACTACGACCAAGATGGGGTCGTCCATCGGCTTTTCCATGCCCTGACCCAAGGCTGTGTTGTAGGCGCTTTGCCACGCCTCCCGCAAGTCGCCACCGCCACGGAATGCTGCATCCCGCCGTTGCGCTCAGGCCTTTTCCATCGTGCACAACAACGGGTGCTGGTTGAGACGCGAGTACTCGTTGACCTGGGCGACCTTGGATTCGGCCACTTCACGGGTAAACACGCCGCAAACACCACGGCCTCGGGTGTGGACATGCAGCATCACCTGGGTGGCTTTATCGGGACTCATGATGAAAAACCGGGTCAGCACCTCCACCACGAAGTCCATCGGCGTGTAGTCGTCGTTCAGCAAAAGGACGGAGTACAGCGGTGGTCGCGCCAGTTCGGGCTTGCCGGTTTCCACGGCAACGCCGTGTTCGTGATCGTGCTGCTGCTTGTTGGCCATGGGCCAATTATACGAAACCACTCGCCGGATTCGTGGACGGCCGAGTGCCTGCCCGGCGAGAATGGAGGGCCACGACCGGAAACCATCATGCGCCATCGTCCTGTTTTCGCCTTCCTGATCGCCATTGCCGTCCTCTTGCCGACCGCCCGCGCCGAAACTGCCGCTGGGGCCGTGCGTTCCGATGCGTCCGTCAAGGCACGCCTGGATGCGCGCGGGCTCAAATACGTCATCGACGAAGACGGTGACTACCGGGTCACTTATTCGTGGAAAGCCGAAGGCCGGACGCAGCTTGTCTACGTCAGCGGCACCGCCGAGGAAATTTCCGGCATGAAAGTACGCGAGGTCTTCGCCCCGGCGGCCAACATTGGTGACAAGGGCTTGAGCGCGCAGGACGCCAACGCCCTGCTGCGGGAAAGCCGTCGCAACAAGCTGGGCAGCTGGGAGGCCAACAGCGCACATCTCATGTACGTCATCAAGCTACCCGATTCGATCGATGCGGCCACCCTGGAGATCGCGATGGACATCGCCGCAGAGTTGGCCGACAACAAGGAAATCGAGATCAGCGGCGACGTGGACGAGTTCTAGGATGAGTAGCCGCGAAGGCCGTTGCTGGCAACCCGATGTCACCGTCGCCACCGTTGTGGTCGATGGCGGTCGACTGCTGTGCGTGGAGGAGCGCGCCAACGGCCATCTGGTCATCAACCAGCCGGCCGGGCATCTGGAGCCCGACGAAAGCCTGCAAGACGCTGCGCTGCGCGAAACCCGCGAGGAAACCGGCTGGGACGTGCGCTTGACCGCGTTCATCGGCGCGTATCAATGGAAGACCGCGCTGCAGCCCGATGGCAGCGGCGGACGCCACTACCTGCGTTTTGCCTTTGCCGCCGAACCGCTGCGCCATGACCCGCAGCGCACGCTTGATGACGGCATCGTGCGCGCGATCTGGCTGACGCCGGCGGAACTGCTTGCGCAACGCGAACGTCATCGCAGCCCGCTGGTTTGGCGCGCCGTGGCCGATCACCTGGCCGGACAACGCCATCCGCTGTCGATGCTGGGCATGCTGTCATGAGCATGGCGTCGTGAGCGCAGTGCGCACGATTGTCGGCATGTCCGGTGGCGTCGATTCGTCGGTCGCGGCCTTGCTGCTGCGCGACCATGCCCTTGAAAATCCAGGTGAAGCCATCGCCGGTTTGTTCATGCAGAACTGGGCTGACGACGGCAGTGGCGATTGCCGCGCCGACGACGATCGCCGCGATGCGGTCGCGGTGTGTGGGCAGCTTGGCGTGCCGATCCATTTCCGCGATTTTTCCGGCGAATACTGGGACGGGGTGTTTGCGCATTTCCTTGCCGAATACGCCGCCGGCCGCACACCAAACCCCGATGTGCTGTGCAACCGCGAGATCAAGTTCAAGCATTTCCTCGATGCCGCGCACGCCCTGGGCGCCGAGCGCATCGCCACCGGTCATTACGCCCGAATCGCCAACGCCAATGGCCGCTGGCAACTGCGACGTGCGCACGATCGCGACAAGGACCAGAGCTATTTCCTGCACCAGCTTGGGCAGCGGCAACTGGCGGCAACCCTGTTCCCGCTGGGCGACCTGCCAAAATCCCAGGTGCGCAGCATCGCCGCCGCCGCTGGCCTGCCGACGGCCGCCAAGAAGGATTCCACCGGCATTTGTTTCATCGGCGAACGCGACTTTCGCGGGTTCCTGTCACGCTACCTGCCGGCGAGAACTGGCGAAATGCACACGCCCGATGGCCGCAAGGTTGGCACGCATCCTGGCGTGTTCTACTTCACGCTTGGCCAACGCGAAGGCCTGCAGTTGGGCGGTGTGCGCGGTTTCGATGCGGCGCCGTGGTACGTGGTGGGCAAGGACATCGAACGCAACATCCTGACCGTCGACCAGGGCAGCGACAGCCCGTTCCTGCTGTCGACGACAACATGGACCGAGAGCGCGCACTGGATTGCAGGCGCGCCACCGTCAACCAGATTCACCTGTAGCGCGCAGACGCGCTATCGGCAGCACGAGGAGAATTGTGAAGTGATCGTGGAAGATTCCGGCAACCTGACCGTTCGTTTTGCGCGCCCGCAACGCGCGGTGACGCCAGGCCAGTCCCTGGTGCTCTATGACGGCGACATCTGCCTGGGCGGCGCGGTGATCGCCGCCACCGACGTCCCCCTTGGCACGCAATCGGGCGACACGTCGGCCAGGAGCATGACGACATGATGTCCGATCGCGTCCTCGCCCTCGCCGGGCTCGTCCAGGCACTCAAGCAGGTTCGCCGCGTCGCCGATACCGGCCAGGCGGACGCCAGCGTGCTGTCGACCGCGCTGGACAGCGTGTTCCGCATCGACGCCGAAACCCCCGACGCCGTCTATGGGGGTGCCAGCGCGCTGCGCCCGGGCTTGTTGTTGCTACGCGAATACTTCGGCAACCAGAACAAGGACGAAGCCCTGCCGAAACTCGCGCTTGCGGTGCTGCAGATCGAGCGCCGCTTCGTGCGTGACGGCGCGATGGCGCAACAGGTCCACGATGGCATCCTGGCCACCGCGCCGCTGGCTGAGCGCCTCGGCAGCATGCATCCGGACGTCCTGGCGGCGTTGGGCAAACTCTATGCCGATACCGTCAGCCAACTGCGGCCGAAGGTGATGGTGCAAGGCAATCCGCACTACCTGGGTCAGGCCGACATCGTCTCGGAGATCCGCGCCGTGCTGCTGGCCGCGCTGCGTTCGGCCGTGTTGTGGCGGCAGATGGGCGGTAACCTGTTTGAATTCCTGCTCAGTCGCAAGCAGATGCTGGCGGCGATCGAAAGCGAACTGCAAGGCTGAACCATTTTTGATGCTGATGCTGATGCTGATGCCGATGCTGATGCGGATTTTGGCGCCACCGGGTGACACCATGATCAGCGTCGCGACGTGGCGCTGCGGGTTGGGTCTTTGATTCACGGTAATTTCGTTTTGCGTGGGGATTTGCCATCGATCTACCCCGTGCGATCGATGCATGCATGTCATGGGCACGCCGCCACGTCGGCAGATGGATGGCTTGCGTTGGATAACGCGGAGCTCCGCACGTTCACGACAACGAAACAATGCGTTAAACCACACCGATTGACCCGCGATTGATCGCTGTCATCCTCGGCTGCAAATGTCCAGACACCCCCCGGCGGCAACCTTGCCCGGACGCTGCGTTGCACGCCCCAGGCTGCCAAATTCCGCCAATTACGGCATAATTGACCGGCTAAGGCGGTGTTTATCTCCCGCCTCCCTTCCCGCACAGCCACGGAGCCTCCAATGGCCGATTCCTTCGCCACCCGCGCACGCCTGGACGTCAATGGCAAGTCCTATACCTATTCCAGCCTCGCCAAGCTTGGCGAGCATTTCAATATCGCCAAACTGCCCTACTCGATGAAAATCCTGCTGGAAAACCTGTTGCGCCACGAAGATGGCGGCATCACGGTTGGCAAGCAGCACATCGAAGCGGTCGCGCAGTGGAATCCGAAGGCCGAATCCGATACCGAAATAGCCTTCATGCCTGCGCGCGTGCTGCTGCAGGATTTCACCGGCGTACCCTGCGTGGTCGACCTGGCCGCGATGCGCGACGCTGTCACCCGACTCGGCGGCACGCCCGAACAGATCAATCCGTTGATCCCGTCAGAACTGGTCATCGACCATTCGGTGCAGGTTGACGTGTTCGGTCGCCCCGACGCACTCGACATCAACGGCAAGATCGAATTCGAGCGCAACAAGGAGCGCTACGAATTCCTGCGCTGGGGCCAGAAGGCGTTCGAGGATTTCCGCGTGGTGCCACCGAGCACCGGCATTGTCCACCAGGTCAACCTGGAAAACCTGGCGCGCGTGGTGATGGAGCGCGTCGTGGATGGCGAACTGCTGGCATTCCCGGACACCGTGTTTGGCACCGACAGCCACACCACCATGATCAACGGCCTGGGCGTCCTGGGTTGGGGCGTGGGCGGGATCGAGGCTGAAGCCGCAATGCTCGGCCAGCCGTCGTCGATGCTGATCCCGCAGGTCGTCGGCTTCAAGCTGACCGGTCGCATGCCCGAGGGCGCAACCGGCACCGACCTGGTGCTGACGGTCACCCAGCTGTTGCGCAAGCAGGGCGTGGTGGGGAAATTCGTCGAATTCTATGGTGAAGGCCTGCAACACCTGCCGCTGGCCGACCGCGCCACGATCGCCAACATGTCACCGGAATACGGCGCGACCTGCGGCATCTTCCCGATCGACGCCGAGTCGCTGAACTACCTGCGCCTGTCGGGCCGCAGCGAAGCACAAATCGCACTGGTCGAGGCCTATGCGAAGGCGCAGGGCATGTGGCACGCGCCCGATTCGCCGCATGCCGACTACTCGACCACCATGGAACTGGACATGGGCACCGTGCAGCCGTCGCTGGCCGGTCCCAAGCGCCCGCAGGATCGCGTGCTGCTCAGTGACATGAAGGCCAACTTCCACGCCAACGTCGGCAGCATGACCAACGGTCGCAAGATTGGTTGCGCCGTCGATAACCTGAAGGATGAAGGCGGTGACCAGCCGCAGGCGCAGCACCTGGCCGCCAAGCCGGTGTCTAAGATCCGCATCCACGACCAGGACGCTGATCTGAAGGACGGTTCGGTGGTAATCGCCGCCATCACTTCGTGCACCAACACCTCCAACCCGGCGGTGATGCTGGGTGCCGGCCTGCTGGCGCGCAATGCCGCGGCCAAGGGTTTGAAGTCGGCGCCGTGGGTCAAGACCTCGCTCGGGCCGGGCTCGCTGGTGGTCACCGATTACCTGAAAAAAGCCGGTTTGCTGGTCGAGCTGGAAAAGCTTGGTTTCTACGTGGTTGGTTACGGCTGCACCACCTGCATCGGCAACTCCGGTCCGCTGCCCGACGCGGTATCCAAGGGCATCGCCCAGAACGATCTCGCCGTGGCCGCGGTGCTGTCGGGCAACCGCAATTTCGAAGGCCGCATCCATGCCGAGGTGAAGATGAACTATCTCGCCTCGCCGCCACTGGTGGTCGCCTACGCGATCGCCGGCACCATCGACATCGATCTCAACCACGATCCACTGGGCCATGACCAGGCCGGAAACCCGGTCTACCTGCGCGACATCTGGCCCACCAACAAGGAAATCGGCGACATGATCGCCGCCACCGTCGGCCCGGAACTGTTCGCGCAGAACTACGCCGACGTGTTCAAGGGCGACAGTCGCTGGAACCAGATCCAGTCGCCCGACAGCAAGTCCTACCAGTGGAACGAGGGGTCCACTTACATCAAGAACCCGCCCTACTTCGACGGCATGACGATGGACGTTGGCAACATCGACGATATCCACGGCGCGCGCGTGCTCGGCCTGTTCGGCGATTCGATCACCACCGACCACATTTCCCCGGCCGGTGCGATCAAGAAGGACTCCCCGGCCGGTCGTTTCCTGCAGGAACGCGGCGTGCAACCGGCCGACTTCAACAGCTACGGTTCGCGTCGCGGCAACGATGACGTAATGGTGCGCGGCACGTTTGCCAACATCCGCATCAAGAACCAGATGCTGGATGGAGTTGAAGGCGGTTTCACCACGTACTTCGGCAAGGATGGCGGCAGCGGTGAACAGCTGGCGATCTATGACGCGGCCATGAAGTACAAGGTCGATGGCACCCCGCTGGTGGTATTGGCCGGCAAGGAATACGGCACCGGCTCGTCGCGCGATTGGGCGGCCAAGGGCACCATCCTGCTGGGCGTCAAGGCGGTGATCGCCGAGAGCTTCGAGCGCATCCACCGTTCCAACCTGGTCGGCATGGGCGTATTGCCGCTGCAGTTCAAGCAAGGCGACAACGCCAAAACGCTTGGCTTTGATGGATCCGAGACGTTCGATGTCACCGGTCTGAAAGACGGCGCATCGAAAACCGTCACCGTCACCGCCACGCACACCGACGGCCGCAAGAAGATCTTCGATGCCAAGGTGTTGCTGCTGACCCCCAAGGAAGTCGAATACTTCCGCCATGGCGGCCTGCTGCAATACGTGCTGCGTCAACTGGCCGCAAAGAAAGCCTGAGGATCGGGTTTGGGCCGGGTGGAAGCCCGGCCCACGCGCGGCGTGCGGGCGTTCGCACGTGGGGGCGTGTTCGGACGCGCGGCGCGACCCCGTGGTTCGCACACATGTCGCCTCACCGGCCATGCGGCGTGCTGCAATACGTGCTGTGTCAATCGGCCGCAAAGACGGCCGGAAAAAGTCCTGCAGGCAATCCGTTGGTTCGGCAAACAGGCGGCTTCGGCCGCTTTTTTTCTGACCGGAAATAATGGTCAAGACGTGACCATCCGTACGCGCCCAGCCACGCATCGAAGACCGGTGATCATCCGGACGCCGCCGTATCGTGCCTTGCGGGTCTCTAGAGCCTATGCTCCAATCATCTTGCAACGGTCGGCGTAATACGCGCCACGCCTACGAACATGGAGAACGCCGCATGACACTCGAACGCCCTTGGCTGGCCAATTATCCAGCCGGCATCCCCGCGCAGATCGATGTCGACGAGTTCTCGTCGATCCCGGCCGTGCTGGGTGTTGCGATCGAGAAATACCGCGACCGGCCTGCCTTCACCAACATGGGCAAGACCCTGACCTATGCGGAAATCGACGCGCTCAGCCGCCAGCTTGCCGCCTACCTGCTAGGCGAACTTAAGCTCAAAAAGGGCGATCGCGTCGCGATCATGATGCCCAACTGCCTGCAGTACCCAATCGCCACCTTCGGCATCCTGCGCGCCGGCCTGACGGTGGTGAACGTCAATCCGATGTACACCCCGCGCGAACTCAAGCACCAGATGATCGACTCCGGGGCCTGCGCGATCCTGGTGCTGGACAACTTCGGCGACACGGTGCAGGAAGTCCTGGCCGACAGCCAGATCAAGCACGTAATCACCACCGGCCTTGGCGATCTGCTCGGTTTCCCGAAGGGCGCGATCGTCAATTTCGTCTTGAAATACGTGAAGAAGATGGTGCCCGATTACGACATCCCCGGCGCGATTCGCTTCAACGATGCGCTCAAGCTTGGCCAGCGCCATGCACTGCCCGAGATCGTGATCTCCCACGACGACATCGCTTTCCTGCAATACACCGGCGGTACCACGGGCGTGGCCAAGGGCGCGATGCTCACCCATCGCAATCTTGTCGCCAACATGCAGCAGGCCTCGGCGTGGGTCAGCCAACTGGTGCGCGAAGGCCAGGAAATCATCATCACAGCGCTACCGCTTTATCACATCTTTTCGCTGACGGCCAACGGACTGGTGTTCATGAAAGTCGGCGCGCTCAACTACCTGATCACCAACCCGCGCGACATGTCCGGTTTCGTCAAGGAACTGTCCAAGGTTCCGTTCACCGCAATCACCGGCGTCAACACCTTGTTCAACGGCTTGCTCAACACGCCCGGGTTCGACAAGATCGATTTTTCGCACCTGCGCCTGACCCTGGGCGGCGGCATGGCCGTGCAGCGTTCGGTCGCGGAGCGCTGGAAGAAAACCACCGGCGTGACCCTGGTCGAAGCCTACGGCCTGACCGAGACCTCGCCCGCCGCGTGCATCAACCCGATGGACCTGGCTGAGTACAACGGCGCCATCGGCCTTCCGGTGCCGTCCACCGATGCCTGCATCAAGGACGAACTGGGCGCGATGCGGCCCGTGGGTGAAGTGGGCGAACTGTGCATCAAGGGCCCGCAGGTGATGAAAGGCTACTGGAATCGCCCCGAAGACACCGCGCAGGTTTTCGATAGCGAGGGTTGGCTGCACACCGGCGATATGGCCAAGATGGATGCCCAAGGGTTCTTCTACATCGTCGATCGCAAGAAAGACATGATCCTGGTATCGGGCTTCAACGTGTATCCCAATGAGATCGAGGATGTCATCTCGATGCTGCCCGGCGTGCTGGAAGTCGCCGCGGTCGGCGTGCAGGATGAGAAATCCGGCGAAGCCGTGAAAGTGGTGATCGTCAGAAAGGATCCATCCCTTACCGTCGAGCAGGTCAAGGCGCACGCACGCAAGAACATGACCGGCTACAAACAGCCGAAATACGTCGAGTTCCGTACCGATCTGCCCAAGACCAACGTCGGCAAGATCCTGCGCCGAGAGCTGCGGGATCCTCCCGCGACGCCATGACATTGCCGGGCCGGATGCCGTGTGGGTGTCCGGAATTGTCGAAAAACGTCGAAAACGGCCAAGATCGGCCGAAATTGCTTGCGATCCCTGCGCTTTGAGTGCATAGATTCCCCCATATCGGGCAATCAATGACCTCATTCATGGCTGCCAGCCGGAAAGCCCGGCCGATCTGGCAGCCCGCTTCAGGGGCACTCCCATGTACAACGTCGAGCCGCTTCACCGCGACAGCACCCCGTCGGTCATCCGCACCCAGCACGACGAATCCAACGATTCGCATTGGTGCTTCATGCATGGACAGCAAGCATTCTCGGACCCCAATTATCGCGCCTGTTTCTCACCAAAACTGCTGCGCGAGCTGCGTTTGTTCGCGCAACAGACCACCGACCGCATTGGCCAGGAAGCCGAAAAATCCAGGCTTCACCTGGCCCACATCGTGCTCGCCTCCGATACCCATGTATTCAACCTGGGCGGCGATCTCAACCTGTTCTCGCAGCTGATCCGCGCGCGCGACCGCGATGGCCTCACGCACTATGCGACGGCCTGCGTCGACAGCATCCACCTGCTGCATTCGCGCCTGCATGCCAACGCGCACACGATCGGCCTGATCGAAGGCGATGCACTGGGCGGCGGATTCGAACTTGCCCTGGCCTGCCAGACCATCGTTGCCGAAAGCGGCGTGCAGATGGGTTTCCCCGAAGTGATGTTCGGCCTGTTCCCGGGCATGGGTGCGTATTCGCTGCTGTCCAGGCGCGTAAGTCCGAAACTGGCGGAACAGATGATGCTCAACGGGGTCATGTACAGCAGCGACGAGTTGCATCGCATGGGCATCGTCGACGTGCTGGTGCCCAAGGGCGAAGGCGTGCGCGCGGTGCATGAAGTGATCCGCCAGAACCGGCGCATCGCTTCGGCGCGGTTGGCACTGCACAAGGTGCGTGATGCGGTCAATCCGATCAGCCTCGACGAACTGATGCGCATCACCGAAATATGGGTGGATTCCGCGCTGCAGCTCGGTGACAAGCAGCTGCGCACCATGGAACGCCTGGTGCGCGCGCAATTGCGTCGTCCGGAGATCGAACTGGCCAGTGCAGCCGTCATCAACTGACTGCGGTCATCCCTGCGCAGGCCCGGATCACTTCATCGGGCTTGCGCAAACGTCCTCAGCGCCGGTCGGATTCCGCGTCCTGCGCACCAAGCTCACCGCGCTCACGCAGCGCTGCGAGGGCCTGCTGCAATTGCTGGCGCAGAAGGTTGACCATGCCGCGCCAGTCACGCAGTAGTTGGTCGGTGGACAGGCGCATGCCTTCCGATGCGCTGTCGGCCAGGCGCACCGCGCCCATGTTGCCGGCGGCACCCTTGAGCGCGTGGCAGGCATCTCGATACAGCTCCCATTGCTTGGCATTGCCCGCCACTTCAAGGTCGGCAATGCACTTGCGCGCGTCGCGGGCGCATTCACCGACGAATTTCTTGACGAAGTCGCCTCCCAGGTCCATCTCGCGCAATTCGTCGAGGATCTGCTGCGAAAGGATGCTGTTGTTGTCCGCTGGCCTGGCGGGCGGCTCCATGATGCCGGTAACCGGCGTGGCGCCTTCGGCGATCTCGGCAAGCTTTTCCAGCAGTCGATCGACCGCGACCGGTTTGGTCATGAAGGCATAGACACCGGCGCGCTCGCTTTCCAGTCGCGCCTGCGACGTGGCATCGGCGGTCAGGACGATGAACGGCGTGCGCTTGTGCAGGCCGGCCTCCATGAAGCGCGTCTGCTTGACCACTTCCAGCCCGCTGATACCCGGCATGTGCAGGTCGATGATCACCGCATCGAACCCCTGGGTCTCGATGGCGGTCAGCACATCCTCGCCATCGTCGACCACCTGCGAGCGGTGGCCGGCTTTCTCCAGCAACCGTCGCATCACCATCAGGTTGGCCGGCTGGTCGTCCGCCACCAGGATTCGCATCGGGCGTACGCGCGCACGATGGCGCACGAATGGGTCCGAGAAGGCGATGATGTTGCTGGCCATCGCGGTGGCATCCTGGGTCTGCTGTTGGGCCAGGGCGAACGGCACCTCGATCCAGAAATGCGAACCCGCACCTTCGCGGCTTTCCACGCCAATCTGGCCACCAAGCAATTCAGTCAATGCTTTCGAAATCGTCGTGCCAAGTCCGGTGCCGCCGTAACGCCGGCCACGCCCTGAATCGACCTGTTCAAACGCATCGAAGATGCGTGCCAAATGCGCTTCGGGAATACCAATCCCGGTATCGCGCACGGAGAAGTGCAGGCGTGCCGACTGCATGTCGCTGGACAGCATCGAGACATCCAGTGCCACCCGACCCTGGTTGGTGAACTTGACGGCATTGGACAGCAGGTTGACCAGCACTTGGCGCAGATGGCTGCTGTCGCCATGCAGCAGGTCGGGGATATCGCGGGAAATCGCCAGTTCAAACGCCAACCCCTTGGCCTGGGCACTGGGCAACAGCATCACATGCACGCTCTTGACCAGGTCCGAGAGCGCAAAATCAGCGTCATTGCGCTTGAACTTGCCGGCTTCGATCGCGGAAATATCCAGCACGTCGTCGACCAGCAACTGCAGCGCGCGTGCCGATGTCTGGATCATGTGCGCGCTCTCGCGCTGCTCGGCGGTGAGCGAGGTCGACGTCAGCAGCTGCGACATGCCGACGATGCCATTGAGCGGCGTGCGGAACTCGTGGCTCATGTTGGCCAGGAACCGGCTCTTCGCTTCGTTGGCGGCCTTGGCGGCATCGGTCGCCTTGACCAGGGCGCGCAATAGCGAGCTCAGGTACAGCGGCACGGCGATCAGGCCAACCAATAGCCCCCAACCCAGCCAACGATTGGCCTGCCAGTACGGCGTCTTGAGGATCACGCACAGATAGGTGATCGCAGCGAAGGCAATCGCGGCATACAGGAAGCGCGGCCCATATCGCAGGCCGTTGCCGACTGTCACCCACAGCACGATCACATACAGCGGCGCCAGCAGGTCGCCGAGCAGGTACATCCCGGTGCCCATCAAACTGTAGTCGGCCACCATGCCCAGCACGCGCCGCGGATAGGAAATCCCGGGGCGCCACCACAGCCAGGCCAGTATCCCAAGGCCGATGAAAAACTCGAAGGCGAGGAATTTCTGCGCAAGATCAAGGCCGTACTCGGTGCCGGGATGCCCCTTCACCACGAGTTGCAGATACGCCAGCACCACCGCCAGGATGACCACGCGCGTCAACGCCTGGCCATGCTCGCTGTCGGGGCGATTCCCGAAACGCAACTTCAGTGATTGCAATGGCAGCATCATGTGCACGTCATTGCGGATCCACAGGCGCCGGATACGCCGCGCTGGTGCATTCGCAGATCTCCCGCAGGCGCTCCTTGCCTTGCAACAGGGCGTCGACGCAGCGCGGATCGAACAGCTTGCCGCTTTGCTGCGAGATGAAATCAAGCGCCTCGTCAAAGCTCCACGCGCGCTTGTAGGGCCGGACTGAAATCAGTGCGTCGAACACATCGGCAACCGCCACGACCCGGGCTTCCAGCGGGATTGCCTCGCCCACTAGGCCGTCGGGATAGCCGCTGCCGTCATATCGCTCCTGGTGGCGCAGCGCGATCATGGCGCTGACCTGGATGAAACGGTTCTGGCTGCCGCACAGCAGCTCGTAGCCGATCTGCGGGTGCGTGCGCATCAGCCGGGTCTCCTCGTCGGTGAGGGGGCCGGGCTTCATCAGCAATGCATCGGGAATGGCGATCTTGCCGATGTCGTGCAGGGGCGCGGCCAACTCGATCATGCGCACCTCGTCCTCGAACAACCCCATCACGTCGGCGATCATTCCGGCGATCCGGGCCAGTCGTTCGAGGTTGGCGCTGGTGCCCTTGTCGCGATAGGCGATGGCGCGTGCCAGTCGGGTCAATGTTTCGCGCTCGCGTTCCTCGACTTCATGCATGCTCGACAACAGCCGCTGTTCAAGCGAGAGCGCGCGTTGCTTCACCGATTCGGCCTGCTGGCGCAGTTGCAGCAGGTTGCGGCAACGTGCCCGCAACTCGCGCGGACGCACCGGCTTGACTAGGAAATCAATCACCCCGACATCCAGCGCGGCCTGCCGGATCGGCTCGTCGCCAACCACGGTGACCAGCACGATCGGCACGTCGCGATGTAGCAAGGGACGGCGGAAGCGGCGCGCAAATTCAAGTCCGTCGATGACCGGCATCCGGTAATCGAGCAGCAGCAGGTCCGGGCGATTGTCCTCGCACCAGTGCAGGGCCACCTGCGGATCGCCGAAGTCGAGGACGTTCAGCTCGGGACTGATGTCCTCGAGGATGTGGCGCAGCATGGTGCGCGCGGATGTCTGGTCATCGACTATGACGATGTTCACGTGGCTTGCCCGCCTTATGGAAGGTGGATCACAATTGATTCGACATACTCGCCTGTGGGTGTTAAAGCAAGCAAGTCCCGTGCCTGCCCTTAGTCCCGCACCTGCTGCCTGTCACTCCTGGTCTTACGGCGAAAGCGCGGCAGAACAGTCACAACCTGACCAGATGGGTCATGTCCGGCCGCCGGCATTGCCGACTGCGCCCCATCCTCGGTCAGGCGGTCGCCTCGGGCCGCATGTACGGAAACAGGAGCACATCGCGGATCGATGCCGAGTCGGTGAACAGCATCACCAGCCGATCAATGCCGACCCCGAGCCCGCCGGTGGGCGGCAGGCCGACTTCCAGCGCGCGGATGTAGTCGGCGTCGAAATGCATCGCCTCGTCGTCCCCGCTCTCCTTGGCCTGGACCTGGGCCCGGAAACGCGCGACCTGGTCTTCCGGGTCGTTGAGTTCGGAAAACCCGTTGGCCAGCTCCTTGCCGCCGACGAACAATTCAAAGCGATCGGTGATGCCGGCTTCGCTGTCGGATTCGCGTGCCAGCGGCGAGACTTCGACCGGGTAATGGGTGATGAAGGTGGGCTGCAGCAACCCGCCCTCGACGGTCTTCTCGAAGATCTCCAGCAGCAACTTGCCCCAGCCATAGCCGGATTTCACCGGCACGTGCAGGGCCTGGCAATGCCTGGCCAGCGCCTCGCGATCGCGACAATCGGCGGGGCTGATTTGCGGGTTGAGTTCGCGCACCGCCTCTTCAAGCTTCCAGCGACGGAACGTCGGGCCGACATCGATTGCATGGCCTTCCCAATGCAGCGCAGTGGTGCCAAGCACTTCCTGCGCAACGTCGCGGATCAGCGATTCGGTCAGGTCCATGACCTCGTCGTAGCTCGTGTAGGCCTCGTACAGTTCAAGCATGGTGAATTCGGGATTGTGACGCGTGCTGACACCTTCGTTGCGGAAGTTGCGGTTGATCTCGTAGAC
The DNA here is from genome assembly GCA_038241735.1 of Lysobacterales bacterium. Classification (GTDB taxonomy): domain Bacteria; phylum Pseudomonadota; class Gammaproteobacteria; order Xanthomonadales; family Xanthomonadaceae; genus Luteimonas. Next base: position 56,953 of record JBBSST010000002.1, read on the forward strand.
CCGCTCGAACCCGCCGACCACCAGGCGCTTGAGGTACAACTCCGGCGCCACGCGCAGGTACAGGTCGAGATCCAGCGCGTTGTGGTGCGTGGTGAACGGCCGCGCGGTGGCGCCGCCGGCGCTGTAATGCATCATCGGCGTTTCCACTTCAAGGAAACGCCGCGCATCCAGCCAGCGGCGGATCGTGCTGATGATGCGCGAACGCTTGACGAACACCTCGCGCGCTTCGGGCGTCACGATCAGGTCGACATAACGCTGGCGATAGCGTTGCTCGACGTCACTCAGGCCGTGCCACTTGTCGGGCAATGGGCGCAGCGACTTGGTCAGCAACCGCAGCACGTCGACCTTCACCGACAGCTCGCCGGTCCTGGTGCGCATCAAGGTGCCTTCGGCAGCGACGATGTCGCCGACGTCCCAGCTCTTGAACGCGTCGTAGCGTTCGGCCAGCGTGGTTGATTGCAGGAACAGCTGGATGCCACCGGTGACATCCTGGATTTGCGCAAATGCGGCCTTGCCCATCACCCGTTTGGCCAACATCCGCCCGGCCAGCGTGACGCGGCGACCGGTGGCCTCCAGTGCCTGGCCGGTCCAGTGATCGGCATCGGCGTAGTCGTCCTGCAGGTCGCCGGCATGATCCTGGCGACGGAAGTCATTGGGGAATGCAATGCCCTGGCCGCGCAGTGCCGCAAGCTTGCCGCGGCGCTCGGCAATCAGGGCGTTCTCGTCGGCAGGTGTCTTGGGTACGTGCGTGCTGTCGGTCATGGTGTGGTCGATGATCTTGTATGAGCGCACCTGTGCGCGATGGGGCGTTGCCAGCAGACAGATCGCGGCGATGCGCGCTCCTGCAATGGCCGTGGAGGATTACACGGCATCGGTGCGTTTGGAGCCTGCTTCCAGGCCTGACTTCAAGCTGGCTTCGATGAATTCGTCTAGATCGCCATCGAGCACCTTTTGCGTATCGGTGCGCTCGATACCGGTGCGCAGGTCCTTGATACGGCTCTGGTCGAGCACGTAGTTGCGGATCTGGCTGCCCCAGCCGATGTCGGATTTGGTTGCTTCCAGCGCATCACGTTCGACGTTGCGCTTTTGCACCTCAAGCTCATACAGCTTGGCGGCCAGCATCTTCATCGCGGTGTCACGATTCTGGTGCTGGCTGCGACCGGTCTGGCAGGCAACCACGGTATTGGTCGGGATATGGGTGATGCGCACCGCCGACTCGGTCTTGTTGACGTGCTGGCCGCCGGCCCCGGACGAGCGATAGACATCGGTGCGCAGGTCAGCCGGATTGATGTCGATCTCGATGTCGTCGTCGACTTCCGGTGATACGAACACCGAGGTGAAACTGGTATGGCGGCGGTTGTCGGAATCGAACGGCGACTTGCGCACCAAACGGTGGACACCGATCTCGGTCTTTAGCCAACCGTAGGCGAACTCGCCTTCGACCCGGAACGTCGCCGACTTGATGCCGGCCACGTCGCCACCGCTGACTTCCATCAACTCGGTGTTCCAGCCGCGGTGTTCGCACCAGCGCAGGTACATGCGCAGCAGCATTTCCGCCCAGTCCTGCGCCTCGGTGCCACCGGCGCCGGCCTGGATATCGACGAAAGCGTTGGCCGAGTCCATCTGGCCAGAGAACATGCGCTGGAATTCGATCTTCTCGACACGGCCAGCATAGCGTTCGACATCGACGATCACGGCGTTGGCGGTGTCGTCGTCGTTTTCGGATTCGGCCATGTCCAGCAGTTCGCTGGTGCCGTTCAAACCGTCGGTCAGGTCGCGGATGCCGTTGACGGTCTTGTCGAGCAGCGAACGCTCGCGCCCCAGCGTTTGCGCACGATCGGGGTTGTTCCAGACTTCAGGATTTCCCAATTCGCGTTCGACTTCTTCCAGGCGTTCGCGCTTGACGTCGTAGTCAAAGAAACCCCCTCAGCGCATCCAGCCGACCGGTCAGGTCGGCGATGCGCTGGCGGATGGGATTGAGTTCGATCATTCTTGGGTTGGCTGCATCGAGGTGACCGATGATTCTAACAGCCCGCTGGACGGCCCACTTGGACAACGGCCGGTTCGCGATGCACGACGACCAACTGGATCGCATCACCGCCGCGATAGTCATCGGGCATCAGGCGGTAGGCGATGTGGACGTGACTGCCAGGCGGCGTGCCGGTCCAGCCGCCGAACTCGATGGCCTGCAAGCGCAATCCATCGGTATCCGGGTATGGAGCCAGTTCGAGCTTGAGGTGTTGCGTGCCCACGGGGCGCCATGACAACACGCTGAATTCGCCATCGAACAGGGGCTCGGGGAAGCCCTGCCCCCACGGTCCGCCATCGCGCAATGCGTGTGCGTTGCCGATGTGGAAGGCATCGGCCGGCAACGCGCCATCACTGGCTACGACATCGTGCAGGGACTCGGGGTCCATCAACGCGCTCGCACACGCCTCGAAGGCTGCCTGGAATTCCGCGAAACGCGCGCGTTGCAGGCTTAAACCCGCCGCCATCGCATGGCCGCCGAAACGATCGACCAGGCCCGGGTGTGCGGCATCGACATTGACCAATGCATCGCGAATGTGGAAGCCGGGGATCGAGCGCGCCGAGCCGCGCAATACGTCGCTGCCCGGCTCGCTGGGGGCGAATGCGATCACCGGACGATGCAGTCGCTCCTTCATCTTCGATGCGACCAGGCCAATCACCCCGGGATGCCAGTTCACATCCAGCAGGCAATGGGCAATGCGCGGGCCATCGCCGAGATCCGGAACGGCCGCCAACGCAAGCTCGGCATCGCCGACCATCTGCTGCTGCACGGCGCGTCGCTGCGCATTGATGCCGTCGAGGACTTCGGCCAGTTCACGGGCTTGCGTTGGGTCGTCGCACAGCAGGCATTCGATGCCCAGCGCCATGTCTTCAAGGCGCCCGGCGGCGTTCAGGCGCGGGGCGATGGCGAAACCGATATCCATCGCCGTCAATGTTTCGGCGCGCCGCCGCGAGACCTCGATCAATGCCTGCAGTCCGGCGCAACCGCGCCCTGCGCGCAGGCGGCGCAAGCCGGCCGACACCAGTGCACGATTGTTGGCATCCAACGGCACCAGGTCGGCGACGGTGCCGACCGCAACAAGATCCAGCAGCGTGGACAAATCCGCAGCGTTGTCGCCTGCCCCCGCGACGCCCGTGGTGCCTGCCTCGCGCAAGTGCTTTCGCAGCGCCAGCAGTACGTAGAAAATCACCCCGACGCCGGCCAGCATCTTGCTTGCGAACCCATCCCCACGCTGGTTTGGATTGACGATCACGTCCGCCGGGGGCAGGTGCTCGCCGGGCAGGTGATGATCGGTGACCAGCACCTGCCAGCCATGCGCCTTGGCCGCCGTGATGCCGGCATGGCAGGCGATACCGTGGTCGACGGTCACCAGCAGGTCGGGCTTGAGCGCGGCGAGTTCATCGACCAACGCAGGCGACAATCCGTAGCCGTGCACCATGCGATTGGGCACAGCATGCGACACCCGCTTTGCACCCAGCATGCGCAGGCCGCGCACGCCAACCGCGCACGCGGTGGCGCCATCGCAATCGAAATCGCCGACTACCAGGATGTGGCGATCCTCGGCAATCGCAGCGGCCAGCAACGCGGTGGCCGCATCCAGGTTCAATAGCCCATCGGGCGGCAGCAGCTGCGTGAGCCGTGGCTGCGCCGTCGCCAGATCATGCGCACCGCGTGCGGCATAGATGCGTCGCAACAGCGGCGGCACATGCTCGGGCCAACCGTCCTGCACGTCGCATTCGCGTCGGCGGATGCTGCTGGTGATGCTCATGCCTGCGCTTGCCTGATCGGCTTGCGCCAGAAACGCAGGCGTTGGCCGCGGCTGAGTTGCAGCACGGTGCCGTCGGCAAAATCCAGCTCCAGGACGCGCGCGCCGATGGATTTCAACGCCGGCCGCAACCAGTCGCGCTGCAATTTGGCCAGGTCGCGCTCGCCGGCAAGATCCAGCAGTACGGTGTCGTTGGCGCTGGCATAACCGTCCGGCAATGACGCTGCGATGCGACGGTCGCGAACAAGCGCATGCAGTATTTCATCATCCGAAAAGACGTGTGCATACCTGTCCCGCGATCCTGCTGCACGCGTCGGCATGACGCCACCGCCCCAGAACCACAGTGAATTGATCGCAGGCATGCCGCGCGCCTCTCGCTGGGCGTTCCATGGATGCTGGTGCAGCACGACCTGCGCCTGGCTGAGCAACGAACGCCAGTGGCGACCTTCCGGGCCACCAGGAAGATGTTCGAACAGATCCTCGCCCAGCGCATCCTCGGGATCGGCGAATACCGGGATCGGCGTGCCACGCGCCAGTCGCAAATACCAGCGCGAAGGCGTCGGCGCATCGAGCATGAAGCCGGCATCGCCGAATACCGGCATCAGCGCAGGCAACAACGCGGCGCTGTCCGCATCGGTCAGCGCCAGTGCATCGCCGTAGGCGAGCAGCCGCACGCCGTTGATGTCCGGACGTACATGCACGGGATCAGCCCGCAGCCACAACGCATCGGCGGCATCGCCCATCAGCTGCTGGCGCGAGAGTGCCGCGATGGGCCACGCTTCGCCGGGCAGATCGAAATGCCGACGCAGCTGCTCGCGACGGCCGGCAGCGGCAGGGGGCAGCCGATCCGCGCGCCCGAGCACGCGCGCGATGTCATCGGCCAGCCGCTGCTTGCCGAATGCGGCGACGGCAGGCAGCAGGAACGTCGCCTGCGCCATCGATCAGCTGCCGTAGCTGACTTCGATGATGTCGTACTCGCGGATGCCCGCAGGCGCCTCGATGGTGGCGGTATCGCCTTCGTGCTTGCCGATCAGCGCGCGCGCGACCGGTGACGAAATCGCGATCAGCCCCAGCTTGATGTCGGCCTCCAGGTCGCCGACGATCTGGTAGCGTCTCTCCTCGTCGGTATCGGCATCGGCCAGCACCACCGTCGCCCCGAATACGATGCGGGTGCCGGCATTGAGCGTGCTGATGTCGATGACCTGTGCGTGCGACAGTTCGCCTTCGAGCTGCTTGATGCGGCCCTCGATGAAACTCTGCTGGTCGCGTGCGGCGTGATATTCCGCGTTTTCCTTCAGATCGCCATGTGCGCGTGCCTCGGCGATCGCATGGATCACCTCCGGGCGCTTGACCGATTTCAGTTCTTCGAGTTCTGCGCGCAAACGCAGCGCGCCTTGCGTGGTCAGTGGTGCTCTCATTTCGTCCTCAACTCTTCGTGCAGTTCCTGCAGCGCCCAGACTGGCCCGGTGCCGCGAAACTCCAGAGAATGCAGCAAGGCCTTGGCGCCGGCAATGGTGGTGGAATACGTCACGCGTTGCTGCAAGGCCTCGCGACGGATCGAGAACGAGTCGGCGATCGCCTGCTTGCCCTCGGTGGTGTTGACGATATAGGCGATGTCGCCATTCTTGATCAGGTCGACGATATGCGGCCGGCCCTCGGCAACCTTGTTGACGTGCTCGCATTCAAGGCCGCGATCCCGCAACCATGCGGCGGTACCGGCGGTCGCCACCAGGGTGTAGCCACGCTTGAGCAGATCCTGGGCCACCGACAACACGCGTTGCTTGTCGGGGTCACGCACCGAGATAAACGCCTTGCCCACCGGCGGGGCTTGGATGTTGGCCGCTTCCTGCGCGCGCGCGAAGGCCGCGCCAAAACTGCGGCCCACGCCCATCACCTCGCCGGTCGAGCGCATTTCCGGGCCCAGGATCGGATCGACGCCCTGGAATTTGGCGAACGGGAAAATTGCTTCTTTCACCGAATAATAATCCGGCACGATTTCGGTGGTCGCGCCCTGCTCGGCCAATGACTTTCCGGCCATGCAACGCGCCGCGATTTTCGCCAGCGGCAGCCCGGTCGCCTTGGACACAAACGGCACCGTGCGCGAGGCGCGCGGATTGACTTCCAGCAGGAAGATGACGTCATTGCCGGCCTCATCGGTCTGCACGGCGAACTGGGTGTTCATCAGGCCCACCACCTTGAGCGCGCGGGCCAGCGCAACTACCTGCACGCGCAGGCGCGCCTGGGTATCGGCGGACAACGAATACGGTGGCAACGAGCACGACGAATCACCCGAATGCACGCCGGCTTCCTCGATGTGTTCCATCACCCCGCCAATCAACACCGCGCCGGTGTCATCGGCGATCACGTCGATGTCGACTTCGACCGCGTTGTCCAGGAAGCGGTCCAGCAGCACCGGCGAGTCATTCGACACCTTGACCGCGTCGCGCATGTACCGCGCAAGGTCGGCATCGGCATGCACCACTTCCATCGCGCGGCCACCCAGCACATAGCTCGGGCGCACCACCAGCGGGTAACCGATCTCGCGCGCCAGCACCAGCGCTTCCTCCGGGTTGCGCGCGGTGCGGTTGGCCGGCTGGTTGAGTCCCAGCGATTCGACCAGTTTCTGGAAGCGTTCGCGATCCTCGGCCAGGTCGATCGAATCCGGCGAGGTGCCGATGATCGGTACGCCATTGGCTTCCAGTGCGCGCGCGAGTTTCAGCGGTGTCTGCCCACCGTATTGCACGATCACACCCTTGGGCTTTTCAATCTCGACGATCTCCAGCACGTCTTCCAGCGTCAACGGCTCGAAGTACAGTCGGTCGGAGGTGTCGTAGTCGGTGGATACGGTTTCAGGGTTGCAATTGATCATGATGGTTTCGTAACCATCATCGCGCAGCGCCATGGCGGCGTGCACGCAGCAGTAATCAAATTCGATGCCCTGTCCGATCCGGTTGGGGCCGCCGCCGAGCACGATGATCTTCTCGCGATCGGTGGGCTGCGCCTCGCATTCGTCCTCGTAGGTCGAATACAGATAAGCGGTGGTCGTGGAGAACTCGGCCGCGCAGGAGTCCACGCGCTTGTAGACCGGCTTGATGCCAAATGCCCGGCGCAAGGCGCGCATCGCGTTCTCGTCGGTGCGCACCAGCTGCGCCAGGCGTGCGTCCGAGAACCCCATGCGCTTGAGCCGGCGCAGGCGGTCGGCATCGAGCGCATCGACTCCGGCCGCGGCGACCTCGCCTTCGGTGGACACCAGTTCCTCGATCTGATCCAGGAACCAAGGATCGACGAAGGACAGTGCGAACACGTCCTCGACCGACATGCCGGCGCGGAACGCATCGGCCAGGTGGAAAATGCGCTCGGGGCCCGCTTCCTTGATCTCGCGCCGCAACGTGGCCAGGTCATCCTCGCTGGACAAATCCAGGCCCGTCGGATCAAGCCCGACCTTGCCGGTTTCCAGCCCCCTCAGGGCCTTTTGCAGCGATTCCTGGAAGGTGCGGCCAATCGCCATCACCTCGCCAACGGATTTCATCTGCGTGGTCAGGCGCGCATCGGCCTGCGGGAATTTCTCGAACGCGAATCGCGGGATCTTGGTAACGACGTAATCGATGCTCGGCTCGAACGAGGCCGGCGTCTTGCCACCGGTGATTTCGTTTTTCAGTTCGTCAAGCGTGTATCCGACTGCGAGCTTGGCGGCGACCTTGGCAATCGGGAAGCCGGTCGCCTTGGACGCCAGCGCCGACGAACGCGACACCCGCGGGTTCATTTCGATCACCACCACGCGGCCGTTTTCGCCATTGATGCCGAACTGCACGTTGCTGCCACCGGTATCCACGCCGATCTTGCGCAACACCGCGATGGAGGCGTCGCGCAGGCGCTGGTATTCCTTGTCGGTCAATGTCTGTGCGGGGGCGACGGTGATCGAATCGCCGGTGTGCACACCCATCGGATCGAGGTTCTCGATCGAGCACACGATAATGCAGTTGTCCGCCGTGTCGCGGACCACTTCCATCTCGAATTCCTTCCAGCCCAGCACCGATTCTTCGACCAGCACCTCGTTGGTCGGCGACAGCTCCAGTCCGCGGGTGACGATGTCGATCAATTCCTCGCGGTTGTAGGCAATGCCGCCACCGCTGCCACCGAGTGTGAAACTCGGGCGGATGATGGTCGGGTAACCGACGCGGGTCTGGATGTCGATTGCCTGTTCCAGTGTCCTGGCGACTTCTGCCTTTGGGCATTCCAGTCCGATCTCACCCATCGCCACGCGAAACAACTCGCGGTCTTCGGCCATGCGGATTGCATCGCGCGACGCACCGATCAGTTCAACGCCGTATTTCTCCAGGACGCCGTTGTCGGCCAGGTCCAATGCGCAGTTCAGCGCAGTCTGCCCGCCCATCGTCGGCAGCAAAGCGTCGGGTTTTTCCTTGGCGATGATCCGCTCGACGGTCTGCCAGTTGATCGGCTCGATGTAGACCGCGTCGGCCATCTCCGGGTCGGTCATGATCGTCGCAGGGTTGCTGTTGACCAGCACCACGCGATACCCCTCCTCGCGCAGCGCCTTGCAGGCCTGCGCGCCGGAATAGTCGAACTCGCAGGCCTGGCCGATGACGATCGGGCCTGCGCCGATGATCAGGATGGTCTTGATGTCACTGCGTTTTGGCATTGCTTGGCCTTCCGGATCAGGGGGCGGTCTGTGCAGCGGACGACTTGGAGCCGATGTGCTTGTCGAAGAAAGCGATCATCCTGGTGTAAAGGTTGACCTGGTTCTTGACGTCGCGGAAACCGTGGGCTTCCTTCTTCTCCACGACGATGTCCTCGGCCGGTTTGCCTGCAGCTTTCAGCTTGCCGGCCAGGTCGTACATGTTGCGGATCGGCACGCGCTGGTCCTTTTCGCCATGCACCAGCATGACCGCTGACTTGATCCTGTCGACGCCGTAGATCGGCGACTGCGCGTGGCGCTCGGCAACCGATGGCGGGAAGACGTCGTTGAGGTAGCTGCGACCGGCTTCCGATGTCGAGGTGTCGCTGTCCCGGCGCTGGATATCGAGGTCGTAGACGCCCACGTAACCGACGGTGCACTTGTACAGGTCAGGCTCGCGCACAACGCTCATCAACGCCGAATAGCCACCGTAGGACGCGCCGTAGATGCACACGCGATTGCCATCGGCAATGCCCTGCCCGATCGCCCAGCGCACGGAGTCGGTCAGGTCGTCCTGCATCGTCGTGCCCCACTTGCGGTAACCGGCACGCTCGAACCCCTTGCCGTAACCACCGGAGCCGCGATAGTTCATTTGAAGCACCGCAAAACCACGGTTTGCCAACAGCTGCACTTCAGGATTGAAGCCCCAATCGTCACGGATGCCATGCGGGCCGCCGTGGGGATTGATGATCAGCGGAAGGTTCTTGCCATCGCTGCCAGCGGGAATCGTCAGGTAGCCATGGATCGTCAGGCCGTCGCGGGTCTTCACCGAAACCGGCTTCATCGTCGACATTTCGGCAGGCTTGATCCAGTCCATCGAGGCCAACAGGAACTTCGCGCTCTTGGTCTGGCGGTCGAACAAATAAACCTGTCCCGGATCCTTGTCGCTGTAGACGTTCATCAAGATGTAGCGGCCGTCGCTGGAAGAACCGCTGAAATCAACCACCTTGCCCGGGAATGCCTTCACCAGGCCGGCATACGCCAAGGCTTCTTGGTTGTCCTTGGCGATGAAATCCCAGTACGGGATGCCGTCGTCATAACGCACCGCCAGCAGGGTTTTCTCATCGCTGCTCCAGAGCAGGCGCGCGGCATCGACCGTGCCATTGCTTGAAACCGCGGTTTCCTTTTCGGTTTGGGGGTCGACCAGCACCAGCGATTCGGGCTTGCCCTCGTTGCCCTTGAATACATAGGCCAACTTGTCATCTGCGGTGAAGCCCACTGGCATGAAATTTCCACCGCCGCGCTCACTTTCGTGCACACGGGTCCACTGTTCGCCATCGCGGCGATACACCACCTGGCGGCCATCATTCATCTCGCCAAACGCATAGCGCACCTTGCCGGCATGGTCGACGACGAAACTGCCCGAATCCATCGGTGACGATGCCACCTTGATGACATGGCCGTTGTTGATGTTCAACTTGAACAGGAATGCATTCTCGATCGAGCGCGTGACCAGGATGGTGTCGGGATCATCCGGTGTGAGGTCGACGATCTGGTAATAGTTGCCGTTGGGGATCGTCAAGCGGCGGCTGCCATCGATGTTGGAGGCATACATGTCGCTGATGCCCACCTGGAAATCAAACTGGCCGGTCTTCTTGGTGGTGGTGAACAGCAGGCGCTCGTTGTTGACCCAGGAGACCTGGCGGAAATATTGGTTCTCGCCGTAATCCCAGCTGCCGATCACCTTGTTGTCGGCCACGCCCAGGACCACGAGCGTGCTGCGGTCGCTGTGGGGAATGGTCACGGCAATGTGCTTGCCGTCGGGCGAGAGCACGACAGTGGTGAATTCGGCCTCCTTGACGAAATCCTGGATCGGGATTTCACCGGCAAGCGTGGCGCCTGGCAGGGTAAACAACAGGATGGCAAGCAGATATTTCATTGGATTTCCCTTGTGTTCCAAAAATTCCCGGCGATGGGGCAACGCGGCTTGCAATATCCGCGGCATGTCGGTTGACGCGATAGTTTAAGTGGTGGCGTGGCGCATCGATTCGATGAATCGGTCGAACAGTGGTCCAACGTCCTGCGGGCCGGGCGAAGCTTCCGGGTGTCCCTGGAAGCTGAAGGCCGGCGCATCGGTCAGGGCGATGCCCTGGTTGCTGCCGTCAAACAGCGAGCGGTGGGTGATGCGCACGTTGGCGGGCAAGGTTGATTCGTCCACCGCGAAACCGTGGTTCTGCGAGGTGATCATCACCCGCCCGCGATGGCCGTCGTCGCAGTCCAGGTCGATCACCGGATGGTTGGCGCCGTGGTGGCCGAATTTCATCTTCATCGTCTTGGCACCCACGGCCAAGCCCAGCAGCTGATGGCCGAGACAAATGCCGTAGATCGGGATTTTCTTCGCGATGAATTCGCCGATCGCGGTGATGGCGTAATCGCAGGGTTCGGGATCGCCCGGGCCGTTGGACAGGAAAATGCCATCGGGCTTGAACGCCATTGCCTCGGCGGCCGTGGTCCGCGCCGGCACCACGGTGATGTCGCAGCCGCGTTCAGCCAGCATACGCAGGATGTTGCGCTTGACCCCGAAATCGTAGGCAACCACTTTGTATTTCGCGTCGACGTTGGCGAACTTGCCGCTGTCGAGGTCAAGCGAACCCTCGCGCCATGCATATGCCACCGGCGTGCTGACTTCTTTCGCCAGGTCCATGCCTTTGAGGCCGGGGAACTTGCGCGCTGCTTCGACTGCGCGTTCGGCATCGATGCCCTCGCCCGCCATCAGCGCGCCGCTTTGGGCGCCGTTGTCGCGCAGCAGGCGCGTGAGCTTGCGCGTGTCGATTCCGGCAATGGCCACGATGCCACGCGCGCGCAGCCATTCGGGCAACGACACCTGGCTACGCCAACTGCTGGGACGACGCGGAACGTCGCGCACGATCAAGCCCGCAGCCCATGCCTTGGCCGACTCGTCGTCTTGTTCGGTGCAGCCGGTGTTGCCGATATGGGGATACGTCAGGGTGACGATTTGCCGCGCGTAGGACGGATCGGTGAGGATTTCCTGATAGCCCGTCATGGCGGTGTTGAACACCACCTCGCCGACCGAAAGGCCCGGTGCGCCCACGGAAATACCCTCGAATACGGTTCCGTCTTCGAGTGCGAGGATTGCAGTTTCAGTCACGGATTTCGCCTACGTCGGGTTGCAGAAAACCGCCGGAATGGCATGAAGCCGGTCCGGAGGCGAGAGGTATCAGGCGAGCGGGAATGATACCGACGCGGCGGGCGCTTCGCCAGCGTTTTTGTCAGGTTTGCCCGGCAGCAACGGGGCAGACGCGGCTGGATTCACGCCATGGCGGGAACTGCTGCCTGCGGGGCGCGGGCATCGCGGCAGCCACCTGCCCGCGTCAAGATGCATCGATACGATGGCGCTGCGTAGCCAGTAACCGAGCCTCTTCCCGGCCCAGGGGTGCGCCTACAACAGGTCGCGCAATCGGAAATTGCCCGGCGCGCGAGCGGCCAGCGATGCGGCGGCGTGCAGGGCGCCGCGCGCAAAAATGTCGCGGTTGCCAGCATGATGGATCAGCTCGATCCGCTCGCCAGGTGCGGTGAACTGCACGCTGTGTTCGCCGACGATATCGCCCGCGCGCACGCTGGCATAACGCGGTCGCGCGCCACTGTTCTGCGCAGCGGCGCCGAGTGCAAGCGCCGTGCCCGAAGGCGCATCTTTTTTTTGCGCGTGGTGCATCTCGATGATGTCGCAATCCCAGTCGCGCAGCGCAGTGGCGGCGCGTTCGACGAGTTCCTCGAGCACCGCGACACCGAGGCTGAAATTGGCTGTCCACAACACCGGGATATGTGCGCTGGCCGATTGCAACGCAGTACGTTGCGCGTCCGACAGCCCGGTTGTCCCGGATACAAAGGCTGTGCGCCGAACCAGGCAGGTCGCCAACATCGCGTCGAAGCCATCGGGCAGGCTGAAATCAATGGCGACATCGAACTCCGGCACCCCGGAAAGCTCCGACGCGGCAAAAAATGCGACTCCTTCGACGACGCGTTGCGTTGGCGCGCGCGCAGATACCGCCGCCACGACCCTGCAATCGTCCCGCTCCGAGCATAGCCGCAGCAACGCCTGGCCCATGCGGCCGCGGGCACCATGGATCAACAGCCGGATGGGATCGCTCATGGGCGCAGGCTAATGGCAGGGGACAAAAGCAACAAGCCCCGCTGGGCTGCGGGTCAATCGATTGCCGCCAGCCTAGGATCGCCTCGCCTGCCCACGGCCGCCCCGATCAACCGTCGCCATGACGCGATCCACGCCGACGCGTGTCGCGGACGATCAGGACGTCATCCGTTCCCAGAATCCCTTCACGCCATCCACGAACGTACTGGATTTTGGCGAATGCCGGCGTGCGCCTTCGCCCGAGAACGTGGCCTCGAACTGCTCCATCAACCCACGCTGTTCGGCCGTCAGGTTGACCGGCGTTTCCACGACCACTTTGCAATAGAGGTCGCCCACGCTGCGGCTGCGCACGGATTTGACGCCCTTGTCGCGCAGGCGGAACACCTTGCCGGTCTGGGTTTCAGCCGGAATGCGGATTTCAGCCTCGCCGCCGAGCGTCTGCACGCGCACCGTGTCGCCCAGCGATGCCTGCGAAATGCGGATTGGCACGTCGCAATGCAGGTCGTCGCCGTCGCGGGCAAAGATCGGATGCGCACGCACGCGGACTTCGACGTAAAGGTCGCCGGGTTGCGATCCGGTCGGTCCGGCTTCGCCCTCGCCAGACAGGCGGATGCGATCGCCGCTGTCGACACCGGCGGGGATCTTCACCGAGAGGACTTTTTCTTCCTCGATGCGGCCCGCGCCGTGACAGGATTTGCAGGGATTCTTGAACGTCTGGCCACGACCCTGGCAATGCGGGCAAGGTTGCTGCATCGAGAAGATGCCGCGCTGGAAACGCACCTGACCGCGACCTTGGCAGGTCTCGCAGGTGTCGAGCTTGCCATCCTCCGAGCCCGTGCCCTTGCACGGCTCGCACTGGGCAAGCGTAGGCATCTCGATGCGCTTCTCGATGCCGGCGACGGCCTCCTCGAGGTCAAGCTCCATCACGTAGCCGACATCCGCGCCGCGACGCGGGCCGCGGCCACCTGCGGCACCACCAAAAATGTTGCCGAAAATGTCACCAAAGATGTCGCCCATGTCCGGGTGGCCCTGGCCTGCGCTGCCGCTGCCCCTGCCCTGCTCGAACGCGGCGTGGCCGTGCTGGTCGTACATGCGGCGCTTGCCGCTGTCCGACAACACTTCGTACGCTTCCTTGCATTCCTTGAAGGCTTCAAGCGCAGCGTCATCACCCGGATTGCGATCCGGGTGGTGCTTCATCGCGCAGCGTCGATAGGCCTTTTTCAGCTCATCGTCGCTGGCGTTGCGGGCGACGCCCAAGGTGTCGTAATAGTCGGCTTTATTCATGGCAATCAGCAGTGAGGGACGGGCGGCAGCTGGACACGCGAAGAGCGGCGCTTTTGACGTCGCCGCTCATCGCTGACCGTCTGCCACGCACGGCCTTACTTCTGTTCGTCGTCCTTGACTTCGGTGAATTCGGCGTCGACCACGTCGTCGTTCTTCTTTGCCCCGGCATCGTTGCCAGCGCCATCGCCAGATGGCTGCCCAGCGGCGGCGACCGCAGCGGACAGGGCCTGGGCAGCCTCTTCGAGCGCCTTTGACTTGGCTTCGATCTGGGCCTGGTCATCATTCTTCATCGCTGACTCGACCTCGGCGATCGCGCCCTCGACACGGCCGATCACATCGCCCGGCACCTTGTCACCATTGTCCTTGATCGCACTGCGCGCGCCGTGGATCACGGCATCGGCCTGGTTGCGCGCGGTGACGAGTTCATGGAACTTCTTGTCTTCCTCGCGATGGGTCTCGGCGTCACGCACCATCTGCTGGATTTCGTCATCCGACAGGCCGGAACCGGCCTTGATCTCGACCTTCTGCTCCTTGTTGGTCTTCTTGTCCTTTGCGCTCACGTGCAGGATGCCGTTGGCGTCGATGTCGAACGATACTTCAACCTGTGGCAAGCCGCGCGGCGCGGAATCGATCCCGGTCAGGTCGAACCGGGCCAGGGACTTGTTGTAACGCGCCTGCTCGCGCTCGCCCTGCAGCACGTGCACGGTAACGGCGGACTGGTTGTCCTCGGCGGTGGAGAACGTCTGCGATGCCTTGGTCGGGATGGTGGTGTTTTTCTCGATGATCTTGGTGAACACGCCGCCCAGGGTCTCGATGCCCAGCGACAGCGGGGTCACGTCGAGCAACAACACGTCCTTGACGTCGCCGGCCAACACGCCGCCCTGCACCGCTGCGCCAATGGCCACGGCCTCGTCGGGGTTGACGTCCTTGCGCGGTTCCTTGCCGAAGAATTCGGCCACGGCCTGCTGCACCTTGGGCATGCGGCTCTGGCCACCGACCAGGATCACCTCGCCGATATCGCTGGCACGCAGGCCGGCGTCGTTGAGCGCGACACGGCAGGGTTCGATGGTCTTCTTGATGAGGTCCTCGACCAGCGCTTCGAGCTTGGCGCGGGTGAGCTTGATGTTGAGATGCTTGGGGCCGGAGGCATCTGCGGTGACGTACGGCAGGTTCACTTCGGTCTGCTGCGCGCTCGACAACTCGATCTTGGCGCGTTCGGCAGCGTCCTTCAGGCGCTGTAGCGCCAGTGGATCCTTGCGCAGGTCGATGCCCTGGTCTTTCTGGAATTGCTCGACCAGATAATCGATGACGCGCTTGTCGAAGTCTTCGCCACCCAGGAAGGTGTCGCCATTGGTGGCCAGCACCTCGAACTGCTTTTCGCCGTCGACGTTGGCGATCTCGATGATCGACATGTCAAACGTGCCGCCGCCCAGGTCATACACGGCGATCTTGCGGTCGCCGCCATCCTTGTCCAGGCCATAGGCCAGTGCAGCCGCAGTGGGCTCGTTGATGATGCGCTTGACCTCCAGGCCGGCGATCTTGCCGGCGTCCTTGGTCGCCTGGCGCTGCGAGTCGTTGAAGTAGGCCGGCACCGTGATCACGGCCTCGGTAACGGCTTCGCCCAGGTAATCTTCTGCGGTTTTCTTCATCTTCTCGAGGATGCGCGCGGAGACTTCCTGCGCCGACAGCTTGCGACCGTCGCTGGTGGCCACCCAGGCGTCACCGTTGTCGTGCGCGAGGATCGCGTACGGCACCAGGTCGAGGTCCTTCTTGACTTCGGCATCGCTGAACTTGCGGCCGATCAGTCGTTTGACCGCGTAGAAGGTGTTCTTGGGATTGGTGACGGCCTGGCGCTTGGCGGAGGCGCCAACCAGCACTTCGCCGTCCTTGGTATAAGCCACGACGGAGGGTGTGGTGCGGTCGCCCTCGCTGTTCTCGATGACGCGAGCCTTGCCGCCTTCCATGATCGCCACGCACGAGTTGGTCGTGCCCAGGTCGATGCCGATAATCTTTGCCATGATGGTTTCCTCTGGAAATTTGTGTGGCAGTTGCGCTGCCGATGGACGTTATCTGGGGCCGTGTGTGGATGGTTCAAGCGTCGAATCGCAGCGGGTGATGGCCGATTCAGCGGATTGAAGCCTGGGTGCGCGGCCCGATTGCGTGATTTGATCCTGCCGATGCCTGCCTGCCCGGCGTCGCGCGCAGGTTCAATCGTGCCTGGCCACCGTTACCAGTGCCGGACGCAGCAACTGCTCGTTGAGCGCGTAACCCTTCTGGAACAGCTGCGCGACCGCGCCCGGTGCGACGCCAGGTACATCGATCATGCTCATCGCCTGGTGCTGGGCCGGATCGAAGGCGTCGCCAGCCTTGGGAGCGACCTCGGTCAGGCCGTTGTTCCCGGCTACCCGAGACAGCTCGCGCAAGATCAGCACCACCCCATCGCGCATCGGGTCGGCATCCTCGGCGCTGCCCAGGGCCGCCTCGAGGCTGTCGAACACCGGCAGCAGCTCGCCGAGCAACTGCTTGTTGGCAAAGCGACAGGCGTTGCGGACGTCGCGTTCCATGCGCTTGCGCTGGTTTTCAAGATCGGCACGTTCGACCAGGGATTGGGCGCGCAGCTGCTCGAGTTCGCCTTGCAGCTGGGCGATCGGGTCGTCGGCAAGTGCGTGGGCATCGCCGGCGAGGACATCTTCATCGGCAGCGTTGTCGTGATCAGCAGATTGGGTAGACATGGTCATCCTGGCATTCGAAAGTCGAGGAAACGGAGCCTGGGTTCCAGCCATCGGCGCAGGCGCCCGTTGAAGGGACGCTCGATACCGCGATGCAACAGCCACGCCAGCGCCAGCATCGCGGTCACCGCCGCTGCCAAGGCCGGCCACCGTCCAAAGGTCGGTGCCAGTGCATTGATCAGCGCGTAGCCGAGGTTCTGGTGAACCAGATACAAGGGGTAGGTAAGGGCGCCAAATACGATTGCAAGCCTGCCGCCCCACGCCAGCCAACGCGGACGCCGGCACAGCAATGAAAACAAGACGAAAAACCCGCTGACCACCGCCTGTGCAATCCACGGCGAAATCTCGGCGGCATGGCGCGCCGACGTTGCGCGCGCGCCATCGCGGGTGGTCAACATCGCCGCGACCCAGGCCAGCAGAAGCAGCAGCCGCCGCGCCAAGGTCCAACCATCGCCCCAGACCCGGTAATACAGGCAGCCGGCAATGAAAAACGCCCCCCACTCCACCAACACACCCTGCTTGAGGAGATAACGCGCGTCCGGGATTGCAGTCACCGCAAACACGGCAGCCAGCCACGAGGCCAGCATCCAGTCGATGCCAACCCGTCGCTGCAAGAACAGCAAATACAGGCTCACGTAGATGTAGAACTGAAGCTCCACCGCCAGCGTCCAGTACACCCCATCCACCGGCTCCGCGCCCAGCCATTCCGGGACCATGCCCAGGTTGAGGACGAAATCGTGCAGGCTGACGCCAAACGGCGCCGGCCGCCCCCACATCAACACGAATGTCAGCGCTGCCGAGGCCCAGAACACCGGGTACAGGCGCGAGATGCGCGAGGCGACAAAATGGCTGGGCAGACCCTTACCAGCATCCACGGTGAGCAGGATGACGAAACCGCTGAGCATGAAGAACATGGGCACGCCGAGATAGCCGTAGCGCGCCCAGCCGCTGAATTCGGGAAATGCGACCTGCAGGAACTCGCCGTCGGCCGTGCCGCGAAAACCGTAGTGATAAAGCAGCACCATCATGGCTGCGACAAAACGCATCAGGTCCAGTGCGGGCAGTCGATTGGACCTGCGTCCAACCACCGCTGCCGCACCGGGCGTGGTCATGGGTTTCGATCGGCCATCGTTCGCGACAGCGCCTGCGCCGCCGCCTGCACGGTGGTGATGATGTGGTCGTAATCCATCCGGGTGGGGCCGATCACGCCCAGCACCCCCAGCACGCGACCCGCAACCGCATACGGTGCGGCAATCAGGCTGCATTGCTCCATCGAGGTCACCCCGGATTCCTCGCCGATGAACAAGCGCACGCCATCGGCGCGCAGGCAGCCTTCCAGCACCTGCAGCAGCTCATGCTTGCGCTGGAACGCCTCGAACAACTCTCGTAATCGCTCGACATCGGCCAATCCCTGTTCACCGCCCATCAACTTGGTCTGGCCACTGACCAGCATGTCCTCGGTGGCGTCAACCTGCAGCGTTGCCTGTGCCAGCGCCACGGTTGCCGCCATGCGTTTATCTACTTCACGACGTTCACCATCCAGCTCGGCCACCAGCCGTTCGCGGATGTCTTCCAGGCCCAGCCCTGCGTAGTTCTGGTTGAGGTAATTGGCGATCCATTCCAGGTCATCGGCCGACAACGGCCGCGGCGTCTCGACCGCCCGGTTCTGCACCTCGCCATCGAGGAACACCAGGATCGCCAGCACCCGATTGTCGTCAAGGCGCACGAAATCGATGTGGCGGAACGCGAAACGGTCGCGGCGCGGCACGGTCACCAGGCCGACGAAGTGGCTGATGTCCGACAATCGCGCCGAGGTCTCGCGCAGCACATCCTGGGTGGAGCCATGCGTGGCCAGGCCATCCTGGATCAGCTGGATCTGTCGCTCGCCCGGTGGCCGCCACTCGATCAGGCTGTCGACAAACACGCGCAGGCCGCGCGCGGTCGGAATGCGCCCGGCCGAGGTATGGGGCGCCGCCAGCAGGCCGATGTCCTCCAGGTCGGCGAGGATGTTGCGGATCGTCGCCGCACTGACGTCGAGTCCGGCGTGTCGGGCCAGCGTCTGCGAGCCGACGGGCTCGCCATCGCGGATATAGCGGCCGATCAGCGTGCGCAGCAACTGGCGCGAGCGCGGATCGAGCGCTGGGTCGGGATGGGGAAGCTTGCGTACCATCCCTGCGATATAAGGTGCGGGCGCCAAAGTCGCAAGTCCTCGGTCGCAAGTCCTGCGCCGCAACAATGACAGGCTGGCGGCCCACACGTCACAATCGCGGCCCATGCTCACCCATCTGTCCATCCGCGACTTCGCCGTCGTCACCGCCACCGAACTGGAGTTTGGCGCGGGCCTGACGGTGATTTCCGGCGAAACCGGCGCCGGCAAGTCGCTGCTGGTCGATGCACTGGGCTTCCTGTCGGGGCAGCGGGCCGACAGCGGCATGGTCCGCCACGGCGCCGAACGCGCCGAACTGCACGCACAATTTGAACTCGACACCGCCATCGATGCCCGCCAGTGGCTGCGCGAACAGGAATTCGACGATGGCGACGCTTGCCAACTGCGCCGCACGCTGCGCGCTGACGGCGGTTCACGGGCGTGGATCAACGGTCGGCCGGCCACCTTGTCGCAGCTGGCTGCGCTGGCCGAGCGGCTGGTCGAGATCCACGGCCAGCATGAGCACCAGGCGCTGCTGTCCAAGCCCAGCCAATTGGCGCTGCTCGATGCCTGCGGTGGCCACGATGCCTTGCTTGGCGACGTGCACGCTGCCGCGCAGCACTGGAACACCCTGCTGCGCGAGCGCGATACCTTGTCCAAGGCGCGCGACGGCAAGCCCGGTGATGTCGCCGAGCGCAGCGAATGGCTGGCGCACCAACTCGACGAACTCGATCGCGAGGCCCTCGATGCCGAGGCAATCGCCGAACTCAATGTCGCGCATCGCCGCCAGGCCCATGCGGCTGGTTTGATCGCCGCCTGCGATGGCGCCCTCGCCCGCCTCGGCGGCGATGACTCCCCGGCCTTGCCGCGACAACTGCAGCATTTGCGCAGCGAACTGGCCCGCGTGCAGGAGCACGAACCGCGCCTGGCCGAAGTCGACGCGATGCTCGATGCCGCCGCGATCCAGGTCGACGAGGCGGCGGTCCTGCTTGATCGCATCCGCGCGGACCTTGATATCGATCCGTCGCAGCTCGAAGACCTCGAGCGCAAGCTCGCCCGCCTGCATGAGCTCGCCCGCAAGCACCGCGTCGCTCCCGAAGCATTGGCCGCACAGCGCGACGCGCTCGCCGCGGAGCTCGAACTGCTGCGCAATGCCGGCCTGCGCCTGCAGGTGCTCGACGGCGAGATCGCGACTGCAGCCTCGGAGTGGCGCAAGCATGCCGATCGACTCGGCGCGTCGCGTGCGAAGGCAGCCAAGGCCTTGTCGAAAGCCACCACAGCGCTGATTGCCGAGCTGGGCATGGGCGGCGGGCGTTTCGAAGTCGCGCTGGAACCCATGGAGGCCGATCGCCCCGATCCGCAGGGTGGCGAGCGCGTCGAATTCCTGGTTTCGGCCAACGCCGGGCAGCCGCCGCGGCCACTGCGCAAGGTCGCCTCGGGCGGCGAGTTGTCGCGCATTTCACTGGCGATCGAAGTCGCCGCGCTTGGCCACGACGCCGTGCCGACGATGGTATTCGATGAGGTCGATTCGGGTATTGGCGGGGCCGTGGCCGACATCGTCGGGCAAAAATTACGTGCGTTGGGCGAAACACGCCAAGTGCTGTGCGTCACCCATTTACCGCAGGTCGCCGCGCAGGGCCACGCCCATTATCGGGTCAGCAAGGCCGAGAGTTCCGGGGTCACCCAAAGCGCGGTGCAGTTGCTCGATGACAAGCAGCGCCAGGAAGAGCTCGCGCGCATGCTGGGCGGCGTGGAAGTCAGCAGCGAGGCGCGTGCGGCGGCCCGGCGGCTGTTGCGCAACGTCGTCTGAACTGCCGTCCAATGACACCAGTGTCGCGGCCGTAAACCAGACGTGCGGCTGCGCCATGACGTTGCATCGGCGCCCCATGGGAGCAGAGGTTTCCGGGGAAGGCATCGCGCCCTTGGGGCGCTCCTACCCGGCCGACGCGACGAAAATCGGCGTTACGTGCCCGACACCCGCTTCTTGCGCACGTACAGCACCAGCGAATGTTCTTCCAGGACATAGCCGTGCTTGTCGGCGATCTCGGCCTGCAGTTTTTCAATGGCACTGCTTTCGAACTCGATGATCTTGCCGGTATCGACGTCCACCATATGGTCGTGGTGGCCGCCGCGATCAATCTCGTAAACTGCCGTACCGCCTTCGAAATTGTGCTTGAGCACAAGCCCGGCTGCTTCAAATTGGGTCAGCACGCGGTACACCGTCGCCAGGCCGATTTCATCGCCATTGTCGAGCAACTGGCGGTAGATATCCTCGGCCGTCATGTGGTGACGGGCGCTTCTTTGTTCGAGCAATTGAAGGATGCGCATCCGGGGGTGCGTGACCTTGAGCCCGGCATTACGCAGCTCTTGCGATTCCATGGTGTCTCCGTTCACTGGCGGTTTAGCACCAGGGGCCTTCGGCCAGGGCCGCGATGGTGGCCGGGAGTGTATCATCGGCGCGTTCCCAAACTGCCGTGCCTACATGCGCAAACTATCGCTTCGCTCGCTCGTCGTCCTTGCCCTTGCAGCCCTGTTCGTGTCGGGTTGCGGCATCATTTACAAGCAGCCGATCTACCAGGGCAACCTGCTCGACAAACCGGCGATTGATCAATTGCAGGTGGGCATGAGCAAGCAACAGGTGCTGACCTTGCTGGGCTCACCTTCGATCGCCGATCCGTTTCACAACCAGCGCTGGGATTACACCACCACCCAGCGCACCGGGCGTGTTGGCCATGTCGACACCAAAAACCTGACCCTTTATTTCGACAACGACGCGTTGGCGAAATGGGATGGCGACTATTTCCCGGAGCAGGACGAGCAACTTGCAAAGGATGTACGCAAGGCGTTTGGCCCCAACCTTGCCAAAGACAAGAAAAAGGGCAAGCGCTAGACGATCTGAGGAACCCGACACTGCCGATGTCATCCCTGCGGATGCAGGGATGACAATCAAAAGCAGTGGTGTCCAGAGAACCGCTTGACCAGGGTCTCGTTGGTCCGGGTCTCGTTGGCCCGAGGCTGGTTGGCCCCGGTTTCGTTGGCCGCGTTTAACTGCGTTTGCTGGCCGCCGCGCGGCGGCGACGCGCCTCCTTGGGGTCGGCCTGCAAGGGCCTCAGCAATTCGATGCGATCACCGTCACGCAACACCTGCGTTGGCACGATGCGCTCGCCGTGGATGGCATACCCGCTGATGCCATCAAGGCCAAAGCCACTCGCTTCGATGGCATCGGCCACGGTCGCACCGTCATCAAGCTGCAATTCCATCGCTTCGGATCTGCGTGGCCAGGCGCGGATCACCTGCACGCGCATCAGTCTTCCCCGCGATCGGCGACGCGCACGAAATCGTCGACCATGCGATCGGCCAGCCCCTGGAAACCGAGCGTCAACGCCGGGCCCAGCAGGCGATTCCTGGGCTCGAAATCCAGCGTCAGCGTGACCTTGCACGCGCCCTCGTCAAGCGCGTGGAATTGCCATTGCCCATCCAGTCGCTTGAATGGCCCTGCGCGCAGAGCCATGGCGATATGCTGCGGTGGCGACAGCGTGTTTTCGGTGGTGAACCACGTCCGCAGCGCACCGAAACCAAGATCCAGTCGCGCGACCACGTGCTGGCTGTCTGCTTCCAGCACCTGAGCCGCCTCGCACCAGTCGAACCGGCGCGGATAGGCGGCAATATCGTTGACCAGTGCGAACATGCGAGCGGAAGAGTGCTCGACAAGCGCGCTGCGTTGGATGATTGGCATGTGGTATCTCGGGAATAATGTCGGATCGCCGCCGGTCGGCCGCGCCATCACTGACGGCAAACTGCGACAATACGGCCATGGCCAAGAAGAAAGGCAACAAGGATAAGGCAAACAGCAGCGGCACCGTCGCGCTGAACAAGCGTGCACGCCATGAATACCACCTCGAGGCCCGCTACGAAGCGGGCCTGTCGCTGCAGGGCTGGGAGCTGAAGTCGATCCGTGCCGGTCGCGCCAACATCACCGAGAGTTATGCGGTGGTGCGTGGCGGCGAATTGTTCCTGTTCGGCGCGCAGATCACGCCGCTGATTTCCGCATCCACCCATGTCATTGCCGATGAACGCCGTACCCGCAAACTGCTGTTGCACCGGCGCGAGATCGATGAACTGGTCGGCTATGTGCAACGCGATGGCTACACGCTGGTACCCACGGCGCTGTACTGGAAAGGCAACAAGGTCAAGGCGGAACTGGCGCTGGCCAAAGGCAAGCAAACGCATGACAAGCGCGAGGCCAACAAGGAACGTGACTGGGCGCGCGACAAGCAGCGGCTGCTGCGCAGTCATAACAAGGACGCGTGAAGCCTGCCCTGCCCTCCAGGCAACGGGTAACTTGGCCCTGCGCGTTCCAGCCCTGCCCTTCAAGTCCGCGCTCCAATCCACCGCGTTAACCCACAGCTCTAATCCGCCGCATCATGTTCTGCGGGCAGCGTGAAACGGAATGTCGCGCCCTCGCCGGCTTGGCCCTGAGCGCTGACCGTGCCGCCATGACGCTCGACGATGCGCTTCACCGTGGCAAGGCCGATGCCGTGTCCGTCGAAATCTTCGGGGCTGTGCAGGCGCTGGAACGGCCTGAACAACTTGTCGGCATATTCAGGCACGAACCCGGCGCCGTTGTCGCGCACAAAAAAGGAGCTCAGGTCATCCGCCGGCTGATCATCTGCATGTGCGTCGGCGATCTCACCACGACCGACCTCGATGCGGGCACCTTGCGTGGAACGAGTGAACTTCCAGGCGTTGTCGATCAGGTTCTGCAACAAGGTGCGGATCAGCGCGGCATCACCGACCGCATGCAGGTCGGGTTCAATCAACACGTCTACCTGTCGCTGCGGCTGCGCCACGCGCAATTCGGCAACGATCTCGCCCGCCATGCGGCTCAGATCCAGCGGTACCCTCGTCAGTGTCCCGCGGCTCACCCGCGACATCTTCAACAATGCGTCGATCAACGCGTCCATGCGCCCGGCCGCCGTGCGCACGCGCGCGATGTAATCCTTGCCGTCATCACCCAAGGCGCCTGCATAACGCTCGCCAAGCAGGCGACTGAAGCCCTCGATCGACCGCAACGGCGCGCGCAAGTCATGTGAGACGCTGTAGGCGAACACTTCCAGCTCCTGGTTGGCGTGGGTCAGTTCGCGCGTGCGCAGGGCAACACGGGTCTCGAGTGTTCGCGCCAGGCTGCGCTCGCTGGCCTGCGCGCGCACGCGCTCGGTGATGTCTTCCACCTGCACCAGGCTGGCGACGTCCTGGCCGATTTCCCCCGGCACCGGCGCGTACACCAGTTGCACCTGGCGCAGCTCGCCATCGGCCTGTCGCCATTGCCGGGTGGTGCGATACACCCCGTCGGTCGTCGCAACGGATTCGCGCGCGTGGATGGCCTGCTCGTGGTCGTCGACGAAATGCCCATCAAACAGGCTGCCGACCAAGGCATCGATGGTGGTATCAAAAATTGCGGCAAGCGCGGCGTTCGCATCGACGATGGCGCCCTTGCCATCCAGCAACGCCATGCCGATGGCTGAAAACCGCATGGCATTGCGGAACCGCAGCTCACTGCGTCGGTACGATTCGCTGAGGCGCTCGGCCTTGAGTTCGGCCAACGACTCGGTCCGCGCCAGCACCAGCACGATGCCAAACAGTAGCAATGATGCAATCACGCCCGCCGCAAACGTCACCCGCAACTCGGTCGTGCGTGCATCCAGGCTGGCCTGCGCATCGCCCATGAAATCGAGCTGCCAATGGCGCCCGTAAACATCCAGCATCACGCTGCGCGAGAACACGCGTGGCTTGCCAAGTGCGGGGACCTGCATGGGAGCCCAATACAACAGCCGCTTCATCCCATCTTCGACATCGTGAACCGTCAGCGCCACGTTTTTGTACTGGGTCGTCGCGTCCAATGCCTCCGCGACCAGCGATTCCACGCGCGCCGGCACGACTATCCAGCCCTTCAGTGCGTCTCGCCGCGCCTGCGTCGTGGATGGGGTGCCCTTACGATAGATCGGCGCATACATCACCACTCCCATCGTGGCCGTCCCCGTATCGCCCACGTGGCGCACCCCGCCGCTCAGGTGCACTGTGCCGTCGTCGCGCGCGGCAGCCATCGCGGCGTGACGCGTGGCCTCCGAGAACATGTCGAAACCGATGACTCCCTGATTGGCCGCCACCGCCGGCTCCATGTACAGGATCGGCCCATAATGCTCGCGTATGCCCGCCGGTCGGACGATGTAAAATCCGCGTCCTTCATCGCGCAGGCCGAGTTGCAGCGTTTGCAGCTGCGGGCGATCCAGGTACGGCGCGTAACCCAGCCCCAACATGTCCGGGTAATACGTCGCGATCTTCAGCCCATCGACGTAATCCTGCCATTGCGCTGCGCTGGGGCGATCCACCGACGCGAACAGCGACACCCCGCCGCGGGCAATCAACTCATAGTTGATCAGCCGCTGCTGCAACAACTCGGTGATCGTCGCGGTTTCAGCCACGAACTCGGTCTCGGCCAACTGCAACTCGCGTTGTTGCGCGCCGCGCCAGTACAGCAACACCAGCATCAACGACCCCAGCAGGACCAATAGAGCCAGCACATAGCCACCCGCCGGCCCACGGAGTTTTCCTCCCCACCCATCGATGCCAGCGCTGCGCAAAAACTTCATCGTATCGAGCATAACGGCAGTTGCCCGCAGCCGGTACGTGAACGAGTGCGCCACGGCAGCATCGCTGCGACTTGCGTCGCCCAAGACCACCCCTATACTCATCGCGTCAGCGTGATCGACAATCCCGGGGGTGCACTGGCTTCGACGGGGGTCGCGAAATCGCTTGGCGCATGCCGAGGGGGTAGCTTTCCTCGTAAATCCAGCTGCAAAACTCTAGTTGCCAACGACGACAACTACGCTCTCGCCGCTTAAGGCGTAAGCCCCGAACCCACTTGTGCCCGTGCTCGTGGATGTAGGGTCATTATCACGGAACCGGCTGTGACGGCTGCCTGTCAGTCACGGCTTAACCAAAACAGGCTGGTCCTGCGGTGCGCTTTGCACACCGTGCTGCTGCAGGGCGAGACCCAACGGTGAGCTAAGCATGTAGTGCCGGGGATGGAGTGCCTTCGGACGGGGGTTCGATTCCCCCCACCTCCACCATTTTAGAGTCCAAGCAAGACCATAAAGGCCGGAATCTCCGCAGAATCACGGGATTCCGGCCTCTTTCTTGTGCGATAAAGTCCAGCGAGGTCTATTGCTATCCGGGTGCAACCGGGCATCCACTTTGGGAGTTGCCCATGCGCTCACTGACACGGCGATCCGAAAGGCCAAGCCCACCAATAAATAGTTATGAGATCGTGGCCCGGGAGTCGTTCGCCAAGCAAAAGGCCAGTTGGGTAAAGGGGCATGCCTACAAAATCCTGCGCAGGCAAGAGGCGGACCTGTTCCCCTGGCTCGGTGGTCGCCCTGTTGCGATCATCTCCCCTCGCGGGGTGCTAGTCGCACTGAACGGGGTTGTCGATCGTGGCGCTGTGAAGATCGCGTACCGCAGAACTGCAGCTCGATTTTCCGGTACGCAATCGTGACCGACCGTGTAGAAAACAACCCTGCTGTCGCCCTTTGCGAAGCCCTGCTTCCGGTCAAACAAACACACGCGGCCGTCGCAGATCCTGCGGCGTTTGGACGGCTCCTGCGGGCCATCGACGGCTACGAGAGCGGTCTCATCATCGGCTTTGGCCAACAGATTGGAATACTTGTCACTAGCGCTTGGCTTGCCTCCGCCCATGCTTGGAATCCAGACGTTAAGAACTGATCCAGATCAAAGCAACCAGAGCTCCAAGGCGGTACGCTGCCTACCTGATGAACCGATACCGCCACCGACGCCTGCGCGCCCAATTCGCGATTCTCGCGATCGTGGCGTTGCTGTGGTCGCAGATGGTCGTGGCTGGTCATCAGGGGTGTTCGTTGGCGGCCATGGCGTTGGCGGAGATTGTCGTTCCGATGGCGGTTGAACATGGCTGCCACGATTCCGTGCGCTCCGACGAAGCGACTCTCTGCGCTGCGCATTGCAGCCAAGGTGATCTGAGCGGCGAAGTCGGCCGCGTCCCTCCCATTCCGGCATTGTTACCGACGCCGGCTGTTGGTGTTTCGTCGATAGCCGTGTTGCATACCCAACCGGCTCCCTGCATTGGGTTACCGCCTGCGGTCTCCTGGCACCGACCTACAACGCACCCTGCCAGCCTGCTCTTGATCTGATTCCTGTCCGATGACCGCCAAGCGCTTGACTGCGTCTGGCGTTGCTTACATCAGCACGGCCGTCTTTGCACGGCATGTCCCCTCCGCCGCAGTATCACCCGCAGTTCTGCGGGTGGATCATGCAAGGCAAGAGACATGGGTTTTTCTATCCTT
Source organism: Lysobacterales bacterium (assembly GCA_038241735.1). Taxonomy (GTDB): domain Bacteria; phylum Pseudomonadota; class Gammaproteobacteria; order Xanthomonadales; family Xanthomonadaceae; genus Luteimonas. The sequence continues at coordinate 84,088 of JBBSST010000002.1, forward strand.
CTACGACATCCGGCTGGCGCGGGAATCCTTCCGACGCGCGGCAAACGCCGAAATCACTACGATCGCCCGAAAAAGTGCTCGGCTAGTCGCGCGCTGATGCTCGGCGCGACGCTTGGGTGGTCGCTGCTGTTAACGCCTGTCAGCTACGCAGACGAACCCGTTCCCGGCGCTACCATCGCGTCTGTCCGGGATTGGCTGGTCGCGCACAACCCACAACTGCGCGCGCTGCAGGCTGATGCCGATGCCGCAGGCGCGCGAATACAGCCGGCGGGCGCCCTGCCCGACCCCATGGCGTCGGTGGTACTGCGCGAGATCGATCCTGATCAACCGTCGTTGCTCCCGGGCAACGTGGGCTCGACGACGTACCTGTTGAAACAGAAATTTCCACTCTGGGGAAAACGCGAGTTGACGCGAGATGTCGCCCGATACGAGGCGCAGGCGCGGCAGCTTGATCGTGATGCCACGGCCATGGAGTTGCTGGCCCAGGCTGACGAAGCGTACGTGCGCTATTGGCACGCCCGAGAAGCCATCACAGTCATTGACCGCCTGATCGGCTTACTAGATCGAGTTGAAGAAATCGCGGGCGTGCGCTACGCCTTGGGCATGGCGGCTCAGCAGGACTCGATCCGGGCCCAGGTCGCGCGCACGCAAGTGCAACGCGAACGTATCGAGCGCCTGGCCGCGGGCCGTGAAGCGACGACAGCGTTGAATGCCGTCCTGGGCCGCCGCGCTGACGCCCTGTTTGCCGAGCCCACGTCGCCACCCAGGCTGGCCGTCGCCTCAATGACCCTTGACGACGCGCTACAACGGCTCGAGCGCGGTGCACACCCTGCTTTGCAAGCCAGCACCGCGATGTCCGCTGCGGCCAGCAGCAACGTCGATCTCCAGCGGCGTAACCGATTTCCCGATATCTCGCTGGGTGTCGGGTCCATGCAGCGCGGCAATCGCCTGGACAGCTACGAGGTGATGCTTGAGGTGGAGATACCGTTCCAGCAACGCGCCCGCCGCGAACGCGAGCGCGAGTCGCGTTCGCTTCAGGATGCGGCGCTTGCCCGCGTCGATGCCGCACGCAGCGAGCTTGAAGGTCGCCTGGGATCCGCTTGGGCTCGCTGGTTCGGTGCCCGCGAGCAGCGTCAGTTAATCGAGAAGACCCTGCTGCCACAGTCGGATGCGAACTTCAATTCAGCGATGGCGAGCTACCAGGTAGGCGAGGTCGACTTTGGAACCCTGCTGGATGCCTTGCGCGAATGGCAGGGTGCCGACCTCGCACGCCTGGACGCTACCCGCGACGAACTTTTGGGCGCCGCCGCCGTGCGCGCCATTGATGGAGCAACACGATGAAACGTTCCTACTGGGTCTTCGCGGCCGCAGCCGTCCTCTTTGCGCTGGCCGCCGGCTGGTTTATAGGCCGCGGATCGCGGACCGCCACCGAATCAGCGGCTCTGCCGACGGGTGTCGAACAGCCTAGAAAGGTCCTGTACTACCGCAACCCGATGGGCCTGCCCGACACCTCGCCGATGCCGAAGAAGGACGCGATGGGAATGGACTACATCCCCGTCTACAAGGACGGCGAAGCGCCGGCAAAACCCGGCACCGTGGTCTTGTCTCCGGAAAAGGTGCAGAAGCTCGGCGTACGCACCGCATCAGTGCGACTGCGCGGACTGTCGCCGAGTATCCGCGCCAGCGCGACGGTCCAGGTAGACGAGACCCGGCAGTACGTGATCGCGCCCAAGTTCGAGGGCTGGGTCGAGCGGCTGTATGCCAACCAGACGGGGATGTCGGTCCGTCGCGGCCAGCCGTTGCTGTCGGTATACAGTCCGGAGCTGGTGGCCGCCCAGAACGAATATCGCATCGCCGACAGTGCCGCCCGCAAGCTGCAGGACAGTGATCCAGACAGCGCAGCCTCGATGCGTCGCCTGCGCGACGCCTCCCGCGCTCGCCTGAAAAATTGGGATATCAGCGATGCGCAGCTGGCCAAGCTCAGTCAAGAGCATGCCGGGCACGAGCAGACACGCGGCAACCTGGTCCTGACCTCGCCGGCCAATGCGGTGGTCATCGACAAGCCGATCGTGCAAGGCGCGCGCTTTGCCGCAGGCGAAACCATCCTGCGGCTGGCCGACCTGTCCACGGTTTGGCTGATCGCCAACGTTCCTGTCTCGAGCGCCGGAAGCGTGGCCGTGGGCCAACGCGCCAGCTTCCAGTCGCCGACGTTGCCCGGGGAGACGTTTTCCGGGCAGGTAACATTCGTGCAGCCGGTGATCGACGCGGCGACCCGCACCGTCGGCGTACGCGTTGCGCTGGACAATCCCGACGGCGTGTTGCGGCCGGGATTGTTTGGCGATGTGAGCCTGACCCAGAACACCTCCGCGGCGGTGCTCACCGTGCCGCGATCCGCCGTACTCGACAGCGGCACGCGTCAGCTGGTTCTGGTGCAGGTTGCCGAGGGGCGGTTCGAGCCGCGCCCGGTGGCTGTGGGCCAACGTTCGGGGGATGTAGTTGAAATTCGCTCGGGGGTAAGAGAAGGCGAACTCGTGGTGGTGTCGGCGAACTTCTTGATCGATGCCGAAAGCAACCTGCAATCGGCATTGGAGGGTATGCGCGCTGATCAAGACGCGGTCACCCCTGGCACGCCACCCCCAGCCACTGCGCTACCGGCAACAAAACCTGCCGCGCCGCCCGTAAACAACCGGAGCACACCACCGCCAGCACCCGTCGATCACAGCGCCCACAGCGAGCAACCGGCTGCATCCACGACGCCTGAAAACGCTGCTCACGACCACTCCACGATGGAGCACTGACATGCTTTCGCGACTTATCGAATGGTCGGTTCGCAACGTGTTCCTGGTGCTGGTGATGGCCATCGCGCTGACCGCCGGCGGCATCTACGCGGTCATGAATACCCCGCTGGATGCGCTACCGGACTTGTCCGATGTGCAGGTGATCGTGTTTACCGAGGTACCAGGCCAGGGACCACAGGTGGTCGAGGACCAGGTCACCTACCCCCTCACCACCGCGATGTTGTCGGTACCGCGCTCCAAGGTCGTGCGAGGTTTCTCGTTCTTCGGCGCGTCGTTCGTCTACGTAATCTTCGAGGATGGCACCGACATCTACTGGGCGCGTTCGCGCGTGCTCGAGTACCTCAACTTCGCTTCGAAGAAACTGCCTGCCGGCGTGACGCCCACGCTTGGTCCGGATGCCACCGGCGTGGGCTGGGTCTATCAGTACGTGCTGGAAGGCAAACAGAAATCGCTTGATGAATTGCGCGCGATCCAGGATTGGTACGTGCGCTACCAGTTGACCAAGGCGCCCGGCGTGGCCGAGGTTGCCAGCGTCGGCGGCTTCGTGCGGCAGTACTCGGTCACCGTAGATCCGGGCAAGCTGCGCCAATACGGCGTGCCGCTCTCGCGCATCTCCGAGGTGATCGCGCAGGGCAATCGTGACGTCGGCGGCCGGGTCATCGAAATGACCGAAACCGAATACATGGTGCGCGGACGCGGGTATCTGCGCGGCATCGAGGACATCGAGAACCTGGTGCTCAAGTCCGACGCCGGCACCCCGGTGCTGATTGGCGACATCGCCCGCGTCGAACTGGTCCCCGATGAGCGCCGCGGCATTGCCGAACTCAACGGCGAAGGCGAAACAGTTGCGGGGATCGCCGTCGCCCGTTACGGCGAGAACGCGCTATCGGTCATCGAGAATCTCAAACAGAAGATCACCGAGATCCAGGCCGGACTGCCCGCCGGCGTAACCATCCGGGCCGTGTATGACCGCTCCGACCTGATCAACCACGCGATCTCCACCCTGCGCAAGACGCTGCTCGAGGAAAGCCTCATCGTCGCGCTGGTCTGCATCCTGTTCCTGTTCCACGTGCGTAGTGCCCTGGTCGCGATCGTGATGCTGCCAGTGGGCGTACTGATCGCGTTCATCGCGATGCGGGCACTGGGGATGAACTCCAACATCATGAGCCTGGGCGGGATCGCGATCGCGATCGGCGCGATGGTGGATGCAGCGATTGTCATGATCGAGAACGCGCACAAGCACATCGAGCGCGACGATGGCAGCAAGCCCCGGATCCAGCTGATTATCGATGCGTGCAAGGAGGTCGGGCCTGCACTGTTCTTCAGCCTGCTGATCATCACCGTCTCGTTCCTGCCGGTGTTCGCGTTGGAGGCGCAGGAGGGGCGGCTATTCCATCCGCTTGCCTTCACCAAGACCTTCGCGATGGCCGGTGGCGCCCTGCTCTCGGTCACGCTGGTGCCGGTGCTGATGCTGCTGTTCGTTCGCGGCAAGATCCTGCCCGAGCAAAAGAACCCGGTAAACCGTTTCCTGATCGCCATTTACCAGCCGATCATCGCGGTGGTGCTTCGGCACAAGGCCGCGACGCTGGGCGTGGCGGCGCTGGTGCTGCTGGTCAGCGTCTGGCCGGCCTCGAAGCTGGGCAGCGAGTTCATGCCGACCCTCAACGAAGGCACCCTGCTCTATATGCCAGCCTCGCTGCCGGGCATGTCGGTGACCAAGGCCGCGGAACTGTTGCAGCAGCAGGATCGCATCATCAAGACCTTCCCCGAGGTCGAGTCGGTGTTCGGCAAAGCCGGCCGCGCGCTGACCGCGACCGATCCGGCGCCACTGGAGATGTTCGAGACTGTCATCAACCTCAAGTCTGAGGAGCAATGGCGCGATGGCATGACCGTAGACAAGCTGATCGGCGAGATGGACCAAGCCTTGCAGTTCCCGGGCCTGGCCAACTCCTGGACGATGCCGATCAAGGCGCGCACCGACATGCTGTCTACCGGCATCCGCACGCCGATCGGCATCAAGGTTTTCGGCAGCGATCTCGGTGAGATGGAGCGCCTGGCCCGGCAGATCGAAACCGCGGTGCGCAAAGTGCCTGGCACCACCAGCGCGTATGCCGAACGCCTGACCGGCGGTTACTACCTCGATGTCGCACCTGACCTGCGTCAACTAGCGCGCTACGGGTTGGCCGTGGGCGACGTACAGGACGTGATTGCGGCAGCGCTGGGTGGTGAGATGGTGACCACGACAGTCGAAGGCCGCGAGCGCTTCGGGGTGATCGTGCGCTACCCGCGTGAGTTGCGCGACGATCCCCAGCGCATCGCCAGTGAGGTGCTGGTATCGACCACGGACGGTGCGCAAGTGCCATTGGGCGAACTGGCAACGATCTCGGTAAGCAAGGGTCCGCCGTCAATCCGTACCGAGAATGCGCTGCTGTCGGCGTACATCTACGTCGACACCCGCAGCAGCGATCTCGGAACCTATGTTAGCCAGGCGCAGGAGGCCGTCGCCAAATCGGTGAGGTTCCCACCGGGCTACTACGCGACCTGGAGCGGGCAGTACGAATACATGCAGCGGGCAATCGCCAAGATGAAGATCGTGGTGCCGGTGACCTTGCTGATCATTTTCCTGTTGCTGTACTTGAACTTCCGGCGCGTCACCGAGTCGCTGATCGTCATGTTGTCGGTGCCGTTCGCACTGGTCGGTGGCGTCTGGCTGATGTGGGCGTTGAGCTACAACCTCAGCGTCGCCGTGGCAGTCGGGTTCATCGCCTTGGCAGGCGTGGCTGCCGAGACCGGCGTGATCATGCTGATCTATCTCGATCACGCGCTTGAGGCACTCGCCGAAAAGCGCCGGGCACAGGGACAGGACTTGAGCTTAGACGATCTCAATGCTGCCATCGTCGAAGGCGCAGTGGAGCGCGTGCGGCCAAAGATGATGACCGTGGTCGCGATCATGGCCGGCCTGCTGCCGATCATGTGGAGCACCGGCACGGGGTCTGAAGTGATGCGCCGCATCGCAGCGCCGATGATTGGCGGCATGGTCTCGTCCACCGTGCTGACGCTTGTTGTCATTCCCGTCGTCTATGCGCTGGTAAAACGCCATCAACTCACCCGCAACAAGATGCAGGAGCCCCTGCCGGCTGCTCACGGCACGCCTAGTGCCTCGCATCCACGTTGATATTTTCATGAAGCCGATTCGCGCTAGCTCGCCAAACGCTTTCCGCGCCGTTGTTCTTCTCACAGCGAATGTGCTGTTGAGCTGACCGCTGCGGTCATTCAAGGAAATCACGTATGAACACGACCATTGCAGCTTCTACAAAGGAAAGAATGTGGCCGATCCGAAAAATGCTGACGGAAGGTTGCGCCAGAACGCTGGAACGGGCCGTCACCGCATTGCCTGGTGTGCAGTCGGCGGTTGCGAACTATGCCAGCGGATCGATGCAAATCACGTACGAACCGGCAAGCATCGAACCGCATGCCGTGGCCGAGGCGATACGCAAATGCGGCTTCGAATGCAGTGACCGAGACAGTGGGGACGAAGTGCATTCCGGGCACGCACACGCCGGCCAGGCACCCGCCGCCAAGCCAGGCAAGGACATGCCCGCCGTCAAGGTGGACGTCCATGCCGGGATGCATCACGGCGACGACTTGCATGCGGCGGCGCGCGATATGCAGCGGCGTTTCTTCGTCGCCCTGCTCTTCGGGATTCCATTGTTCGTGTGGTCGCCAATGGGATTGTTCCAGGCACCACCGACGCCATTCGGACTGGACAAACAAGTCTGGCTGTTCCTCATCGCCTCAGCTGCATTGTTGTATCCGGGCTGGCCCTTTTTCGCCGCCGCAATCCGATCCCTGCGCCACGGCGTATACGACATGGCGGTATTGGTTCTGCTCAGCGTGGGCACCGGTTATCTTTTCAGCATCGGTGCCACGTTTTTCTTCACCGGTGCGGATTTCTACGAAGCCACTACGGTACTGCTGATCTTCATCTTGCTCGGACACTGGCTGGAGATGCGGGCCCGCGCCGGCGCCTCGGATGCGATGAAGTCTTTGCTCAAGCTTTCGCCGCCACGGGCAGTGGTGCGCCGCGGCGGTGATGAGGTGGAGATCCCGACAGACGAAGTCGTCGTCGGCGATTTGCTGGTGGTGCGCCCGGGCGCCCAGGGTCCCGGCGACGGCGAGGTGACCGAAGGCAGTTCACAGGTGGACGAGTCGATGCTGACCGGCGAATCAATGCCGGTGCGCAAGGATCCAGGCAGTCAGGTCGTCGGCGGCGCCATCAACAAGAGCGGTGCTTTCGTCTACCGGGCGACCAAGGTCGGCGCCGATACTGCGCTGTCGCAGATCATCAAGCTGGTGCAGAGCGCCCAGAACTCGAAGGCACCTGCGCAACTGCTCGCCGACCGCGCATCGCAGTGGCTGGTGATCGCGGCGATCGTCATCGGCTTGCTGACCTTCGCCGTATGGTTTTGGGTGCTGGGGCAAACCCTGCTGTTCGCCGTCACCCTCACCATCACCGTGTTCGTGATCGCATGTCCCGATGCGTTGGGCTTGGCTACACCCATGGCGATCATGATCGGTACGGGCATGGGCGCCAAACACGGCATCCTGTTCAAGCATGCCGAAGCGATCGAACAGAGTGCGCGCTTGGACGTGGTGATTTTCGACAAGACCGGCACGCTGACGGTCGGCAATCCAGAAGTCGTCGAGGTCGTGGCGGCGCCCGGGCACGACGAGGGACAGGTGTTGGCTTTAGCCGCGGCGGTTGATGCGCACTCGGAGCATCCTCTGGCCCAGGCCATTCTCAAGCGTGCCGGAAAGGTCGAGCAGCGTGCTGATGGCTTCACCAATATCGACGGCCGTGGCGCAACCGGTACCGTCGACGGCGAGCGCGTGCTGCTGGGAAATCGCTTGCTCATGGACGATTACGGTGTTGCCATTGGACAACTCGAACAGGAATCCGCACGCCTTCAGGGCGGAGGACGCACCGTCGTCCACGTCGGACTTGGCAGCGACGTGATCGGACTGATCGCCATCGCCGATGCCATCCGCCCCAGTTCCCGCGCAGCGATCGACGCGCTGCACAAGCGGCAGATCAAAGTCGCGATGATCACCGGTGACAACCGTGGCACCGCCGAGCGCGTCGCGGCGGAACTCGGCATCGACATCGTGCTGGCGGACGTGTTGCCCGGAGGAAAAGCCGATGAGGTCAAAAAGCTGCAGGCGCAGGGCAAGCGTGTGGGCATGGTCGGCGATGGCATCAACGATGCGCCGGCGTTGACCCAGGCCGAAGTCGGATTCGCCATCGGCGCCGGCACTGACGTGGCGATCGAAAGCGCGGACATCGTGCTGATGCGCAGCGACCCTTACGACGCGGTCCGCGCCATTGAAATCGCCCGCGGCACGCTGCGCAAGATGCACCAGAACCTGGCCTGGGCAGTCGGGTACAACGTGCTCGCGTTTCCGCTGGCCGCCGGTGTGCTCTATCCCTTCGTGCTGTCACCGGAAATAGCGGCGCTGTCGATGTCGGGCAGCTCGATCATTGTTGCAGTCAATGCCTTGCTGCTGAAGCGTCTGCGACTGGATGCAGGGCAGCCGGCGTCAACAGATACCAAAGCACAAAGCGCGCCTTCCCTCTGATTGCCGAGGGATTTTCCATCATGGCGACCAACGTGAATTTGACCCTTCAGTTCCTCGACGCGGAAGGAGCGTGCGTCTCGATGCACGTGAATCGCAAGTCTACGGTGATCGTCCGACGACCCATCCAACCCGGGAGACCATCATGTTGAATCTTCGTCTCGTTACGACTGCTGTCGCTTTGTTCGCGACCTTGAGTTACTTGCTTTGCGTGGCTGTCGGGCTGTTGGTACCTCGAAGCCCGTTCCACATGGGCCAGCTACTGGAAGTGCTGCTTCCCGCGTTCAAGTGGATTAGCACGGGGGCGTTCTTTCTTGGTTTGGTCGAAAGCTTCCTGTGGGGTGTCTATCTCGGCGGCGGGTTCGCGTTGGTCTACAACGCGCTACATCGTCGGATGGCGGTCAAGACAACGCAATGAGCCAGGTATTTCTGCCCTTCGCGCTGCAGCGGAGGCTAGCCGAGCAAATGACCGTCCGGCTGCCGGCCCTGCCATGAACGATGCGATGTCACCGGTAGATGGCAGCACCAATCCTGCGCTGACGAACTTCGGTGAAACGAGGCTGCATACCCTGCAGCGCCGTGCCTTTGATTATTTCCTGGATCAGACCAGCTCGCTCAACGGTCTGGTTGCAGACACGTCACAACGCGGTTCCGACGCGAGCATCGCAGCTGTGGGCTTTGGGCTGGCGTGTTATCCAGTCGGTGTGGAACGCAGCTGGATCACGCGCGCGGATGCGGTCGAACGCATCCTGGCGACACTGCGCTTCTTTCAAGACAGCCCCCAGGACACGACGCCGGATGCGACCGGTTACAAGGGCTTCTACTACCACTTTCTGGACATGACGACGGGTCGACGCGCCGGGGGTTGCGAGCTGTCCACCGTCGATTCCGGTTTCCTGCTGGCCGGCATGCTGACCGCCGCGAGTTACTTCGATCAGGACGACGAATCAGAACTGGAAATCCGGAATCTGACTGAACTGCTCTACCAACGAGTCGACTGGCAGTGGGCCTGCAATGGCGGCGCGACCCTAACTCACGGCTGGAAGCCAGAAAGTGGCTTCCTTTCCTACCGCTGGCAGGGCTATGACGAGGCGCTGCTGCTGTACGTGCTGGGACTAGGCTCGCCGACGCATCCGCTGCCGGTGGAGAGCTATGCAGCGTGGGCTTCGAGCTATGAATGGAAAACGGTCGACGGCTATGAATGTCTCTATGGCGGGCCGCTGTTCATCCACCAGTATTCGCACTGCTGGCTCGACTTGCGCGGCATCCAGGATGCGTTCATGCGCGACAAGGGCATCGACTACTTTGAAAACAGCCGCCGCGCGACGTACGCCCAGCGCGCCTACGCAATTCGCAACCCGCTGGAGTTCTTGGGCTACGGAACCAATTTCTGGGGCTTGACGGCAAGCGACGGACCCGGCTGGACCACGCGGCGGATCGAAGGCATCGAGCGCACTTTTTTTGACTACATCGCTCGCGGGACTCCATATGGTCCCGACGACGGAACGATCGCACCTTGGGCCATAGTCGCATCGTTGCCGTTCACGCCGGAGATCGTGCTGCCGGCAATCCAGCACCTGCAGGATGTGTATCCGCAGGCGAGCGGCAACTACTGTTTCCGCTGCAGCATCAATCCGACCTATTTCAGCGAACCGGAGGCCGACCTGCCGTGGACTTCCGAATACCACTTCGGCATCAATCTCGGCCCGGTCGTGATGATGTGCGAAAACTTTCGCTCCGGCCTCATATGGGAATTGATGCGTATTAGTCCTCACATCAAGACCGGGCTGCGGCGCGCAGGCTTCATCAATGGCTGGCTGTGAGGTTCCCCCGAACAATCGCAAGCATCCGCCGTTGGAATACCGAGGAAATCCGACCATGAGTAGCCCGACGAATCTACTGACGCCAGAACTGCTGGAACGGATGGACGCCTATTGGCGTGCAACCAATTATGTATCCGTCGGGCAGATTTACCTGCGCGACAACCCGCTACTGAAACGTCCGCTCGCCCTGTCCGATGTGAAAGCGATGCTGCTCGGTCACTGGGGGACGACGCCGGGGCAGAATTTCATCTACGTGCACCTGAACCGCATCATCAAACAATACGACCTGGACATGATCTACATCTCCGGCCCCGGTCACGGTGGCCCGGCAGTGGTCGGCAACACCTATCTCGAAGGCACGTACAGCGAGATCTATCCCGAGATCAGCCAGGACGAGAGCGGACTGCAGAAGCTTTTCAAGCAGTTCTCGTTTCCTGGCGGCATCCCGAGCCATGCCTCGCCGGAGACGCCCGGCTCGATCCACGAGGGCGGTGAACTTGGCTATTCGCTCAGCCACGCATTCGGTGCGGTGTTCGACAATCCCGACTTGATTGTGGCCTGTGTCATCGGCGACGGCGAGGCCGAAACCGGACCTCTGGCGACTGCCTGGCATTCCAACAAACTCCTCGATCCTGCGACCGACGGCGTGGTGTTGCCGATCCTGCATTTGAACGGCTACAAGATCGCCAACCCGACGATCCTTGCGCGCATTACTCATGAAGAGCTGGAACAACTGTTGCGCGGCTATGGCTGGACGCCCTACTTCGTTGAGGGAGACGACCCTGCATTGATGCACCAGGCGATGGCCGCGACGCTGGATATTGTCGTGGATGAAATCCGGGCGATCCAACAACGGGCCAGAGCCGACGGCGACCTCACTCGCCCGCGCTCGCCGATGATCGTGCTCAAGTCTCCCAAAGGTTGGACGGGACCGAAAGTGGTCGACGGCTTGCAAGTTGAAGGCACCTTCCGCGCGCATCAAGTGCCTCTGTCCGATCCTGCCACACATCCCGAGCATCTCGCGCTGCTGGAAGAATGGCTGCGCAGCTACCGCCCTGACGAATTGTTCGACGATCACGGCCGTCTCAAATCCGAGCTGGCAGAACTCGCCCCGACGGGTGAGCGGCGCATGGGCGCCAATCCGCATGCCAACGGTGGCATTCTCTTGCGCGACCTGAAAATGCCAGATTTTCGCGACTATGCCGTGCAGCTGGCGGCTCCGGGCATCCTTGGTATAGGCGACACCAGTGTGCTCGGTCCGTTTCTGCGCGACGTGGCGAAGCTGAACCAGGAGGCGCGCAATTTCCGGGTGTTCGGACCGGACGAGACACTCTCCAACAAACTAGGCGCGCTGTTTGAAGCAACCAACCGCCAATGGGACGCCGCCACCGCACCCAATGACGAATTCCTGGCACCCAGCGGACGCGTGGTGGACTCGATGCTCAGCGAGCATCAATGCGAAGGCTGGCTCGAAGGCTATCTACTGACTGGACGTCACGGGCTATTCAACTGCTACGAGGCCTTCATCCACATCATCGATTCGATGTTCAACCAGCACGCCAAGTGGCTGCAGGTCACGGCGCACCTGCCGTGGCGGCGCAAGATCGCCTCGCTGAACTACCTGCTGGCCTCACACGTCTGGCGCCAGGACCACAACGGGTTCACGCACCAGGACCCTGGTTTCATCGACCACGTCATGACCAAGAAGGCCGGGGTCGTGCGCGTCTACCTGCCGCCGGATGCGAACTGCCTGCTGTCTGTAATGGACCACTGCCTGCGCAGCCGCCATTACGTCAACGTCGTGATTGCGGGCAAGCACCCGTCGCCGCAGTGGCTGACAATGGATCAGGCGGTCAAGCATTGCACGCAAGGGATCGGTATCTGGCCTTGGGCCAGCAACGATCAGACTGCTGCGCCCGACGTCGTGATGGCGTGCGCAGGCGACGTACCCACCCTGGAAACACTCGCCGCCGTCGCACTGCTGCGCGAACATCTGCCTGAGCTGAAGATCCGGGTCGTGAATGTCATTGACCTGATGAGGCTGCAGCCGCAGAGCGAGCATCCGCATGGCATGAGCGATGCTGATTTCGACGGACTGTTCACCCACGACAAGCCGATCATCTTCGCCTTCCACGGCTATCCTTGGCTGATCCACCGGCTGACCTATCGCCGTACCAACCACGTCAACATTCATGTGCGCGGGTACAAGGAAGAGGGCACCATCACCACACCCTTCGACATGACAGTACTGAACGACATGGATCGCTTCCACCTAGCGATGGATGTGATCGATCGGGTGCCGAAGGCCGGCGAGCATGGCATCTATCTCAAGCAGCAGCTCAAGGACAAGCTGGTTGAACACCGGCATTACATCAACGAGCACGGGCAGGACATGCCGGAAATCCGCAACTGGAAATGGAGTCCGGCGTAAGCGATACCGGCCGCCCGACATTCCTGGAATGCGTCACCGAATTATTTTCTGATTTCGAGAAGCGACTCGAGATGGTCGAACACGAGGTCTCGATGCCCCCTGTCCTGCTGTTAGACCATTCGTACACCGTATTGCTCGAGCGAACATGGCATAAATGACAACGGCTAGGCACGCGATTTTTCCTGTGGGTGTGCGCTCGTGAATCCGCTAACGTGTTGTTGTCATCCGCGAATTTCTTGACACGTGCCTTTCCCATTTAGCGAGCTTGAGCTACGTCCCCTTCTGCATTTGGCATTGCACATAGCCGTCCCTGGCTTAGTTGCGTCAATCTGGTATCGCGATCGCTGGGTCCGAGCTTGGCTCTGGCTTCTGGCAGGCTGGTTGATCGACCTGGATCATTTGTTGGCGGATCCGATCTACGCGCCCGGTCGTTGCAGCATCGGCTTCCATCCGCTGCATACTCTGCCGGCGATATTCGTGTACGGCTTCCTCGGCGCATGGCGGCGCACCAGGCTGTTCGGACTCGGTCTGCTGATCCATATTGGTCTGGACGCACTGGATTGCCTGCTGATGCGGTGATGCTCCCGCAATTCAGAACGAATCCATCGCGCAGCGACCTGCATGAATATTTTGTTGGCGTCGTCGTGTCCTTCGGTCGTGAATCACCGTACAACCTATGTCCCGTCAGGTGCGTGGATCGCCCGCGACCTCGATATGCCTCATCAATCCGCCCCCGCCGTCGGTCTCGGTATTGTTGTTGATGGTGTGGTGCGAGATATGGCAATGAATCATCCATTTGCCCGGTTTGAGTGCCTTCCAGATCACGTCGTAGCGCTGGCCGGGCCCGACGTTGATCGTATCGGCCAGGAACCGCTGGTTAGGCGCCAGCGTCTCGCCGTCGCGCGCCACTACCTGGAACGGGCCACCGTGGATATGCATCGGGTGGATGAAGCCGCTGTTGGAGCCGACGAAACGCACCTTGACCGTCTCCCCGACTTTCATGTGGATCGTATCGGTCGACGGATACGCGCGGCCATTGATCGTGAAGTAGTTCGGCATCCCGCCTTCCATCGGCATCGCGGGATAAGTGAGGCCCAAGCGCATCAGCCACTCCTGCAGCTGCAGGGTGTATTCGTGATCCGCGGCCAGTGACGGATCGGCCACGGCCGGTTCGATCAGCAACGCGCCGTATAGGCCGAGCGCCTGCTGACGGTCGACGTGGTCATGCGAGTGGTAGAAGTACGTGCCCGACTGTACCGCGGTGAACTCATAGCGGTACACGCCGCCGTTCTCGATCGGATCTTGGGTCACCTTCGCCGGACCGTCCATGACGTTGGGCAGGATCAAGCCGTGCCAATGGACCGTGGTGGATTCCGGCAGACGGTTGGTGACGTTGATGCGGACGCGGTCGCCTTGCTTGAACCGCAATGTGGGTCCCGGCACCTGGCCATTGAACGCGTAGGCATTGACCCAGGTCTTCGGCAGGATCTGCCAACGGATCACCGATGTCTCCAGGTCGAAGACCTTGACGCCATTTTCGATGCGCGGGGCAAGTTCACGCGCGCCGCGCGTTTTCAGGCCGACGGTGCGCGTGACATCACGCGGATCCACGGCGGCCATGTCGAGCATCGCCTCGGCGGGGGTGTCGTTGTCCATGATCATGCCCGGCGGCATGATCGCTCCGCCCACTTCCTCGGCACTGAGCGTGAGGTTGTAGAACGCGGCCGGCAACGTCATGCCGACCGTGAGCATCAGTGCGCTGAAGATCGAGACCGAGACTAGTTGCGGACGGGTGACCTGCGCCACCATCGCGGCGCCGCTGTTGCCAGCTCCGTCTATTTCATGCCCACCGGCGGCCGACGCCTGCTTTGCAGCGCCATGGCCCATCGCCGCGTGATCCATTGCCGGCATTTTTGCCGGCGTCGCTGTCGGCTTGCCTTTCTCGCCACCCGCGACAACCGAAGTCAAGGTTTCCTCGCTCTTTTCGCTGCGCTCGGTCATCAGCCCGTGCTTCATGCCGCGGGACACCATCCACACGTTGACCGGATAGGCAATCGCAAAACCAGCGGTCACGCCCAGAGACATCACTACCCAAAACAGCGGCTCGCCAGGCCACATCGCCCGCATGTCGCGTCCCATCATCAACGCCACCATCACCGGTGCCATGCCGGCCATCATGCAGTTCATCGAGATCAGCTCGGGCAGGAAGCTGCGGCGCACGTTCTGCAGGTATGTGCCGCCCATGATCTTGCGCATGAACAGCGCCTGGAAGATCAGCAGACCGAACAGGAAGCCTGCGACATATTCAACGATCAGGTCCTGCCACATCGGCAGTCCGATCAGCGCGACCACCACCGCTGCCACGATGATCCCTGTGGCATCACCGGCTACGCAGTGCACGGTCGAGCCCACGCCCTGCTTCCATAGCGGCTTTATGAACTCCTCGTGGGTACCGGGGCTGGGCTCCTTGTCGGCCATCACGTACAGCAGCAGACCGATCGGCCCCATGTACAACGTAACCAACACGAAGCCCCACTTCATCACCGCCGGCTCGGGGTTGCCGCGAAACTGGTCCCATGCCACGTAGGCGGCGGATAGCACGGCCACCACCAGCCAGGCAATTACGAACAGGTCGAACGGCCGAATCAACATGAAACGCTCCTGTGGACCGCGATCGGCGGCTCATCCCTGGTTGGTTAGACGCAAGGCGTGCTGTGCCATCTGCTACATCGTGCGCTCAATAATGGTGACTGCGATCCTCGAGCGTCGAGCGGGCGTCGCCGTCGTCAGGCTTGGCTGGGGCGGTGAAGACGCCATCGGCGTAGATCCGCTCCCCGTTGAGCCAACCCTGTAATGCCGCAAGCGCCATCGTGGGCACGGGAAGATCGAGATAGATCATCGCACCATCTGCCCCGCCCAATACACGGTCCAACGCCCGATGGCCAAGCCGATAGCCGACGCCAGCACCAGGCTCGCGCGTTTGTGACGTTGCACACGATAGTGCACCGCCTCGCTCAAGCTGGCGCGCCTTTCACACTTCCACACAGAGCCCCACCCCGTGGGTAGGGATTATGTGCCGGTCAGGCCGCTCGAGGGAGGCGGCGTCATATCTTGAAATCATCGTAGGCAACCTGCTCATCCGCGATGTTCAAACGGACCAGCAAGCTTCGAGTGGCGGCAAGCATCGCCGGAGGGCCGCACAGGTAGAACTCGCAGGAGGTCAGGTCGGGGTGCTTCTGCAACAGCCCTTCATGGGTGGCCTCGTGCACCAAACCCCGGATCAAGCCGGCGCCATGCTCTGCGGCTTCCGACAGAACCAGATGCCATGTGAAGTTCGCATGCCTCTTGGCCAGCGCCTCCATCTCCTCGACATACGGAGCCTCTCGCACATTCCGAGCGCCGTACCAGAAATGGATGCGCTCCTGTGCACCGGATTCAAGCAAGGAATGCACCATCGCACGGAGGGGCGCCATGCCAGCTCCTCCACCGATGAACACCTTCTCTCTGGCGCCCGGCTTTATCGCGAAGTCACCGAATGGACCGCTGAAACAGACACGATCCCCCGGCTTCAACCCATAGAGGTAAGAAGACCCCTTGCCAGCGGGCTGTCGCTTCTTGTCCTGCCGTCCGGGGCTGAAGCGCACAAGCAATGTCACGTTTCCACCTGTCTTGTTCGTCGGAAGAGACAGCGAATAGGAGCGGCGGACCGGTTCCTTGCAGACCAGATTTTCGGGCAGGTTCAGAGCTGACCAGTCTTGGCGGTGGTGTTCCGGATGATCAAGGTCGCCGCGTTGCAAACTGTAACCAGGCACATGCACCTGCAAGTAGGCGCCTGGTTGGAACTCCGATCCCAGTTGCGTCTCCGGCGCAAGCACGAACTCGCGCAGGAAAGGCGTCACGGCGGTGACGCTGACCACCTTGGCAAGGCGTTCCGTCCACAGCGCAGCACCTCCAGCCACCTCGATCTGAGCGTCCGACTTCACCGGCAAGTTGCACGCCAGCCGATAGCCGGATTTGAGACGGCTCTGGTCAATATGCACTCGATCGGCGCTGGTCGGTGGCGGCGCTTGGCCACGCACGCGGACTACGCACAATCCGCAACTCTGTCCACCGCCGCAGTTGGACGGCAGCTGCAGCCCATTTCGTCCCAGCGCAAGATAAACCGTGTCACCCGAGTGCGACTCCACAGATCGCAACCTGCTCCCATCGGAGCCGTACACCGTCAACTCGCGCCGGGGTCGCCAACGAGCTGGAATGAACTCGCCAAGACGGAAGCTGGCGAAGAACAGCCAGATGCCCGACAGCGCGAGCCAAAGGCCACCCACGCCGGCCGTTACGATGAGGGGATTGTTGAAATCTTGCTGCCTCGTGTAGTCCATGAAATGCAGCATCATGGCGAAATCAAACACGCGCCATGTGTCGTTACGACGCTCGAGGATGCGGCCGTCCTGCCCTGACACGTACAACGTGGTCGAGTCATCATCGGAGAATGCGACTCGCCATATGGGTCCTGCGTGCCCACGCACCTCCCAGGTATTATCCGTCACGAGTTGTGGCAATCCCGCGCGACCATCTCCTACGTAGTCGCCGGCGGCGATGGCTGAGACATCGGCAGCGGTCACCTGCACTGGGCTTCCGTCATGCGTGTCCGCGAGCCAGCTGCTGGCTCCGTCGCTGAGGCGGTAGACCGGCTCCGTGGCAAGCCAGTGGGTCTCAATGACCTGGACCGGACGATTTTCCCCGGCAACGATCATCGATGGGGAGATCGCCGTTTCCGGCCACGGCGGGGCCTGTACCACTGGCGCGAGATGGTGTCGATTGTCCACGGTCGCGGTATCAAGAAGGCTCATGAGAAGCCCGCTGCCGGTCCAGATTACGAATTGCAGGCCGATGATCAAACCGACCCATTTATGAAGTTTCCGGATCCAGGGAGTCATTCCGCAGACCTCCGGCGAAAGCTGTAGAACAGCAGCCACACTCCGCTGAGCATGAACAGAAGACCTACGGATGCTGCAACCCGCAACAACATGTTGTTGACGTCCGCGCGCTGCTCATAATCCATGATGTGTAGCATCCAGAGAAAGTCGAACACCCGCCAATACGTGTGCCGGGTGGCCAGCAGGTTTCCGGTCCGAGGCGAGAAGTACAACGCGGTGTTGCCGCTGTCCCCGAATTTCGCCTGCCACAGCGGCACCGGTCGGGTTCCCACGTCCTGCGGTGCCTTGTCGAGCATTTGCAGCGACTCCAGTGATCCATCGCCACGATAGGTCGACAACGCCAGTTGCCTGGCCCTACCCTCGTCGATCGGACCGAGCAAAAGTCCAGTGCCTGCATCGACTAGGTCCACGCCCCCAGGATGGTGAACCTCGTAGGTCGGTGCGCCTAAAAGTAGCTTCAGGCGAAAGCCGTTTATCACCGAATACCTTGCAGCGATGACGGCGGGATCGATCAGGCTGCTCTGTTTCGGAAGCGGTTGCGCAGCTACGTGACTGAGGTGGTCGCCATGAATGAAATCGATCGACATAGCGGTCATGTACAACCCGCCTACCGACCACAGCAGCGCTTGCACGCCGATGACCAAAGCAATCCACTTGTGGGCCCGACGGGCCCAGAATGCGGGTTTCATAGTTGATTCCTGACAGATGCCGCGAATAAAGGGAGCGCGCGCCCTCTCCGGCCTAATCGCCGGAGAGGGTTGTACGGGTCACCAGCGGTAGGTGAACTTAGCGTTCCAGCGGCGACCGAGCAGGTCGTAAGTCATCGTGTCCGTGTTGGCATCTGTATAGCTCTGGATGAATGGAGCTTTCTTGTCCCAGAGATTGTCGATGCCAAAAACGATGTCGGCCGATTTGTTGAGCGAGTACTTACCCTGCACGTTGTGATAGCTAACGCTCGGCGCATGGTCGCCTATGTCGCCCTTCGACGCGTTTATGTCATCCGCCGACCCGATGTATTGGATGCTGTAGGAGCCAGACCAAGGCCCCTCTACAAGGATCAGGGAACCAAACGAACGCCATTGGGTATAGCTGCCGCGTCCACCAGTGATCTTGCCGGCGTACTGGATCTCGTCTGCGGATGGAAACGGGCGAACGTCATAATTCTTAAGATAAGACGTATCGATGGAGAGGCTCGCCTTCGTTCCAGCGAAGCCAAACTGGTACAAGAAGCCCATATCGATGCCTGACACCCGCTCACTGGCCGCGTTAACCGGTTGGGCAGAGAGGAAGTCGATCTCACCTGTGAGCGAATTTCGAGTGAAATTGGACGCGCTACAAAACTGGTGTGCGAGACCTGGCGTGTTGTAACAAACCGCCAACTTCGTGGATCCGGGAATTCCTTGAATCGCGTTGTCAATCTTGATATTGAAGTAGTCAAACGTAAACGTAAGATCATCCGCGAAAGTGGGCGTCCAGACCGCACCAACCGTCAGCGTCTTCGCATCTTCCGGCTCCAGGTTTGGATTGCCGCCAACCGTTGTCTGGATCGCCTTGCCCAGCTGAACGAAATCCACTGGCACACCTGAAGCCTGGCAATTTTGATAAACCACCGAGGATGAAGGCAGACTCGACCAGTTGCTGCATGGATCGGCCGTGGTCAAACCGCCCTCTGAGACGCCACCAAACAACTCTGGGACGTTGGGGATCCGAAACGCCGTTGAATAATTCACGCGCATTTTAAGCGACGGGACGAACTGCCAGTCCAGACCAATTTTGTAGTTCGTGCTTGCCCCGAAAAGGTCGTAATCGGAGTAGCGGAGCGCGGTATTCAGTGTCACCGACTGCGCCAGGAACTTGTCTTGGAGGAGCGGGATTGCGACTTCCACGAATGCTTCTTTCGCAGTGTATTCACCAGCGATCGGATCCTGCTTGTTGGTGTTGGCCATGCCAAGCACAGTCAGCGGATCTGGGTTGCGCCACCCGCTTTCCTTGCGGACCTCTACACCCGTTGCCATGCCGACCCAGCCTGCAGGCAACTCGAACAGTTGGCCACTTACGTTGGCGGTGAAGCTCTTCTGCTCGTTTCCACCCACATCGCGCGACGTATACAGAATGTAATCAAGCACCTCCTGGGTGACATCGCCATATCCCAGATAGTCGCCGCACGGAATGGCGGCACCCGGCGCATTGCTGCACACGGACGTATCCATGGTCTTGTCGAAGCGATCGAGATTGACGACCTTGCTGGAACCGTCATCACCCGTATTACGGCCCCAGTTGATCGCCACCGACCAGTCCCAGTACGTGCCGATACCACCTTCCACGCCGAGCACTGTGCGGAAGGTGTTCACATCTTGGTAGAACTCGCGGTTGCCCGCTTCTTTCAG
Source organism: Lysobacterales bacterium (assembly GCA_038241735.1). GTDB lineage: Bacteria > Pseudomonadota > Gammaproteobacteria > Xanthomonadales > Xanthomonadaceae > Luteimonas. The sequence goes on from JBBSST010000002.1 coordinate 104,098, forward strand.
GCTGCGCCGCTGCAGCAAGATGTCCTGTCCGGTCGGGTTGGTGGGGTGATTGGCCGCAATGTTGATAGGACGGTAGATCCCGAGCGTACCGGGAGTGGCCAGCTGATCCGACTGGCGGTTGGTGTACATCAACTCGGCGAAGCCCCGGACATTGTCGGTGAGCGCGTAGTTGCCAAATGCGCTGAAGCTTATGCGCTTGATGGGGTTTACAGCATTGAGGTTCGGATATGCGTTCTGGTTGTGCTTTTTAGGCGAGTAGGGCTCGTAAAAGTCACCGTCACCATTGGGATCCTGGTTGAAGTTGATTCGAGTGCCATCGGGCAACAGTGCGCGACCACCGATGGTGCTAGAGCTGCCCACGCACTCGAGCTTCCCGTTAACTTCGCCCAAGCCACAGGCGGCCCGATCTGCCATATTAACGGTGCCACTTTCTGAGTAGTTGATGGCGGCCATCAACGAGCCTCGATCCGTGTTGACGCCCCACGCCAGATCGACGGCCCCTTCTTCGCCATCCCGGCGGAAGGTCTGGCCGTAGCGGATGGACGCCTCGACCCCTTCAAAGTTTTCCTTGGTGATGATGTTTACTACGCCTGCCACGGCGTCGGCACCGTAGATGGCAGACGCACCATCTTTCAGTACTTCAATGCGCTCGATCAGCGCCACGGGAATAACGTTGAGGTCAACCGAGCTATTCGCTCCCGTGCCGCCATTCACGATCCTGCGACCGTTCAACAGGACCAGCGTACGATTGATACCCAGCCCGCGCAGATTGACCTGCGTCGTTCCATAACCATTTCCGGCCCAGTACGCGTTGGTCTGGCTGCCGGCGAATCCAGCGGATGCGGGCAAACGCTGTAACAGGGTTTCGACGGAAATGGCACCCGAACGCTCAATGGTCTCAGCATCAATCACAGTGACGGGTCCGACACCGGAAATCGCCGCTCGTTTGATGTGACTACCCGTGACTTTCACGGCGTCCAGCGTGGTTGCCGATGATGACTGCCCTTCTACCTCTGACTGGGCGGATGCGGTGGTGGCGATTCCGGCGGACAGCAACGCGCCGATCGCCAGCGCGAGATGGTTGCGCTTACAAAACATGGTGAACTCCCCAAAACGGTGATTTTAAAACTCGTCGACAACGGTTCGCGCCAGCCTTGGAAACAAGGCCGGCGACTACGGGCCGCCACGCGGGCAGCCGGACAAGATCAGCCGATGGGAGGTCGAAAGAGCGAGGACGGTACACCTTGAGCGACCGTTGCCAGGTGGCCAGGGGCCTGCACGAAGCCGATCCAGAACGTATCGACAACCGGGACACCCGTGGCTAGTGCGAGGGTCACGAAGCTACAAGCGCAGTCACACCCAGTGTCGCCACAATCGCAGTCGTCGTGCACAGGGTCGGTGGGAGCAGTGGGGGCGGTGTGCTCACAGTCCATCGCGGCAACCCCGTCCGATCCATGATCTGCTCCTTCATGACCCTCATTGACCGCGTGGGCATGATGAACAGCACTTACCGCCATCGCGCTCGTTTGCCATGCCATGGCACTGCCGTCGAGGCAAAACGCCACGACGATCAGGCAACGAAGCAATAGCGAAAAATTGAGCATCGAAAATAGCGGATTGAGGTTGTCTATACCACCATGTACCACGGGAAAAGAGGGGGTGTCAACCGTCTTTGGCCGCGTGCATACAAGACTGTTGCGTATGGTTTCGTAGCAGCTTCCACAGCTTGTATAGACATGCCATGCTTAGTTTATGGAAAAGCCCCAGCCCGAGTACGCAAAGCTCAAGCATTACATCCTCCACCAGATAACCAGCGGTGCCTGGCTACCACACAGTCGGATCCCGAGCGAGAACGACTTGGTGCTCCAGTTTGGCGTGTCGCGGATGACCGTTAACCGGGCGATCCGCGAACTCAGTGATTCCAATGTAGTGATGCGAGTGCAAGGGGTTGGAACGTTTGTCGCCGTCCCCAAGGTAGAATCGCCCATGTTCGAGATCCGGTCGATCCGCGAAGAAATTCGTGCGCGCGGGAAACTCCACGTGGTGCGCGTTCTCGTGTGCGAAAAAATTGCTGCACGCGCGGCATTGGCAGGAGAGTTCTCCTTGCCAACGGGCAGTGAACTGTTCCATTCGCGATTACTTCACCTGGGGGATGGCAAGCCACATCAGATTGAGGATCGCTTCGTGAATCCGTCCAGCGCACCGCAATATTTGGAGGTCGATTTCACCGTTGAAACCCCACACGAATACCTGACCCGCACAGCACCACTCGAGCGAACCGAACATATGATCGAAGCCGAGCTGGCCAACAAGAGTACCGCCAAAGTTCTGCAGGTTGATGCCGGCAGTGCGCTGTTGACTCTGCGCCGACGCACTTGGTCGCGCGGGCGCGTGGCGAGCTTGGTGAGTCTCATACATCCCGCTGCTGACTATCGCTTCGTTGGCACTTTCCACGTGGGCAACGCACCCCGTTCGTGATGGAGTTATTGATGGACACTTGCCTCACCCCAGCGGTCTCGGGCCCACGCACCGTGCGAAGCCCGCGCGGCACCACGCTTTCTTGCAAGTCATGGCTGGTGGAAGCGGCCTATCGGATGCTGCAGAACAACTTGGACCCCGAAGTCGCCGAACGCCCCGAAGAGCTTGTGGTCTACGGAGGCATCGGCAAGGCGGCACGCGACTGGCCCAGCTTCGACCGTATCCTGTCCTCTCTTCGTGCCCTGGAAGACGACGAAACTCTGCTAGTCCAGTCCGGCAAACCCGTAGGTGTATTCCGGACCCATTGCGACGCGCCACGGGTCTTGTTGGCTAACTCCAACCTTGTTCCGCATTGGGCGAACTGGGACCACTTCAATGAACTGGATCGGAAGGGATTGATGATGTACGGCCAGATGACGGCCGGGTCGTGGATCTACATCGGATCCCAGGGAATAGTCCAAGGGACTTACGAGACGTTTATCGAGTTGGGACGTCAGCATTACGCCGGAGACTGGTCGGGCAAGTGGATCCTCTCGGCGGGTTTGGGGGGCATGGGTGGAGCGCAGCCATTAGCTGCCACCCTTGCCGGGGCAAGCTGCATCGTGATCGAGTGTGATGAGTCGCGGATCGATTTTCGAATACGCACCCGCTACCTGGATCGAAAGGCGCTCTCTATCGATGAGGCGCTGGAAATCGTCGAGAACGCGACGTCCCCAGTGTCAGTCGGACTGCTCGGCAACGCGGCGGAATTGCTGCCCCGCTTCGTAGAATTGGCACGACAAGGGCGCGCTAGACCATCATCGGTCACGGACCAAACGTCGGCGCACGATCTAATCAACGGGTACCTGCCCTCCGGCTGGTCTTCTGCCCGGTGGCACGCAGCGCGCACCAATGTATCGGCGCACGCGGCATTGCAGGCGGCAGCGGCCGCGTCGTGCGCCGAACATGTGCGGGCAATGCTCGATTTCCATCGCATGGGCGTGCCTACGATCGACTACGGGAACAATATCCGCCAAGTCGCGTTGGAGCATGGGGTCCCCGATGCGTTCGACTTCCCCGGGTTTGTCCCAGCCTGCATCCGGCCGTTGTTTTGCCAGGGCAAAGGCCCGTTCCGCTGGGTTGCACTATCGGGAGATCCCGAGGATATCTATCGCACGGATGCAAAGATCAAGGAGCTGTTCCCCGATGATGCCCACCTGCATCATTGGCTCGACCAGGCGCAAGAACGTATCGAGTTCCAGGGCTTGCCGGCACGCATTTGCTGGCTCGGCCTGGGACAGCGCCATACCGCCGCCCTGGCGTTCAACGAGATGGTGCGCACCGGAGAATTGAAGGCACCCATCGTGATCGGGCGAGACCACCTCGACTGCGGATCGGTAGCCAGTCCAAACCGAGAAACAGAAGCGATGCTGGACGGTTCGGACGCTGTGTCCGACTGGCCACTGCTCAATGCGATGTTGGCGGTCTCGGGAGGAGCGACGTGGGTGAGCCTGCACCATGGCGGCGGCGTTGGCATGGGCTTTTCTCAGCACTCCGGCGTGGTCATCGTCTGCGACGGTACCCATGAGGCCGACAAGCGGCTGGCACGCGTGTTGTGGAACGACCCCGCCACTGGAGTCATGCGCCATGCGGATGCCGGCTACGACGTGGCAATCGCATGCGCTCGGGACAACCTCCTCAACCTGCCCTCGATCACGGGATAACCGACTCATGCCGATGTTGATCCCCGGACAGATTCCGCTGTCTCAGTTGCGCTCGATTGCTACGCAGTTCCATCCCGTATCCCTTCCACCCTTGGCGAAAGCCCGGGTCGAAGAGGCGGCCCGCACGGTTACGGCCATCGTTGCCGCCGGTGCTCCTGCCTATGGGATCAACACGGGATTCGGCCTGCTTGCCAACATCCACATTCCCTCCGACCAGTTGGAGCAGCTGCAGACCAACCTCGTGCGCTCCCATGCCGTCGGCGTGGGGTCGTTGCTCGACGATGACACCGTCCGCCTGATCCTCGCGTTGAAGATCGCCTCCCTGGCGCGCGGGCATTCCGGCGTGCGCTGGGCATTGCTGGAAAGCATGGTGGCGTTGTACAACGCGCAGGTCTGGCCGTGCATCCCGGCGCAGGGGTCGGTGGGCGCGTCCGGGGATCTGGCCCCGCTGGCGCATTTGACCTTGGCTCTGATGGGCGAGGGGTCCGTCCGCGTCAACGGAGAAGTCGTGCCCGCCGCTGAGGGCCTGCGCCGCGCAGGTTTAATCCCGATCCAGCTTGGAGCAAAAGAGGGCTTGGCCCTGCTCAACGGTACCCAAGTGTCCACGGGTATCGCTTTGGTTGCCGTGTTCCGGTCCGAGCAGGCGTTTGGCGCCGCGGTGCTGGCCGGTGCCTTGACGGTCGACGCCGCCCGGGGTTCCGACACGCCATTCGATGAGCGCATCCACGCGCTGCGCGGACTGCCTGGTCAGATCCATGTCGCCAGCCTGTACCGCGAACTGCTCCGGGAAAGCGCCATCCGTGATTCCCATCGAACAGGTGACTCCCGAGTGCAGGATCCGTACAGCCTGCGTTGCCAGCCACAGGTGATGGGTGCGTGCTGGGACCTGCTGAAGCAATCGGCTAACACCTTGTTGATCGAAGCCAATGCCGTTTCCGATAATCCACTGCTGTTCCCCGACACTGGCGAAGTTCTGTCCGGCGGTAACTTCCACGCCGAGCCGGTCGCCTTTGCGGCCGACCAGATCGCCATCGCGACCGCCGAAATCGGCGCCCTCTCCGAGCGCCGCATCGCGCTTCTCATCGATGCCCACCTGTCAGGCCTACCAGCATTCCTGGTGGGGAATCCGGGCATCAACTCCGGCTTCATGATTGCCCATGTAACGGCGGCGGCACTGGCCAGCGAAAACAAGACCTTGGCGCATCCCGCCAGCATCGACTCCATGCCGACATCGGCCAACCAGGAAGACCACGTCAGCATGGCCACAGTCGCGGCCCGCAAGGCGGGCGATGTGGCGATCAACGTGCGCCGCATCGTGGCCATTGAACTGCTGGCGGCCTGCCAGGGGATCGACTTCCTGCGCCCGTTGCGCTCCTCCGTCCGACTCGAACAGGTGTTCGACCTGGTGCGCACGGTCGTCCCGCGCTATGACGAGGATCGCTACTTTGCGCCCGAGATCGCCGCGGCGGACGAGCTGATTGCCACTGGGCTGCTCGCCGGGCTGATGCGCACGGAATTTCCAGACGACTTGGGCTGATGGAAAGCTGGCAGGGACAAGTGGATGACACCGCGGATCTGGAAACCTTCCGCTGGCACCAGGTCGTGCGGCCGATGGAACGCCATGCCACTCCGGGCATTGCCCTGCTGGGATTCGCCTGCGATGAAGGAGTCCGCAGGAACAACGGCCGGATCGGGGCAGCACAAGGTCCGTCTGCACTGCGGCAAGCCCTTGCCAACCTGTCAGTGACCCATTCGCGACCTCTGTATGACGCGCGAGACATTGCCTGCACGGATCAGGACCTGGAGGGCGCGCAGCGCCGTTATGCTGAACGCGTGAAGGAGTTGCTTGCAGATGGACACTTCCCGATCGGCATGGGCGGTGGTCACGAGATCGGTTTTGGCAGCTACCTGGGGCTGGCCAACAGCAGCGACAGCGGACGCATTGCCATCGTCAACCTCGATGCGCACTTCGATTTGCGAGACAGCACGATCGCTACATCCGGAACTCCGTTTCGCCAAGCGATTCACCACGCGGAACAACATGGCATTGCACTTGACTACATCTGTCTGGGGATCAGCAACGCGTCCAACACGCGCCGCCTGGTTCACACCGCACGGGAAACAGGCACGCGGTATTTGACCGACCAGGAAATGACGCTGGCGAGCTCGGTGTCGCAGGTGGCGTGTCTTTTGGAGTGGTTGCAGCCGGCGGACTCGATATACCTGACAATCTGCCTCGATGTTCTCCCCCATGCAGTGGCGCCGGGCGTGAGCGCGCCTAATGCCCGCGGCGTCGCTATGGAGGTGTTGGAGCCGTTTATCAGTGCGTCGCTGGATACGGGTCGTGTAAGGGTCTGCGATATCGCAGAACTTTGCCCACCGCTGGACAGGGACGACTCCACGGCTCGCGTCGCTGCCCGACTCATCCACTCCCTCGTAAACTGAAGAGGCGTTCAATTGTCGATCGTACTGCGCGCAACAGATCAGTCATGCATGCCCTCGACGTGTTCCCCTGCAGATGGAAGGCCTTGGCACACACAAGCAGAGTCGTGGGCGTCGTCACGCGCCGCGGGCCTCGACTGCCCCAATGATGGAAACTGCCCTGCCCCACTCTCCATATCCTTGTCTGCATAGGATCGCCATTGGCTCCTGGCTGCATTTTTGTGATCGATTTCTTCTCCGCCACCGCGCAGTACCGTCGACGGTACTGCTGAGCTGATACCAAATATCCATTGCGGTGCTTTTGATGGCACGACGCATCTTCTCGATTGAACTGGGTAATCGTGATCAGATCCGTATGAGGGCAACGTCCGTGTGCGCGGTTGGCGGATGGCCAACCGCGCACATCGGATTCATTACATGCCGTGATGCTTGGCGAACTCGGCCTTGCTCAGGCTGCCGTCCTTGTTGGCGTCGAGCATGCCGAAATGCGCGGCCAGCGAGGGCTGGGCGGAAACCTCTGCTTTGCTGAGCTCCCCGTCCTTGTTGCTGTCGAATTTGGCAAATTCGTCCGTCGTCATCTTCTGATGGTCGGTGGGCTTGTTGGACATGTCCATCTTGCTATGGTCCATCTTGCTGTGGTCCATCTGGCCGTGCTGCATGTCCATCTTGGAATGGTCCATCGACCCGTGCCGCATGCCCATCATTGAGTGGAGCCCGGCGAACTCGCCCTTGCTGAGCTTGCCGTCGTTGTTGCTATCGAGCTTGGCAAACTGAGCCGTGGCCATTTTCTGCTGGTCGGCTGCGCTCATACCGGACATGCCCATCTTGCTGTGGTCCATCTGGCTTTGCTGCGTGTCCATCTTGCTGCCGTCCATTTGCCCATGCTGCATGCCCATCATCGCGTGCAGCTTGGCGAACTCGACCTTGCTGAGGCTACCGTTCTTGTCGGCATCGAGCTTGGCGAATTCGGCCGCGGCCATTTTCTGAGAGTCGGCCGGCGTCATGCCGGACATATCCATCTTGCTGTGGTCCATCGTCTGGGGCGACGCAGCGGGAGCAACCGTGCCGTTTTGCGGTTCATGTGCGAGCGCGGTGCCTGCGGCGAGCATCAGCGAGACGGTGATAAGTGAAGTCAACGATTTCATGGCAGTACTCCAGTGTGTGGGGGGCGAGCGAGAGCCTAGTGGAGGGACGCACCGTGCGCCGGCTCGGGGCGACGGTCATGGGATGAACTTTGCGGTAACGGCGTTTTGGCCAGCCGCAACGCGTTAGTAATCACCGACACTGAACTCAGACTCATGGCGAGCGCGGCGATCATCGGGCTGAGCAGTAGACCAAATACCGGATAAAGCACGCCTGCGGCCAGCGGTACGCCGAGCGCGTTGTAGAGGAATGCGAATGAGAGGTTCTGCTTCATGTTGCGCACGGTGGACGTGGAGATCGTTCGGGCACGCAGGACGGCGCGCAGATCGCCTTTTATCAACGTCACCTGTGCACTCGACATCGCCACATCGGTGCCGGTGCCCATCGCGATGCCGACGTCAGCGGCGGCCAGCGCGGGCGCATCGTTGATGCCGTCACCGACCATCGCCACGCGCCGACCTTCGGCCTTCAGGCGCTGCACCAAGGCAATCTTGTCCTTTGGCTGGACTTCGCCGTGGACTTCATCGATCCCCAGCGTGGCCGCGACCGCTTCAGCGGTGCCTTGGGCGTCGCCTGTGGCCATGACGATGCGCAGCCCGGCCGCGCGCAGCGAGTCGAGCGCCTCCAGCGTCGTGGTCTTGATCGGGTCGGCGACCGCCACGGCGCCTGCGAGACGTCCGTCGACCGCGAGGAACATCACGCTGGCGCCCTGCTTGCGGAGACTCTCGGCACTACTTAGCACCGGCGCGATGTCGGCGCCGACTTCGGCCATCAAGGCCTTGTTGCCCAGTGCCAGCGCCTGTCCATGGATGCGGCCCCGCACGCCCATTCCGGTGACCGAGTCGAAGTCCTCGGCGCGATCGAGCGGCAGGTTGCGTCGCCCGGCCTCGGCCAGGATTGCCTCTGCGAGCGGGTGCTCACTCCCCTGCTCCAGGCTGGCGGCCAGCTGTAGCGCCTGGTCGCTGCTGAAGCCGTCGGCGAGCACCAGGTCGAGAAACGCGGGCCGACCTTCCGTCAGCGTGCCGGTCTTGTCGACTATCAGCGTGTCGATCTTGCGCAGGTGCTCGATCGCCTCGGCATCCCGGAACAGCACCCCATTTTGCGCGGCGCGGCCGGTGGCGACCATGATCGACATTGGCGTCGCCAAGCCCAACGCGCAGGGGCAGGCAATAATCAGCACCGAAACGGAGTTGAGCACGGCGTAGGTCCATGACGGATCCGGGCCAAACAGGCCCCAGACGAAGAACGTCAGCACTGCAGCGCTCAGCACCGCGAGCACGAACCAGAACGCCACCTTGTCGGCCATGCGCTGCATCGGAGCGCGCGAGCGTTGCGCCTGGGCGACCAACTGCACGATCTGGGACAGCACGGTCGCCGCGCCGACCTGGTCGGCGCGGATGATCAGACTACCGGTGCCATTGATGGTGGCGCCGATGACGCTGGCATCGACGCCCTTCTCCACCGGCATTGGCTCGCCGGTCAGCATCGATTCGTCGACGCTGGAGCGGCCGTCGATCACCGTACCGTCGACCGGTACCTTCTCGCCGGGGCGCACGCGCAGGCGGTCACCGACGTGCACGTGGTCAAGCGGGATATCTTCCTCGCTGCTGTCATCGTTGATGCGTCGTGCAGTTTTTGGCGCGAGGCCGAGCAGCGCCTTGATCGCCGCCGAAGTCTTCGAGCGTGCACGCAGTTCGAGCATTTGGCCAAGCAGCGTCAGTGACACGATCACCGCCGCGGCCTCGAAGTACACGCCGACACGCCCGTGCTCACGGAAGGAAGCGGGGAACAGATCCGGTGCCAGCGTGGCGACCACGCTGTAGCCAAACGCGGCAGCCACGCCGATGCCAATCAGTGTGAACATGTTGGGGTTGCGTGAGCGGATCGACGCGACGCAGCGCTCGAAGAAAGGCCACCCCGCCCACAGTACAACCGGCGTGGAGAGGATCAGTTCGGCCCACGTGCGTGCTTCGACAGGCAGCCAGGCGAAGCGATGGCCGACCATTGCCAGCGCCAGCACGACGATCGTCAGCGGCAACGTCCACCAAAACCGACGACTGAAGTCGCGTAGCTCAGGGTTGTCGTCTTCTTCGAGGCTGGGCATTTCTGGTTCAAGCGCCATGCCGCAGATCGGACACGTGCCAGGCCCTTGTTGACGGATCTGCGGATGCATCGGGCATGTGTAGATCGTGCCGGTCGGCGCGGGCACGGCGGCCGCGGTCGTGGATGGCGACAGATATTTCACTGGGTCGGCCACGAACCGCTCGCGACAGCGCGACGAACAGAAGTGGTAATCGGACCCGTCATGGGTGGCATGGTGGGTAGTGGTCAGCGGGTCGACCTGCATGCCGCAAACGGGATCGAGCACCGTGGCCGCCGCCTGCGCTCCATCGCCGTTGTTCGACAGGTCCGATGGGCTTGCCGGCGATCCAGCCGCTTGTTCATGCGTGGAAGGGTCAGGGATAGTCATGTGTGGTCCTCGACGAGCGCATTGAGAATCGGGCAACGTTGCAGGTTCCCGTGCCCCGGACACGACGTCACCAGAGTCTGCAGCGCATCGCGTATCCGGGTGAGTTCGACGAGCCTGACCTCGACATCAGCCAGCTTCTCGGTCGCCACGGCTTTCATGCCGGCCATGTCGTCGTCGCGACGGCTGGACAGGTCGAGCAGATCGCGAATCTCGGCCAGGGTGAAGCCAAGCGCCTTCGCCCGACGCACGAAGTGCAGACGCGCCGCATCACTTGCCTCGTAGCGGCGATAGCCGGATGCCATCCGCTGCGGCAAAGGCAGAAGCCCCTGCCGCTCGTAGTAGCGCACAGTGTCGATGCCAACATTGGCACGGTGGGCGAGTTCACCGATCTTCATGGAGAAATCCGAAAAAGCCTGTAACGGCGTCATCACGAGTCTGCGCCTTGGAGCATGGTCCAGAGTCAAGGCTTCTGACACCGATACGATGCGTGCGATTCATCCGGGTGAGGATGCGGATCACTGGCTCGGGCCGATCTTCGCGGTTTCCTCTGGTTTCCACAGTCAATCAGTGACCGTGTTGGGCAAAGGCCGCGGTAGTGCCGTCTTCGCCCACCAGCTCGACGATATACGGCTGCACCCGGCCATCAGGCGTCTCCATACCCGGCGATCCCGCCGGCATTCCGGGTAATACGAGGCCCTTGGCTGCAGGCTTCTCGGCGAGCAGGCGCTTGACGTCATCGGCCGGCACATGGCCTTCGACGAAATAGCCTCCGACTTCTGCGGTGTGGCAGGAGCCTTTGCCCAGCGGTACGCCAAGGCGCTCCTTGACCGGATTTACATTTTCAAGATTGCGCACTTCCACAGGGAATCCGGCCTGCTTCATATGGTCGACCCAGAGGCCGCAACAGCCGCAGCTCGCAGTCTTGTGGACGATCACCAACGGCAGCGACAGACTCGCGGTCGCTGCGCTTTTCGAAGCGGCCATCGTCGCTGCTGTTGCGCCAGGGGGCGTCACGATCGTGGCTTCCTGCACGCCTGGAGCGGCGTCGGGCGTTCGCGCGCAGGCGCTGATCGAGCTCGCCGCCAAGGCAATGGCAACGAACATAGTCAATCTCGAAATCATGTGGATATTCCTCACGAGGCTTTCTTCGGTCGCGACGACCAATGGATGTGGACGATCTGCCAGCCGGCCGGGGTGTTCTTCAACACCATGGTTTCGGTGCTGAGCAACGTTATCGGCTTGCCGTTTTTGCTTGCGTGCAGTTCGCTTTCGGTACCCACCCAGGCCAGGCTGCCATCGATACGCGCGGTGCGACGCATGATCTCGCTATGCGTGCCTTTGAGGAATTTTGCATCGCCGATCGCGTGGTGCCCAAGGTATTCATCACGGCTGCGTTCGGCGCCGCCAGTTTCCAGGATCAGCACGTCAGCGCTCAGTAAAGATCCGACAGCCTTCAGGTCACCGGCCGCGAGTGCTGTGTTGAAGCGTTCCACCACCGACACGGCGTGCTGGGCGGCAGGCGACACGTCCTGCGACGGAGCAGCAGGCGCTGGCGCGGAATGGTGCGTGTGCGTGGATGGCTTGGTTTGTGCGCTGGCAGTCGCCGCGCCGCCGAGAGCAAGGGCAAACGCAAGGGAAGTCGCCAGGGATCTGGATTTCATGAGTGTTCGCTCCAATGGTCAGTGTTGGTGTTGGTGATCGTGGCCGTCGTCGGCCGGCTTGATGGGGGTGGCTGCTGGTGCAGTGGGTGCGTTGTCCTTGTGTGCAGGCGTGCCGGGTGCATGCGAGTGGGGCTTTGACTCGTCGATTGGCTTGGCTTCCATCGTCATACCGGCATGGTCACCGGCGGAGTCGTCGTGTACCGGGGTTCCAGCCGGGTGCGCATGTGGCTTCGATGCACCCGTGTCCATGCCATCCATGTGCATGCCTTCCATCGCCCCGTCGTGATGGTCGGCGTCGCCATCGTCATGCGGCATGGTCTCGCCGCCACCATGAGAATGGCCACCGCTGCTGGCAACGATGGCCTTGTACTGCTCCGCGTTGAGCTTGGGCAGCTCTTGCAGGAACGCGACCATGTTCCAGATGTAGTCGTCGCTCATGCTCTTGCCCCATGCAGGCATGCCGGAAGCCTTGATGCCGTGCTTGATCACCCAGAAGTGGTGCGACGCGTCTTGGACATCGGTCTGAGACAGGTTGGGCGGTGCCGGATACAAACCCTTGCTCAGTTCTGTCTCCGCCATGCCGGGCGCGAGATGGCAACCCGTGCACATGGCGTTGTAGTTGCCAGCACCTTGACGGATCAGCGCAGGATCAGTGAGGTTTGGGGGCGGGTGCAGCTTGTTCGCGCGGGCAGTGATCGAACGCTCGCGCGCCATCTGCAGCATTGAGTAAACGGGTTTGGTATGAGCGTCGTCGGCACCAATGTTGTAGATGCCGCTCCAGGCGAATACACCGGCGCCGATCGCCAGGACGCCGAGGACGGCGCTGGTAACGATGATGTGGCGGGTATGCGATTTCATGTGTCCATCCTTTTCAGAACCAGAGTCGCAGGCCCGCGACGATGCGGGTGTCATTGATGTCTTCGCCGTCCAGTCGACGGAAGTCGGCAGTGCGGCCAAAAGCGCGCTCGCGGACTACGCCGATGTAGGGCGCAAACCTGCGGGTGAACTCGTAGCGCAGTCGCAAACCGGCCTCGACCGTGCTGAGTCCGGAGCCAATGCCGCGGCGCGCATCGTTATTTCCATACAGGTTGACCTCGACCAGCGGCTGCAGGATCAAGCGGTTGGTCAGCAAGGTCTCGTATTCGGCCTCGAACCGAGCCGCAGTCTTACCACCCTGGCCGATGTAAGCGGTCGCCTGGACCTCGAACTTGTAAGGGGCAAGGCCGACCACGCCGATGGCGGCGAAGTCCTGGGAGGCGCCAGGCTTGAAGTCGTGACGTATGCCGACGACGACATCCCACCATCGCGCGACGCTACGGCCGTACAACACCTCCAGGTCAGCGCCGTCCAACTTGCCATCGACCTGTTCGCCTTCGCTGCGTAGCCATAGGCGATTGAGATCCGTGCCGATCCAAGCCTGACCTTCCCATGCGACGCCGGTGCCAGGATCGACATTCCACGCCTCGAGACGATCCAGCAAGACAAATGTCTGGATGCTGTTGTCGTGTACGGCGTGCCCGCTTGGCGGCGGGAGAGCTGCGGCGCGATCGGCTGGGGTCAGCACCGGGATCGGCTCGCGCGGCTCGGTCGGGGCCATCGACATACCGGCGTGGTCCATGCCGGGCATCATCGAGTGGTCCATCCCCTCCATCGATGTTTCGCCCGCAGGCATCGGCATCGACGAGTGATCCATTCCCTGCATCGAGCTGTCGTCGGCCGCCATCGGCGTCGACGAATGATCCATGCCCTGCATCGTCGAATGATCCATGACCGGCTCAGGCCCAGCAGCGGACGTTCTCTTGGGTTGCGCAGGGGTATCTGGTGCTTTCTTCGCAGGTGCCTTTTTGGTCGGTGCCTTGTCGGCCGCATCTTTCACGGGAGCCGGCTTCTCCACCGTCGGTTCCGGCATCGGCATATTCATCTTGGAGTGATCCATCTCCTGTGCCGAGGCGGGGTTCGCGGCCAGCGCAAGACACAGTGCAATGGCCAGTGCCATTGGATACGGGCCGGACGTCGCAATACTGGTCATGGTCATTCCTCCACCCGGACTTCGCGCATCATTCCGGCCTCCATGTGATAGAGCAGATGGCAGTGATAGGCCCAGCCGCCAAGCGCGTCGGCGCGGACCCGGTAGCTGCGCTTGCTGCCCGGTGGCATGTCGATGGTGTGCTTGCGCACCAGGAAGTTGCCCTGTTCGTCCTCGAGATCGCTCCACATGCCGTGCAGGTGGATTGGGTGGGTCATCATGGTGTCGTTGACCAGCACGATCCTCAATCGCTCGCCATACGTGAGCCGCAAAGGCTCCACTTCGGAGAACTTCTGGCCGTTGAATGACCACGCGAATTTCTCCATGTGCCCGGTCAGGTGCAGCTCGATGTCGCGACCGGGATCGCGGCCATCAGGATCGTCAAAGCTGCTTCTGAGCATCGAGTAGCTGAGCACTTTGCGACCGTTGTCGCGCAGGCCGATGCCGGGATCGTCAAGTTTCGCTACCGGTGCCATCGTCTGCATGTCGACCAGTGGATTGCCGGCCTCACTGGCCGGGTGCTGCTGCATGCCACCTTCACCGTGATCCATCCCCGCCATCGATGCGCCCTGCATCGCCGACATGTCGTGGCCACTGTGGTCCATGCCTGCCATCCCGCCCATATCCTGCGAAGCGGGTTTTGCAGGGGTCGCTCCGTGATCCATGCCAGCCATCGCGCCACCCATGCCGCCGTGGCCCATATCGGCCATCGTCAGGATCGGGCGCGGGTCAATCGCGGGCACGGGCGCACGCAGTCCTTCGCGCACGGCCAGGGTGCCGCTGACATAACCGGTACGACCCATGTCCTGCGCGAAGATGGTGAAGGCGTCCTGGCCCGAGGGCTCAACAATCACGTCGAATGTTTCCGCGACCGCAATCCGGAATTCATCCACGCTCACTGGATGCACGTACTGGCCGTCGGCGGCAACGACGGTCATCTTGAGGCCGGGGATACGCACGTCGAAATAGCTCATCGCCGAGCCGTTGATGAAGCGCAGGCGCACCTTCTCGCCGGAGCGGAACAGGCCTGTCCAATTGCCCAGCGCGGTATTGCCGTTCATCAGGTAGGTGTAGGTGTTGGCATTGACGTCCGACAGATCGGTCGGGGTCATGCGCATCGCGCCCCACATCTTGCGGTCGTCAATGGTCTCGGCAAGCCCTTTCTGCTTCGCATCGCGCATGAAGTCGCCGACCGTGCGCTTGTTGTAGTTGTCGTAGTCCGACATCTTCTTCAGGCGCGAGAACAACGCGACTGGATCAAGATCGGTCCAGTCCGAGAGCAGCACTACGTAGTCGCGATCGTACGAGAACGGTTCCGGCGCGATCGGATCGATGATGATCGCGCCGTACAGTCCAGCCTGTTCCTGGAACCCGGAATGGCTGTGATACCAGTAGGTCCCGCCTTGGCGAACCTGAAACCGATACTGGTAGGTCTCGCCGTGTGGGATACCGTCAAAGCTGATCCCCGGAACACCATCCATGTTGGCCGGCAGCAGGATGCCATGCCAATGAATCGAGGTGTTGTGGCCGTGAATCGACCCGGCCGGAAGCCGATTGGCGACACGCAGCGTGACGGTATCGCCCTCGCGCCAGCGCAGGATCGGCGCCGGCAGCGAGCCGTTGACCGTGACCGCAGCGCGCGCGCGGCCGGTGAAATTCATCGGCGTCTGGCCGATGGATAAATCAAATTCCGTGCCGGATAGCACGACGGCTTGCCCCGCCGACTTCACTGCCCATACGGGTTTGGGCCAAAGCCCCAGCCCCACTACTGCGCCGCCCGCGGCGACTCCTTGCACGAAACGGCGCCGCGACGGCTGCGACAAAGCATCCGGCGGGAAGCCGAAAGAATCGGATGACATGGGAAACTCCGTAGAAACAGAAGGGGCGGCGTCAGCAGAACTGCTGGGCCGGGCGCAATGCAGCCGACACGTGCCTCGCAAAGGAAGGCAGACGGCATACAAGCGAGGAGCGCCACAGTGGCGCTCGGGACGTTTAGCCGATCGGAGGTCGGATCAGATGCGGGATCGCCGGCGAAGCATGGCCCGATTTCATTGGACGGACGCCGCTGACGCGTTCTATCGCCGCCGCATGGAATGCCACGACGGGAACTGCGGCTTGGGCCTGATGGACGCAGGCGCAACGACACGCTGCCGACTTGCAGCAGTCGGGAGACTCCTGTTCCGGCATCAATGATGCTGCGTTCGTCGTCGCATCGCCCGGTGGATCCCCTGCGGCCATCGAGCCCGAGCCCTGAGGGTGCTCACCGCATGGCGGTTGGGCTGTTGCGACAGGGTGGACGTTGGGCTGCGCGATCGATCTCTCCGACGCCGCGTGATCCATGTGCATGTGCGCAGACGCCACCGCGAAGCCGGATCCATTGAGGATCAGGCTAACGGCGAGCAACACCCGGAACACAATGGACCAGACAAACATGGCGCCTACCCTACTGCAAAAGCGTGATGAATTTGTTTCCGCACCTGCTTCGCCCCATGTTCCTGTTCAGATATCCGTCAGCAGCCGGCGTGGTCCGACCTGGACCCACTCGCGCGCATCGGATACCACTGAGCCCAAGTGACATTCTGACGGCATCGCACAAATTTGACTATTTGCTGGCATGGCTCGCTTCGCGCGTGTGACGAGCGCTACATCAGCAATACATGCGCTTTGTCCGTCGTCCTCGACAAGTACGAGAGCCATCATGCACAACGCTGGCCTCGCCCACCCTATAGCGGATGACGCTGTAGACGACGTCCAAGGCACTCACATCGCCATCAAGCAACGCTCTTGATGATCCTCAACTAACCTGGTTTTTGTGCGCACCCAAAGTTGCGGCAGGCCAGCAGAGTTAGCAAACCGGTGGCCGGGCGCAGCCATGGCGACCGCTTCGGCCGAAGTCCTGAAATTTTTGCAAGGAGAACACGACCATGTCCAAATACATGAAGTTTGGCGCAATGATCGTCACCTCAACCGCGGTGATGTTTGTGCTGATGTACCTGAACACCTACGCGACCAATCATGTTTTCTTCGGTGAGACACGATTCTTCATGGCGTTCGTGATGGGCGCCTCGATGGCGGTAGTCATGTTGCTTTTCATGCTCAACATGTATGAAAACAAGACAGCCAACACCGCAATCCTGATAGGCAGCGTTGCTGTATTCGTTGTGGCGCTCTGGCTCGTCAGAAGCCAGGAAACTGTCGATGATGTGTCTTACATGCGGGCAATGATCCCCCATCACTCGATTGCCATCCTCACAAGCGAACGCGCCCACATTCGCGATCCTCGGGTGCGCAAGCTGGCCGATGGCATCATCCAGGCGCAGGTGCGCGAGATTGGGGAAATGAAACAGCTAATTTCTGATCTGGAGGCCAATCCAGTGCCTTTGGACGCGCCCGATCTTGCTCCGATGCCGGCAAGATAGAGCCCACGCGATCAACGATCCGCGCCCGCACAAGATTCTTTGCCATCGGTGCCATCCCGGCACATTCGGATGCGATTTGGCTGGTGCGATCCGATGCCTTGGCTGGCGCTGCGGACGCCACGCTGACTGCCCGTTGGACTTATAACCCTATGGGTGACCGCGCCAAGAGCATGTTTAGCCAACGTGGCGATCCCCTAATCCCTTCTCCGATCCGTGAAGTCATCAATCCAGGCGACGATCGGCTCAGCGCGCTTCACCGGCGCGGCTGGGCCAGGACTTCACGCAGTGATCCCGCAGTTGGCGCTCGAAGGGGCGCGACGTTGGAAGGTTCATCGCGATCAACTGCGCCACATCCGCCGACTATTGAACATCACGGCCGAAGCCTAACTGCATGCCCACACTGTGTCCTGATAAAAAAATACCTGAAAATGCGCTCAGCCAAATGGCTATAAATGGCCAGGATCCTTTAGTCATGAACAATGCATCTCCCGTCTGCTGTTCAAAATCTCTGGCTGGCTGTGCAATCGAGTCGCTTAACAGTGACTGCTTCTGTATCACGCTTGACCCAGCATCTCTGCGCCGCGCGCTGCAATCGCAATTGCAGCAACCAGATCTGTTCGAACTGATCGAGGCACGCTGTCCGCACCTGTTTGCCGCCAACCCGGTATTCATCACCCCGGCACATCGCGAACGCATGGCGGAAATCGTTCACACGGTCACCTCAGTCGTGGCGCTCCCGGCATATCGGGAGCGCGTATTGGCCTCGGCACCCGATATCGCCCGTCATGATCCCGGTGGCGCCATCGGTGTTTTCTTTGGTTACGATTTCCACGTCACCGAAGGCGGACTCGGCCTAATCGAGATCAATACCAATGCCGGCGGTGCAATGCTCAATGTTGTTCTAGCGCGTGCGCAACGTGCCTGTTGCGCTCCGCTACATGACATGACAGCGGCGGCTGCGGCGATGGAAGACGCCATCATCGACATGTTCCGGAGGGAATGGAAGTTAAGCAAGCGCAGAACACCCTTGCGCTGCATCGCAATTATCGACGAGGCGCCGCAACAGCAATACCTGTATCCAGACGTCCTTCTGTTCCAAGATCTTTTTCGACGTCATGGCTTCGACGCGATAGTCGCAGACCCCTCGGAGTTGTCATTGCGCGACGGTGCACTCCGTCACGGCCGCAGCATCGTGGACCTGGTCTACAACCGGTTAACGGATTTTTCGCTGGACGATCCCGCCAACGCCGTCCTGCGCGAAGCTTACCTGCAGCACGCCGTGGTGTTGACGCCGCATCCTCAGGCGCACGCGCTATACGCCGACAAACGCAATCTGGCGCTGCTGAGCGACGATCGACAACTGAAGACGCTTGGCGTACCGGCGTCCAGCCGCGACATCTTGCTGGCGGGAATTCCTCCCACCGAGCGCGTCGATCCGAGTCATGCCGAGCGCCTATGGTCAGAGCGGCGTGGCCTGTTCTTCAAGCCGGCCACGGGGTTTGGCAGCCGTGCCGCCTATCGCGGAGACAAACTCACTCGTCGGGTCTGGCAGGAGATTCTAGCGGGAGATTATGTAGCCCAGGCGATCGTCACGCCGGGAGAACGCGTTATCTCCAGCGAGTCACCGCAGCAGACGCTGAAGTTCGATGTGCGCAACTACGTGTACGAAGGGCAAGTGCAATGGCTGGCTGCACGGCTTTATCAAGGCCAGACCACCAACTTCCGCACCCCAGGTGGCGGCTTTGCACCGGTGTATCTCCAGCCGGAAAATGCCCCGACCGCCGCCCCGACTCCCATAGGAATGATCGAAGAGGGATAGCATCGCCCTCGCTCGGGGCAAGGCCAGGTGCCTCCGGCATGAAACGCTCTACGCGCCTGTCGCGCTTAACCTCCCAAACGCTCGGCTGGGCGCTGATCCTGAAGCCGAAGATGCCTGAAGGGCTGCGGTGGATGTTCCCGTACTAGTCCGCGTCGCGCCTCAAATCCGCCTTGCTTCGGCAACAAATTCTTTCATATGCCAGTTGGCGATTGCCCAAGACATGTCGAGATATTCGTATCAAGAATCCTCTCTAGGTATGTTCTCCGACGCTAAATCGTAGCTGGCAAGAATCTCTAGAGCGCGGGGCGACAGTATGAAGCTGCCCACGTCGGCCGCGCGCAGGATTTCGTCGCGTGCATCTGCATGTAGCAAAGGCGTTTATGTGAGCCCGGCGGTCATCGTCATATTCAAGCTGAAGCTCCTCCGCCCGAATGTGCTCATAATCGAATCTCTTTGCCTTATGAAGTGCATCAATGACGCGCCCATATGCTTCGGCTTTTCTCTCCCACCAACGCTCTCATACGGCAATCCATGCTGCAAATACCGCAAGTAACAAACTCGACAACAGCTGAAAAAGTGCGACGACGAACACCGAGCGCCCTATGCTTGTGGCGATGGCTTCCATTCGTCTAAAGCTTGAACCCCGCCGTTCGGAGCACGTCCACGAGTGACGCTGTGTCCCCTAGACCGCGCGCCACACAAACGTTCGGAATTTTTGGGGCCGCGTTCTGTTTTGCCATCGTTTCGTAAGTCACCACAGTCAGCTCCTTTACCTCGGCCAGAGCCACGACGAACGGATCAGCACCGGACTTCGTTGAGTTGATCTTCATGAAGTCCGGGTGGTCGTTGACGATTTCCGTGAACACCTCCATGACCGCGCGATCCGGCATCTGGAAGAGATCGGGACGCGCTCGCACCCAGTCATGCAAGTCGTCCTTCTGCTTCTCTATCTCCAACAGAACGTCGGCGGGGGCGGTGATGACCCCTGCTTCTCCCAACTCGTCTACTTTGTCCCAGACCGGTCCGAAGATATCCGGCGGATAGAGTCGCACCCAAGGCTCAATAAAAGCGCTGGTGTCAAAGCACCACCTCACGCGACCACCTCCTTGTTGAGCGCATTCGATATTGCCGGCAAGTGGTCAAGCTTCGTGTTGAGAATTCGCGACAGCTCCGTGCCAGTAATCGCCCGACTGTTATAGGCGAGAAGGGCTAGACGAGTTAGCGCCCGACCATTGCTCAGAATCACACGTCGATATGGAGGAACGATGGGCGGAGAGCTGGGAGCGTTCGCCAACTCACGATACTGAAGCTCAAATTTCTGTCTCATCTCTCGGTAGAAGGTGAGCGACGTTTTGCCCGAGATGAGCAAACGACGGAGCACCGTCTCGCGACTGGCCCAAAAGAGCCGTCGGAATTCGAGTAGGCGCTGATTGGCCCACTCAGTCGTTTCATCGGCTTCTTGTACGTCTTCTATGCCTTGGAGCACATCGGCGGGAACCATGACCGCGCCTGCGACGTGATTGCAGTATTGCTCAATGAGTTCCGCAGCCTTCGAGTGCCCTCCATCCACAAGGTCGCACATAGTGCTCTCACCTCTCGCGATGTGAGTCACTTCATGGAGCAGCGTGAAGATTCGCCCTAGCGGCGTATCAGCGCTGTTCAAGACGATGATGGGCAACGGGCGTAGTGAGAGCGAGCACCCCCGCATTTCGCTGACCGGCACGCCCGACACTTGAAAGACGAGAGCGCCACACGCCTCTACCGCCGACTTCCAGCCATTGAGTGCGTCGTAAACGTTGGTCCATCCTCGACGGGTCTGCATCGTGACGCCCAAGGTCTCCGCAATGAGCGTCGCGGCGACTTCCGGTGCTGTCCCCGGCGCAATCTCAAGCGGCCAATTACGAGGCTCAACCTCCAGCTCAATGAAGATTTCGAGCGCAGATTCACGTTTCGCCTCGCACTCGCGGATGCCGTTCGCGGCCTTCGGGCTCAACGCACCGTCCGTGCTCAACTCAAGGCGGCGATAATCCTTCTGGCGGCGAGGAATGTTAGGAACTTCACGCAAGAAAAAGATGCCCACCGACCTCTTGTAGAGGTTTGCCAGTCCACGAGTCTGGTTCAGTGTAGGTGACCTAGTGCCGTGCTCCCACTCGTTGAGACGCTCGGGCCGCTGTCCAAGCTTGGCAGCTGCGTCCTCCAGAGAAAGTCGCGACTCCACGCGCGCCCATGCGAGCATCGCGGGGTTGAGGAGTCCTTCGAGAGATGGGCCAGCCATTTTGAGAGCTTAACCGCTCGGTGATACACGCGGCTATGCGTAGCCTTTGGACGACTGATGGGCCACGTCGCACGCAGGGTGCATCAGCCGAGTGTTCTCGACCGTTTACTCATCGACGGCCCGTGTGCGACCTACGACGGCGCCGCGTTCCGGGAGGAGTCTCTCCCCGCACAGCGGACGGACGCCGCCCTGCTAAGCCCTCTTGAGGGCCTTCAGGTGCCGCCGGACCATCGGCTTGCTGCGCTCGTCATAGGCCAGCTCCTTCGCGACCTTTAGCCGGTACGCGAACAACAGCTCCGCATCGCCTCCGCTCAACGCCGCGAGCTTCGCCCGACCTCATCGAGGAGTTCGCGGGCAAGGTCGAACTGTTCTGGCGTGAGCCCTGGGTTCGTCATGCGTGCAAGATAGCGCAGCAAAAAGCCACCTCGAAAGTTGGCCTTTTCCGTCTCACTCCATCTCTGATCGGTAGGCGGGTTGGTAGGCAGGTGCGCCCCACTTCCTCACCTAAAAGGCCACGTTTCATGGAATATCTGGCGGAGAGAGTGGGATTCGAACCCACGGAAGGTTTGACCCTTCGCCGGTTTTCAAGACCGGTGCCTTAAACCGCTCGGCCATCTCTCCGTTGCTGGAACTTGTTCGCGGGGCTAGCGGATTGTCGCATGGCTTGGAATGTTTGCAGCGGTTGCATTGCGGCGTTTGCCGGTGGTGGCCGCAGCACGTTCGGCGGATTTCTGCGGGCAGTTCTGGCAGTCCAGGCGTGACTCCTCGATCAGCGAGGGCAACTTTTCGGCCAGGAAATCGATGAACACGCGCACCGCCGGCAGCATGCCGCGTCGTGAGGCAAACACGGCATGGGCAATGCCTTGCGGCAGGTGCCATGCGGGCAGCACCACTTCAAGCTCGCCATTGCGCACGGCCTCCGCGCACAGCGTTTCAGGCAGCAGGGTGATGCCGAGTCCCTGCTTGGACAAGGCCATCAGCATCGGAAAATCGAATCCAGATACACGCGGTTTGAGGTCGATGCGGCGGACCTCGCCATCGGCGCCCTGCAGCTCCCAGCGCTGCCGGACTTCGTCCTCGCTCATGGTCAGGGTCACGTGGTCGTGCAGTTGCTCCGGGGCGGTTGGCCGCCCTGCTCGATCGAGATAGCCGGGGCTTGCCACGAGCAGTTCCTGGATCATGCCGAAACTGCGCATCACCAGGCTGCCATCGTCATCAAGTTTGTTGCGTACGCGCACGGCTACGTCGAAGCCTTCGTTGATCACATCGACGCGACGGTTGCTGACGTGCATCTGCACGCGCACCTGCGGGTACTTCGCCAGGAACTCCGGCAGCAGCATCGGGATCTGCTGTTGTGCCAGGCCAACGGGAATGCTGACCCGCACCACGCCACGCGGCTCGGCGCTCAACCTGTCGACCACTTCACGCGCGGCGGAGGCTTCGGCCAGCATCGACAACACGTGGCGATGGACGCTCTGGCCAACGTCGGTGACGGCAAACCGGCGCGTGGAACGCTGCAGCAGGCGCACGCCCATTTCGGTTTCGAGTTGGCTAATGCGCCGGCTCAGGCGTGACTTTGGAATCCCGAGCGCTCGCTCGGCGGCCGCAAAACCGCCGTGGTCGACGACCATCGCAAAATAGTAGAGATCATTGAGGTCTTGCATGGCGCGGTTCCAAAATCAGAACGATGGCGCGCATTTCATCACTTCCATTCCAGATTCGCAACATGCCGATGGCGATACGCTGCTCGCGTGCTGATCCGCACGCCTACGCGCCGCTAAAGCCGACGCGCTGTTCTTTCAGGCCGGTTGATGGCCTCCCCGCAGGATCAGTCGTGTCCATGGGCCGCCCCTGCCTCGGGTCCTCAATGAGCTACGGGGTGCGCTGCGTATCCAGCCCTGTCAGGAGATGCGTTCGGCGCCGCCCATGTACGAGCGCAGGACGGGCGGGATCGTGATGCTGCCATCGTCCTGCTGGCCATTTTCCATCACCGCAATCAGTGCGCGGCCCACGGCAACACCCGAGCCGTTGAGCGTGTGCACCAGCTCGGGTTTCCCGGTTGCCGGATTGCGCCAGCGCGCCTGCATGCGCCGTGCCTGGAAATCTCCGCAGTTCGAGCACGATGAAATCTCGCGATAGGTTTCCTGCGACGGCAACCAGACTTCGAGGTCATAGGTTTTTGTTGCCGCAAATCCCATGTCGCCGCTGCACAACAACATGCGCCGATAAGGCAAGCCAAGTTGTTCAAGCACCACTTCTGCGCATCGCGTCATGCGCTCGTGCTCGGCGTGGCTTTCATCGGGTGTTGCAATGGCGACCAATTCGACTTTCTCGAACTGGTGCTGGCGGATCATGCCGCGGGTGTCGCGGCCATGGCTGCCGGCCTCGGCGCGGAAGCACAGGGAATGTGCGGTCATGCGCAGCGGCAGCGTTTCGGCATCCAGGATTTCGTCGCGCACGATGTTGGTGAGCGGGACCTCCGACGTCGGGATCAGGTAGCGCTTGGCTTCGCCGACAATCGTGGCGAACAAGTCATCCTCGAACTTCGGCAGCTGGCTGGTACCCAGCATGCTTTCGCGGTTGACGATCAACGGCACGTTGGTTTCTTCGTATGCATGCGCCGTGCTATGCAGGTCCAGCATGAACTGGGCCAATGCGCGATGCAGGCGCGCAAGCTGCCCGCGCAGCACCGTAAAACGCGCGCCAGACAGCTTGGCGGCGACATCGCCATCCAGCCAGCCATGACGCGCGCCCAGCTCGACGTGATCCTTGACGGTGAAATCAAAAACCCGAGGCGCACCCCAGCGATGCTGCTCGATATTGCCGGTCTCGTCCGTGCCCGCCGGCACCGAATCATCCGGCAGGTTGGGGATGTCAAGCACGATGGCGTCGATTTGAGTGCGGATATGTTCCAGTGCGACTTCCGAGGCTTTCAGCTCATCGCCAAACCCCGCCACTTCGGCCAGCAATGCGCTGGCATCCTCGCCCTTCGCCTTGGCCTGCCCGATCGCCTTGCTGCGCGTGTTGCGCAGGTTCTGCAGCTCCTGCGTGCGCATCTGGATGCGCTTGCGATCGGTTTCCAGGCGCTCCACGGCCGGGGCATCCAGCTCGAAACCGCGCGATATGCGCAGTTGCGCGGCTAGTGCGGCGGGGTCGTGGCGCAACAGGTTTGGATCAAGCATGGCGGGCTGGCGTGACGAAGGGGAAGGCGATTATCGCGTGTTGCGTGGGGGATTGCTGCACGACGGCTATGCCAGAATGCGGTGACTTCTCCCTGCGCCATGCCAATGCCCCCATCCAATCCCGCCCCATCGTCCAGCCCTCGCAAGCCCATCCTGGGGCTTTCGCCGCGTGCCTGGTGGTATGTGGCCATTGCCTTCGCCGCGGGCATCGCGCTATTCGTGCTGCTGTGGGCCAAGCAGCGCAACGACGATGATTTCTATCGCGTTGACGGCGCCAGGCAAAGCAACACCGGGCAGCCCTTCGAACCCCTACCCGGTCCGGATCTGGACGCTGCTGGCAAGGCCGGTGAACACGCTGCCGCGCCCGACGATGCCACCGGCAATGCACGCATCGTCGAAACTGCGCTACCCCCTGCCCCGCCCACTGCGCCGTTGCCGCCGCAGCCCATAACACCGGCTGGCAGTCCCGTTGCCACATCCAGCGCAGCCGATACGCTGCCTGTCCTGATATCCAGTCCGCCGCCGGCGTATCCGCGCGAAGCGCTGCGTCGCGGTGAATCCGGCGAAACCCTGCTACGCGTGCACGTCGGTGCCGATGGCGTGCCGTATGCGATCGACCTGGTGCGCAGCAGCGGTTCGCGGTCGCTTGATCGTGCCGCCACCGATGCCGCGCGCAAGTGGCGCTTCAATCCCGCACGACGTGGCGGACAGGCCATCGCCGGCACGGTGCAGGTGCCGATTTCCTTCAGCCCGTCACGCTGACGCGCTACTGAACAGGGTCATCGGCCGTGACGCGATGCCAACAGGCCCTGTGAAACGCTCCGTTCATCCCGAACGATGAGAGCGCCCGCATGTCGAATCCCAATCCCAATGCCATACCTCCCTCCGCTACACCGCCGCCGGAGGATGCGCC
Organism: Lysobacterales bacterium; assembly: GCA_038241735.1. Lineage (GTDB taxonomy): Bacteria > Pseudomonadota > Gammaproteobacteria > Xanthomonadales > Xanthomonadaceae > Luteimonas. The sequence continues at coordinate 129,629 of JBBSST010000002.1, forward strand.
TCGCAAGGGTGCAAGCCCATTGATCTGGATCCTGGTCCTGATCGCATTGATCGCGTTTGGCTGGTATTTCTACAATCGCCAATCCGCGCCTGAACCTGTTACCGACTTGAACGCGCCGGCCGCCATCAGTGATGCGATGACGCCATCGGAAAGTTCGAGTGCCGAAAAAATGCCAGCGACTCCCAAGCCGGTGCGTCGCGCAAAAACCGTGGCGAAGGTCGAAGCCAGGAGCCGTGAAGTGGCGCTGATCGGCCAGCCCAAGCCCAGCTATCCGCCCGATGCCTATCGCGCTCGCGAGGAAGGCACGGTGCTGGTGATGGCGCAGGTCGATGCGATGGGCAATGTCGCCGATACCGAGATCGTCAAGCGCAGCGGTTCACGCACGCTCGACCGCGCGGCGATGAATGAAGTTCGCCAATGGAAGTTCACTCCGGCGATGAAGGACGGCAAGGCGGTGGCCTCCAATATCCAGGTGCCGGTGGATTACAAGCTCGACGCGCAGTAACCGCGCATCATCCATCGTCGCGTCTATAACGGGCGCATCGCGATGCCCACATCAGGGCGTCAGAATCAAGGCGTGCGCAGGCCGAATCCGGCCTGCCGCGCCAACGTGTCAAAGCCGGGAAACGATGTCGCCACGTTGGCAATATCGAGGATTTCCACGTCCCCTCTCGCGCACTGTCCCGCCACAGCGAAGGCCATTGCAATGCGGTGGTCGCCCAGACTGTCGACGCAACCACCGTTAAGCACGCCGCCTTCGATGACCGCCCCGTCGGGGGCCTGTTCGATGGACGCGCCCAGCGCCAGCAGTCCGGTCGCCATCGATGCGATGCGGTCGGATTCCTTGACCCGCAGTTCCGCGGCGCCGCGGATCGTCGTGATGCCATCGGCGCAGGCGGCGGCAATGCACAGGATCGGGAACTCATCGATCATGTCCGGCACAAGCGCTTCGGGGATATCCATGCCATGCAGCGGGGCGTGGCGGATGACAAGGTCGGCAACGGGTTCGCCGCCGTGCTGGGCATGGTTCTCTTCGACGATATCCGCGCCCATCGCACGCAGTGCCAACAGCAGGCCGGTCCGTCGCGGATTGATGCCCACCGCGCGCAAACGCAGGCGTGAACCCGGCACCAGGGTGGCGGCGACGATGAGAAATGCCGCCGACGAAAAATCCGCCGGCACCTTGATGTCAGTCGCACGCAGGCGTTGGCCGCCGCGCAGGCGCGCATGGCCTGGTGAAAAATCAATCTCCACGCCGAACGCCGACAACATCCGCTCGCTGTAATCGCGGGTCGGGTGCGGCTCGCGCACGATGGTTTCACCGTGCGCATACAAACCGGCCAACAGCACCGCGGACTTGACCTGTGCGCTGGCTACGTCGGATGCAAAGTCGATGCCGTGCAATGGACGCCCACCGCGGATGTGCAGCGGCGGCAATCCACCTGCTTTGGCTTCAATCCGGGCGCCCATGTGCGACAGCGGGTCGATCACGCGCCGCATCGGCCGCTTCGACAGCGACGCATCGCCGGCAAGGATGCTGTCGAACGGCTGCCCCGCCAACAAGCCGGCGAGCAATCGCATGCCGGTGCCGGCGTTGCCACATTGCAGCGGCGCATCCGGTGCCCGCAGGCCATCGACACCAACGCCATGCACGATCCGCTGCGATGACGATGGCATCTCGATGCGCACGCCAAGCTGGGTGAAGATCGCGGCGGTGGCGCGGGTGTCCTCGCCCTCGAGGAATCCCTCGATGTGCGAGGTGCCGTCGGCGATCGATGCCAGCATGATCGCGCGGTGCGAGACCGACTTGTCGCCCGGGATGTCCAACTCGCCTTGCAGCGGCTGCCCTTGCGATGCCACCCAGCCTGCGTGTTCGGATTGGGTCACGGGCGTTCCCCGAGAGATGGGTGTGTCACCTGCGGATGCGGATAAACGCGGATGAAGATGGCGGCGACTGGCTTCGTCGCGCTATCGGATGTCTGCGTTGCATGCAATTTATTTGCGCTCATCCACATTCATCCGTGACAGGAAAAAATTCCTCATCCGTCACCTCATCCAGCGCCGCCAGCAGCCTGCAATTGTCATCTTCATTGCCGACGCTGATGCGCAGGCAGTCTGGCAACCCATAGCCGCCCATCGGGCGCAGCACGATGCCGTCCGCCAGCAAGGCGGCCTCGATCTGCGCGGTGCGTGCACCGAATTCAGCCAGCAGGAAGTTGGTCTGTGATGGCGATACAGGCCAGCGGCGTCCGCGCAATGCGCTGGCAAGACGTTGGCGTTGTTCGGCATTGCGCATGCTGGTTTCGCGCAGGTGATCTTCATCGGCCAGCGCCGCGCCTGCCGCCGCCAGCGCGGCACCATTGAGGTTGAAACTCTCGCGCACGCGCTCCAGCACCGCGATCAAACCCGGGTGCGCCATGGCATAACCAATCCGCAGCCCGGCCAACGCATACGCCTTGCTGAAGGTGCGGGTGACTACCAGGTTTGGAAACGCGCGGAGCAATGGCAACGCGGATGCGAAACCTGCGGCGTCGGCCACTTCCGCGTAGGCCTCGTCGACCACCACGATCACGTTGCCGGGAACGCGCGCGATGAACGCTGCGAACGCATCGCCTGAAAACCAGGTGCCCGTTGGATTATTCGGGTTGGCCAGGTACAGCAAGCGTGTTGCCGGAGTGATTGCGGCAAGGATTGCATCTAGATCATGTCCACGCGGCATCATGTCGTGGCATGGCAGTGCCGGGGCCACGCGCGGCGTCGCACCGACGGCCTGCGCGGCGATGGAAAAGACCGCGAAGCCGAATTGCGACATCACCACGTCAACGTCCGGGCCGGCGAATACCTGCGCCAGCTGCATCAGCAACTCGTGCGAACCGTTGCCGAGAATCAGTTGCTTCGGATCGATCCCGTGCCTGGCGGCCAGCGCACGTTTGAGATCCACGCCGAGCGGATCAGGATAACGATGCAACTGGTCGAGGACAGCCACGACCGCTTCACGAGCACGTGGGCTGGGGCCGTAAGGATTCTCGTTGGAACCCAGTTCGAGAAGCCCTTGCGGTGCAGCGGCGCGACGCAAGGCGACCAGGTCGTGACCCGGATCATAGGCACGCAGTTTGTCGATCGCGGGCTGTGCAAGCGCCGAGAAAAATGCCTCATCGACAGTTATTCCGTTCACGCTCACGGCACCGCCACTGGATACGATCCCAGCACCCGCACGTCGCCTGCAAACGTGTCGATCTCGGCCAGCGCATCCATCAACGGCGACTCTTGCGCATGACCGCCGACATCGATGAAGAAGGCGTACTGCCACAGTGCGCCATGGTCGGGGCGCGACTCGATCCGGTTCATGCTGATGCCGCGACGCGCCAGCGGCTCCAATATCTTGTACAAGGCGCCGGGCTGGTCACGGATGAACACCATCAACGAGGTCCGGTCGTGGCCCGACGACGGGAACGAGGCGCGACCGATGACCAAAAAGCGCGTGGTGTTGTCGCTGCGATCCTCGATCGGCCCGGCGATCACTTTCAGGCCATACACGTGCGCGGCGTTTTCGCCGGCAATCGCTGCGGTATCGTCGGCATTGCGCGCGCGACGCGCCGCCTCGGCATTGCTGGCCACGGACTGTTTCTCGACAGTGGGCAAGTTCTGTCGCAGCCAGTTCCTGCATTGCGCCAATGACAGGCCGTGCGAATACACGCGCTCGACATCCTCGAGACGGCCGGTCCGCGACATCAGGTATTGATGCACGCGCAGCTCCACTTCGCCGCAGATCCTCAATGGCGAGGTCAGGAACAAATCCAGCGTCGACTGGATGGTGCCCTGCCCTGAATTTTCCACCGGCACCACGCCAAAATCCGCTGCGCCCGAGGCGACTTCGTCAAACACTTCCTCGATGCTCGACAGCGGCAAACTCTTGGCGGAATGACCAAAGTGCTTGTAGACCGCCTGCTGCGAGAACGTGCCTTCCGGGCCAAGGTAGCCCACCTTCAGCGGCTCCTGCTGGGCCAGGCAAGCCGACATGATCTCGCGGAACAGGCGCACCAGGATTTCGTCCGACAAAGGGCCGTCGTTGCGGTCGACGACGCGTCGCAGCACCTGTGCCTCCCGCTCCGGGCGGTAGTACTCCACGGCTGCGGCGAGCTTGCCCTTGGCCTTGCCGACCTGGTGGGCGAACAGCGCGCGCTCGGCGATCAGGTTCTGGATTTCGCGATCGATGCCGTCGATCTGCGCGCGGACGGCGTCGAGATCAGGCTTGGCGGCGACCACGGATTTTTTTTTGGGCTTGGCCGCTGTTTTCGTCGCAACCTTGCGTGTTGATACCTTGCGTGTTGATGTCATCGAACGAGCCTGTGTTGGGGCGTTTCGGGGGCGTGATCGCTGTTGTCCTGGTCAATGCACGCATGGCATGGTGGCGATCGCCTATCGCGGCCCGCATCAACCATGACGTTGCTGGAAGTCCAGCATGAAACTCGTCAGCGCACGCACGCCTTCGATCGGCATGGCGTTGTAGATCGATGCGCGGATGCCGCCGAGCACACGATGGCCCTTGAGCGAGATCAGCGCCGCCTGCTGTGCTTCGACAAGGAATGCGCCGGTCAGCGCGTCATCGTGCAGGAAGAACGGCACGTTCATCCGTGAACGCACGGTCGGGTCGACCTCGTTGCGATAAAAGCCGCCGGAACCATCAATGGTGGAATACAGCAGGCCTGACTTTTCCGCGTTGCGTCGCGCAAACTCCGCGACCCCGCCCTCGGCCAGCATCCACTTGAACACCAGTCCGGCCAGATACCAGTTGTAGCTGGGCGGCGTATTGAGCATCGATTCGGCGTGCAGGTGCGAGGCGTAATTGAAGATGTCGGCGCGCGGCTGGCCGGTGCGTCCAAGCAGGTCCCGGCGCACGATCACGACACTCACGCCAACCGGCCCGAGGTTTTTTTGCGCGCCCGCATAGATCAGGCCGTATTTCGAGACATCCAGCGGTTCGGAGGCAATGCTGGAGCTGAAATCGGCAAACAGCGGCACGTCGCCGACATCGGGCGTCCCACCCCAGGCCGGGCGGAATTCGACCCCATGGATGGTCTCGTTGGCGGTGATGTGGACGTAGGCCGCGTCTTTCGACAAACGCCATTCACTGCGCGCGGGAATATGACGGAACCCGTCGTCCTCGCTGCTTGCGGCGATGTTGGCATCCACGTACGGCAGCACCTGCTTGAGCGCGGTCTTGGCCCAGTGACCGGTGACCACATAGTCGGCCACCTGCCCGGGCGCGGCGAAATTCAGCGCAATCAGCGCCTGTTGCGTGGTCGCGCCACCTGCCAGAAACAGCACGGCGTAATCGTCGGGAATCGACAGCAGGCGGCGCAGATCGTCTTCGGCTTCGGCTGCCACCTGCCTGAACTCAGGGCCGCGATGGCTGATCTCCATGATCGAGGCGCCGGCATCGCGCCACTCCAGCATTTCGGCCTGGGCCTGCCGCAACACGGTTTCCGGCAGTGCGGCGGGGCCCGCGGCGAAATTGTAGGCTCGCGACATGATGGTTCCTTGGAGATGGATGGACGCATTTGGGGGAACGCAAACATGCATCCCGGCTGCTGGATTGCAGCGTCGCCGACCGCTGTCACAGTGCTTCAACGACAGGGTGTGGATGCTGGGTTCAAGCCTTCGGGCGCTCCGGGCCAGCCTTAGTATGCCGCAGCGCAGCAATGATCGGGCGAGGGAATTTTCGGCCTGCCAGTGGCGTCCAATCTGTGTCATTTGCGTATCACGGAGCCCCCATGTCCTTGCGAGATGCCCTGCGAATTCCATCCTCGATGGTGACCGATGAAACCATCCACCTGCAGCGGCGGCAGGTGCTGGCCGCGTTTGCCGCCGCGCCTGCGCTGGCATTGACCGGATGCGCCGAGGCCCAGCCGCCGCCACCCCCGAAAGCCGCGATCACGCCGGCGCAGGCGAAATCCGGCTTCCGCACGGGCGAAGAACTCTCGCGTATCGAGGACATCACCACCTACAACAATTTCTACGAGTTCGGCACCGGCAAGAACGATCCATCGCGGGCCGCCAAGACCCTGCGCACCACGCCATGGACCGTCGCGATTGGCGGCGAATGCGCGCGACCCGGACGCGTTTCCTTCGACGATCTGCTCAAAGGCCTGGTGCCCGAGGAGCGCATCTACCGCATGCGCTGCGTGGAAGGCTGGTCGATGGTGATCCCGTGGCTGGGCGTGCCGCTGGCTGATGTACTCAAAAAGTTCGCCCCGACGTCGAAGGCGAAATACGTCGCCTTTACTTCGCTGGCCGACCCGAAACAGATGCCCGGCATCCGCTATCGCTCGATCAATTGGCCGTATCGCGAAGGCCTGCGCATGGATGAGGCGATGCATCCGCTGACCCTGCTGGCCACTGGCCTGTACGGCAAGCCGCTGCCGCAGCAGAACGGCGCGCCGCTGCGGCTGGTGGTGCCATGGAAATACGGCTTCAAGGGCATCAAGTCGATCGTCGCAATCGATTTCGTGGAAACAATGCCGGAAACCGCATGGCACGACCTGCAACCGTCGGAATATGGCTTCTTCAGCAACGTCAATCCCAACGTCGACCACCCGCGCTGGAGCCAGAAAACCGAACGCCGCATTTCCGGCAATGCCAGCAAGCTGTTTGCCGAACGCATCCCGACGCACCTGTACAACGGTTATGGCGACCAAGTTGCGGCGATGTACGCCGGACTCGACCTGAAAAAATGGTTCTGATCATCCATCACGAATCAGTGCCGATGGCAGGCATCAGTGCGCCACGGCACCAACAACCAGGCCGTTGACACCATGCCTGCGCGAAAGACCGCCGCCGCGATCGTGGCCGCCAAAACGAGTGTCCACGCACTGGCATTGACGCCGCTGGCGATTCTCGCCTGGCAATTCATGGACGTCTATCGCAACAACAGTGATGCGCTTGGTGCCGATCCCGTCGCCGAAGTGGAACATCGCCTCGGGTTGTGGGCCTTGCGCTTGCTGATGCTGACCTTGGCAATCACGCCGTTGCGACAGCTGACCGGGAAGCCGGTGCTGCTGCGCTTCCGACGCATGCTGGGTCTTTATGTATTTGCCTACGCCAGCCTGCACCTGGGGGCCTATCTGGCGCTGGACCTGCGCGGTTACTGGACGCAGATCTTCGAGGAGATCGCCAAGCGCCCCTACATCACCGTTGGATTCGCCGCATGGTTGCTATTGGTGCCCCTGGCGATCACCTCGACCAAGGGCTGGATCAGGCGCCTGGGCCGCAACTGGGTGCGCCTGCACCGGTTGGTGTATGCCATCGGCGCGCTGGCCGTGCTGCATTTCTGGTGGCTGGTGAAGTCCGACATCCGCGAGCCGTTGCTGTACGCCGTGATCCTCGGCGCGCTGTTGGCGTGGCGCGTCTGGAAATGGCTGGCAAGACGGCGCGTTGTGGTTCAACAGCCGCTCTCAACGCCGCGACGCTCAGCCGCTGCCGAATAAAAACAGCGCGGCCAGCAGGCCAGCGATGATCAGCGCCGCCAGCAGCAGCCAAGGCAGTCGACGTGCCGATGGACCACGCCCGGTTTCAAACATCTGCGTGGATGTCGTCTCGTCGGCAGGCTCAGGGCTGCGGTCGCCGCGAGGTTTGGGCCGCGTCGGCGCCTCGACGACGAAGCGATGATGGGCGTCGAACACGATCTGGTCCCCGGTCTGCAACAACGCGTCACGCACCGGCTCGCCGTTGACCAAACTCCCGTCGACCGAACCCAGGTCGCGCAGGACGACGTCATCGCCAATCAGTTCCAGCCGAGCATGCCGGTCGGCAAAGGCGGGATCGTCGATACGGATATCGGCATCGCCGCTGCGGCCCACCAGGCGTGGCCGCTCCAGCGTGAAGCTGCGCCCGTGGTATTGCCCGCCTACCCCACGCAGCACGACACGCGGATCGCCGACCGCGTCGAACGCCGCATCCTTGATTGCCGCGCTCGGTACCGCTGGCGTTTGTGCCGACACCAACCGCATCTCGATACCGTCGACATAGATGGCATCGCCGACGCGCAGCATCGCCATGCGACGGACTTCCCGGCCATTCACATGGACGCCGCGCGTCTCGTCGGCCACGGTCAACCACACGCCGCGACGATCCACGCAAAACCGGATGCCGGGAGCCTGGCTTTCGTCAAGCAGGCCAAGCACGCCGTCCCCGCCCTGCGCACGGCCGATGCCATGCACGCCTGCACCCAACGAGAGTTCAGGCTGGCTGCGGTTGGCAAAACGCAATTTCAGGGCTTCCATGCCGCAGCAATTTAGCACGCCGCCCGTACTTGGATGGCGACGGCACAGGCCACAGAATAGGTGCACACATTCCTGCGGAGCGCCTCATGGCCGGCATCGATATCCAACACACGCACTCACTTCCCCACGCCAAGGCGCGCAAGGCGGTCGAGGACGTGGCAAAAAAACTCTCCGATCGTTTCGGCTTTGATTACGGCTGGGACGGCGATGACATGAACTTCAGCGGCTCGGGCGTCAATGGCAGGATTGCGGTGCAGCCAAGGCAGCTGCACGTCACGGCAAAGCTGGGCTTCCTGCTTTCGGCCCTGCAAGGCACGGTGGAAAAAGAAATCCAGCGCGTACTGGATGAAAAATTCTCGGCGTAACCGCGACTGCGCCGTCGCGACAAAACCGCAGGAGCGTCCCACGGACGCGGCAACGCCCTACCGACAAAGCGGCATCCCGCCGATGTCGCAGCTACGCATGCAGGCTGAACGGATCGGCCTCGCCTGCGAACAGTCGCTGCGATGCCTTGCGCTCGTCGCGTTCGATCTCGGCAACAAAGGCATCGGCGTTGCCAAGCCGCTCGAACGCGCCATAACCGCGCTCCAGGAAGCCCTGCAACTCGTTCAATCCGGCCAGTTTTGCCGGCCCACGCGAGAACGCAAGCAGCGCCGAGACCCCCGGCAATTTCAAGGCGCGGCTGAAACCCCCACCCACTTCGCCGATCAATTTGATCTGGTGTGCCCGCAAGCGTGGCAGTCCGACCTGGCGATAGGCGCTTGCATACAAGGTCTCGTCAAGCTTGCGGCGCCGCGGTGCCAGTTGCTCCAGCGCTTCGGCCATGCGCAGGTCCAATGCCTGTGTCAGCGCGCCGAGTTCAATCGCATCAGACACCGTGCCCAGCAACCGCTCGGGCAGCAGGCGCTGCATCATCGGCACGACGCGGGCGATATCGGCGTTGCGACGACTGAAATCGCTGTCGCCGTACACGTCGCCCAGGAAGAATTCGGCGGCGGGCTTGCGTTCGGGATCGGCTAGAAACCGCGAAAACGTCTTCTTAAGCCGCGCCGCCTGCCAGCGACGCAATTCCGGCATCCAGCGCAGGTCGTTGCGCGGTTCGCGGATCGGATCATGCAGTGATTGGTGGAAGGCCAGCCTGCGTGCAAGCCGGTCAGAAACCGAAGGTCGTGACATGCCGCTATTTTCACCACATATCGTGACGATGGCGAGTGCAAGGGCGCGCCGGCCCATCGGCTACACTCCAGCTGTCCTTCCCGCACACGCCTGCATGCTCTCTCTCCATCCGGCCCGACAACGCGCCAAATCCTCTTCGCAAGCCAAATCCCGGATTGGCCTGGCCATTGCCGGTGGCGGGCCGATCGGAGGCATGTATGAGCTCGGTGCGCTGCGCGCGCTTGATGAAGCCCTCGACGGTTTCGATATCACCGACCTTGACTGCTACATCGGCGTCAGCAGCGGTGCTTTCCTCGCCGCCGGTCTTGCAAACCGCATGGGCACCGCCGAGATGTGCCGCATTTTCATCACCGGCGACAGCGACGATGCGCGCTTCCGTCCGGAAACCTTCATGCGCCCGGCGCTGTGGGAATACCTGCAACGCGCGGCCAGCCTGCCGCGCTTGACGATCGACTGGTGGCGCACGTTGTTGGTCGACCCGCTGGAGATGCGCTGGTCGGACCTGATGGGCCGTTTCGGCGGGCTGGTGCCCACCGGCTTGTTCGACAACAGCCAGGTCGAGCGTTTCTTGCGCGACATCTTTACCCGGCGCGGGCGCAGCAATGATTTCCGTGAACTGGACGCCAAATTGTTCGTGGTCGCGGTCGAACTTGATACCGGCGAAGCCGTCCTGTTTGGTGGCGAGGGCTGGGACGATGTGCCGATTTCCAAAGCCGTGCAGGCCAGCGCCGCCCTGCCGGGCCTGTATCCACCGGTGGAAGTGCGTGGACGGCATCTGGTCGACGGCGCATTGCGTCGCACGATGCATGCGTCGGTGCTGCTGGAGCGCGGCATCGACCTGATGATCGGCATCAACCCGCTGGTGCCGTTCAATGCCGGGGCAAGCGAATTGCCGACACCCCGGCGTGCCGGCACGCATGCGCGCCTGGCCGATGGCGGCCTGCCCGCCGTGTTGTCGCAGACCTTCCGTACCATGCTGCAGTCGCGGATGCAGGTCGGCCTGGCCAAATACGCGCAGCAATATCCGGACATCGACCAGATGGTGTTCGAACCCAACGCCGACGATGGCGAACTGTTCCACACCAATGCCTTCAGCTTTGCTTCGCGCGGCCGCGTTTGCCAGCTTGCCTATCGCAACACCCTGGATGACCTGCGCCGGCGCGCCGACACACTGCGCCCGGTGCTGGCCGCGCACGGCATCGTCCTGCGCGACGAGATCCTTGCCGATGAACACCGAACCCTGATCGAGGGCCTCGCCGCCGCGCCGCCGCCCAGTACCAACACCACCGCCAAACTGCGGCGCGCGCTGGACGCCACCGAGCGCGTGATCGCCAAGCGCGCGATGGCCAAGACACACAAGCGCTGAAAATCGGCACGCGTGGATGGCGCATGTCGTGTGATTGCTCTAGACAACCGGGCGATGCTGGCTGCCAACCCAACATGCATGCCGGGAGGCGAGATGGCCACGTTCAAGAAAACCGCGAACAAGAAGACCGCAGGTAAAAAGACCGCAAGCAAAAAAGCCGCGAACAAGAAAACCGCATCCGCCAAGGCCGATGTGCAGGCACAGGCCGACCGCTTGTCGAAAACCATCAGCGAGTCCGCCCAGCAGATCTGGCTGGCAGGCACCGGTGCATTTGGCCGCGCGCAAGCCGAAGGTTCCAAGTTGTTCGAGGGACTGGTCAAGGAAGGCCTGAGCCTGGAACAGACCGCACGCAAGTTCGCCGGTCGTACCAACGTCGTCCGCGACGCCGTCGAGACCCGCGTCGACCAGGCCCGTGAACGTGCCACCGACACCTGGGACCGTCTGGAAAAGGTCTTCGAAGATCGCGTCCAGCGCGCCTTGACCAAGCTCGGCGTACCCGGTCGCGATGATCTGGCCGACCTTAGCTCGCGCGTCGAGACACTGACGACCGAACTGCGTCGACAGGGCGTTCCAGCGCGCAAGACGGCCACACGCAAGACGACGGCACGCAAGACCGCTGCCCGCAAGACCCCGGCGACCAAGACGCCAGCTCGCAAGCAGGCCAAGGCCGCACCGGCCAAGACAAAAGCTGCCAAGTCACCTGCCAAGGCGGCAAGCAAACGTAAAAGCTGAAGCGCGTACACCATCGATCGCATGATCAGCGGCGCACAGCGCACGATGCCTTCAATGCAGCGGCCGCCTCGGTACTACACCGGCGGCGGCCGTCATCGTTTGCCCGCCAGACTGCGGCAAGCGCGCCTGTGCAATTCCACTGCAAACGCAGGCTGGAGGCGTGGTTCATTCATGCTGAGTGCGCAAAGGTACTGCCTGCATTAATGCGATTGCGACTATCCTGCCGCCCTGTCGACAGGAGGCAATAACGTGGTTCAAAGCGTGCAGTGGATCATCACCTTGGCGGTTTTCGCGTTGATTGGCGTTGCCGGCACGCTGTATTTCCGCATCATCGTGATGCGACGTGATGAGGTTACGGCCGGCCTTGCCGCGCTGGCCGCGATGTCGTGGCGCGAATTCATCCACCTGGTCCTCGATTTCCTCGCCCAGCGCGGCTATACGCGTGTGTTCGACCGCCAATCGCCTTCAGGCGACGATGATTACACGCTTGAACGCGACGGCAAGCACTCGTTGCTTACCTGCAAGCACGGCAGTGCTTACGTGCTCGGCAGCGCGGCGGTGACTGAACTTGGCAATGCAATCCGCCTTGCCAATGCCGCGGGCGGCATCCTCGCCACCCAGGGGCGCATCGCCGACGAGGCAAAACCGGGCGCCGCACTGCAACGCATCGAACTGCTCGACGGCCCGACCCTGTGGCCGCAGCTGCGCGGGCTGATCAAGCCGCAGCAACTTGCCGACATCCTTGAAGGCGCCGACTCAAAAGCAAAGCGACGCACCGCGTTGTCCTGGCTGCTGGCGCTGGTCGCTGCGATAGCCACGTTCATGGTGCTGCCGGGGAGCGATCGACCCATGCCAGCAACGACCGTCGCTGGCGTGGCGCCGACGACCATGTCCACAACGACTACGCCATCGTCGGCAGCCCCTACCCCGCCCGCCGCCGCAGATGCGGGCAAGCTCATCATTGCCGCTCCGGCGCCCACCGATGCCGCTGCACTCGCCGTACAGCGCAATGACGTCGCTGCGATGATCTCGGCCCTGCCGATGGTCGACCGCGCCGTATGGGCCACGCAATCGACGCTGCAGGTCTATCTGCTCGATGCCAGTACCGACGCGATGCCGCATATTTGTCCACTGATCGAACGCTACGACGCACTGGCATCCTCTCGCATGCAGCTCACGCCACCAGCAGGCAGCGCCATCGCGACACGATTCCGTCAATGCCGAAGCTATTAGGGCGGCGGACAAGGCCAAGGGTGGGCCGAGACTGAAAACCACGGCACGTTCGCGCCGTGGCGATGCGCGAATACCGCGTCCTGGGCGCCCTGCACGGCAGCGCAGTGCCTGTCGCGACCGCACGTACCGGCGACAGGTCGTTGCAGACACCGCCGATATCCGCGCCACCCATCCAGTCACCTACCAGTGCACGCCGCGCATCAGCGAGGCAAACGCGATTTGCTCATTGCTGGGTTCCGTCTCGCCCCTGAGGGCCTTCTTGTCGCCATTGGCCGCCGCCGAGTCGGGAAACAGTTCAAAAGCGGTGTTCATCACCACCTCGTAGGCCTTGGGTGCCACGGCGTTGATCAAGGCGGCAAAGATACCCAGGCGAGTGGCGATGCGGCTTGGTTTTTCGATGATCGCCTTGACCAGCAGGTCGGCCGCTTCCCCGGGGGTCAGCGTCGGCACGCTGTCGTACATCTTGGTGGGCGCGATCATCGGCGTCTTCACCAGCGGCATGTTGATGGTGGTGAACGCGATGCCCTTGCCCGACAGCTCGCCCTGGGCGCAGCGGCTGAAGGCATCCAGCGCCGCCTTCGACGCCACGTAGGCGGAAAACCGCGGCGAATTGGCCAGCACGCCAATCGAGCTGATGTTGATGATGTGTCCCTTGCGGCGCTGGGTCATGCTCGGCATGAAGCCCATGATCAGGCGAATGCTGCCGAAATAATTGAGCTGCATGGTGCGCTCGAAATCATGGAATCGATCGTAGCTGGCCTCGATCGAACGACGGATCGAGCGGCCCGCGTTGTTGATCAGCACATCGACATGCCCATGGTCCTTGAGCACGGTTTCGACCAGCCGGTCGCAGTCGGCCAAGTCGGCAAGGTCGGCGGTATACGCAAACACCTTGCCGCCGGCAGCGTTCATCTCGTCGCGCGCCTTGAACAATTCGTCCTTGCCGCGCGCCACGATGATCGTGGTCGCGCCGGCCTCGGCCACCCGCTGCGCGGTCGACAAACCAATCCCCGACGAGCCACCGGTGATCACCACCACCTTGTTGCGCACCTTGCCCTTGAGCGTGCGATCAATGAACAAGTCGGGGTCGAGATGGCGCTCCCAGTAATCCCACAATCGCCAGGCGTAGTCGTCCAGGCGCGGCACGACGATGCCGCTTCCCTTCAATGCGCGCTCGGCTTCGCGGCTGTCAAAGCGCGTCGGATAGGTGACGAACTTCAACACACTTTTGGGGATGCGGAAATCACGCAGCAACATGCCGATGAAGCGCTTAACCGGCGGCAGGTTGCCCACCGCGCCGCGGATCGCCGACGGGATGAAGGCGAACATGCGCGCATCGATGCGCATGGTCATCTCCGGCGCATGGCCTGCGCGCGCGAAGGTGTTGAGGATCTCGCCCACGCGCAGCGGCTCGGGATCGGTCAAATGGAAGGTGTGGCCATCGAGCTTGGGCTTATGGGCGATGTGGTCCATCGCGTCGACGACGAAATCCACCGGCACGATATTGACGCGGCCACCCTCGATGCCCAGCGTCGGCATCCATTGCGGCAGCATCTCGCGCAATTTCTTGATGAAGGTGAAGAAGTAGTACGGGCCGTCGATCTTGTCCATCTCGCCGGTCTGCGAATGACCGACCACCATGCCCGGTCGATAGATGCGCCAGGGGATGCGGGTTTCGTCGCGTACCAGGCCTTCGGAATCGTGCTTGGTGCGTAGATACGGATCCTCCAGTCCCTCGGCCTCGTCGAACATGTCCTCTCGGAAGATGCCCGGATACAGGCCCGCTGCGGCGATCGAACTGGTGTGGTGGAAACAGCCTGCCTGGATCGCGACGGCCAGGTCGAGTGCGTGCTGGGTGCCGCCGACATTGGCCAGGTGCTGCGCCTGGGCGCTGGCATCCATGTCGTAAATCGCGGCAAGATGGAAAAAGTGCTTCACCTTGCCTTTCAGCGCGCGTACCTGCGCCGCGCTCAGTCCGCATTTCACCGCTGTCATGTCACCAGGCACCACTACGATGCGTTTATCGTCCCATCCCATCTTTTTTGCGATGGCGTCGAATTTCTTCCGCGAATCCTTGCGCACCAGCACATGGATCGTGCCCTTGCGCTTGAGCAGGTTGCCGATCAGGAAGCGTCCGATGAACCCGGTGGCACCGGTGACGAAATAGCTCATGTGCGCTCTCGTGCAGTCGCGCCGCGATGGCGGCCATGGACGCCTACGTTGACAGAGCCAGGCCCCGACGACAATTGCCCTGCGTATTGACCCCTCCGCGCGCGCGTGCTGTCATGCCTGCCTCATCTGGGAGGGTGGCCATGACCGATCTCGACAATCGCTTCGAGCAAGCAAAGCTGGATGTCAAGGGATTGTCCGAGCGTCCCGACAACGACACGCTGCTACGCCTGTATGCGCTGTACAAACAGGGTTCCGACGGTGATGTGAGCGGTGAAAAACCGGGGTTTTTCGATTTCGTCGGCACCGCCAAGTACGAGGCCTGGGCCAAGCTCAAGGGCACCGGGACGACCGACGCGCAGCAAACATACATTGACCTGGTGAAGAAGCTGGCCGGCTGACGCCGCCCGCCTCTGCCATGGCCTCCCGACAAACGCGACAACGCATCCTTGACTGCTCGCTTGCGATGTTCAACACGCAGGGCGAGCCCAACGTCACCACCAACCACATCGCCGACGAGCTGGAAATCAGCCCGGGCAACCTGTATTACCACTTCCGCAACAAGGACGACATCATCGAGCAGTTGTTCGCCCGCTTCGATGCGCGGATGGACGAGGCATTGCCGGCGCCCGATGGCCGCCTGCCCGGACTGGAGGACGTCTGGCTGCAGTTGCACCTGGTGTTTGAATGCATCTGGGATTATCGGTTTTTATATCGCGATCTGGTCGAGATCCTCAGCCGCAACCGGCGCCTGCGCATCCGCTTCGCGCGCATCCTCAAGCGCGCCGACGACAATGCCCACCTGGTGATGCGCGGGCTCTCGCAGGCCGGGGTGATGCGCGCATCCGCGGCCGAACTCGATGCCGCGGCGACCAACATCCTGGTGCTGGCGACGTTCTGGCTCAATTACGCCGCGGTGCGTGGCGACAAGGACGAACAAATCGCGATCCGCAGCGGCATCGTCCAGGTGATGATGCTGCTGGCGCCCTTCCTGCGCGATGCCGAACGGGTGCACTTGAACAAGCTGACGCAGGCTTACCTGGATTGAGGGTGGTGGTGCGCGCGGCACCGCCATTGCACCTGTAGGTCGGGCCCACGTGCCCGACGCCGGGATTTCCTGGCGTCGAGGGTGTAACCCCGACCTGCTTGCGATGACGCAATGGGGTTTACCGGTCAAGCCATCGCGCCCATGGGGCGCTCCTACGCGTGCTTATGCCACGTCGGCCAGCACCGCAAGGAACGCATTCAACGCCGGCGAATGCGGCCGGCTGGCAAATTCCAGCCGGAACAAGGGCCGCGAGAGGCTTTCATCGGCGATCACCACCGCGCGCACGCGCTCGACCGCGATCAGGTCGGCCACGACCACCGCCGGCAGGATCGCAATCCCTGCCCCTGCGGCCACGGCGCGCGCGATGGCTTCATTGCTGCCGATCTCGACCATCTTTCGCGGCACGATAGCCCGAGATGCCAGGAATGACTGCGTGACCTGGCGCGTGCCGGATCCGGTTTCACGCACCAGCCAGGTTTGCTGGGCCAGCGCTGTCGTCGTCGGGCGACGCGATGTGGCCAAGGCGGAATCTTTCATGGCGACCAGTTGCAGTGCCTCGTCTTTCCATAACGTCGAATCGATGCGCGGATCGTCGACGACGCCCTCGACGAAGGCCACGTCGATGCGGCCATCGATCACCGCCTGGCTGGTGTGGCTGGTGTTGCCCACGACCAGTTCGACATCGATGTCCGGGAACTGCTTCATGAATCCGGCGATGGCCGGCGGCAACCAGTAACCGGCCACCGTGGTGCTGGCGCCGATGCGCAGCCAGCCCTTGCGCAGGCCAACACGTTCGCGCACCTCCTCGATGGCGATGCGTTCCATCGCGAAGATGCCGCGTGCATGTTGGTACAACGCCTGCCCGCCATCGGTGAGCTGGACGCCGCGCCGCCCCCTGGTCGCGCCAACGCCGCGTTCGATCAACGGAAGGTCGAGCTGCCGCTCCAGTTCGCTGATCGCTTTTGAGACCGCAGATTGGCTGATGAACAGCACCTCGGCCGCGCGCGAAAACCCCTGTTGCTCCACCACCGACTGGAAGATGCGCAGCAGGTGCAGGTTCAACACCATGAGTAAAATTCATCCATCTGTGAATTATATGCCTTGGACTCATTTTTGCTGCTGCCCTACCGTGGCCGCCATTCACCCTCCGGAGTTGTTCCGTGGCGCAGACCGCCCAAACCCTCGCGCAGCACGCGCGCACGCCAAACCATCACCTCCCCGCGTTCTGGTGGGGGCTGGCGCTGGTGGGTGCCGTGGCCGCCGCCAGCATCGCGCTGTCGCAGTTGCCGACGCTGCAGGGCTGGGGCCTGAGCGCCCTGACCCTGGCCATCGTCATCGGCATCGCGCTGGGCAACACGGTGTTCCCGCGCATCGCGCCCCAAACGGCCGCCGGCGTGGATTTTTCCAAAGGCACGTTGCTGCGGCTGGGCATCATCCTGTACGGGTTCCGCATCACCTTCCAGGACATCATCGGCGTGGGCATCGCCGGGCTGGTGATCGACGTGGCCATCGTCGCCTCGGTTTTCAGCCTGGCGGTTTTCCTCGGCACCCGCGTCTTCAAGCTCGACCGCGAGACCTCGATGCTGATCGGCGCGGGCAGCGCGATTTGCGGCGCCGCCGCCGTGATGGCCACCGAGCCCGTCGTGCGCGGACAACCGCACACGGTGTCCGTCGCAGTCGCCACCGTCGTGGTGTTCGGCACGCTGGGCATGTTCACCTACCCGTGGCTGTATCCGTATCTTGGCTTCAGCGAACACGCGTTCGGCATTTTTGCCGGTTCAACCATCCACGAAGTCGCCCAGGTCGTTGTTGCCGGCAAGGCAGTCGGCGACACCGCGGCCCCGTCGGCGGTGATCGAGAAGATGCTGCGGGTGATGCTGCTGGCGCCGTTCCTGCTGTTGCTTTCGGCGCGCCTGCGCGACAAGGACGCACGGGCCAGGGGCGCTGCGAAGATCGTCATTCCGTGGTTTGCGGTGCTCTTCATCCTGGTCAGCGGCTTCAACTCCCTGCATTGGCTGCCCGAGTCGTGGGTGGGCGTGATCGTGCAAGCCGATACCGCCCTGCTGGCCATGGCGATGGCCGCGCTGGGCCTGCGCACGCACGCCGGCGCGATCCGCCAGGCCGGCATTCGACCCCTGCTGCTGGCCACGGCGCTGTTCGTGTTCCTGCTGTGCGGGGGCTGGGTGATCAATGTCGTGGTCGGCAAGCTGTTCGGCGTGGCCTGACGACGCGCGCCATCACCGCATTTGCCATAGACGACTCCGCGCCGGGGCAGCATTCGATCGCGCATCACGCTTGCCAGTCGACGCACGGGGCGTGATGCTGGGGCATCGGTCCAATGGAGCGCGATCATGGCTGCGAAAAACACGTGGGCGGCATTTCCGTACGACGCAAAACCGTTCACCTACCTCGGCGACGCCTTGAAGAAAGCCTGGCCCAGGCTGCATGCGGGCGACGGTGAGCCCTTCCCCGACGACAAGCGTGCTGCCGCGTTGCTGAAAAGCGCAGGCAAATCGGCGCCCAAGCTTGATGCGGCCGCTGCGGCCACGGCCTTGCAGGACGCCTGGCGCAGCTTCCATCGCGGCGACTTCCAGGCCGCGTTCGATGCCGGGCAAGGACTCGGCCCGCTGGGTGCTTCGGTCGCGGTGAAGGCCATTGGAATCCACGCCGCGTATCTGGTCCAGGACCAGGCCGAAAAACTCAAGCGCTTCGAACAGGCTGCCAAACTGGCCGAAGCCGCCATCGTCGCGCTTCCCAATGAAGCCAACAGCCACTATCGCCACGCCTTCGCGCTGGGCCGTTACAGCCAGGGCCTGAGCATCACCAAGGCGCTCAAGCAGGGCATCGCCGGCAAGGTCCGCCAATCACTCGACGCCACGCTGGAACTGGCCCCAAAGCATGCCGAGGCGCACACCGCGCTGGCGCTGTACCACGCCGAGATCATCGGCAAGATCGGCGCCCTGATCGGTGGCCTGACCTATGGCGCCAAGGCAGGCGAAGCGCAATCGCACATCAAGACCGCGCTCAAGCTGACCCCGGACTCGCCGATCGCCCACATCGAGCACGGCAACGTGCTGATGCTGCTGCACGGAGACAAGCAGGAAGATGCCGCAGCGGCGGCTTACGAGAAAGCCGGCAACCTCAAACCCCTTGACGCCATGGAAGCGCTGGACGCCGCGTATGCGCGGGAACAGCTGGAGTAGCGCCGACTGCCGCTGCTTTTCGTAGGAGCGCCCCCTGGGCGCGA
>JBBSST010000003.1:0-145594 GCA_038241735.1 Lysobacterales bacterium
CTGTTGGTTGGGTTGTTGTTTGGTGTTCGCGTGTTCGCCCCCGCGGCGGCCGCTGTTCCCCCACCGCGCGGGGCTGACGCCGCTCCTACGGGGGTGGCGGGAACGTTACGATACGGGCATGACCGAGGCATCCACGCCGACCATCCGCCGCGCCACCCCAGACGATGCGCAAGCCGTGTCGCGGCTGGCCACGCGCACTTTCGTGGAGACGTTCGGGCACCTGTATCCGAACGAAGACCTGCAGGCTTTCCTCGCAGATACGTATGCGGTGGACAAGCAGCGGACGATCCTCGAGCATCCCGATTACGCGATCTGGCTGCTGGAGCAGGGCGGCAGCGCGATCGGACATGCCGCGGCCGGTCCATGCGGGTTGCCGCATCCCGGGGTGGCGCCGGGCGACGGTGAGCTCAAGCGGCTTTACCTGCTGCAGGCGCACCAGAACGGGGGCCAGGGCGGGCAGCTGTTTGCGACCGCGCTCGACTGGCTGCAGCGCAATGGTCCGCGCACGCTGTGGATTGGGGTCTGGTCGGAAAACATCGCGGCGCAGCGCTTCTACGCGCGACATGGCTTCGCGAAATTCGGTGAGTACGAATTCCAGGTGGGCCGCGTGCGCGATCGTGAATTCATCCTGCGTCGCGAAACGGGACACGCTGGCGCTGCGGGCAAACAGCACGGGCCAACGGGTTCATGATGGGTGGCGATATTCCGCCGGTCCCGCGCGTCGTCCTGGTGCATGGCATCTGGATGGTTGGGGTGACCATGCAATGGTTCGGGGCGCGCTTGCGCGCCGCTGGATTCGTGCCGGAAACCTTTGGCTACCACAGCATTGTCGACGGGCCGGATGTGGCCGTGCCGCAGCTGGTCGAGCAACTGCGCGCCGGTGGGCCGACCCACATCGTCGCGCACAGCCTCGGTGGCCTGGTCGCGCTGCAAGCCCTGGCCGCGGTGCCTGATTTGCCGGTGCAGCGCATCGTCTGCCTCGGCGTCCCGGTCTGCGGCAGCACCGCCGCCAGCACCCTGGCGCATTGGCCGATGGCAGCTATGTGGCTCGGCCGCAGCGCGGGCATCCTGCAGCAGGGCTGCGTCATGTGGCCGATCCATTGCGAGGTCGGCATGGTCGCCGGCAGCCTGCCACACGGTCTGGGCGCACTGATCGCGCAGTTCGATGGTGACAACGACGGCACGGTTTCGGTCGAAGAAACCCGCTGCCCGCAGCTGGCCGACCACGTGGTCATCCCGGCCAGTCACAGCGGCCTGCTGTTTTCGTCCGAGGCCGCCCGGCACACCGCTGAATTCCTGCGAAATGGCCGGTTTGCAGGCAACCCGCCAGGCCAGTGATCCGGGCAGGGTAGCCCCGCGAAAATGCCCAGCCCTGGCGCCCGGAAGCCCTGGCGCGTCCACCCCAACGCCCGCATGCGCGGTGCCTGCCCCTTCGCCACGGCGATGATCTGTTTTACTTGGGATGGGCGCGCCGCGCCGCTTCATGTGAGGCCGCGCGCTTGCCGGCGACGATCCGCAATCGGCAGCCTTCGGGTTGGTGCCTTCGCCAATCCCGGCAGCCCGCGCGCATTCGCGTAAAATCGCCGCCTCATCATTGAATACAGAGCCGGAGTTCCCATGGGTCGGGGTCCCTCGATCGAAGGCCGCAAGAACGCCTCCGATGCCAAGCGCGGCAAGATCTTCACCAAGATCATCCGCGAGATCGGCGTTGCCGCGCGCGCCGGTGGCGGCGATCCGGGCGGCAACCCGCGCCTGCGCACCGCCATCGACAAGGGCCTGTCGTCGAACATGTCCAAGGACGTGATCGAACGCGCCATCAAGAAGGCGAGCGGCGAGCTGGAAGGCGTTTCCTACGAGGAAATTCGCTATGAGGGATACGCCGCCGGTGGTGTCGCGGTGATCGTCGACTGCCTGACCGACAACAAGGTGCGCGCGGTAGCCGACGTGCGCCACGCGTTCGGGAAATTCGGCGGCAACCTTGGCACCGATGGCTCGGTGGCCTTCATGTTCCACAAGCTCGGCGTGCTGCATTTTGGTGCTGGCGCGGACGAAGACCGCATCACCGAGGCCGCCATCGAGGCCGGCGCGGACGACGTGGTGGTCTATCCGCAAGATGGTGCGATCGACGTGTTGACCACGCCCGACGCGTTCGCCTCGGTGCGCGATGCAATGCAGGCCAGCGGGCTGAACGCAGACGATGCCCAGGTGAGCTACCGCGCCGACAACGACATCGCCGTCAGCGGCGATACCGCGCAACAGGTCGTCAAGCTGCTCGACTGGCTGGAAGACCTCGACGACGTGCAGAACGTCTATTCAAACGCGGACCTTGGTCACGATGCCTACACGTAAGCGGGTCGCGATGCGTGGCGCGCGGCGAGGGGGTCGTGGCCGTGATCCATCGTCGGGCATTGACCACGCGCGGTCTGCAGGGCGATGACGCGCATTCTCGGCATCGACCCGGGTTCGCAGCGCACCGGGGTCGGCATCATCGACGTCGATGCCACGGGCAAGACCACGCATGTGTTCCACGCGCCGTTGAACCTGATGACGGCCGACAGTTTTCCGCAGCGCCTGAAGGTATTGCTGGACGGGCTGACGGCGATCATCGACGCGCATCACCCGGACGAGGTGGCGATCGAGCAGGTGTTCATGGCGCGTAATCCCGATTCGGCGCTCAAGCTGGGACAGGCGCGCGGCGCAGCCATCTGCGCGGTGGTCATGCGCGACCTGCCGGTGCACGAATACGCGGCAAAAGAGGTCAAGCTGGCCGTGGTCGGCAGGGGCGGCGCCGACAAGGTGCAAGTGCAGCACATGGTCGGGATCATGTTGAATCTCAAGGGCAAGCTGCAGGCCGACGCCGCCGACGCGCTGGCAGTCGCCATCACCCATGCGCATGTCCGTGCAAGCGCCAGGCGCCTGGGCGTGAGCGTGCGCGAAGCCTGGAGCCGCAAATGAACGCGTGGTCCACATCCGGCGCCGCGCTGGCCCCGGCTGTTGAACAAGGAGACATACAGATGCGAAGCGAGGCCGCGACATGATCGGTCGCCTGAAAGGCATCCTCATCCACAAACAGCCACCGTGGCTGGTGCTGGACGTGCATGGCGTGGGCTATGAGCTCGAAGCGCCGATGAGCACGTTCTACGACCTGCCCGTGATCGGCGGCGAGGTGTCGTTGTTCACCCATTACGCGCAGAAGGAAGACAGCGTTTCGCTGTATGGCTTCCTGCATGAGGCCGAACGCCGATTGTTCCGCGACGTGCAGCGCGTCAGCGGGATCGGCGCGAAGATCGCGCTGGCGGTGCTGTCGGGGGTGAGCGTGGATGAATTCGCGCGCATGGTGCATGCCGGCGACATCAGCGCGCTCACGCGTATCCCCGGCATCGGCAAGAAGACCGCCGAGCGCATGGTGGTGGAGTTGCGCGACCGCATGGCGCAGTTCTATGGCAATGGCGTCGTCGACGGTTTGGCGCATCCCGGGAATTGCGTCGCAAACGATCCGCTCTCCGAGGCCACCATCGCCTTGCAGCAGCTGGGCTACAAGCCTGCCGAGGCGCAGCGCATGGCCAGGCAAGCCTGCCATGACGGCGATACAGCCGAAACCATCATCCGCAAGGCGTTACAGTCCGCGCTGCGTTAAACCGGGATGCCGGCATCGACAATGCCGGCCCCGACCAGGAAGCCCATGGCCACCCCGAACCAACGATCCTCCCCGCACGCCGTACCTTCGGCGCATGACAAGCAAAAAGTCCCGTTGCCCGGCTTGGTCGTCGGCGCGCTTGGGGTGGTGTTCGGCGACATCGGCACCAGCCCGCTGTACACGCTGAAAGAGGCGTTTTCGCCGCATTTTGGCCTGGTCGGCAACCACGACACCGTGCTGGGCATCCTGTCGCTGGTGTTCTGGGCGCTGATGATCGTGGTGACGCTGAAATACGTGAGCATCATCATGCGCGCCGACAACGAGGGCGAGGGCGGCATCATGGCGTTGATGGCGTTGACCCAGCGCACCCTGGCCAAGGGCGGACGCTCGGCCTATATCGTCGGCATCCTCGGTATTTTTGGCGCATCGCTGTTTTTCGGCGATGGCGTGATCACCCCCGCGATCACCGTGCTTGGCGCCGTGGAAGGCCTGGGGATCGCCGCGCCGGCGCTGGAGCGCTTCATCGTGCCGATCGCCGTGGTGATCCTGGTGCTGGTGTTTTTCGCCCAGCGCTTCGGCACGGAAAAAGTGGGCCGCGTGTTTGGTCCGATCACCGTGGTCTGGTTTGTCGCCATCGCCGCGATCGGCGTGCACAACATCATCGATACCCCTGAAGTGTTGAAGGCACTCAGCCCATGGTGGGCCGCAAAGTTCTTCATCACCCATGGCTGGCATTCGTTGTTCATTCTTGGCGCGGTGGTGCTGGCCGTGACCGGCGGTGAAGCGCTGTACGCCGACATGGGTCATTTTGGCGTGCGTCCGATCCGCTATGGCTGGTACGGCATGGTGCTGCCGTGCCTGATGCTGAATTACCTGGGCCAGGGCGCCTTCGTGTTGCAGCATCCCAATGCCGTCGAAAATCCGTTCTACGAAGCCGTGCCGCAATGGGCGCTGTATCCGATGATCGTGCTGGCGACGATGGCGGCGATCATCGCCTCGCAGGCGGTGATTACCGGTGCGTATTCGGTCGCGCGACAGGCGATGCAGCTGGGCTATATCCCGCGCATGCAGATCAAGCACACCTCGCGCGACACCATCGGCCAGATCTACGTGCCGTACATCAACTGGATATTGATGGTGGCGGTGCTGACCGTGGTGCTGATGTTCCAGACCTCCACCGCGCTGGCCACGGCCTATGGCATCTCGGTGTCGGCGACGATGCTGATCGACACCTTGCTGCTGGCGATGGTCGCGCGCTCGCTGTGGCCACGCGGACGCAAGTGGGTGCTGCCGCTTTGCGTGCTGTTCTTCGTGGTGGATGTTGGCTTCGTGGTCGCCAACGGCGCCAAGTTCTTCGACGGCGCATGGTTCCCCGTGGTGCTGGGCCTGGTGGTGTTCACCATGCTGCGCACCTGGCGTCGCGGCCGCGAGTTGCTGCACGAGGAAGTACGCAAGGAAGGCATCCAGATCGACAGCTTCCTGCCCGGCCTGATGCTGGCGCCGCCGGTGCGCGTGCCCGGCACGGCGATCTTCCTGACCGCCGATCAGGGCGTGGTGCCGCACGGCCTGCTGCACAACCTCAAGCACAACAAGGTGCTGCATGAGCGCAACGTGTTCCTGACCGTGGAAACCTTGACCGTGCCGTATGCGCCCGAGGGCATGCGCCTGAAGATCGAGCCGGTGGGCGATGATTTCTACCGCGTGTTGATCCGTTTCGGCTTCATGGAAACGCCGGACGTGCCGCTGGCGCTGATGCGTTCGTGCGACCAGGGCGGCGTGTATTTCGATCCGATGGACACGACGTATTTCGCCAGCCGCGAAACCATCGTGGCCAGCCGCCATCGCGGCATGCCGATCTGGCGCGATCGCCTGTTTGCGTTCATGCATCGCAATGCCGCGCCGGCGACGGGCTTTTTCCGCATTCCAGGTAATCGCCTGGTGGAGCTGGGTGCGCAGGTGGAGATCTAGTACGCGGGGTGCGCGCTTGGTGCCGATTTACATCTCCGGAAGCGGACCCGGATGCGGATGCACGGCGAGCAACCGTCACACGCCGTCGCCATCAGGGGCATGGCAATCCAGTGTCGTCGCCCCGAGATCAACAAGACCCTCCAGGAAACCCCGCCGATGATCCCGTATTCAATCCTCGACCTCGCCCCGGTCACCGAAGGCAGTGATCCACGCCAGGCGTTTGCCAATGCGCTGGATCTTGCCCAGCACGCCGAATCGCTCGGCTACCACCGCTATTGGCTGGCCGAGCATCACAACATGCCCGGCATCGCCAGCGCCGCGACGGCGGTGTTGATTGGCCACATTGCCGGCGGCACGACCACCATCCGCGTCGGGGCGGGCGGCATCATGTTGCCCAACCATGCGCCGCTGCAGGTGGCCGAGCAGTTCGGCACGCTGGCCTCGCTGTATCCGGACCGGATCGACCTGGGCCTGGGACGCGCGCCCGGCACCGACCAGCCCACGGCGCGGGCGCTGCGCCGCTATTTCGATGGCGCCGACGCATTTCCGCAGGATGTCGCTGAGCTGTTGCATTATTTCGAACCCGCGCAGCCCGGCCAGCTGGTGCGCGCCGTTCCGGGCGCCGGTATCGCGGTGCCGGTGTGGCTGTTGGGATCGAGTTTGTTCAGTGCGCAACTGGCGGCGGCACTGGGCCTGCCGTTTGCATTCGCCTCGCATTTCGCGCCCACGGCAATGGACCAGGCCCTGGCGTTGTATCGCCGTGACTTCAAACCCTCGCAGCGATTGGCACAGCCGCACGTGATGTTGGCATTGAACGTGGTCGGTGCCGACAGCGATGCCGAGGCGGCGCGCTTGTTCACGACCCAGCAGCAGAGTTTCGTGCGCCTGCGTCGCGGCGAACCCGGACTGATCCCGCCGCCGATCGACGATATCGAGGCGTTCTGGACCCCGGCGGAGAAGGTGATGGTCGGGCAGGCGCTGGGTTGCGCCGTATTGGGCGCCACGGATGCGGTGCGCGACGGCATCGCGGCTTTCATCAAACGCCACCACCCCGACGAACTGTTGTTGACCGCCAATATCTTCGACCATGCCGCGCGCAAACACTCCTTCGCGATCGCCGCATCGGCATTCCGCGAGGCGACCGAGTGAGGAAGTCCGGGTCGATCGGATGCCGCCGATCGTGCACCGCCATGCGACCATAGGCGGATGACCGAAGACCGCATCATCGCCGCCGACGCCACCCGGGAAGACGAGGCCATCGAGGCCAGCATCCGACCCCGGCTGTTGTCCGAATACCTCGGCCAGAAGCCAGTGCGCGAGCAGCTGTCGATCTACATCGAGGCGGCCAGGAAACGCAGCGAAGCACTCGATCACGTGTTGATCTTCGGGCCGCCGGGCCTGGGCAAGACCACGCTGAGCCATGTCATCGCCAACGAGCTTGGCGTCAACCTGCGCGTCACCTCCGGCCCGGTGATCGAGAAGGCCGGCGACCTGGCCGCGCTGCTGACCAACCTGCAGCCGCACGATGTGTTGTTCATCGACGAGATCCATCGCCTGTCGCCCGTGGTCGAGGAGGTGCTGTATCCGGCGATGGAGGATTTCCAGATCGACATCATGATCGGAGACGGTCCGGCTGCGCGTTCGATCAAGCTCGACCTGCCACCCTTCACCCTGATCGGCGCCACCACGCGCGCAGGTCTGTTGACCGCGCCGCTGCGCGACCGGTTTGGCATCGTGCAGCGGCTGGAGTTCTACAGCGCGGAAGAGTTGACCCGCATCGTCACGCGCTCGGCGCGCATCCTGGGCATCGATTGCGCCGCCGAGGGCTCGGTCGAGATCGCACGCCGTGCGCGCGGCACCCCGCGCATCGCCAATCGCCTGCTGCGGCGCGTTCGCGACTTTGCCCAGGTCCGTGCCGCCGGCCACATCGACCACGATGTCGCCAAAGCGGCGATGCAGATGTTGAACGTCGATCCGGAAGGCTTCGATGATCTCGATCGGCGCCTGCTCAAGCTGATCATCGAGAACTTCGACGGTGGCCCGGTCGGGGTCGAGTCGCTGGCCGCCGCACTCAGCGAGGAGCGCGGCACGCTTGAAGACGTGATCGAGCCTTACCTGATCCAGCAAGGCTTCCTGGTGCGCACCTCGCGCGGCCGCATGGCCTCGAACAAGGCCTATCGCCATCTGGGCTTGCGACCCAAGGATGCAGCGCCGGGACCAGGCGGTGGCGACGCGGAGCCGCTGCTTTGACGACTGTGCCTGCCCGCAACGACTCCGTGAAACAGCAAAATCCGTGATGGAATCAAGACCCGTATCTTCTGATGCTCCACTGGCGACTGCAGGCGCACAGCCTCCATTCAGTTGGCCGACACGCGTGTATTGGGAAGATACCGACGCGGGTGGCGTGGTGTATCACGCGCAGTACCTGGCATTTCTCGAGCGCGCACGGACCGAATGGCTGCGCGCGCTTGGATATGGACAGGAACTGCTGCGCGACTCGCATGGTCTGCTGTTTGCGGTGCGTGCGGTGCGGATTGATTTCCGCAAGCCGGCGCGCCTGGACGATGCACTCGATGTCTCGGTGGCCTTGGGCGAATGTCGTCATGCCAGTTTGGTCATCGTGCAGCAGATCCATCGCGATGGTGGATTGCTGGTGCAAGCGCAAGTAAAGGTCGCCGCGCTCAATGCCGAAGATTTCCGCCCGCGTGGCATCCCGCAACCGCTGTACAACGAATTGAAATCCCTTGAAACCAGCGTGGAGTAAGCAACGGATGCATGCATTGTCCTGTCCCTGTCTCAATTGTTCCGTGCATGCAGCCGATGGGGCGTTTGCTGTCGACCTGCGTCGACCATTCTTTTTTCCACGATCTGAATCTGGAGCCGATGCATGATGTCTCTTCCTATGCTGCTGCAGGCAGCGGCCGAACCCCTTCCCGAAGAGGCCGCGACGCAAGCCGTTGACCTTGCCGCAGATCCCGCCGTTGCCAACGCCGCTGCGGCTACGGCCAACCACCTCGACATCATCCACCTGGTGTTGCACGCGTCTTTGCCCGTGCAATTCGTGCTGGTGCTGCTGCTGGTCGCCTCGATTGCCTCGTGGGTGATCATCTTCCGCAAGCAGAAGATGCTCAATCGCGCCGAGCATGAGGCCGATCGCTTCGAGGAGCGGTTCTGGTCGGGCGCGGAATTGTCCAAGTTGTATGCCGGCGCGTCCGGGCGCAACCGCGATGCCGGCGGCCTGGAAGCCATTTTCGAAGGCGGTTTCCGCGAGTTCAACCGTATCCGTGAGCGTCGTGGCGTCGATAGCCGCATCCAGCTTGAAGGCGCGCAGCGCGGCATGCGCGTGACCACGGCGCGCGAACTCAACGGGCTTGAACGCAACCTCGAGTTCCTCGCCAACGTCGGCTCGATCAGCCCGTATGTCGGCCTGTTCGGAACCGTGTGGGGCATCATGATTTCGTTCCAGGGCCTGGCCAACGTCAAGGAAGCGACCATTGCCAGCGTCGCGCCCGGTATCTCCGAGGCATTGATCGCCACGGCGATGGGCCTGTTCGCAGCGATCCCGGCGGTCTGGGCCTACAACCGCTTTGCCACCAAGGTCGAGCGTATCGCGGTGCGCTACGACGCCTTCGCCGATGAATTTTCCTCGATCCTGCAGCGCCAGGCGCACCTGGACGAATGACGATGCGTAATGGCGCTCAACGCCAACCGACATCCTGCCCGCACGCCGCTGAAATGACAGACCAGAGAACCTGCCCATGGCCCTGAACCCCTCCGGTCGGCGCATCCGCAGACGCCAGCTCAAGGCCGACATCAACGTCGTGCCCTACATCGACGTGATGCTGGTGCTGCTGATCATCTTCATGGTGACCGCGCCGCTGATGAACCTGGGTACCGACATCAACTTGCCGGATTCGAAAGCACACAGCCTGCGTACTCCCAAGGCTCCCGTCGTGGTCAGTGTCTATGCCGACGGTACGTATGCACTGATGGTCGAAAAGGACAACCAGTCGGTGACGGCGGAGGATCTCACGGCGAGATTGGCCGCGATTCACCAGCAAAACCCGGATGCGGTAGTGCTGGTCAATGGTGACAAAGATGCCAGTTACCAGGTGATTACGAGGGGGATCGATCGGATCAAGGAAGCAGGTGTCAGCAAGGTCAGCTTGCTGAGTGTTCCGGATGGGGCTGCGAAGTAATGCGGGAAACGCGTGCCGATACCACCCAGGCGATCGTGCTGGCGGTCTTGCTGCACGGGTTCCTGCTCGCGCTGATGTTTGTGGGTCTGTGGTGGACGCGCGACGCCACGCCGCTGTCGGCGGCCGGCTCGCCGATCAGCGCCGAGATGGTTGATACCAGCGAGCTGTCATCGCAGATGCGCAGCGCATTGGCCAAGCGTCCCGAACCGATCAAGGAACCAGCGCCGACACCAACCCCGCCGGCCGAAGAAGATGCGGCGGCGTTACCGCAACCGATCCCCGAGCCTTCACCGCAGGACGCGCCGGTGCCGCAACAGCGCCAGGCGCAGGACGTGGTGCCGGTGCCTGACACGGTCGAGCAGGAGAAAGTGGATCGTGCGGCGATTTCCGCCGAGACCCGCGAACGTGAGCAGGAAGAAAAACGCCGCCAGGAGCAGGTCGACCTGACCGAGCGCGAGCGCCAGCAGGACGCCGAGAAGCAGCAGCGCCTGGCCCAGCAGCAGCGCGACGATGAGCTCAAGAAAATTCGCGCCGAACAGGCCAAGAACCAGCGCACCATCGATCTTGCCGAGCAAAAGCTCAAGCAACTTGCCGACATCAAGGCCGCGCAGGCCTCGAACAATGCCGCAGCCAGCGCGCCGCCGCCGCCGGGAAACAACGGCGTCGATGCAGGCCTGAGGGCGCAATACGCCGCCGCCATCCAGGAAGCGGTGTTGCGTAACTGGACGCGCCCGGACAATGTGCCGCTTGGTCAGCGCTGCCGGATCTACATCACCCAGTTGCCCGGTGGCGACGTGATGAGCGCCAAGGTCGACCCGTCGTGTCCCTATGACGACCTCGGGCGACGTTCGGTGGAGGCGGCCGTGCTCAAGGCCAAGCCGCTGCCATATGCCGGTTTCGAATCGGTGTTCCAGCGCAACCTCACGCTTAATTTCCAGGCCCAGGATCGCTGATCGCGCAGGCCGATCATTCGCCAGCGTTCATCTTTGCGACACCATTCACGGGCACCCTGTCACCATTCATCTTCCAGAATCCCCCGGCCTGTCCATGAAATCATCCTTGCGCTGCCTCGTCGCGATCTTCGCCCTCCTGCTGCCATTGGCGGTATTCGCCCAGGAAAAGGGTCTGGAAATCGACATCGTCGGCGGCAATGCCGCGGCGCTGCCGATTGCCGTGGTGCCCATGCCCTACCAGGGCAGCGGCGCGGCACCTGAAACCGATGTGGCCAGCGTCATTCGCGCCGACCTCGACCGTTCCGGCCAGTTCCGCGGCCTGCCGGTCGCCAGCATGGTCGACAAACCGACCAAGAGCAGCGAAGTCCAGTACCCGACGTGGCGCCTGCTCAAGCAGGATTTCATCGTCGTGGGGCGCGTGGTCGATGCCGGCAGCGGCAGTTATCGCGTCGAGTACGAATTATTCGACGTGGCCAAGCAGGAGCGCCTGCTGGGCCTGGCGATGACCGCACGCGGCAGCGCCTTGCGCGACGTGTCGCACCAGATCGCCGATGCCATCTACGAAAAGATCCTCGGCGTGCGCGGTGCGTTCTGGACGCGCATCGCGTATGTCACCGCGACCGGCGTCGGCAAAAGCAGTCGTTACGCGCTGATGGTTGCCGATGCCGACGGTTACAACCCGCAAACCGTGGTGCGTTCGCCGGAACCGCTGCTGTCGCCATCGTGGAGCCCGGATGGCCACAAGCTGGCATATGTCAGCTTCGAAAATGGCAATTCCTCGATCTACATCCAGGACATCACCACCGGCAGCCGCCAGCTGATGGCCAGTTTCCGCGGCATCAATGGTGCGCCGGCGTTCTCGCCCGACGGTCGCCGGCTTGCGTTGACCCTGTCACGCAGCGGCAACCCGGAAATCTATGTGATGGACCTGGGCAGCAAGGCGTTGACCCAGGTCACCAAGCAGTTTGGGATCGATACCGAGCCGACCTGGAGCGCCGACGGCAGTACGCTGTACTTCACCTCCGATCGCGGTGGTCGCCCGCAGATTTATCAGGTTTCGGCCAGCGGCGGCAGCGCCACGCGCGTGACTTTCCAGGGCAGCTACAACGCCAGCGCATCGGTTTCGTTTGATGGCAAGAAGATCGCCGTGGCACAAGGCAGTGGCAACGTGTACCGTATTGCGTTGCTGGATCGCAGTCTCGGCTCGCCACGCTGGTCCACGCTGTCGCCAGGCTCGCTCGACGAATCACCGAGTTTCGCGCCCAACGCCAGCATGATCCTGTATGCGGCGCGTGAAGGGCGGCGAGGCGTGTTGTATGCCGTTTCGGCCGATGGCCGCGTCCGCCAGCGCCTTGTGCTGGCCGACGGCGACGTCCGCGAGCCGGCTTGGGGACCCTTCCGAACGCAACGCTGACGTTCCCTGCACGCCCAGTCCCACATGCTGTTCAA
This sequence comes from Lysobacterales bacterium, assembly GCA_038241735.1. GTDB lineage: Bacteria > Pseudomonadota > Gammaproteobacteria > Xanthomonadales > Xanthomonadaceae > Luteimonas. Next base: position 12,207 of record JBBSST010000003.1, read on the forward strand.
TGTTTCGTAACACCATAACTTCAACGCAAAGGATTCGACGAGATGAATACCATTACGCGCGTGTTGTTGACGGCCGTGCTGTGCACCGCAGCCGTTGCCTGTTCCAAGAAGGTCAAGGAAGTCCCGCCTGTCACCGATACCACCCCGAGCACGGGCGCTGTGACCGACACCGGCCCGACGGCCCCGGGCATGTACGCCCCCGGCGACCTCGATACGGATGCATGCCTGCGCCAGCGCGTGGTTTATTTCGACCTGGACCAGGACGCGCTGCGCCCGGAATTCCAGGCTGCGATGGCCTGCCACGCCAAGTACCTGCGTGATCGTCCGTCCTCGCGCATGACCCTGGAAGGCAATGCCGACGAGCGCGGCAGCCGTGAATACAACCTGGGCCTGGGCGAGCGTCGCGGCAATGCCGTGTCGTCCGCCTTGCAGGCCAATGGCGGTTCGGGCGCGCAGCTCACCGTCGTCAGCTACGGCGAAGAGCGTCCGACCTGCACCGACTCGAGCGAAGATTGCTGGGCCAAGAATCGTCGCGTCGAGATCGTTTACACCGCCAAGTAAGCAAAGCGGTGGCACAACATCGGCAGTTGACGGGGAACCCCGTCAACTGCCGATTGTCTTTACAGAACCCGAATCGCTTCCGGTCACCTGCCATGCATTCCACACCGATCCTTCGCAGCCTCGTCCTGGTAGTTGCCGCCACCCTGGCCTTTGCCACGATGCCTGCATCCGCGCAGCGTGCCAGCCTTGCCGATCGCGTCGCCGCGCTCGAGCAACAGGCCAGCAACAACCAGGGCAATGTCGACCTGCTCAACCAGCTGACCCAGGCCAAGAGCGAGTTGCAGGCGCTGCGCTCGCAGGTCGAGGAGCTGCAGCGCCAGAACGAGCAGCTTGAGTCCACTGGCCGCAGCCAATACCTCGATCTGGATGGCCGGCTCAATCGCATCGAAGGCGGTGCGACGACGCCCATGCTTGATCCCAATTCAGTACCGGCCGCCGCCGCACCAGCGTCGCGCCCGGCCACGCCCGCTGCCGCCGTTCCCGTGGTCGAAGCCGCGCCTGCGGTCTATGGCGACCCCGGCGCGCTGGCAAAGAACGCCGACGAGCGCAGCGCGTACGAAGCCGCGTTCAACGCCTTGAAAGTCGGCCGATATGCCGATTCGGCGCAGATGTTCCAGAGCTTCCTGCAAGCTTGGCCCAGCGGTGCCTACGTACCCAATGCCTATTACTGGCTGGGCGAAAGTTATTACGTGACCCAGAACTATGCGTTGGCGCAGCAACAGTTCCAGACCCTGCTCGATCGCTATCCCACCCACGACAAGGCGCCCGGCGCGCTGCTCAAGGTCGGCCTGTCGCAATACGGGGCGAAGCAACTGGGCCCGGCTGAAAAAACATTGACCCAGGTGTCTGCCCGCTACCCCGGCTCCGACGCCGCCCGCACCGCCGAAGACCGGCTGCGGGCGATGCAGCTGTCCCAGGTCCAGTAACGCGAGCTGACGGCGGTCCATGTTCCGCCTCTGATCCAAAAACCATGGCTGAAATGGCAACGGTGGGCCAAGGCCCATTCGGGACCAGCTTCGGCACAGGCTCTACAATTCCCCCATGAATGCTGTTCCCGCTGCCATTGAGGCGGTTGCCGACACATCGGCGGACCGGCTTCGGATCACCGAGATCTTCCTGTCGCTGCAGGGCGAGGCGCGAGACGCGGGTTGGCCGAGCGTGTTCGTGCGCCTGACCGGTTGCCCGTTGCGCTGCCAGTATTGCGACACCGCCTATGCATTCCACGGTGGGCAATGGTGGACGATTGACGCGATCGTCGATGAAGTAGCGCGGCACGGCGTGCGCCATGTCTGCGTCACCGGTGGCGAGCCCTTGTCGCAAAAGCGATGCATCGGCCTGTTGAAGCGCCTGTGCGATGCCGGTCATGTGGTGTCGCTGGAAACCTCGGGCGCAATCGATATTTCAGACGTTGATCCGCGGGTTTCGCGCGTGCTGGACATCAAGACGCCGGGCTCGCACGAGGTCGACCGCAATCGTTGGGAAAACCTGCCGCTGCTGACCGCGCACGACCAGGTCAAGTTCGTGCTGTGCGGGCGCGAGGATTACGAATGGGCGCGCGATGTAGTGGCCGAACATGGATTGTCCGAACGCTGCGACGTGCTGTTTTCGCCCAGCAAATCGCAGCTTGCCCCGCGTGAACTTGCCGACTGGATCATCGCTGACCGCTTGCCGGTGAAATTCCAGATGCAGTTGCACAAGCTGCTGTGGAACGACGAGCCGGGGCGGTGATTGAGCACGAAGCAAGGGATGTGGAGTGGGCGAAGCAATCGTTGCTCGCCAGCGGTGCGCGTCTCTCAGCCTGCGCTGGCTTTCTCCACGTGAATCAACGATACAACCACACACTTTTCCCACTTCCCGCATTTATTGAAGAATGAAACCTGCAGTCATCCTCGTCTCCGGCGGCATGGATTCCGCCGTCGCGTTGGCCATTGCGCGCGAGCAGGGCTATGCGGTGCATGCGCTCAGCGTGGCTTACGGCCAGCGCCACACCTCCGAACTTGAGGCCGCAGCACGGGTCGCCGCCATGCTCGGCGCCGTGCAGCACAAGACGGTCAGCGTCGACCTGCGGGCGATCGGCGGCTCGGCGCTGACCGACGACATCGACGTGCCGCTTGATTCCGACCAGCTCGCACGCGGGCCCGAGATCCCGGTGACCTATGTGCCGGCGCGCAACACCATCATGCTGTCGCTGGCGCTGGGCTGGGCCGAGGTGCTGGGTGCGGCGGATATCTTCTGTGGCGTCAACGCGGTCGATTATTCCGGCTACCCGGACTGTCGCCCGGAGTTCATCCAGGCGTTTGAACGGCTGGCCAACCTGGCTACCAAGGCCGGGGTGGAAGGCGCCGGCATCCGCATCCATGCGCCGTTGCAGCAGCTGAGCAAGGCCGACATCGTCCGCGAAGGACTGCGGCTGGGGGTTGATTTCGGCCAGACCGTATCGTGCTACCAGGCAGATGCCCATGGGCTCGCCTGCCGCCATTGCGACGCCTGCCGCCTGCGCGCCGAAGGCTTCGCCGCCGCGGGGATCATGGATCCCACGCGTTACCTTCGATAAGTGTTGCGTTAGAATGCGCAGCCCGGTGCAACGCCGGGGAAAGACATGGGTCGTTAGCTCAGTCGGTAGAGCATCGGACTTTTAATCCGCTGGTCGATGGTTCGAATCCATCACGACCCACCAGTTAAATCAAAACGTTACGATGAATCTTGGATCGAAGCGTTGGTTTCAACCCGCCGCTGGCTCGCGGCGTGTCAATCAGGCAGCTGCAAGTTGGCGGAACGCGTGCCTAGCTTCATCGGCAGCGTGCTGCCGGTGGCGCGGTAGCGGCCGTACTCGTATCGAGTGCGCTTGACCAGTGCGTTGAGATTGGCGCGCTTGTGGAAATGACCGAGCGCACTTGTACCGTACGATCTTCGCCAATCCTATGCGGATCGGACAGGCAGGCTTTGCGGCCGGCCACGACCGACGTTTTTGTACTTTCCGCTTCGTCGCGTTCGCGCATGTAGCAGCAGCCATCTCCGGGCTGATCCCGGCAGATCGCGCGCGGGATGTCCGCCTGATAGATGGGACCTGTGATCGTCGACCCTACGCGCGCGCGCGCGTGTCATCACGTCACCTGTGTTGAGTTGCAGCCATAGGCGTCATTCGCCGCGGGGACGCCAAAAAATGATGCTTTTCCGCGGATTGCCGGCACGGTCAAGGAAGCCTACGAATTATCCATAGGACTGCCACTCTAGATCGTGGCGAGTCGTACCAAACCGAGTTGCAGACCTATTGCGACCGCTTTGCTTCGTGAGTTGACCCCAAACTTCATGAGAATATTCTTGACATGTGATTTAACCGTGTCCTCTACCACGCCTATCTCGCTGCCAATCTGTGAGTTGCTATGTCCACGCGCTATCCAGGTAAGGACCTCGAGCTCGCGTGCTGTCAAACCAGGCTGTGCAGCCACTGCATCCGCAAGATGGCCCACGGCATAAGATAAATATTTTCCGCCGGCAGATACCGCCCTGATGGCAGTCAGTAACTCCGAAGATGGTCCGTTCTTGAACAGGTAAGCATGTGCGCCAGCATGCAGGGCCTTGGCGATTTCACCGCCGCCGGCATTCGCGGTGAGAACAATGAATCGTGCTGTTGGGGACTTGGCACTAAGGATTGCGATCAATTCAATCCCGCCAAGGTCCGGAAGCCCCAAATCGATCAAGGTGACGTCAGGAGCAAGCGACTCGAATAGAGAAATCGCTTCGGTCGCGTTCGCTGCTTGGCCGACCACATCCAGGTCTTCCTGATGATCGACGATTGCACTAATTCCATCGCGAACAAGGGGATGATCGTCCACGACGAGCACGCTGATGTTGGATTTCACGGTCATCCGTCGATCCTTGGAATATTTCTACCGAGCAGCAGGTGCCAGATTTTTCTGAATCTGTCTGCCTTTGGAATTCGAAGCGAGATCTGCGTGCCTTTCCCAACTTCGCTCAAGATGCCCAGAGTAGCGCCTAGGCGCGCCGATCGATGGTGCATGTTTCTCATCCCGTAGCCACGCGCATGCTCGGTCACGACGGGGTCTGGACTAAAGCCCAAGCCATCGTCCGCTACCGAAAGGTACAAAGCCTTGGTTTCGTACGCCACCTTGATGACTATCGTGCGAGCGTGGCCATGCTGGATGGCATTTGATATCGCTTCTTGAACGATCATTACGATATGGTGATTTGCCTCAGGTCGCGTCGTCCACCTGTTTCCAGAAAAATTGATCTCCAGGTCATCCACCCGTCCATGCGCAAGTTGTCGGGCCATGGAGGGAATCGATTCCGCGAGATTCTTCTGGTCCAGCACAGGTGGACTTAGCTCCCAGACCGAGTAGCGGGCGTCATCGAGGCTCGCCTTGGCAAGATCCCGTGCGGATATCACGCGCGTTGAGGCAATTCCCGGTGGCATGCTGAGCAATGCTGCCTCCGTTTGAAAAATGATGCCACTCAAGCCTTGGGCCAGGCTGTCGTGGATCTCGCTGCCGATACGCTGACGCTCTTCCATGACCGCGGCCCGGGCGTGCAGCCAGCCGACCCGTAGACGATAGGCGCCCCATGCCACGGTCACGCCAGCAAGCACGCATAAAAGACGAAACCACCACGTTTGATAGAAATGCGGCTTCAATTCGAAACCGATAGTGGCTTCGTGACTGCTCCATGTCCCCGATCCGATCCTGGTGCTGACCCGAAACGTGTAATGGCCAGGATAAAGATTCGTATAGTGGGCGATGCGTTGTTTACCGCCGATCACCCATTCACTGTCGAAGCCGTCCAACCGATATCGAAACTCGGACCGTTGGGGTGACGAAAGGTTAGGAGCGGTATAGCCGATATCAATCCGGCGCGTTTCCGGTGCCAACCGTACCGCGGTATTGATGCTGATCGGGATCTCGTTGGCGACCATTCCCTCTATGCGCGCGGCCGATGGACGATCGTTGAGGGATACCCGCGCTGGGTCGACGACTACCACGCCACGGTTGGTTGGAAACCATATTCGCCCATCCTGAGCGCGCCATACGGAGGGCTGGGTTCCGCCGTTGGTTTCGGCGCTCTTGATTCCATCGGCCTTCCCAAACGCAACTGGCGTCAGGGCCGGCCTGGTACCCGCCGCGACCTCGTCAAGATCACTGCGCATGATGCGAACGATATCGTGATCCGAGCCGAGCCACAGGTTTCCGGCTCGATCCTCGGCAATGCTGTTGACTGTATCGTAGGACAGTCCCTGGCGGGCTGTGTAATGCGTGAAGCGGCCGCTCTCCATCCGAAACAGGCCGCGACCAAACGTTCCGATCCAGAGGATTCCCTTGCTGTCAAAATACAGCGCAATAACAAATGCTCCGGCGAGATTCTTCACTTCTGGATAGCTCGCGATATCGCTACCCTTGAGACTATTAAGCCCGTTGTCGCTACCTATCCAGATCGTACCGTCCGGCCCCTCCGCCAGAGCGAACAAAGAGTTGCCTTGAAGTCCAGTCGCTTTCGAATACAGAGTGGTCTTGCCATTTGCATAGCGCGCCAGGCCGCCGCCTCGGGTCGCCAACCAGAGCTGCTGAAGTCTATCTTCGATAATGGCACTGATGTGGTAGTCGGGGATGCCGTCGCGTTTCGACAGAAATCGAATCAGACGCCCATTTTTTAATCGAAGCACCGCGTTGCTGGAGGTTCCCACCAGCAGGTTTGACGCGTGGTCCTCCCACAACGACCAAGTATCGTGTCGTTTGTCGTCCGCCCTGGTGGTGCGAATTTTACTTCCTTGGAGCTGATTTAGCCCTTCGGAGGTCGTCACCCAGATGCTGCCGGCACGATCCTCGAAAACCGAGTTGGCCTGGTCGGATGAAAGCCCTTCCTCCTTTGCATAGGTAGTGAAACTGCCGTCCTTAAATCGTTCGAGCCCGCCTGAGGTGGTGCCGACCCACAGGTTTCCGTCACGATCTTCGTAAAGACACGCCACTTCATTGCTGCTTAGTCCATGCTGGGTCGTGAATCTAGCGAGTTTCTGCTCCCGAAACCTGATCAGCCCCTCCGTCCCGCTTGCCACCCAGTAGTTTCCATTACGGTCGAGTAGTGCATCGCGAACCGCTCTACCCGCAACGTCTGGGATGAGCCAAGGCTCAAAGCGGTCCTGGTTCCAACGCACGATTTCGGAGTTTCGCGTCTTGACGAGAAAAGTCCCGTCGGCGGTCAGAAACAGGTTGACTACCTCGTTATTGGGAAGCCCGTCACCGGTGGAAAAGCTTTGTATCTTGCCGTCCTTCAGGCGATTCAACCCTGCAAGTGTGCCGATCCAGACAGATTTTTCCTTGTCAACGACAATTCGCCTGATTCTATCGGCGTTCAGACCATCGGTTGTTGTATACGCCTTGACTACTACGCCGTTGCGAATGTGCGTCAGGCCATGTTCGCCGCCTATCCAGACGCTGCCATCCATATCGGCGGCCAGTGTCGATCCGGAACGCGTATCTACGGCATCGAAGTGGGAGAACGTTCCGTCGCGGAATGTTGCGACCCCATTATTGAAGGTCGCGATCCAAAGCGTACCTTGGCGATCCTGGACCAAATCCGTAATGTAATCGTCGGAGAGCGCGGGCGTATTGTTGTGGTCGAAGGTCGTGAAGCTCACGCCGTCGAATCGAGCAACACCCGCTTGGGTGCCGACCCACAGGAAACCATCGTCGGTTTCAAGAATTCTCGTGACGGAGTTTTGTGGCAGGCCATCATCCGTTCGCCACACGGTATGCACGTACTGGGTCAGAGCCTTTGCTGGATCAAGCGCATTCGCGGGCTGGGCGACGCCAACGAAGCACAAGACCCCCAGGGCCAGTGACGGCAATCGACGGGTCAGCCAGTTCATCATCAGGGAATTGCCTGCCTATAAAGAGCCTCGACGAGCCCGTCGAGTATAAATCTGTCCGTGGGAGACAAGGCCTCTGGAATAAAGACAGAGACACTCAGCTCTGATAGAGCACGCGATGGATCCGTGCATGGTCAGGCAGGACTGCAGGCTAACGTGCTGGGTCGAAATGCAGTACTACTCGTTCGAGTGAGTGGACGTTTGGCGAAATAATTACCACTCGTTCTGGTGATGTGCAGACAGGAAGATGGTGGAATAGTGTTCGGGCGCCGATTTATCGAACTCTTGTTTATTAAACTTGGAATTCTAAATGACCGCCACGACACGTCTGTGCTTCCGTTCCATAGGGAAAATGTACATGGGCGCTGTCTCGTCCAGAGCTCTCTTGTGTTTGCTGGCGGCAGCAACCGCCCTGTCGTTGTCCTCCACCGTCAGTGCAGGTGAGCTGTTTTTTGCAGATGAGCCCATCCCGGGGCAATACATCGTGGTGCTGAGGGAAAGCGCCGCTGCGATGAAAGCGGAGCGATCCAGCAGGCCGAGCACTGCTTCAGTTGCGCGGGAAATGGGGAAAGGGTACGGCGTCAGTGTCTTGCGCTCCTATGACCGCGCGTTGCGGGGTTTTGTGGTCAAGGCATCCGATCGGTCGTTGGCAAGGCTTGTGGCCGACCCGCGCGTGGCTTACGTGGAAGAAGACGGCGTGGTGCGCGCGTTCGGTAATCAGACCGGTGCAACCTGGGGTCTCGACCGAATCGACCAGCGCAGCCTGCCATTAAGCGGCACCTATGGCTACGACACTGACGCCGCCACGGTCAACGCCTACATCATCGACTCGGGCATTTATGCCGCAAACAACGACTTTGGCGGCCGCGTCAGTGGCGGCATGACAGCCATCAATGACGGAAACGGCACCAACGACTGCAATTCTCACGGCACGCATGTCGCCGGCACGGTGGGTGGGACCACTTGGGGTGTCGCTAAAAATGTGCGCCTGCATCCGGTGCGTGTGCTTGACTGCAATGGCAGTGGAGAGCTTTCCGGTGTAATCGCAGGCCTGGAATGGGTCGCCGTCAATCACATCAAACCCGCCGTGGCCAACATGAGTCTCGGCGCAAGTGTCTCGCAGGCACTCGACGACGCGACTACGCGTTTGGTAGGTGCCGGCGTGATGGTCGTCGTGGCCGCTGGCAATGACAACGCAGACGCGTGCACTCATTCACCCGCTCGCGCGCCGTTGGCCCTGACTGTCGCGGCGACTGGCCGCACTGACGCACGAGCATATTTTTCGAATTTTGGTTCGTGCGTGGATCTGTTCGCACCCGGCCTGGATATCACCTCGGCCGGCAACACCGGCCCCGATTCAGTCCTGACAATCAGCGGTACCTCGATGGCTTCGCCGCACGCGGCCGGCGCTGCCGCGCTTTATCTGGCGCTGAATCCAAACTCCACCCCCGCCGAAACCACCCTGGCGTTGATCAAGCTCACCAGCAGCGGCAAGGTGACCGACGCGGCGGGCTCGCCCAATCGTCTGTTGTTCTCGAAGGGGTTCAATGGCATCAACGGTCCGATCTTCCCGAACTTTACCGCCACCAATGTTCGGCTGATAGCAAAGTTCACCGATCGTTCGACGACCAATTCCGGAACGATCACCAACATAGCCTGGGAGTTCGGCGACGGTGGCCGATCGACCGCGATCAATCCGACGCATGTCTATCGGCGCAGCGGAACCTACTCGGTCACAGAGACCGTCACGAACAGCGCTGGCTACATCGCAGTCAAAATCAACACCGTGACCATTCGTTGACCGCGCGCTTGCGGCATTTTTCTCGTGAAGACCGATGGACGATTGCATCCGCATTGTCCAAGGGACTTTTTGCATGCGCTAGCCAGACGGCTATTCCGGCGCCCAATCAACTGATTCCAACAATTTCTGGGGCTAGTCAATGAAGCAGGTCATAGTGAACACGCAAGCAAACAACCGTCGGATCTCCTCGCGTACGGGGCGAGAGCTCACGGTCACGCCGGTCGCGTTCGCTATCCGCGCCGTCCTTGCGATCTCCGGTACGTTGCTGGCGCTGGGTGGTAGTGGCGCCGCATTCGCCGCTGGCACCTGCGTCCCTACGACAACGAATACTTTCTCCTGCAACGGCGACTTCGTTGGGGTGCTTCCCGGCGTCGAGTTCGTTCCGGTCGTCGACATGACCCTGATCCTCGGCGACAGCGCGCCGACTAGCGTGATACCGGCTCCCGGTCAGATTGGGGTCGACGCCACCTGGGGCGGCAACGTGGGTGTTACCAGCTTTGCCGACATTGTCACTGAGGGCGCAGACGGTATGCATGTGTCTGGCACGACCTCCGCCACGGTCGACAATCAGGGCAGCATCACAACGAATGTAACCGCTGCAGACGCCATGGCCTTGTATGTGTACGCCAACGGTGATGTCTCGATCATCAATACCGGCGACGTGCTGGCCTACAGCGCCGGCGTTTATGACGTGACCGCGATCAGCGCTACTTCGAGCGATGGTGATGTGCTCATCGACAACGTGGCGTCTGGCACTATCACGGCTCAGGCCCGGGACGGCAACGCGATTGCAGTCCTCAGTTTTGCGCAAGGCTCGGGCACGATCTCCAACGAAGGCACGATCACGGCCCGCTCCATCAACGGGGTGGCGCTTGGCGTGTTGGACCAGGCTTACAACGGCGATGCCAGCGTCACTAACAGCGGCTTGATCAATGTGCAATCCAACTCCTACCAGGCCTTCGGCGTGCTGGCCTCCTCAAGCTACGGCCATGCCAATGTAAGCAATGCCGGTGTCATACAGGCTCTTGGCGGCCAGGATCAGACCTTTGGCGTCCAGGCCGCGGGTTTGCTCGGAAGCAGCATCGAGAATTCCGGCACCATTGCTGCCTTCTCAACCCTGGGGTCGGCCACCGCCGCCCTGGCCTACACCGTTGACGATGCGGCGAGTGTCACCAACAGTGGCAAACTGTATGCGTATGCCTACGGGGTCTATAACGCCGTTGGCATGCAGGCGGAATCGGCAAACGGCACCGCGTCGGTCGACAACAGTAATTTCATTCGCGTGATTACCCGTGTGAATGATGGTACCGCCATCGGGATGGCAGCGTATTCCGGCTCTGGCAGCAGCGTAAGCAATACCGGCTACATGCTTGCCGGATCCTATTCGAGCGCCACGATTGGTGGTATCGCCGTCGCCGAGCACGGTGATGCCACGGCCACCAATGGTGCTTCCGGCTATTTGCGTTCCATCTCCGAGAACCAGATCCCCGGTTCGTCTTCGGTCGGCCTGGTAGCCGAGTCCCATGACGGCAATGCCAGCGTCACAAATGACGGCAGGCTTGTCACCACTTCCAGGTGGGGCGATTCTACCGGCATGAGAGTGCGTGCCGCCGACGGCGATGCCAGCGCAGTCAATTCGGGATACATGACGTCCAAAGGCATCCAGTACAGCAATTCGGTGGGGATCAGCGCGGTCTCGTCGACCGGACTGGCGACCGTGGATAACTTCGGAACGATCCTCGCAGGTGGTTCCTTGATTCTCGGTGAGCCGACCAAAGACAAGAATAACATCCGGGGAGTCGAAGCCGTCAGCTATGCTGGAACGACAGTAAGCAACTCTGGCACCATCCAAGCCTCAGGTGCCTGGTACGTGCACGGAATTCTCGCCGGTGTTACCAACGGTGACGTTTCTGTGACCAACTCGGAGAGCGGACGCATCTCTGCAATGGGCATGAGTGCTTACGGCATCTTCGCTGAAGCCTTCTATGGCCAGTACGCCGCGACAGTGGACAACGCTGGCTCCATCCAGGTCATTCAGACCGGCAACTGCTACTGCAACGGCCAGCCGCCGGTAGGCGTCGGCATCAAGGCGACAGCGATCTATGCCAGCGGTGGTGCCGCCATCAATAACTCAGGCAGTATCGAGGTGATCTCGCAACACAGTTCGTATGGCCTTTGGGCTTTGGCGCAAGGTCCTTATGGCAATGGCGATGTCACGGTGGACAATTCCGGCAGCATCCACCTGTTCTCCACCGGTTTTGCTTCCTCTAATCGAGGCATTTCTGTGGAGTCCTGGAACGGGGCCGCAACCGCCGTCAATTCCGGCGACATCACGATCGAGATCGGCAGGGAAAACACGCTTTACTTCAATGTCGACAGCGTATGGGGTATGAACGGTCAAGCCGGACGCCCGAATGGTCCCGAATACTATCCAGCTGGTGAAACTGTAGATGGCGGCGGGGATGTCCGCCTCGACAACAGCGGCAACATCACCATCCTGGGTGCTCAAACCGGCTATGGCATGCAAGCGCGGGGGCATTACCAGCAAGCGATAATCAGCAACAGCGGCGATATCACGCTGGTCAGCGATGGCCTGCATAGCTATGGAACGGGAATGTTCGCCTGGGCCGGTGGCACGGCCTATGCGCACAATCCCAGCTACAACAATCCCAACGCGGCGGCGATCGTTGAAAACTCCGGTCATATCCAGGTGGCTGGCCAGGGCGGGGCCACAGGCATCCGGGCGCTGCTCAACGGGTCGGCCGGTGCGGATATCACCAACCACGGCGATATCACTGCGGTCGCCTCGGGCGCCAGATCCTACGGCGTTTGGGTGAACAGCATGAACAACGGGCCGGTGATCAGTAATGACGTGTCGGTTGAAAATACCGGATTGCTCGCCGCCATCAACCATGCCGGAAGCAATGATACTGATACCAAGGGCGGGATCCGGGCGGTTGGTATCCTGACGACCACCATCACCAACAACATCATCATCGACAACGCCGGCGATATCGTGGCCGATGTGACCGCCGGCACCTGCGAAGGGCCAGGCTACGCCTGCTTCCGCGGCGCCACTGTGGGTTCGGCGATCGGCATCCTGGCTGCGAACGGCTACGGCGCATTATCGGCTGATATGGATATCGTCAACTCCGGGACGATTCGCGCCTCGGCGGACTCCAGTAGTTCAGAACTTACCCGTCACTACGCGTATTTCCTGCCCGGCTCGATGGCCGCCGGAATCTTCGCATTGGGCAACTATGGTGACGTGACCGTCACCAACGCGGGGGACATCAGCGTCGTTGCCAAGGGTCGAGGCCTGATGCCAACCAATTTTCCGCCATCCGGACCCGTGACCTTCGCGACCACGGCTGCAGGCATCCTGGCCTCCAATGACGGCTCGCAGGGTGCTGACTTCAGCAACATGCTCCTGACCAACAGCGGATCGATCACCGTGTTGGCCGAGGCGACCTATGCCGACGGCACTGCGTTGGCGGTCGGTATTGGCGGGAAGATAAATAATGGCGCGTACAGCACAGGAAGCGACGGACAGGGCATTACCGTGGTGAATAGTGGCGTCTTGTCCGTAGCAGCGCTGACAAGTGGTGAGGGTACCGGAGCAGCAACTGCCAACGGTATCTCGGCAGTCAACATGTCAACTGACGGCGGGGTGGCTATTGCCAACGACGGCCGGATCCAGGCCGTGGCAACCGGACCGGGTGTGGTATATGCCACCGGCATTTGGGGTTCTGCCACATCGGCGGGTGCTGTGCTGGGTGAAAACAGCGTCATCACGGTGCAGGCGACTGGCGCTAGCGGCAGCGCTATCGGTCTGTCAATCTCAGGGGATGTAGTCAGTGCAAGCAATGCGGGCATTCTCCAGGCTGAGTTCATTGGAGAGGGCGGTGATACTTACGGCGCGCTGATTGCTTCGCTCTCCGGCGATGTCACCTTCACCAACTCCGGGTCGATCAGAGCCATCGATGCGGACTACGCCATCGGCGTACAGCTCGACAGCTTGACTGCCACCACCTTGATCAACAGCGGCGTCATAAATGCCTTGTCCGAAACAGGCACCGGCGTCGCCCTGCGTACTGGCGACTCCACCGATCTGATCCAAAACACCGGCACGTTGGGCGGAGCTCTGGTGACCAAGGGCGGCAACGACACCCTGGCCAACGACCTGGGCGGCGTTTGGCACGCGACTGGTTCGTCGGATTTTGGAGCAGGCACCGATACCATCAACAACGTCGGGACGATCTTGCTGGACAATGCCGTCATCACAATGGGCGATTCGACGACCTTCGACAATGCATTCACCAGCAGCGGCCTGATTCGCGTGTCGGGCGACAACACCATCGATATGGGTGTGCACAACGTGCTCGCGTTCTCCAATAGCGGAATCCTCGACTTCCGAGACGGCGTGGCCGGAGACATCCTGACGATCAACGGAGACTTCAGTGGCAGCGGTGCGATCAACCTGGATGTCAGCGGACTGAACACCAGCGGCGACCTCCTCTACGTCAATGGAAATATCGCTGCAGACAGCATCAGCACAATCAACGTGTCGCTGTTGTCTTTGCCGACCTCGCAGACGGCCAGCATGCCGCTGATTTATGTATCTGGTGATTCCACTGCTACTGCGTTCGAGCTCGGCGAGGTGCGCTACGACCCGGATCAGAACTTCTTGACGCTGAACTACAACGTCGATCTGGAAGCCGCCATCGATGCCAGCAACGCGACCCCGGATGTGTTCTCGCTTGGCGTCTCGGTCTCGGGCCTCAGCGATTCGGGCACCTTGGCCGCCACGATTGCACCTGGCGCGCAGAGCCTGCTGAACAGCCAGGTTGGTACCTGGCGCCAGCGCACCGGCGTGATCGACAAGTTCCGCAAGGGCGGGGTGGCGCTGTGGGCGCGGCTGTTCCAGGACAGCGGGGTCGTCAGTCCACAGCACGTTGCCAGCAATTTCGGACAGGACGGCAACTTCGCCTTCGACCAGCGCAATTCAGGTACGGAAGTGGGCGCGGACTTCGCGATCTCCGATGCGCTGAGCGTCGGCGTGCTGGCTGGCAAGTCCGACGGCCGCCAACGCTTGCAGGGTGCCGGTCTTGGCGCGAGCACGATTGATGGCAATACGTATGGCGCTTACGCCACATGGCTCTCACCGACCGGCTTCTACCTGGATGCGTCCTACCGACACATGCGTTTCGACGCGAAACTCCACACCCCGGCGGGCGAGATCCGCACGACCGGCAATGCGAACGCTTTGAGCCTGGAGGGCGGATATGCCTGGATCCTGGGCAACGGACTGAAGATCGAGCCGCAGGTCCAGTACACCCGCATCCAGGTGGGCGATATTGGCGCCTTGTCGGGTGCGCTCGCGCGCTTCCAGTCTGAAGGCGGTGATTCCTCACGCGGCCGGGTAGGTGTGATGTTCCGCAAGGGCTTCGGGAGCGATGGGACAGTGTGGACTCCGTATGCGAGCATCAACGCGGTGCGCGAGTTCGATGGCAAGAATCGCTTCTCGATCAACGATGATTTTTTCGGTGAGACCAATGCCAAGGGAACCAACGCGCTGGTCGAGGCGGGCCTGAACGTGGACATGGGTCGCCTGTCGGTATTTGGTGGCGCGACATGGCAGGACGGCGGTGCGCTGGAAAGTGTCGTGAGCGGACAGGTCGGGATGCGCTTCGCTTGGTAAGCTCGCATGCAGATCCTTCTGTCGGAGTGCGAGCATCCTATTCAAGATGACATGGCATTCGGATCTCAATCCGGTTTTGGATCGATCGCCGTTGATTGTCGATTAGTCAAGCTCAATTAAAGGATTATTCGCTGGTGATGAGGTGAACATGTCTTTCGCGGCACTGAACAGTGGAGAGTTCCATGGCAAGCAGGAAACGTAGTCCCCGCGACAGTGGAGTCATTGACGCCGATCCCGAAGTCGAATCCAAAGTAGGCTTGGAGCCAGTAACTGCCGAGGCACCGATCCCGGTGCCGGAGCCGTCCGGCACCCCCGACAGCCCAGCGCAGGACGGCGCCGCAGGGTCTTCGGCCAACGCGCCGCTCGATATCACGCAGCTGAAGGTGGAAAAGAGCTGCTCGCGCGGACTGGCTAGCTGGTTGGCCGGCAACCGTCTGTCGCTGGCGATATCTTCCTACCAGACCGGTCGACTCTACCTCGTGGGCAGCGACAAGAATGGGAGGGTCTCCTTCTTCGAACGCATCTTCGAACGAGCTATGGGCATTGTTGGCAACGCCCAGCGCTTGTACCTGGGTGGGCTGTACCAGCTGTGGCGCTTCGAGAACGTGCTGGGTTCCAATGAGGTCATCCACGGTCAATTTGACAAGTGCTATGTACCGCGCAATGCGCAGACCATTGGCGATCTGGACATACACGAACTCGGCATCCGCAAGAACGGCAAGGTGGTGTTCGTCAACACCAAATACTCCTGTCTGGCCGAGCTGAGCATGACCCACAGCTTCAAGCCGATCTGGAAACCGGATTTCATCAGCAAGCTCGCGCCCGAGGATCGTTGCCACCTCAACGGCTTGGCCATGGTGGACGGCGAGCCGAAGTACGTCACCGCCGTGTGCAAGAGCGACGCGGTGGACGGTTGGCGCGACCGACGCAAGGACGGCGGCGTGGTGATCGATATCGAGAATAACGAAATCGTTTGCGAGGGCTTGTCCATGCCGCATTCCCCGCGTTGGGCGAACGGCAAGCTATGGGTGCTGAATGCAGGCACTGGCGAACTGGGCTGGGTCGACTTCGAAAAGAAGGCGTTCGTGCCGCTTGCGTTCTTCCCGGGGTTCTTGCGTGGCCTGTCCATCATCGGCAACACCGCCGCAGTCGGTCTGTCCAAACCACGTAACCAACGCTTCGAGGGCCTGCAGCTGGATGCCGAGCTCCAGAAGCGCGATGTTGAACCCTGGTGCGGCGTGCAGATCGTTTCGTTGACTAACGGCGACGTCCAAAACTGGATACGTTTCGATGGTGACATCAGCGAGATCTTCGATCTTTGCTTCTTGCCCAACGTCCGTAACCCGATGATGGTGGGGCTGCGCACGCCGGAAATCCGTGACCTGATCACCATCGAAGCCGCGCCCCGCAAGGAAGTCAACGCATGAAAATCCTCGGTTCGAGTCGGGGGCGCGTAGCATGCGTGTTAGCCGTTGTTGTGACGTTTCAGGTACAGGCGCAGACGCCTGCTGTCGCTCCCGTGGCGACGTTGAAGCCAGCCGTTGAAGCAGACACTATGTTCAAACGCTGGGATAAGAACAGCGACAGCACATTGTCTGTCGCCGAGTTCGGCGCGGGCTGGCAAGAGATTCAAAACGCCAGGACGTTACGCAATCTGCACGACAACTTCGTGGCCAAGGACACCGACGGAAATGGCAGCCTGGGACCAGTCGAATATCTCAAGCTCGAACTTATCGAGAAAGCTGGAGCGTCTGCGCCACCAATATCGAAGTTTGATACTGACAAAAGCAACACCTTGGATTTCAAGGAGTATCTGGGTCTGGTCGGCGCCTTGGTCAAGCCAGCGCCGTAAGTGGTATCGCGCGACGCGGCTTTTGGATAAAGCGCCGATTTGGAGATATCGCTGCGAGTGAACTTGCTTGGAATCTGTAAGCGATGAGCCATGTCGCGCTAGCTGTCGAACCTCAACAACTAGCCACCCGGTGTCGAATGTCGCTTGTTCCTAAAACTCTTTTCCCTGTTCGGCTTCCCTGATAACTCCAGGACTGGATTGTATGGAAACGTCCATGGTCCAGGCGTTTGTGTCAGAAGAGGAGCTGCGGTAGTTCGCATCTGCTGAAATTGCCTGCTAATTTCCTTGTTAACGGGAAATCCGGCCAGAGACGGGTTGGCCCAGGACTGCATCCACCACCAAATACTCAGCCCCAAGTTCTTCTCTCTGAATGAAATCTCCAGGGTGGCCACAAAAATCAAAGGCTTGGTGTATCTCCTCTGGTCGCAGAGAGGATGCTTTGTGTGTGAATGAGAGCTGCACGGGGAATTTCTCTCACGTGTAAGAACTGGCCGACCAGACGTTCCGCATGGCGCGCCAGCGCATCTCCGATTGAAATTTGGGTCAGCCTCGACTTTTTCGGCGATCCACGTCTCGCCTCGCGTCGCCTTGGAAAGTTCGTTGCTCGCACACTGCGCGAGCTGGTTCGCGTTTCGTTCTGCCACTCATTAGCTCGCCAGCAGCTCGCCGGCTGCGTGTTTGCAGTCCAGAACAGACTTCCTCCTGGTCCCGGGCTCATCCAGGCCTACAGCAGCGAGTTCGTCTGTACTGGCGAAGATGGCAGTGCGAGTGGGCCTCACTTTTGGCCGCAGTGTGGCTGCGCGGCTTGCATCCCAGAACACGGCGTAATGCTGTGTTTCTCAATGGTTCAAAAGAAAGTCGATGGTGGTCCGTATTTTGCTTGAGCGTACCGCGTAGGTGCTAGGCCCACATGACGGGAAAATGCAACGCTGAAGGTGGCGGCCGAACCATAGCCGACGCGTTCGGCGACATCCGCGACGCTGCTGTGCTTCTTGCGCAGCAGGTCCTTGGCCAACGCCATTCTCCATGTCAGCAGATATTCCATGGGAGTGATGCCCACGGCGCGATTGAACCGCTCAAAGAACGTCGAACGCGACAACGCAGCCTCCTTTGCCAGCTGCGCGACCGTCCACGGCCGGGTCGGGTGCTGGTGCATCAGGTGCAGTGCCACCGCGAGGCGTTCATCCCCGAGGCCGCTCAACAGGCCTCGCGATACGACGTTGCCGGCCGTTGTGCGCAGCGCTTCGATAAGCAGCACTTCCAGCAGGCGCGCGGTGATCACGTCGCGTGCGGGCCGCCGCGCGCGAGACTCGTCGCCGACCAGCTGCACTAGCGTGGTCAGCCTGCTCTCACCGCGTACGTGCAGGAGCTGCGGCAGCAGCGAGACCAGCAGGGCCGCGTCCGGTGAGCCAAATTCGCAATGGCCCACGAGCATCCGCACATCCGGCAGGCCGTTTGGATCGCCAAGCTTGAACTCTCCGGGACGCACCTCGACAGGCGGGGTCGTGATGTCCTGCTCCCTCACCGGCAGCAGGCTCGACATCGTGAAGCCCTCCGCTGCGGGAATCAGCACGAAGTCGCCGGGCTCGAGGACGATGGGATCGAGCCCGTCTGCAGACAGTCGGCACTGGCCCTCGATGATCGCGCAGTAAAAGGGCTGCCCGATTTTCGAGCGTCGGACCTGCCAAGCGCCTGCGCAGGAAACCGATTTCGAGAACGGCGCGCCAGGTTGCAGCAGCGTCACTACCTCGGCCAGAGGATCGATCATTTTCGGACTCTCGAACGATAATTGCGGAGTATCTACGGTAGAGAGTCCGGCTGACAAGCACTATCGTGATGTCACTGTCCACCACCCCCTGGAGTTCCCCCATGAAAACCGTCCTGATCACCGGCTGCTCGTCCGGCTTCGGCCTCGAAACCGCGAAGTACTTCCTTCAACGCGACTGGAACGTCATCGCAACGATGCGCACCCCTCGAGAGGACGTCCTGCCGACATCGGAGCATCTGCGCACGCTGGCCCTGGATGTCACCGATGCCGACAGCATCCGCCGGTGCGTGGACGCGGCCGGCCCCATCGACGCGCTGGTCAACAATGCTGGAATCGGCGTGATGAGCCCGCTGGAAACCACCTCCATGGACACGGCCCGAGAAGTGTTTGAAACCAATACGCTGGGCACCATCGCGATGACCCGGGCGGTACTGCCACAGTTCCGGCGGCGCAAGGCAGGCGTGGTGGTCAACGTCACCTCCTCCGTGACGTTGCGACCGCTTCCGCTGCTGTCCGTGTACACCGCCAGCAAGGCGGCGGTCAACGCGTTCACCGAAGCGTTAGCGGTCGAACTGGCGCCGTTCAACGTGCGCGCGACACTGGTGCTGCCGGGCGCTGCCCCGGCCACGAGTTTCGGTCAGAACGCTGCGCCAAGGATGCAGGGCGAGATACCGGAGGATTACACGGACTTCGTGAAAAAAGTCTTTGCGGGCATGAAGGATCCCTCCCGACTGGTCACCAACCCCGACGACGTCGCCAAGGCGGTGTGGCTTGCGGTGAACGATCCGACTTGCCCGATGCGTCTTCCAGCCGGTGCCGATGCGCAAATCTGGGCCGAGGAGTCGGGTCTGGTCTGACTTCGCTCACTTGAAATCCAACTAACAGGAACTAAAGGAAACAGGTTGGCCCAACCTGTCCCCGCGACTCCTTGTCACTCGGAAAGAAAGTGCACTTTCGCCAGTGTTTTGCGCTTTGTGAGGTGCTCCAAGCGCAGTTCCAAGTGCCTGACGATTTGACGTGACAAATGAGGTTTGGGGCATTGTTCTTTCACTTGCGCCTTGAAAAAGTGAGCCTGAGCCCGTTACTCCAGCTCCGCCACGCCGTAAAGGCAGCCCGCGGCGCGCGCCTTGGACGACCGGCTCAGGGCTGCCGACCGGGGTCACCGTCACCGGCTCCTGCACCGCCGCGGCACTCGCGCGGCTCGGCTTCGGCTTGGTGCAGGCGCCGCGCTACCGGTTCAGCAACGACCTGCGCAACGGCACGATGATCGAGGTGCTGCCAGTGTGCCCGCCCGCGCCGACGCCCGTTTCGGCGCTGATGCCGCAAAACCGCCAGCAGTCGCCGCGGGCGCGGGTATTCGTCGACTGGCTGGTGCAGCGGTTCGCCAATACATCGGCACCGGCGCTGCCGGCGAAAGAGCGCACAAGCTGAGCGGGCCTTCCTGTTCGCAGGCGGGAGCAGTATTGCTAAACCGTTCCCCGCGCAAACCCGTGCTGACAGAGCCCGGCAAGCGTCGTTACCAGCACCGCAAGCGCGTGCTCGAAACTTCTGCGGGCGGCGTAAGCGCGGGGGAAATTCACTAAAGAAAAGCGGCCACCGAAACGTTCGACGCAGCGCCATCTGAAAAAGCGCAATACGTTCCCTGTTGAGTTCCTTGATACGTTCCCTGCTCAGGTGGCTCTCGAATCTAGCCGAAAGTCAGTCAGGCAGTGGATTTGCGGGCTAAGAGCTCAGTCGGGGCAGGTTGTTTTGTGGAACCACGCTGCCGATTTCCCTGAAACCGGGAATCTGGGCCTAGAGAGAGGTTCGCCCAGGACTGCATCCACCACCAAATACTCAGCCCACTTCCCGTTGCAACAGGCGCACACGGTGGCCACAAAAATCAATGGTTTGTAACAACCTCACTGGTCGAAGTGAGGATGCATCGTGCGAGGAAGATGGCATGCGGGGCATGTTTCGCTGTTGCCAGACTTGCCCGAACAGAAGTTGGTAGGCCGAACGTCGGTCAACGATCCGAAGCCCGCGCTCGTCCGTGCGCCTGGTTGGGCACATGCAACCCTGCGCAGGCTACAAGTCGATTTCGTCGGCGTAGATCAGGCGGCGTTCCGATCGGGGCAGGTCGATGTCGACGAGGAGAATATCGAGATGGATAGGATCTCCTTCGAGCATCTCCCATTCCTCCACCACGACGCGCCAGTCCCCCGGGCCATGTCCGGGGCGAGTCAGGGAAATCTCCTCGCCGGCATCCAGCTCGGTCACCCACGCGACCTCATGGTCATTGGCTCCGCGCCCGCGCAGCACCATCCGTTTGGCGATCTTCGTTTGCCAGCCCAGGTCGGTGTCGATGAGCGGATCACGACGCTGCAGGCGTGCAATCAAGGTGCGATTGCGGTCGACGGCGTCTGCGAACGCACTATCGGGTTGGGAGCTCCGTTCGGGCCGCGTGCGCAGCCCCACAGCCCCGCTGGTCACCACGCGCACGTGACGGTCATCGGTGCGGCTCACGCTGGTCTGCCGTTCCGGCGGCAGTTGCACGACATCGCAGCGCACGGGCGCGGAGAGATGACAGCCGGGAATGCTGTCGGGCTGGTAACGACACACCGCCAGGCGCAGGAAGGGCCAGAAATGTGCGCCTGGATCGAGGGCGATATCGACGTACCAGAGTTCGCGCGCCAGGTTGTACTGCGGTTCGTATCCGACGACGGTGACGATCGGCTGGTTGGGCGATGTCATCAGCGGCAGCTGCGCCGCCGGCGTCACCGGCTGCCCAGGCAGGCCCCGGTCATCCAGCCCCACGCTGTGCAGCAGGTTGTCGAGTTGCAGCATCGACATCGCGCGCGGCGTGACCTCGGCACTTATCCAGATCGGATCTGATCCCCACTTGCTCACGAACGGGAAGCCTGACTGGTCTTCTGCGGGCGGACCGATGTTGTCATCGCCGCCACGGGCGAGCAGCACGCCGAGCAGCTCGCCGTCGCCGCTGGAGAACCACGGTCGTTCGAGATAGATGCGTACACCGGCGCGACGGCCATGGCGCCGCGACATTGGCTGCTCCGACTCGGTGGCATCCGACCAGCGGAACAGAGGGATTACCGAGTGCACGATCGGGGCGGCGGGACGCGCGGAAGACGGCACGGATACCTGCACGACCGGTCCGACCACGCTCTGCCCGTCATCGAGCGGATTATCGCCGTCGGCGACCAGCAACGCCGGCCGGAAGTACTCACGGAACCGCGTGGACGCGCGGAAGCGGTAGCCGATACGCCTGTGGCGGGTGTCGCCGAGCTCATGCCGAGCGTTGTGCACGCTGATCTTGCCCACGGTGGGCAATACGACTTCGGCATCAGCGTTGCCCAGCAGAGCCACGTCCTCATAGGGACGTACGTGCGTGCGGAATGCCGTGGCGCTGGTTGGCAGGTCCTGCCATCGCGGCAGCGAAAGGTCGTCGACGCGATCGGTCCACGCGGCCTCCGCGGCGAGGCTGTCGGTGCTCGGTCCGTGCAGGTCGATTGCGCCCAACAGATGCACGTGGGTTGCGCCTTCGTCGCGCACTGGCATCAGGCGGATGGGACGCGGGGCTTCGAGTGGGCGGTCCACGGCGTGCACCAGCATCACATCCTCGAATGGCGACAGCCCCCACAACCAGCCGTC
Organism: Lysobacterales bacterium; assembly: GCA_038241735.1. Taxonomy (GTDB): domain Bacteria; phylum Pseudomonadota; class Gammaproteobacteria; order Xanthomonadales; family Xanthomonadaceae; genus Luteimonas. Next base: position 34,418 of record JBBSST010000003.1, read on the forward strand.
GCCGGCAGTTTCGGCGACGTCCGGGTTGTCGCGAACCGAAGGCGGCAAGCTGCGCCACGGGCCCATCAGCTCGAGCTGGTCCTTGGGTAGGCTGCTGGCGAGGCGGAACGTCTGGATGTCGCCCGGCGGCAGAGTGATCGAGACCACGCGTCCTTTGACATTCCCGTCCAGCTCCGCGCTGCCGGCAAGCACCAGCCGGAACGGCTCGATCTCCGGCCAGTTGCCGCCGTAGGCAGCAGTGAAACCCTCGGCGCCGAACGGGAACGGAAGTGCGCGGTCGCGGCCCGCTTCGGTGAACACGATCGACAGGCCGCGCGCCATCGGGTCAGGCAGGTAGGGCAGGCCGAGGTCGTCGACGTCGTGCACGATGGTCTGGCCGGGCGCGGGCGCTTCGCCGACGTCCAGCGGCAGCGTCTTGAGCGCCGTTGTCGGCGTGCCGACGTGGACGATGTCGACGTTGGGCTGCGGGACTCGATTGGGTGGATCGTCGATGTCGGCGCGATCGAGATCCTGGAACGTGCCGTTCTCGCGCAGCGCCCAGCCCAGCATCCGTGTGTGACTGGCGTCCGGGGTCGCTCCGATCGCGAGGTCAAACATGCCGTGAAGCTCGGCCTGCATCTGGCTGATCTTCGGCGGGGCCAGGTGGCGCTCGCTGGTGCCGAGGTAGCCGACGTCCTCGATGGTCGTTTCGGCACTCGCGGCATAGGCCGCCGGTTCACTGATCGTAAGCGCGAGCGTGGACGGGTCCTGGACCACGCCGGAGCGGATCACAAGCACCCGCAGGGACTCGCCTTCGGTATAGCGCTTGCGCGGCACCAGCGCAGGGCTGGGCACCGGATCCCAGCGCAGGAAAGGGTGTAGCGGGGTCACAGTCTGCAGCGCGCGCGCGATGGCGTCGGCCGCCGGTGCGCGCGCACTGATTCCGATGGCCGCAGCCTGCGAGCCGATCAGCGCGGCCAAGTCGCGCGCTCCGCGCAGCGCGACGTCGGCGATGAATGGCTGTCTGGTATCTCCAATCGCGCCGGCGATCGCCGTCGACACCAGGGACCGCCGGCCTAGTTGCGCATGCAGCGTCGCCGCGTCGCCGCGTCCAGCGACCGTCGGTCGCGTGCGCAGGCGCTCCATGACCAGGGGTCCCAGTTCCGGATGTGCCAACAGGCTGCCGACGGTTCCGGCGCTCCCGATGCCGTCAGCCGGGGGCACCACCAGCAGGCGACGGCGCTCGAGGATCGCGTGCGTGGCGACCCGCAGCGCGCTGGACGGGAATGTCGCGGCATTGGCCGGCGCGGCAGCGTCCGGCGAGCCGGCAGCCAGCATTGCGGCGACCCCGTCCGGCGGCGCCACCGGATCCGGATTCAGCGTATGCGGGCGCGAATTGCCGGCCAGGTCGACGGCCCACGCGCGGAAGGCGTAGCGACGGCCGTAACGCAGCCGTGGCAGCGTGCCCGGCTCGACCTCGTTGCGGATCCGGATCGGGTGCACCAGGTCTCCGGGTGGCAGGTCCGGCGTGTCCTCGAACACTTCATCGCCGTTGTCGTGGCGGACGCGCTTGCCCGGACGCGGTGCCGACAGGCTCCAGCCTTCCCAACCGAACAACGCATCATGTACGTGCACCGGCGCTTGGTCGACGTTGGGGGTTTCGTGCGCGGCGGTGCCCTGTATAAAGCCTGTTTCCGGCACACCGTCGAACACCTCGCCGAAGCCCTCGACCGACAGGTACGACAGCCGTTGATGCAGCGACGCCCAGCGCCGGGACGTGTCGTCCCACACCTCGACGCGGAACCCGCGGATAACGTCTTCGGCATGCAGCTCCGGCGCGCTGCCGTTGTCGAAATCGGCCTCGAGGTCGTTCTGCCGCGCCAGCCGCTGCTGGATGCCGAGCGCCTGCTGCGTGGCGGCGATGGTGAATCCGCCGGAACGCAGTGCCGGCGTGGCCGCGTTGACCGGATCGCCGTTTTGCTCGACCTGCATCAGTCGTGGCAGCGTCCACAGGAACCGCTCGGTCTTGAGCGCGCTGCCGTCAGTATCGAGCGTCAGCACGCTGAAGCGGTGCTCGTCGCCCAAGCGCAGGGCGCCCTCGGACCAGTCGCTGCCGGCGGGCGTACTCACCAGGTCGTCGCCGGCACGCTGGCACCGCACGCGCGCACTTCGACACGCGCCGAGATCGCCGTCGATGGAGACGCGTGCAGTCAACCAATGCGCCTGCTGAAGCCGCGCGGGATCGGCAACGCGCAGGTCGATGACCAGTCCCAGGCGCCGCAGCAGCGCCGGATGGTCGCCTGCCATCGCACAGCGCTCGTGGAACTCCGGCTGCGGCGGCGCGATCGGCGGCACCCTTGCGCCCGGCGTGGGGTGGGCTTGATAGCCGAGCTGCGACTCCGGTCGCTCGTAGTAGCGGCGGCAGCGATGCAGCTCCAGCGCGGCGCGCTCGAGCCAGTCCTCGTGGCCGGCCACGAACCGTTCCACACTGGCCAGCGGTTCGCGGCTCTCGATGACGCGATCCAGGTCCTCGGTCATTTTCGATTCGTCGTAGACGCGGCGTCCGGCCTTACCCTCGCCTTCGACGTGGTAGTACTCATTGCCAACGACCATTCGCGACATCTGCTCGGCCAGCGGATGGTCTTGAGGGCGTGGAGGCGTGGTCGGATCGGCGTAGATCGTCGCCATGTGCAGGTCGCGCGCGATGTCGTGCACGGTGCGCGCGGCGAAACTGCGCCAGTGGCGGTTTTCCCAGCGCGGCACGGCGGGCGCCTTGACCGGCGTGGAGGGCGGAAACAGGGCGCGCCACAGCGATGGGTCGATCGGGTCGAGCAGGGCTTCGCATTCGATCCGGCCGTCCTGGTCGAACAGTTCGATTCCCAGCCGCGTGCGTGCGCACTCGGCCCAATCCACGCACACGCGGGATTGCCGCAGCGTGCTGTCGGCATCGGGCCGGATCGTCGGCGAAAAAAACAGCGACACGTGGAAATCGCGGTCCGCCGCTGCCGAATACGGCAGTGCACAGGCGATGTAGTACTCGGTCGCCATGGCATCACTCCCCGCCGAAGGCCAAGCAGTAGGTAGTCCAGGCCGTGGACGTGCCGCTGCCGGCGTCCATGACCTGCAGGAACGACGGATCGCCGCGCGAACCGGCGAACACCCGCTGCGCGCTGATCTCGACCGACTTGGAGATGCCGATCACCGAAACGTTGACGGTGATCCTGGCCTGCCCGATCAGCTTGCCCGTGGGCGGCTGGTACAGCAGCTCCATGTATAGCTCGATCGCGGCCGAAATCAGGCCCAGCACGTCGACTTCGCCGCGCAGGCGGAAATAGCCGGCGATGGAACCTTTCTCGCTTTCGAGGCGGATGTAAATGCCGAGCATGGCCGACACCGACCCCGACGCCACGCCGAAGTCGAGCGCGATGCAGGCGCCCGCCTCGAGGCCGATTTCCAGCACCTCCAACCCATGGGCGGACGCGCGGATGCCGACCCAGCCGCCGCCGCCGATAAACACCACGGCGAGGGTGAACGGCCGTTCGCGGGTACAGAAGTTGAAGCCGATGCTGACCGCCTTGCCGATGAACGGAACCAGCACGTCTGCGCCGAGCGAGAGGTTGGAGATGCTGAAGGCACCCAGCGCCAGGTTCGGCAGCGCCAGCGTGAAACCCGCCGTCATGCCCTCTGCGGTGACCGCGAGGTTCGGTGGATCGGAGAAGCCATCAAGCGGGATCAAGTCCTTGATGTCCTGGACGAACGACAGCACGCCCTTGAACTGCATGTCGTGCAGGACGATGTCGACTTCGGGCTTGCCGGACGTGCCGGCCTTGAACATGAAACGGTCAAACGACAGCTCCAACAGTTCCGCATCCGGAAACAGGTGCAGTGCGAAGTCGTGCATCTCGGCCATGGCTTGAACGCTGGACTTGCCGTCGAAGCCGGTTTTCGCCTCGATCGAGAACACCAGGCTGTCTTCCTTCACTTGCAGCAGCGGTGCGTGGGCATTGGGCCACGACGCCAGGCGCGGCTTCCACTCGAAGCGGATGCGCGCCAACGCACCGGTTTCGGCAAGGCCGGTGACGTAGCTGTACATATCCTCGACGAGATCGATCGTCTCCAGGACGACTACGCGCACGGCATCGGCCATCGCGCGGACAACGGTCGCCATGTACGGCGGCAGATGGTCGGCAACGACCTCGAGTTTGGCAACGGTCTCCTGGACCTGGAGCTTGAATTCGTCGAAGAGCAGCTTCACGGCTCCATCGGACTTGCCATTGTTCTGGATGCGCGCGAGCAGCTTGGGCAGTTGCGCGGACAGCTCGTCGAATGGCCCTTTGGCATCGGCGGCGGCATCCACGGCAGCCTGCGCGGCGGCTTTCAGGTCCGCGGTCTTGTCAGCGGCGCGCGCGACCATTCGATCGGCTTCGGCGATGGCATCGGCCAGCGCCTCGCCGGCACGGCCGATGTCTTTGACCAGTCCTTCGACGCGGCCGACCAGCTCGGAGATGATCTTCGGGATTCTTGGCAGGTCGCTGTCGACCGTGACCGCGACATCGCCCAGGTCGATCAGGCCGAACAGCTTCGGTGATGAATCCTTGAAGTACGTCTTTGGGTCGAACGTCTGCGTCGCCATGCCGGCGGCATCGCCAACCGTGCCGGCGACGCGCGACAGCCCGCGGATCGGCACGTTGGGCGTCAGGAATCCGCCACTCTTGTCGCTGCCACTCGGGGCGCCGTCGCCAAAGCGAAGCACCGGCAACGGCACCATCGGGTCGGTGGGGTGCTCGGGCTGTTGTTCGCCCAGTACCAGCACGCGCGCCCACAATTCCCCGCTGTTGGCGACACCGGAGAATCCATGCGCCTTATAGGCAGGGTGGTAGGCGATCGGCACCGGTCCGGTCGGCGACAGCTGCTGCACGGCGGGAATCAGCACCTCGGCGCTGGTCATGCGTGGCGTCGACGTGCCCAGTTCGGCCTTGCCCTGGAATGCGAGCGTCGCCACCGCCACTACGGTGTCGCCACCCGTGGCGACCGGCGCGAACGCCACCCGTTGTCCGTTGGCCGCCACCTTCCGCTTGGGATCCGAGTCATAGGCCTTGTCGACGCCAGCGAAATCCTGGAACTGTTCGGCCACCCACAGCAGCGGCATTGGAAGTCGCACAGGTTGGCCCGCATGGTCGAACCCATCGATGATGAATTCGAAGGGTTGTCCTCCGACCCTGGGCCAGAAAAAATTGTCCTGGCTGTCGCCCGGATTTCCGCTGGGTTCATCGATCACCGGGGTGACAAGGGGACGAATGCTGACTTCCGTGTACGGCAGGTCATGGTGATCGGCGTAGACCCGGCGAGGCTCGCCAATGACCAGGAACTTGCGCTGGTAAAGGCCGGCGACCGATGGTGCCGCATCCTTCATCTTGCGTGCGGTCACCTTGACCAGCGCCGCCTGGTGGCCCCATGGATACAGATAGCCCGGATACACCACGCGCACGTATTGGTCGCGGCCCAGCGGCGCGACGTGATCCCAGGCGAGGATCGAGCGGATGCCGGACCTTGAGTAGGGCTTGGTGGTCCACGCGCCGTGCAGGTCCAGCCACGCGCCCAACGCGGACAGCCACAGTGAACGCGCAGCAATCGGAACCGGATTGATCGGGCCGCCTTTACCGATCAGCGTTTCCGAGGATTGCCGCACCAGCATGTGGCGATCGGCCGGATCGAGCGACATGCGGAATGGATGGTCGTTGTCGTGCACGGGATTGGGCGATGTCGGGTTCTGCCAATCGTCTTTGGCCATGCTGTCGCGGTCGCGCGTCCACACGGCTCGGACGATGCGACGCCCGGAATTACGCTCGTCGCCGCTGACCGTGCCTTCGGCATTGAGCTTGGCGTTGCCCAGCCGCGTGTGCCACAGCTCGACATGCGTTGCAGCGTCGCCGGCCGCCGCAGGTTTGTTGACATGAATCCACCTTGCTTCGCTGCCTGGCGAGATCATCAGCCGGTAGGGCGCTTCGATGGACGTTTCGCCCGGCGTCGGCGCATAGCTGAACTTCGGCAGCTGCCGAAACGGGCGTGGGATTTCACCCACCAGCCCTCCCGGGCCCAGCAAGTGGTGATCCGGGAGCTTGGTGCCCCGCATCGGGATCGCGGCGCGCGTTTGCAGAAAGGGGCGAAGCCTGCGCAGTTCGCGTGCCTGGAAGGCGATGCCGGCAAGCGAGTCGGGAGGAGGCGCACCCATCCCGCGCAGCTGGGTGGTGCTGGCTTTGGATACTTCGATCGCGTCCCCTGACACCTTCGCGACCAAGCCACCCGGCAAGACCACGAGCGAATGCCATGGCTCGACGGCCGATGTCGCCTCGCCGGTGCGCCCGGCACTTGGCGCGTCGCCGGGGGCGGCGAGTTTGTGCAGCGCCAACTCGAGGCGGCCCATGGCCGCCAGGAGCCCCGCGCGGGAAAACTCGATGGTCTCGTCGGCGGGAATCGTAAAGACAAGGCGACTGCCGCGCGCAGCGCGTGCGGCGACCGGGACCATCACGCGTGCATTCGGATCCTGGCCTGGCGCAAGCGGCTCTTCGACGGGCTTCTGTGAGGGGTCGAATTCGTTCGGCACCGGCAGCCCGCTACCCGCGCTGCCCTCGTAAACCGCTTCCTCGCCGACGTGCTGGAAGCCGTACGTCACCACCAGGTGGGGGCCGGCAAAGCCGGCGATCGGTCGAAGATGAGCAGGTTCAACGCCGCCGCTGACCAGTTCGCAGCCAACGGCGTCGACCGACAATGCCACCAGGTCCGCGGAACGGATCAAGTCGACATGGACCGTCCGTGGGTCCTGCTCCGCGCCTTGCGATCCGGCGAACAGGTCTGGCGTCAATAGACGCAGGCCGTTGGCGAACTGCAATGGCTCGACACGCACAACTAATAACTTGCGGGTTCGACGTGCGGATGGCATGGGGGATTGCCTCACTCGCCAGCGCCAAGGCTGCGCGGCCTGCGTATCGAATGTACGCGGCTGCAAACGCAGAGCGGCCAGCCCGATCCGAGAATCCGACGAACGGCTCCTGCCTGGCGTATTGCCTGAATTCAGGCGGGCGTCTGGGTATTCATCAACGCCGGAATGTATCGGCTAGGCGTTGAGGTTCGACACGTTGTTCCGCGGAATCCGGCGGCGGCAGCCCGGATCTGCTGAAATTGCCTGCTAATTTCCTTGTTAACGGGAATTAGGCCAGAGAGAAGTTCGCTCGAGACTGCATCCACCACCATCCAGGCCACAGCCTGCATTTTTTCCTGCCAGGGTTGCGCTGGAAACCCAGATGAATCAATGAGCTAGCAGGAAAGTCATCAGCGCGATGTGACATCGCAGGCTGTCAGGTGTTTCCAGCCTTGGTTGTTTGTGGAGATCACGTTGCGCGGCAAGAACCTCATTATTTATAGCCCGCATGCGGGTTTCGCCGATGCCTTGGCGTGAATGGCGGTCTGCGACCTGCGCCTGTTGCGTTGAAACGCTTCGTTGAATCGACGATCGATACGAAGCTTGCCAGCGCGCGAAAGGCGCTTGCATGCGCTGGACCACGCCCTCGCGGTTGCTCCATCTCCTGTGTGATGAGCCTGCCGCGCAGGGTTCCGCGGCTCGGGATGGTGTTCAAGGCAATAGACCCCCGGCCAATCAATCGAAGCCAAATCCGCTCCGATATTTGCATTGGAGTCAGCCTCGCTCAACGGCGGGCGTTCGTATCCGGCGGGGGCTGCGGCACCTTGCGCAACTTCTCGAGTGAATAGCCCAAGTCGCGCAGACGTTGCAGGTTGGCTTGGTAATCAGCGTCACTGATGGTCGGCGTGCGTGCCATCACCCAGGCGTAGTCGCGATCGCTGCGACCGATGATGGTCTGTGAGTAGTCCGGTGCCAAATAGACAATGACGTACTCGGCCTTGATCGGCCAGACGACCTGCATGCCCCAGATCGCATTGCCGGTTCCTGGCCGTATCGTGCCCACTGGATGCATGGTTTTGATCGGCGCGTCGAAGCTGCCTTTGCGATAGGTGAACGTGGTTTGGACTCGGCCGTCGGATCGCATCGCGTACGACTCGACCGCGCCATAGGCATCGCGTTCGGGAAACGACGGGATGTTGGCGATCACGTACCAGTCGCCCATGAAACGCGGCAGGTCCACTGCGGCCACCGGCGGGATTGGCTTGACGTTCTTCCCGCCGCAGGCCGCGACCATGGCAATGCAGGCGGACAGCAACAGTGGCGTAGTACGCATGTGGAGCTCCGGGTGGCGGCAAGGGTACGGATCAGGAAGGACGGACGAAGCGGTAGTGCGCGACCAGCCACTGCTGGCCCTCGTCGTAGCCGAACATTTCGGCGCACGACATCCAGAACATCCGCCAGCGCTGGAACCACAGCGACGCGGCCTGTTTGCCGTAGGCCGTTTCCAGCACAGCCATCACCTGGGCCTTGTTCGCATCCTGGTTGTGCAGCCAATGGTCGGCGGTGCGTTGGTAATGGCTGCCGTCCACGTGCCAGCGCTGTTCGATCGCCAGGTCGCGCTGGAACCACAGCAACGTATCGGATGCCGGCATCAGTCCGCCGGTGAAGAAGTGGCGTCCCATCCAGTTATCGTCGCCCTGCGTCTCGAACGGATACATGACCGTGCGATGGGCGAAGATGTGCACGAACAACTTGCCACCGGGCCGCAGCCAGCGCCCGATGCGGTGCATCAACGTGTCGTAGTTGCGCATGTGCTCGAACATCTCGATCGACACGCAGCGGTCGAACGCGACTGGATCAAGTTCGAGCATGTTGACGTCGCAGGTCAACACGCGGACATTGCCCAGCCCACGCTCGCGGCATCGTGCCTCGATGTGTTCGCGCTGCTGGCGCGAATTGGAAACCGCGGTGATGCGCGCCTGCGGATAGTGCTCGGCCATCCACAATGTCAGCGATCCCCAGCCGCAACCCAGCTCGAGGATGTCCTGGCCGTTGCACAGTTCGGCGCGTGCGCCGTACAGCGCAAGCATTGCATCTTCGGCCGCGTCCAGGCTTTCGTTGCCGAGCGGGTAATAGCAGCCTGAATACTTCAGGCGTCGGCCCAGGCAGAGTTCGAAGAACGCTGGCGGCAGCTCGTAATGCTGCGCATTGGCAGCATCGGTGTGGATCGCCACGGGGCTGCTGCGCAACTGTTCGATGCGTTGCCGGAACCGCCGCGCCTGCGCGTCGAGTCCGCCGGCGAGTTCGTCCTGCAATCTCTGCCGGCACATGCCGCGGATCCCGTAGCGCACAAGGGGATCGGGCAGCCAGCCGCGTTCGGCCCATCCGAGCAGGCCCGGTGCGGACTGGTCGTGGGCGAGTTCGTCGGCCATCGCGGCGGTGGTGTCGTTCATCGATACGCTCTCATTTGTGCGCGGTAGGCGCAGGGGGTGCACTCTTGCGCGGGAACCACGGGAACAGCATCGGCGTCGTGCGCTGGTAGTCGCGATAATCGTCGCCGCGCGTGCGCAGGGCCTGCGCCTCCGTGTAGGGAATGCCACTGATCCAGCGCAGGAACACAAACATCACCAACGGTCCGGCCCAGGACAGCCATGCCAGCGGCGAGCCAACGGCCAGTGCCACGTAGGCGAACCAGTGCAGCCATTCGAAGAAGTAATTCGGGTGCCGCGAATAGCGCCACAGTCCGTCGCGGCAGGTTTTGCCTGTGTTGGCCGGGTTGGCTCGAAAACGCGCGAGCTGGCGATCGGCAAGGGCTTCGCCCGCGACGCTTGCGACCCAGATGGCGACGGCGACGAACAGCCAAGGCGTCGGTTGGGATACGGGGTTGGCGGCGACCGATGCAAACGGCAATGCGAACAGCACGATCAGCAGCGCTTGCATCTGGAAGAAGCCGAAAATCTTGCCTTGGTGCCCGTTCCAGTGCGTGCGCAGGTGCTGGTAGCGACCGTCTTCTGATTCGCCGCGGACGCGATGCCACAGGTGCAGCGCAAGTCGCGCGCTCCACATGCCGCCGAGCGCGCCAAGCAGGACCCGCGGCAAAACGGCACCTTCACCCAACAGCGCCATGACGATCGCTGCGCCACCCACGCCGGCAGCCCACAGCACGTCGACGATGCCGATGTTGCGCCGGCGTCGCTGCCACGCCCAGCCCATCGACATCAACAGTGCGGCCAGCAGCCAGACAACTGCGAGCATCTGCCATGCATTCATGCGGTTCTCCCGGAATGATGGCTGGCGATTCCCGCGACCGGGCGTGACCAGCGTGCCGCCAGCGTCGACAGCAGCGGCATCGCAAGCGCCCAAGCGAGCGCAAGCACGATCAATCCGAACATACCCGGCGTGATGAGCGTGACCGCGCTCCAGCCGCGTCCGGCGCCCAGGTACGCCAATGGTCCGCCCACCGCGCCGACCACGGCGGCCAGCCACGGTCGCGTCTGCAGGAACGCAAGCGACTCGGACACGGTCATCGCGAACGACATCCACACGCACACGATCCACAGCGGCGCCGCGCCCGCAGGCAGTGCAGGGGCAGGCGTCGCATAACGCGCCAACCCCGACAGCGACAGGCCGCCATCGATCAACACGCCCAGCGCGAGGGCAACCATGAGCAGTCGCAATTCGCGCCCGCGTCGTGGTGACAGCGCGAGCTGCCACGCAATGAACACCGCTGCGGTGAGTACGGCCGGCCATGCGACGCCACGTCCGGCGCCGATCACCGCGGCGAACCAGACCACCTGGTAGCCGCCGAGGTTGCCCCAGGCGCGCAGGCGTGGATGCTGCAGTGGCGAATGCTGCAGGCGTGGATGCTGCAGGAATGGATGATCACGCATCCAAGCGTCCGTGCGCGATCGCGGGCAGGGGCGCAGGCCGCTGGTGCCCAGGCTTGGCCAGGAGCAGTTGCGCCACGCCGATCGAGCGCTCGCGGAAACCACCTTCGCAGTAGGCCAGGTAGAACTCCCACATGCGCACGAAGCGCTCGTCGAATCCCTGCGCGCGTACGTCCGGCAGGCGAGCCATGAAACGCTCGCGCCAGGCCTGCAGCGTCCGCGCATACGACAGCCCGAAATCTTCCAGCTGCGTCAATGCCAGATCGCAGGCTCGCGTCTTGGCCGCGAGCATCGCGGTGATCGACGGAATGAAGCTGCCCGGAAACACGTGGCGCTTGATGAAGTCCACCGAATTCAGTGCCTGCGCGTAGCGATGGTCCTCGATGGTGATCGCCTGTACCAACGCGAGGCCATCTGGTTTGAGGAGGCGTCCGAGCTGGCCGAAGTAGGTCTCCAGATACTGGGCACCGATGGCCTCGATCATCTCGATCGACACCAGCTTGTCGTACTCGCCAGCCAGTTCGCGATAGTCCTGCAGCAGCAGGGTCACGCGGTCGCCAATGCCCGCCTCGGCGATGCGCTGCGCTGCAAGCGCATGCTGTTCACTCGAGATGGTGGTGGTGGTCACGTGGCATCCGTAATGACGCGCCGCGTGCACTGCGAAGCCGCCCCAGCCCGTGCCGATCTCGACCACGCGATCGCCGGGTTGCAGCATGAGCTTCTGGCAAATGCGATCGAGCTTGCGCGCAGACGCCGCCTCCAGGGTGTCGTCGTCGCCGGCCCAGATCGCCGACGAATACATCAGGTCCGGCGACAGGAACACACCGAAAAATTCGTTGCCCAGGTCGTAGTGCGCGGCGATGTTGCGACGGCTGCCTTCGCGGGTATTGCGACGCAGCGCGTGCACGCCGCGCAGGGCCAGTCCGCCCAGCCGCGCCAGGCCTGTTTCCATGCCATCGAGCAGCTCACGGTTGCGCACCAGCAGGCGTACCAGGCCGACCAGGTCTTCGCACTCCCAATCGCCGTCCATGAATGACTCGCCGGCACCGACACTGCCGTGGCTTGCAAGCAGGCGATAAAAGCGCGGATCGCGGATGCGCATGCAAACGTCCACTGGCACCGCATGCAACGCCGCGCCCTGCGGCGACTGCGTGCCGAGCTCGACGGTGCCATAGGCATCCTCAAGCACCAGCCGGCCATCCTGCAATTGCGACAATTGCGCGATCAACCGGCGGCGCAGGAAACGGTCAAGCGAGCCGAATCCGCTGGCGTCGGGCGTGCGCAGGGCACTGGATACGATCTGGTTCATGACGGCTCTCGGGGCAGGGCGGGATGGCTGTGAACGGGGTTGCGTTTGAGCCACAGCCGCAGCGCCTGCCAGTGGATCGCGCCGACCACCTGCAGTGTCATCAACGGATAGCGGCACAGCACGCGTGCGAGCGCCGGCCCGTCGAGCGGGCGCCTCTGCAGGGTCAAGGTGGCGTCAAATTCGGAAGTACCGTCGCGCAGTACGGCCATGTGCACGCGCAGGTCGTCGCCCGGCGTGGTGAATCGCCAGTCGTAGCGGCGTTGCATCGGGATGAACGGCGAAACGTGGAACGTCTTGTCAAAATCCCAATGCAGCGCCCGACCATGCGCCTGCGCGGTTTGGACGGGCAGCACATAGGCATGGCGTTCATGCCAGGGCGTGTTGGTGATCTCGGCAACGATGCAATCCAGCGTCGTGCCGTCCTCGGCCATGCAGTAATAGAAGCTCACCGGATTGAACACGAAGCCGGCATACCGCAGGTGGGTGAGCAGGCGGATCGGTCCGCGCGGGCGACGGCCGATCGCGGTCTCGACGCGATTGCGCACGGCCTGGTCCAGTGACAGCTGGGCCGGACCCATGTAATCGCTGCGACGGAATTCGGCGACGTTGCGGCGGTTGTTGGACCACAGCCAGCGCTGCGCAAACACAGCGTCGAGTTCGGCCAGGTCGAGGTAGAGCTGCGCCATCCCGTAGCTGAAGGCGTGCGGATGCGGTGCATGCCGACGATGCTGCACCACGCCTTCGTAGATGGCGCTGGCAAATGCGGGTGCAGCGGTGACGTGCGCGGCCGGCGCGCTCATGACACCGGCTCCAGCGCGCCGCTGCCCGCGTGCGTGGCCAGCGATTGCCGTGTTTCACCCCAGCGCACGCCCAGCGCGCGCGCGACCTCGACGGCGCTGCGCATCCCATCCTCATGGAAACCCCAGCCCCAATACGCCCCGGCGTACCAGGTGCGACGCCGACCCTGTATTTCGCCCTTGCGCTGCTGAGCAGACACGGTGGCGTGGCTGTAGACCGGATGCTGGTAGCGCATGCGCCGCAGGATCTTCGCCGGGTCGATCGCCTCGCTCCGGTTGAGCGTGACCACGAACGGTTCCGGCGAGTCGATGCCCTGCAGCAGGCTCATGCAATAGCTGACGGTGCAGGCATCGCGTGGATCACGCGGGATGAAGGCGTTCCAGGCCGCCCAGGCCTTGCGCTTGCGCGGCAGCATGCGGGCGTCGGTGTGCAGCACGGTGTCGTTGGCCTGGTAGGCGATCGCGCCGAGGATCGCGTGTTCGCGCTCATCGGCATCGGCCAGCAGCGCCAGCGCCTGATCGCTGTGGCAGGCCAGAACCACCTGGTCGAAACGTTCGCTGCCGCGAGCGCTCTGCAGCGTCACACCGGCGTCGTCGCGGCTCAGAGACAGCACCGGGCACAACAAGCGTTCGTGTACCGACCACATCACACGCATCGCGCGCACGTAGCTGGCGGAGCCGCCGCGCACCACGCGCCACTGCGGGCGGCCGCTGAGCTGCAGCATCTGGTGATTGGCCATGAACTGCACCAGATGGCGCGCCGGAAACGCCAGGATCTGAGCTGCCGGCGACGACCACAGCGCCGATGCCATCGGGACCAGGTGCTCGTCGCGGAACGCCGCGCCGTAATGATGTTGGGCAAGGTAATCGCCTAGCGTCGGGCCTTCGCCGGTCGTGTCCAGCAGGGCCGGTGCGTGACGGTAGAAGCGGACCAGATCTCGGGCCATGCCAAGGAAGCGCGGCGAGAGCAGGTTGCGGCGTTGGCAGAACAAGCTGTCCAGCGTGGCCGCGTTGTATTCGAGCCCGCTCGCGGCATTGTGCACGGAGAAACTCATCGTCGTCGGCTGCGTGGCGATGCCAAGTTCGTCGAACAAACGCGTCAGCAGCGGATAGTGCTGCGGGTTGTGCACGATGAAACCGCTGTCGACGGCGTAATGCCTTCCCTGCAATTCGACATCGTGGGTGTGGGTGTGGCCGCCGAGGTAGTCATTGCCTTCGAACAGCGTGACCTCGTGCTGGCGTGACAACAGCCATGCCGAGGCCAGCCCGGAGATGCCCGATCCGACGACCGCGATGCGCATGCCTCAACCCCTCGCCTTGGCTGCGACCCAGTCCGGGATCGGCTTCAAGTCGCGAACCACGCCCAACGCGGAAAGTGCGCGCAACCCATACCAGGTCAGGTCGACTTCCCACCAGCGGAAGCCCTGGCGCACCGTGCCCGGGAAGAAGTGGTGGTTGTTGTGCCAGCCTTCGCCAAAGGTCAGCAGCGCCAGCCACAGGTTGTTGCGGCTGTCGTCGTTGGTGTCGAAGCGGCGCGTGCCGAAACGATGTGCCAGCGAATTGATCGTGACCGTGGCATGGAACAGCACGGTGGTGGAGATGAAGAATCCCCACACCAGCATTTGCCCACCGCTGGTGCCCAGCTGTGGCGCGACATTCTGCAGCAGCATGCCCAAGGCATACAGCGCGGCGGCCAGAAGCACCGGTATCAACGTGTCATAGCGATCGAGCCAGCGCAGTTCAGGATATTTCGCGAGATCCGGCACGCGTTCGAGGTCGGTGCGGAAGCCGCGGCGGGTGAGGAACCAGCCGACGTGGCTCCACACGAAGCCGTACACGGTGGGCGAATGCGGATCAAGCGTCGTCTCGGTGTGGCGATGGTGGTCGCGGTGGTGCGCAGCCCACCACAAGGGGCCGCGCTGCACGCTCGACGCGCCGATCACGGCGAAAACAAATTGGGTGCTGCGCGAGGCGCGGAAGGTGCGGTGCGAGAAGTAGCGGTGATAGAACGCAGTCAGCGCAAACATCCGCAGCGAATACAGCGCGATCGCGACGATCACTGCGACGGGCGATACGCCAACCCAGAATACCGCCACGCAGGCCAAATGCATCGCCACGAAAGGCGCGGCGCGCAGCCAGTCGATGCGGTCGTCGTTGGCCTCGTCGAGCCTGGCCGTTGGGGTGGTATCGATCCAGCGCCGGAACGTTCCGGCGAAGCGTTGCAATGCAGATGTCTTGGCGGCTTCGCGTAATGCGAAGTCGGCCGCGGTCTGCACGGTGGTGGCCGGCTCCTGCCGCATGCATGTCTCCCGACGCGTTTGTCTTCGGGAGATACGGGCGTTTGCCGGATCCGGATGCAGACGGTCAGATGGTGCGCAAGCTTCCCTTGGCGATCACCGGGCCGGTGGGAATGCCTTGCGGCGCGCCACCCGATGGCTCCAGCGTGATTGCCAGAGTCGAATCGGCAGTCAACGCGCGACGCAAGGCTTGCGGGATGGTGACCGAATGCGCCTTGTCGATCGAAACCAGCCCCAGCGATCGCGGTGCCTCGCCAGCAGGAATCAGCCACAGTTCCGGAACGCGGCCCTGCGCATCGGCCGGCGCGGGCACCGGCACCATCATCACCGTGCCGTGCGCGATATCCAGCGACGCCAGCCAGCCGGGAGAACCGTCGTCGTGGGCGAGGGTGGTAACGGGTTTGGGTTGCTCGGCCGGTGGGGTCGGCGGCACTTGCACCACCACGCGCGTCGGCGCAGGCACCTGCGTGGGTGTCGGCGGCAGGAAGCCGATGACCACCGCAGCCACGGCAGCAGCGGCGGCCACCGCGGTTGCCCCGCGCCAGAACGTCACGTTCTGCCAAACGCCGCGTCGTGCGCCCTGCACAGGCGACCAACCCAGCCGTGTGCGGATCCGCGGCCAAACGTGCGCGCTTGCAGCAACCGGGGTGATTTCATCCAGCAAGCCTGCAAAGGTTTGTTCCCATGCCTGTACCTGCTGCGCAAACGTCGATTCGACCTCGATGCGCGCCTGCGCCTGCGCGCGTCCCGCGGCATCCAGGACGCCCAGCACGTATTCGCCCGCCAGCGCGTCGGCGTCCGGTGGCTCGTGTCCCGAGTCTTCGGGTGGGATCGGATAGGTGCTCATGCTTCCAGGCACATCCGCAGTTGCAGCAGGCTGCGACGGATCCAGCTCTTGACAGTACCAAGCGGCGAGCCGATCCGCTGTGCGAGTTCCTCGTAGGTGGCACCTTCAAAAAAAGCGGTTCGGATCAACGAGCGCCGCTGTCCGTCCAACTGCTCCATGCAGCGATCCAGGCGGGCACGATCATTAGAAGTCTCCGCATCCTGCAGCGGCGAGGCGGACGGATCGGCAACAAGTTCGGCCATTTCGACCGAGGCCTGCCGGTTTGCCGCCGGCATCGCGCGCAGGCGATCGATCGCCTTGTTGCGAGCGATCATCGCCAACCAGGTAATCCCGCTGGCGCGTGAAGGATCGAATTGCCCGGCTTTGTCCCAGACCCCGACATACACGTCTTGCAACACGTCCTCGGCCTCGGCTCGATCAGGGATCAGCCGCAGGCAGACGCCGAACAGCTTGCTCGATGTCCGCTGATAGAGGTGTTCGAACGCGTCGCGACTGCCGGCTGCGACTTCGGCGAGCAGGCGCGCAATGTCTGCGCCCTGTTCGCTGCGTTGCGCTTGATCGTTGCCGGACATCGACGTACCTGTGTGGAAAGTTCCGGGAAGAGGCGCGACGCCGGGCAGTAGCTGTCGCGTTGCGGCTGTGGTCGCTATCACCGCCGGCCACAGTCCAGCGACTGTAAGCCATTGATGTCTGGGTCGCGTTAAGGCGACGGCCATGGACAGCGGGCTTTTGCTTGAAGGCATGGCGCAGCGGTCGATGACGATCATGCCGAGCCCGCACTGCCCGTCGAGCGGGGGGAGCAGGCGTGACGGCGGCCCCGGGCGTAGGCGCAGACGTCATGGTGCTCGCCAGCCGATGCCTCCCGCGCGGAGCGCAGCGCCGCCATCGCCAACCGGAATGCGATCGGGCCTGCATCGACAGGGTGCGTTGTTTTACGGAGGCTAGACATGGGAATAAAGGCGGTGTCCGCGTGGTTCGCCCGCAATCGGGTCGGTCACCTGTTACTACGTGCAGATCACCGCGCTGGATGCGGCGCAATTCCACAGCGACGTCGGCGACCTGCATCCGTAGCGCGCTTGCACGCGTACCTGTGCTGTCGGCATTTGGCCGGCAGCCACCCCACCGCCAGCGAGTACCGTCCACCATGCAATTTCCGCGAAACGGCCTGCGCGCCCTTGTCCTGTCGTTGGTCGCGCTGCTGTCCACGGGCTGCGAACGCGCCATCTTCGGCGTCATCAATCGTGGCCTGGCCCCGCCAGACAGCAGCGTCGTGTTCGATCCTGGCAACGGCCTGGCGCTCGACGTCTATCCGGCACAGGGGCGGGCAACGCAGGCGCCGGCGCCGGTGGTCGTGTTTTTCTACGGCGGTTCCTGGCAGCGCGGCGAGCGCGGGCAATATCGCTTCGTGGGGCGACGGCTGGCCGAAAACGGAATCCTCGCCATCGTCGCCGACTACCGCACCTGGCCGCGTGCCGGATTTCCAGATTTCATGACCGACGCGGCCCACGCGGTGGCATGGGCGCATGCGCATGCGGCGGACCACGGCGGCGATCCGCGGCGGATATTCATCGCAGGACATTCCGCTGGCGCGCAGATCGCAGGACTGCTGGGCACCGATGCCCGCTACCTGTCGTCGGCAGGCATCGGGATGCGCGACATCGCCGGCGTGATCGGCCTGTCGGGGCCCTACGACTTCGACATCACCGGTAAATACGTCAAGATTTTCGGGCCGCCATCGCAATGGCCGGATGCGCAGACGGTCAACTTCGTCGACGGTGACGAACCCCCGTTCCTGCTGATCCACGGCGAACGCGATCGCGTGGTCGAGGTACGCGACAGCATCGAACTGGCCGCGAAACTCAAGGCGCAGGGCGTGCCGGTGTCGTTGCTGGTGCTGCCGGGCGCCAATCATTTCTCGACCGTGGCCGGTCTCTATGATTCCAGGCGCGCGCCGCAGGTACTGCCTGCGATCCTCGGGTTCGTCGATACGCGCGTCGGCCATCAACAAGGTGAGGCTGCGCGATAAAATGGTCGGGATGTTGTTTGCCACGCGCAGCGCTGTCCTGAGACGGCGACAAAGGGAAATCCCGCCCGCTCGCCGCCACCCAGATGACCCCGGCTTGAAGCCATCGTCAGTCGCCGGTGCGGAAGCGACCTCAATCGCGGCGCGCGCAGATCGCGACTGAAGTCGCTCCTACAGGCAACCCTCACGCAAGACCTGGACTAAACCCGCGCTTGAAGCCGTCTTCAACGGGCGATGGTGGAATCAGGGCGCCTCAGGCCGTCGCCACGCTGCGCACCGTGATCAGCACGTCATCGCCGTAGCGTTCGAGCTTGGTGCCACCGATGCCGCCGACCTGGGCCAGTTCGTCCAGCGATGACGGGCGCAGCTGGGTGATGTTGCGCAGGGTGCTGTCGTGGAAGATCACGTAGGCCGG
This sequence comes from Lysobacterales bacterium, assembly GCA_038241735.1. GTDB lineage: Bacteria > Pseudomonadota > Gammaproteobacteria > Xanthomonadales > Xanthomonadaceae > Luteimonas. The sequence goes on from JBBSST010000003.1 coordinate 52,891, forward strand.
CACGTTCTGTTCACGCGCCAGGCGTGCGCGAAGTTCGCGCAGGGCCTCGAACAAGGGCTGGTCGGCGCTGTCGATTGGCAGGGCCGACACATTGCCGCGCTGGCTGCGTTCGCGCTCGCGCGTGGGCCTGCGCGGCACTTCCTTGCGCAGCATTACCCTGCGCTCGCCGCGCAACACCGCGCGACTGGCATCGGTCAGGCGCAGGCCGCCATACCCCTCGACGTCGACGTCGAGCAGGCCGGCGGCAACGAGTTGTCGGAATACGCCACGCCACGTACGCACGTCGAGGTCGGCGCCGACCCCGAACGTGCTGATCTGGTCGTGGCCGAACTGGCCGATGCGCTCGTTGTCGACGCCCCGCAGGATATCGACCAGGTGCAGCACGCCAAACCGCTGGCCGCTGCGATAGACGCAGCTCATCGCTTTTTGTGCAGCGACCGTGGCGTCCCAGGTCTCGGCCGGCGTCAGGCAGTTGTCGCAGTTGCCGCAGGGCTGGCCGGTGCCGTGCGCGGCGTAATCCTCGCCAAAATTGGCCAGCAGCACCTGGCGGCGGCATTGCATGGTCTCGCAAAAGCCCACCAGCGCATCGAGCTTGCGTCGCTCCAGCTGCTTGCGTTCCTCGCCGGCCTCGGAGTTCTCGATCATCTGCTTGAGCAGCACCACGTCGCCCAGGCCGTGGCACATCCACGCGTCGGCCGGTTCGCCATCGCGTCCGGCGCGGCCGGTCTCCTGGTAATAGCCTTCGATCGATTTGGGCAGGTCCATGTGCGCGACGAATCGTACGTCGGGTTTGTCGATGCCCATGCCGAAGGCGATGGTGGCCACCATCACCACGCCATCCTCGCGCAGGAAACGGCGCTGGTGGGTGGCGCGGACCTGTGCATCGAGGCCGGCGTGGTAGGGCAGCGCATCGAAGCCCAGGTCGGCCAGCATCGTCGCGGTCTTCTCGACCTTTTTGCGCGACAGGCAGTAGACGATGCCGGCCTCGCCACGATGGGCGGCGAGGAAATCGCGCAGCTGCTGGCTGCCGTTGTCCTTCTGCACCACGGTGTAGCGGATGTTGGGGCGGTCGAAGGAGCTGACGAAGCGACGTGCGGTTTCAAGCTGCAGGCGCTCGGCGATTTCGCGCTGGGTCGGTGGATCGGCGGTGGCGGTCAACGCGATCCGCGGGATGCCGGGCCAGCGTTCGTGCAGCAGGGTCAGTTCACGGTATTCGCGGCGGAAATCGTGGCCCCACTGCGACACGCAGTGGGCCTCGTCAATGGCAAACAGCGCGATCTTGCTGCGTTCCAGCAGCGACAGGAAACGCGGCGTCAACAGGCGTTCGGGGGCGACGTAGAGCAGGTCGATCGTGCCGGCCAGCAGTTCGCGTTCAACCCGCGCGGAGGTTTCGCCATCGAGCGTGGAATTGAGGAATTCGGCGCGCACGCCAAGCTGGCGCAAGGCTTCGACCTGGTCCTGCATCAGCGCGATCAGCGGCGAGATCACGATTCCGCAGCCGTCGCGCAGCAGGGCCGGGATCTGGTAGCACAGCGACTTGCCGCCGCCGGTGGGCATCAATACCAGCGCATCGTGGCCGCTGGCGACGTGCTCGATGATCGCCGCCTGCTCGCCGCGAAACGCGGCATGGCCGAAAATGGTGCGCAGTTGGGCGAGGGCGGCGTCGGTCATGCGTCAAGGGTAGCAAGCCGACGCCGGAGGGCTGCGGGAGATCGCCATGCAGGTGCGTCAGACGCGCGGGTCGGGATGGTGCTGGCCACGCACGCACCGCCGATGGTCCCGCGCATCAAGGGCGTCGCCCCGAGCGGTTGCGCGTTACTGCAGCAGCGAGCGCAGCATCCAGGCGTATTTCTCGTGCGTGTGCAGGCGCTGCGTCAGCAGGTCGACCGACGGGTCGTCGCTGGCGTCATCGGCGATGCCCAACGCCTTGCGCGCGGTGCGGCAGACGGCCTCGTTGCCCACCACCAGCTGGCGCACCATCTCGCGCCAATCGTTGCTGTCGTCCAGGTCGGCCTCCTGCTTGATCGACGACAAGCGCATGAACTCGCCATACGAACCCGGCGCCTTGAAACCCAGCTGGCGGATGCGTTCGGCCATTTCGTCGAGCGCCATCCATTGCTCGGTGTACTGGGTCTCGAACATCAAATGCAGCGTGTTGAACATCGGCCCGGTGACGTTCCAGTGGAAGTTGTGGGTCTTCAGGTACAGCGTGTAGGCATCGGCGAGGAATACCGACAGGCCTTGCGCAATCTTCTTGCGATCGGCCGTATCAATCCCGATATCGATGGCAGGGCCGCCATCATCGGCCGCCGGTGAGGCCGCCGGGCGCGTCTTCGTCGACGTGCTGGAAGGCTTGGTTTGTTTTTTGTCGGACTTTGCCATCAGGTGTCTCCAGAGGAAGCTTGCCGCCACAATAGGCGCTGGCGGCGAGGGTGTGAAATTCAATGTCGCTGTCGGAACGATCCATGAAGCCTATCGATCCCCATGCAAATACCGCGTCAATGCAGGCCCAGCGCGCCATCGACGGCGCCTGCAGCCGCGATGCCGCGCGCCTGCACGGGCTGTGGCGTCGTGCGCATGCGAGCGCTGGCGATGAGGCGCCGCGCGCCGCGTTTGCTGCCGCACTGGCGCAATCGGTCAATCGCCGCCAGGCACGGGCCGCGCGTTTGCCGCAGGCGGCGGTGGATCCGACGTTGCCCATTGCGAGCGAAGCCGAGCGCATCGTTGCGCTGATCCGTGCCCATCCGGTGGTGGTGATCGCCGGTGAAACCGGTTCGGGCAAGACCACGCAGCTGCCGAAACTGTGCCTTGCGGCCGGACGCGGGGCTGCCGGCATGATCGGTTGCACGCAGCCGCGCCGGATCGCCGCGCGCGCGGTGGCCAGGCGCGTGGCCGAGGAACTGCAGGTGCCGCTGGGCGACACGGTCGGCTTCCAGGTGCGCTTCAACGACAACGTCAGCGAACACACCGCAATCAAGTTCATGACCGACGGCATCCTGCTGGCCGAGATCGCGTCGGACCGCTGGTTGTCGAACTACGACACCATCATCATCGACGAGGCCCACGAGCGCAGCCTCAACATCGATTTCCTGCTGGGTTACCTGAAACAACTGCTGCAAAAACGCCGTGACCTGAAGGTGCTGGTGACCTCGGCGACCATCGATACCGAACGCTTTTCCGCACACTTCGGCGGCGCGCCGGTGGTCAATGTCGAGGGTCGCGGGTATCCGGTCGAAGTGCGCTATCGGCCGATCGAAGGCGAAGGCGAGCACGAGGGTGAACGCACGGTGCTCGACGGCATCCTCGCGGCCTGTGACGAGATCGCGCGTGATCGTCCCAGCGGGGACACCCTGATCTTCCTGCCCGGCGAGCGCGAGATCCGCGATGCGCACCAGGCGCTGGAGCGGCGCAAATATCGCCATACCGAAGTAGTGCCGCTGTATGCGCGCTTGTCGGCGCGCGACCAGGACCGGGTGTTCAACCCCGGCCCGCAGCGGCGCATCGTGCTGGCGACCAACGTCGCCGAAACCTCGCTGACGGTGCCGCGCATCCACTACGTCGTCGATCCCGGCCTTGCGCGCGTCAAGCGATACAGCCCGCGGCTCAAGCTCGACCGCCTGCATATCGAGCCGATCAGCCAGGCCAGCGCCGACCAGCGCAAGGGCCGCTGCGGCCGCATCGCCCCGGGTATCTGCTATCGCATCTATGCCGAAGCGGATTTCGCCACGCGCACCGCCTATACCGATCCGGAAATCCGCCGCGCCGCATTGGCTGGAGTCATCCTGCGGATGCTGTCGCTGGGGCTGGGCAACACCGCGGGCCATGCGTCTTCGCCATCGAAGCGCACGCAGGGGGCATCGCGCGATAACGATGCCCATGTCATCGAGAATTTCCCGTTCCTCGAGCCGCCCGAGCCGCGCGCGATTGCCGATGGCTGGCAGCAGTTGCAGGAGCTTGGCGCGGTCGGTGTGTCCGATGATGGCAGGCAACGCAGCCTCACCCCGATCGGTCGCACCATGGCGCGCCTGCCGGTGGACGTGAAACTGGCGCGAATGCTGGTCGCCGCGCAGCAGCACCATTGCCTGCACGAGATGCTGGCGATTGCTTCGTTCCTCGGCATCCAGGACCCGCGCGAACGCCCCGCCGACCAGCGCGCCGCCGCCGACGCCGCGCATGCACAGTTCCGCGATCCGAAATCCGAATTTGTCGGCATCCTCAAACTTTGGGATGCGTATCGCACCGCGCACGCCGATTCAACCCAGTCGCAGTTGCGCAAGTGGTGCGACAGGAACTTCCTTGGTTTCCTGCGCATGCGCGAATGGCGCGAGCTGCATCGCCAGTTGAAGCTGCAGTGCGCGGAACTTGGATGGGATGCCGATCGTCATCTCCGGGATACCCCCGCAAACGACGTGTCGCCGCTGTTGCCTTCCCTGCCTGTGAAAAAAAGGGGCAGGGGAGATGTGCGGTTGGCCAGTGGAAGGCAAACGAAAATTCCGCACGACCCCGCTCTTCCAACGGCGAGGGACATGCAAGACAACGCGCAGCTGTCGTCGATGGTCGCGCTGCATCGCGCGCTGATCGCGGGCCTGCCCACGCAGATCGGCCAGCGCACCGAGCGCGGCCAGTACGACGGTCCGCGCGGACGCAAGTTCCAGCTGTTTCCAGGCTCGGCGCTGGCCTCGAAACCACCGCCGTGGGTGTTGTCGGCGACCTTGCTGGATACCGAGAAGGTCTGGTCGCTGACCAACGCCGCGATCGAGCCGGAGTGGGTGATTGCCGAATTGCCGCACCTGCTGGCGCGCCGTCATTTTGATCCGCGTTGGTCACGCAGCCAGGGTCGGGTGATCGGCAGTGAACAGATCTCGCTGTTCGGCCTGGTGCTGGCGCCCAGGCAACCGATTCACTACGGCGGCCTGTATCCGGACGAGTCGCGTGACATCTTCGTGCGCGACGGCCTGGTGACCGGCGAGATCAACACCCGCAGCGCCTTCCTCGCGCGCAATCGAAAGACGCTCGCCCTGGCCGAAGAAGAGGAAGCCAAGCAGCGCCGCGCGGGGCTTGTCGTCGACGACGAATGGATGGCGCAGTGGTATCGAGATCGCACCCCGGGCGACATCGTCAGCGTGCAGGCGCTTGATGCGTGGTCTTCGAAGCTTTCGGCCGACGCGCGAACGATGCTGGAATGGTCGCGCGACGACCTGCTGGTAGGCGACGGCAGTGATGCCGAGCGTTTCCCGTCCTACATCGCGCTTGGCGACGTGCGCCTGGCGGTGCGCTACCACTTCGAGCCGGGCGCTGCCGATGACGGAATGACGATCGCGGTGCCCTTGCACCTGCTCAATGCGCTCGATGACACGCGGCTCTCGTGGCTGGCGCCGGGTTTCGTGGCCGACAAGGCGACGGCGATGATCAAGTCGCTGCCAAAATCATTGCGGCGCAATTTCGTGCCGGCGCCGGACTTCGCGCGCGCGTTTGCGCAGGCACACGCCACGGCCGACGCCGACGTTTTTGCCGGAGCGCTGGCGCGTTTCCTCAAGCGCATGACCGGCGCGGAGATTGCCGCCGGCGAGTTCGACGAGGCAGCACTCGATCCACACCTGCGCGCCAACCTGCGGCTGCTCGATAGCGCCGACAGCGGCGGCGAAGGCCGCCATGTGCTGGCCGAGTCGCGCGACCTTGCCGACCTGCGCGCGCGGTTCGGTGCACGCGCCGCGCAGGCATTTGCAGCGCACGCGGCAGAAGGATTGGCACGCGCCGGTTTGCTCACGTTTCCCGATGAACCAATCCCGGAATCGGTCCGCGGCGTCGGTGGCGTGCCAGCCTATCCCGCCCTTCATGACGATGGCGACGGGGTATCACTTGCAGTGCATGCCGATCGCGACGACGCACGTCACCAGCATCCACATGGGGTGCGGCGACTATTGCAGCTGGCGCTGGTTGACGCGTTGCGCCAGGCGCGCAAGCAGTTGCCTGTGGCGGCGAAAACCACGTTGCTGTACGCCGCGATCGAATCGGCTGCGCCGCGCGCCTCCAATGCCGGAAGGCCCGCCGACCACCTTCGAGATGATCTCGTCGAAGGCGCCTTTGCCGCGCTCGCCGCCGATGATCTTGGCGACATCCGGGACGCCAGCGCATTTGCACGCCGTCGCGATGCAATCGGCAGGGGCGTGTTTGGTGAGGCGATGCGGCGATTGCAGCAGGCCGAGGCGATCCTGGCACTGGTCGCAGACGTTCGCGCGCGGCTGGATTCAACGTTGATCGGCTGGGCACGCGGCAATCTCGACGACATGCAGGCGCATCTTGCTTCGCTGGTGCCGCCGGGCTTCCTGCGCGATACGTCGGCCACCGCGCTGGCCGAGTACCCGCGTTACCTCAAGGCGCTGGCAAGGCGCGCCGAACGTGCGCTCAACGATCCGGTCCGTGACCAGCAGCGGATGCTCGACATCAAACCATTTTCCGATGCGCTGGCGGGTGCCGCACGGCATGCGCGCGGCGGTGATGCCGGCTGGCAGGCGCTGCGATGGGATCTCGAGGAGCTGCGCGTGTCGCTGTTCGCGCAGGAACTCGGCACCAAGGGTGGGGTGTCGGCGAAAAAGCTTGCGCAACGCGTCGCGATGCTGGGGAGACCGGACGCGTGAGTGGCGCCGCGCGCGCGCGATCAAAAAACACGTCGGCAACCAGGGCTTTCGTAGGAGCGGCTTCAGCCGCGAGCGCTTGATCCAGGGTCGCCGTGCTTCTGCAAGTGAAGTCAGCCGCAGGCTTTTGGAAAGGCAGCCGCCATCAAGCCAGAAAAGATCGCGGCTAAAGCCGCTCCTACAACAGCCCTGGTGGGCAGGATCTGTGTTCCATGAAGCTCCGGGTGGCAACGCCACGCGCATTGCGCGTGGGCGGATGCGTTACTGGACGCGTTCGACCTTGGCGCGGGTGTTGTAGCCGTCGAGCTTCATGTACCAGACGTTGCCGATCTTGCCGGGCGTGATGCGCACGCCGGCGTTGTTGACGCGCACGCCGGCCAGCGAGGCTGTGTCTGTCTGGCGCCATTGCTGGCCGTTGTCCAAGGTGTAGACCTTGTTCTTGCCAAAACCGGTGAACTCGCCGGCGATCTTGGCGACGATCGGCTCGAACGAGCCAAAGCTGAAGAAGCCGCGATTTTCGGTTTCCACCTTGCTCTTGGCCTGTACGGCGGCCTTGGTGGTTTCAGCGATGATGGTGTGGTTCAACCAGGCGTTGAGGTTCGCCAGTTCGCCGCTGCTGAGCTTGTCGAGGCCGGCGGCCTTGAACTGCTGGGGCGTCATCTGCGATTCGATCGCCGGCTTGGTCGCGGCATCCTGGGCAAACGCGGGCAGGGCACAACCGAACAGGAGTGCGAGCGCGACGGCAGGCGTGAACATCAAAGGGTGCAACGAACGCATGGTCTGTTCCTTCGGACGGGACGCCGCTAGTGTAGACGCTCCCTGTCCCTGGTGAAGCCGCGCGTGTCGCCGCCTGCGTCCATCGTCCACCAACCCCTGTTGGCCCATCGGGCCGTCGCCGCATTGGCGCCGCGCCTGCGTGCGCTGCTCGATGACGCGCTGCTCGGCGTGGACAAGGATGAGACAGGCAGCGCCGTGGCTGTGGCCGAGTCCCCGCAGGTGCTCGTCGACACGCTCGACGCGCTGACGCTGCTGGGCGCAGACGGTGAAACCGTGGTGGCGGCGATCCTGCACGCGCTGCCACGGGAACTGGCACGGATCGAATCGCGGCTGGCCGCCGAGCAGCCCGCGATCGCCGCCCTGCTCGATGGCCAACGCGCGGCCAACCAGGTTTGGGTGCTGCATGCCGAACGCTCCGGGCAGGGCAGCGCGGAAGGATTGCGACGCTTGCTGCTGGCGATCGTGCGCGACCTGCGCGTGGTGCCGATCCTGCTGGCGCGGCAACTGGCGCAGCTGCGCGCCGCCACGCAATTGCCCGATGACCAGCGTCGCGCGCTGGCGCAACTGACGCGCGACATCCATGCCCCGCTCGCCAACCGCCTGGGCATCTGGCAACTGAAATGGGAGCTTGAGGACCTCGCCTTCCGTTATCTCGATCCCGAGACCTATCGCCGCATCGCGCGCCTGCTCGACGACAAGCGCGGCGGCCGCGAGCGCTACATCGAACACGTCACCCAGGCGCTGGGCGAAGCGCTGGCCGCGCAGGACATCGTTGCCGACGTAGCCGGCCGACCCAAGCACATCTACAGCATCTGGAAAAAGATGCAGAAGAAAAACGTGCCGATCGGCGAACTCTACGACCTGCGCGCGGTGCGCGTGCTGGTCGACGACATCCCCGCCTGCTACGCCGCGCTGGGCGTGGTGCACGTGCTGTGGGCGCCGATTTCCAGTGAGTTCGACGATTACATCGCACGGCCCAAGCACAATGATTACCGATCGCTGCATACCGCGGTGATCGGGCCGGAAGGCAAAACACTGGAAGTGCAGATCCGCACCCACGACATGCACGCGCAGGCCGAATTCGGCGTCGCCGCGCACTGGCGTTACAAGGAAAGCCCAGGGCCACAGCGGGCCGGCCCGTCGCGCTCGGCCGCAGGCAATGCGGCGCTTGATCGCAAGATCGAATGGATGCGGCGCCTGCTGGAAACGCACCATGAGCGTGGCGACCGCGCCTTGGCCGGCGGCCTGGATACCGAACTGGTCGAGGACCGCATCTACGCGCTGACCCCGCGCGGCGAGGTGATCGATTTGCCGCGCGGCGCAACGCCCCTGGATTTTGCCTACCAGGTGCACACCGATGTCGGCCATCGTTGCCGCGGGGCCAAGGTCGACGGGCGCATCGTCCCGCTCGACCACAGGCTGCAAAGCGGCGACCGTGTCGAGATCCTCACCGGCAAGGTGTCCGAGCCGCGCCGCGACTGGCTGATCGCGGCCAATGGCTTCCTGGCCAGCGCACGCTCGCGCGAGAAGGTCCGCAACTGGTTCCACAAGCTTGACCGCGCGCACAACCTGCAGGCGGGCCGTGAACTGCTGGACAAGGAGCTCAAGCGCTTCGGCCTGCAGCACGCCGACCCGGCGCCGGCGCTGCACAAATTCAACGTCGCCACGCTTGATGATTTGTACGTGCTGGTTGCGCTGGGCGATGTTGGCCCGCACCAGGTTGGACGCACCTTGCTTGAGCACGAACGTGCCGAGCGCGAGGCGGCGGCGTCGCCCGAGTCGGGCAATCTCGCGCTGCGGCCACCGCGACGCGCGCCGAAACCCACGCAATCGGCGTTCACCGTGGTCGGCGTCGACAACCTGCTGGTGCAGATCGCGCGTTGTTGCCAGCCGGTGCCGGACGAGGCGGTGTCCGGCTACCTCACGCGCACGCGCGGGGTCAGCGTGCATCGCGTGGATTGCGCTGCGTTCCGGCGCCTGTCCACGACCCACCCGCAGCGCGTGTTGCCGGTGGAATGGGGGCGCGCGGCCGGCAGTTTCGATGCCGGCGTGCACATCGAGGCGGTCGATCGCAAGAACCTGCTCAAGGACCTGACCAACCTGATCGCTCAGGAAGACGCGCACGTGCTGTCGATCCACAGCGATATTGGCCGACACGGGCGGTTACGCCTGCAATTGCAGCTGCGTGTGCAGGATTTCGGCCAGTTGTCGCGCCTGCTCGGCAAGATCGACAACCTGCCGGGCGTGCAGCAGACGCGGCGCGCCTGAACTCACGGCAGCATTTCCGGGCATCTCTTATGCTGCCCGCGTGACCCGTCCACGCGATCCCGCAAACCCCCAGGACCATCGACGCCCGTCCCGGGCGGCCGCGTCCGGCGCGCGCCGTGAGCCGACCATGGGCGCGTTCGCCGACCTGGATTTCGATGACAACCCGCGACGCCACCCCGATATGCATGCGGATGCACGAGCGCGGCCGCGTTGGCCTTGGCTGCTGGCCGGCGTGGTGCTTGTGCTGGTGTTGATTGGCATCTTCCGGCAACCGCTGGCCGACGGGCTGTGGCCGCAGACGCGCGCGCAGGCGTTGCGCACGCAGGCCGCGCAGGCACTCGCGCAGGGCCGGCTGACGGCCGCCGATGGCAGCGGCGCTCGCGAACTGTACGAGGCGGCACTGGCGATCGATCCCGATCGCGCCAATGCACGCGACGGATTGAGGGACGTGGCCATGGCCGCGCTGGCCAAGGCGCGGGCCGCCGCCGCGCAGGATCGTTTCGTCGATGCCCATGCCGCGTTGCAACTGGCCCACGAACTCTCGGTGCCGCGCGCGGATGCGGCCCGCGTCGAAGCCGAGTTGCGTACGCGCGAAACCGCGCATGCCGGAATCCCGAAATTGCTGGCGCAGGCCGAGGCTGCGCGCATCGATGGCCGGCTGATTGGAAATGATGCTGCCGCGCTGCCGCTTTACCAGCGCATCCTGGCGCTGCAACCGGAAAACAACACCGCGCTGGAAGGTCGCGAGGACGCCCTCGGCGAACTGCTGCAGCAGGCGCGCACGCAGCTGCGCAGCGGTGCGCTTGCCGAGGCCGGCGAGGCCATCGCCACGGCGCGCCAATATGACCCCGGCCACGTCGACCTGCCCGATACGCAGGCGCGGCTCAACGAGGAACTCGACGACACGCGTCGCCAGGCCGGTCAGGACGTCCGGCGCGGCAGGCTGGAGCGCGCCGCGCAGGGCTACCGTGTGCTTGCCGACGCCGGCCAGCAGGACGACGCAGATGCGGGCCTGACGGACGTGGCAGCGGCATATGCACATCGCGCCGAAACCCTGGCGGGCGATTTCCGTTTTGCCGCCGCCACCGAGGCGCTGCAGCAAGCGCGCGCACTGGCACCCGGGCTGGCGTCCTTGGCCAGCGCCGAGGGTCATGTGGCGCGCGCGCAACAGGCCCATGCGCGGATCGGCAGCCGCTTGCCGCCCCGTGAACGCGCGCGTCGCGTGGCCCAGTTGCTGGCGCAGGCCAGTGCCGCCGAGGCGCGTGGCGACCTGCTTACCCCACCGGGCGACAGCGCCTTCGACAAAGTGCGCGCGGCGCGCGCAATCGCGCCCGACGACCCTGCCGTGCGTCGCGCCTCGGCGCGCCTGCTGCCGGCGGCCAGGCAGTGTTTCGAGCGCGAGTTGCGCAACAACAATCTTGCCCGGGCCGGCGCATGCCTGGATGCACAGATGGTCGTCGACAGCAACGACGCCGGACTGGCGCAGGCGCGTCGTCGCCTGGCACAACGCTGGCTGGCCGTCGGCGACGAACGCCTGGGTGCCGGCGAATTACGTGGTGCCAGCGCCGCGCTTGCTTCGGCGCGCGCGCTGGATCCGGCAACGCCGGAGCTTGAAGAATTCAGCCAGCGCATGCGCGCGGCGTTGGCGCCGGCAGCGGCTGATCGATAACCGGGATTGTTTCCGGTGACGCTGGCGTATTGCGCGTTGCGCAGAACCGCTCCGCTCCGATTCGATCCGATCCGATCCGACCGGACCCGGTCCAGTCCATGAAAGTCGCGCGGCTCGGGCTACGCGTCCGACGCCAGTACCGCAGGTGATTTCGCCTGGTCGCGGAAAAATACCTGGCGTACCGTTTCGCGCGCCGCGTCCATTGAAAAGTGCCGGGAAACGTTATCCAGCCCATGCAGGCTCAACGCCATCCACAAGGTCTCATTGCCATACAGCCGCACCACCCCGGCGGCAAATGCCTCGGCCTCGTCGGCGACCAGAACGTCATGGCCGTCGACCAGATGCATGCCTTCCACCGCGCAGCTCGTCGCCACCACCGGCTGCCCGTGCGCCATGCTCAGGTTGACCTTGCCCTTGACGCCCGCGCCGTAACGCAGCGGCGCCAGCGCGATCCGGCAACCGTCCATGTACGGCGTGATGTCGGGCACGTGGCCATGCACGATGACCCCGTCCTGGGCGGACAACGCCTGGATTTCCGGGGTCACGTCGCCGCCGATGCAGTGGAAGCACACCGTGGGCAATTGTTCGCGGATGAGTGGAAAGACCGTCGCGACGAACCAGCGCACCGCGTCGACATTCGGCGGATGGCGAAAGCCTCCGACGAAGACCAGGTCGCGACGCTGCGGGAACGTCGCCCCGGCACCGGCGATGCGATGCAGGTTGGACAGCACGTCGACGCGGGCATCGGGGGCATCGGCGGCCAGCAGTGCGCGCTCGACCTCGCTGACGACAAGGGTGCGATCACTGCGTGCGATCACGTCCAGCTCCAGTGCGCGCGTGCGTTGCGCATTGCGCGCCATCGCCGTATCGCCGACCACGCCGGCGGCGCGCTGTTCGCGCAGGTAATGCAGGTCGACGCTGTCGAAGACCACCCGCGCCTGCGGCGCATGCGCGCGCAGCAGCGGCAGGAATTCACGCGCGACGTAATGCCGGCTCACCACGACGGTATCGAAACGCGACCCGTGTTCGCGCAGCCAGGCGGGCGGATGCGCCGCGAAGGGTGCATACCAGGTCTCGACGCCCAGCCGCTGCAGCGCTTCGGTGTAAGCCCCCGCGTGCTTGCGGTCGGCCGGCAGGAACACCACGTGCGCGCCTTCCTCGCGCAGCAGCCGCATCAGGTTCACCAGCCGCAGTGAACCCGAATCGCGGTCGGGCATCGGCGTCAGCGCATCGATAAGCAGCACCTGGCGTTGCCGGCGATGCAGGTTGGCCGCGGACGGTGCCGTGCCTGCGGGCAAGTGTCCGGCCAACGCCTCGCGCCGATGCGCGGCGAACCGCGTGCGATTGCGGTCCTGGTAGGCCTTGGCGCCACTGCCAATATCCACGCCGGCGGTGGTGCCTTCGTCATGGATCACGCGTGCGCCGGGTTGGTACACGACGCGCTTGCCGGCGTCGCGCACGGCAAAGGCCAGATCCGTGTCCTCGTAATAGGCCGGCGCATAGCGCGTGTCGAACATGCCGACCTGCATGAACAGCGCGCGCGGCAGTGCGATGGCCGCGCCGCTGGCGTAATCGGCATCACGCAGGTAGCTGAAGCGCGGATCGGCCGGGGACTGGTGGCGGCCATAATTCCAGCCGCTGCCATCGGCGAACACCACCCCGCCAGCCTCCTGCAAGCGGCCGTCTGGATACAGCAGTTGGGCGCCCACCAGGCCGGCATCGGGATGCTCGACGAACGTCTGCAGCAGCGCATCCAGCCAGCCGGGTTGCGGCACCGTGTCGTTGTTGAGGAAGATCAGGTACTCGCCGCGTGCGAGCGTGGCGCCATCGTTGCAGGCAGCGACGAACCCACCGTTGTGCGCGCGCCGGTGGTAACGCAAGCCGGCGATCTGCGGCAGGATCTGCGCGCTGTCGTCGGGCGAGCCGTCGTCGACCACGATCACCTCGAAGGCCACTTGCGGCGGCTGATCGGCCAGCGCACGCAGGCACGCCAGGGTATGGGCCAGTTGTCCGTAGACCGGGATGATGATGCTGGCCATCGGTGCATCGCTGCTGGCCAGGGCGGCCGGCACGCGCGGCAGCGCTGTGGGGAAATACAGGGTGGCGCGCTGTGCGTCGGGAAGTCGGCGCAGCTGCACGCGCACGCGCTGCCAGCTCGCGTGCAGGCCACGCGTACGCAGGCTGAGCCAGCCGCGCCGGAATAAACCGGTTGCACGATTGAACAGAAAACGCGCACCGGCCAGTGACAATGACATTCCGCTGCAACTCCGGCTGACTGGAAACAATGGGCTGCCGGGGCGAAACGGAGGTCTGCGCTAGACTCACCGCCTGCATGGCGCACGGCGTCATTGTCGCATTCCCTCCCTGAGCCGCATCCCGTGCCCCGCATCGATTACGACGAAGACCAAGACGATCTTGACGACCGCCCGCAGGCGCCGAACTGGCGTCGCCGGCTGCTGACCTGGGCACTGGCGGCGATCGGCCTGGGGCTGGGTTTCCTGATTCCGTACACGTTTTATCTCAACCACCAGGTCAGCGAACGCTTTGGCCAGTTGCGTTGGCAGATCCCCACGCGCGTCTATGCACGGCCGCTGCATCTCGTGCCGGGCCTGGCAATGGATGCGCGCACGCTGAAGACTGAACTCGATGCCGCGTCGTACCGCGAGGATGGCGGCACGCGTCCGGGCACCTACGCACATGACGGAGCGCGGTGGACCATCGCCAGCCGCGGCTTTAGCGATGTCGACGGCCCGGTCGCAGCCAGCCGCGTCGAGGTGACGTTGTCCGATGGCCGCGTTGCCAGCCTGCGCGATGCCGGCAGCAAGCGTGCAGCCAAGGCGGTGCACCTGGATCCGGCGCGCATCGCCACGTTGTACGGACAGGCGCAGGAAGAGCGTCAACTGGTGCGCATCGAGGACGTTCCCGACCTGCTGGTCACCGGCCTGCAGGCGGTCGAGGATCGTGATTTCGCCCACCACCACGGCATCGACCTCAGCGGCATGCTGCGCGCCGCGTTCGTCAACATGAAATCCGGCGAGGCGCGGCAGGGCGCCAGCACGTTGACGCAACAGCTCGCGCGCAGTGGCCTGCTCGGTATCGGTCGCGAGCAAACCTATACGCGCAAGTTCAACGAAATCCTGTTTGCGCTGCTGATCGAGGCGCGCTATGACAAGCGCACCATCCTGGAGGCCTATCTCAACCAGGTGTACCTGGGCCAACGCGGCTCGCAGGCGATCCGCGGCGTCTCTGCGGGTGCGGAATTCTGGTTTGGCCGCGACATGCGCGACCTGTCCACCGAGCAGGTCGCGTTGCTGATCGGCATCATTCGCGGCCCGTCCTATTACGATCCGCGCCGCAATCCCGAGCGCGCGCTGCAGCGCCGTGATTTCGTCCTGGCCAGGATGCACGACACCAGCCCGCAGCTGATCGACGCTGCCGAATACGCGCGTGCACGCAAGACGCCGCTGGGCATCACCACGGCGCCTGGCAGCACCTCGGCCAACCGCTTTCCCGCCTACGTCGACCTGGTGCGCCGGCAGCTGGTGCGCGACTACCCGGCCGATGCGCTGCAGGGCGCCGGCCTGAGCGTGATGAGTGGGATGTCGCCGTCGGCGCAGGCGTATGCCGAAGGCGCCGTCACGCGCACGCTCAAGTCGCTGGAAAACAAGCGTCGGCCGGCGTTGCAGGCGGGCCTGGTGGTCACCGATGTCGACAATGGCGACGTGCTGGCGGTGGTCGGCAGCCGCGATTTCCGTCAACCCGGCTTCAATCGTGCGATCGAGGCGCAACGGCCGGTGGGTTCATTGCTCAAGCCGTTCGTGTACCTGCGAGCGCTGGCGATGCCGGATCGTTTCTCGCTGGCAAGCTGGGTCGACGATTCGCCGGTTACCGTCACCCTGGGCAACGGCAAGCGCTGGAATCCGGGCAACTCCGATGGCCGCAGCCACGGCAGCGTGCGCCTGATCGATGCGCTGGCGCAGTCATACAACCAGGCCACGGTGCGCGTGGGCATGCAGGTCGGGCCTGCCGTGGTCGCCAACCTGATCCATACGCTGGCCGGCATCCAGGCGGCCGACAATCCCTCGCTGATCCTGGGTTCCGTCGACCAGAGCCCGTATGTGATGGCGCAGCTGTATCAGTTCCTCGCCTCGGGCGGCGAGATCCAGCCGTTGCACATGGTGCGCGGCGTGCTCAATCCCGAAGGTCGCACCGTCCAGCGTTACGACACCGCGCCCAAGCCGGCCCAGGCCGGCGATTCGATCGCCGTGCGCCTGGTCACCACCGCGCT
This sequence comes from Lysobacterales bacterium, assembly GCA_038241735.1. Classification (GTDB taxonomy): domain Bacteria; phylum Pseudomonadota; class Gammaproteobacteria; order Xanthomonadales; family Xanthomonadaceae; genus Luteimonas. The sequence continues at coordinate 68,528 of JBBSST010000003.1, forward strand.
GCAGCACACCGTCACCTCCGGCACCGCGCGCCAGCTGGTCAACGATGGTCTGGGCCGCCTCAATGCCGCCGGCAAGACCGGCACCAGCAACGACGGTCGTGACAGCTGGTTTGCCGGCTGGACCGGCAATCATCTCGCCGTGATCTGGGTTGGCAACGACCAGAACGAAATGACCGGCTTGTATGGCGCCACCGGTGCGATGCGGGTGTGGTCGGGACTGTTTTCACGCCTGCCCAGCGCGCCGCTGCAGGTCAGCAGCAAGGGACTGGACTGGCAGTGGGTGGCGCAATCCAGCAGTACCGATGCCTCCTGCCCGGGGGCGCGCCGATTCCCGTTTGCGCCCGGCTATGCGCCGCCCTACCAGGCCTGCGTGTATGCGCAACCCGAGTCGCCTGTCGATACCGCCGCCGCGCAGGGCGAGCAAGCGGGCGGCTGGCGCAGCTGGTTTGGATTGGACGACAAGCCGTCCGACCCCGCCAAGCAGGTGCCTGCCCAGCCGGTGCCCGCACCGACGCCAACCCCTGCGCAACAAGAGACCCGTTGATGTTCCGACCGTTCATTCCCATGCGCCTCCTGGCGCCTTGCATCGCCGTCTTGATCCTGGCCGGCTGCGCGACCCCGACGTCGCCCGCACCAGCGCAACCCGCCGCACTGACCGCGGCCACGCCGGAACAGATGGTCGCCTTGATCCACGCCACCGCCGGCGACGGCGACGGCGAATTGGCGATCCAGCCCCTGCGCGACTCCAAGGTCGATGGCCTGCGAAAAACCGCGCAGAGGCTGCAGCAACAGCGACACTACGCCGATGCCGCCAGCACACTCGACGAGGCGCTGGTGATCGCGCCCGATGATCCGGACCTGCTGCAGGAGCGCGCCGAAGTGGCGCTGCTGCTCAAGGACAACGCGCGGGCCAAAACACTGGCCATGCATGCGTTCGAGTTGGGCTCGAAACTCGGCCCGCTGTGCCGCCGCCACTGGGCCACTGTCGAACAACTGGAGCTGCTGGCCGGCGATGCCGCCGGGGCGACCAACGCAAAGGCGCAGGTGGCGCGATGCACGGTCGCCGGCGTCAACCGGTTCTGAGATGGACGCAGGCGAGCAGGGCAATCTGGCCGCGCGCAGCCGCGCGGCGCTGGCGGAAGGTGGGATATTGGCCGCGCAGATCCCGGCGTTCGTGCCGCGTTCCTCGCAGCAGGACCTGTCGGCCGCCGCCGCCGATGCGTTCGAGCAACGCGGGGTGCTGTTGGCCGAGGCTGGCACCGGCACCGGCAAGACCTTCGCGTATCTCGTGCCTGCCCTGTTGTCGGGTCAGAAAACCATCATCTCGACCGGCACGCGCGCGCTGCAGGACCAGCTTTACCACCGTGACCTGCCGCGCGTGCGCGATGCGCTGGGCACCGGCATCAAGACCGCGCTGCTCAAGGGCCGCGCCAATTACCTGTGCAAATACCGGCTTGAAAAAGCCAAGGGCGAACCGCGGTTCACCACGCGCGAACAGATTGGCCAGTTCCAGCGCATCGTCGCCTGGGGCGGGCGCACGCGCATGGGCGACCTCGCCGAACTCGAGGCATTGCCCGAAGATTCGCCGCTGTTGCCGATGGTCACCTCCACCGCGGAAAACTGCCTGGGCAGCGAATGCCCGTTCTGGAGCGACTGCTTCGTGGTGCAGGCGCGGCAACGTGCGCAGACCGCCGACGTGGTGGTGGTCAACCACCACCTGCTACTCGCCGACCTTGCACTCAAGCAGGAAGGGTTTGGCGAGATATTGCCCGGTGCGCAGGCGTTTATCATCGACGAGGCGCATCAGCTTCCGGACCTGGCAGCGCAATTTTTTGGCGAATCGCTGAGCGCGCGGCCGCTGGCTGAACTCGGCCGCGATGCACTGGGCGAATGCAAGGACGTCGAAGGATCGCTGGCGGTCGTGCAACAGCCGGCACGCGACCTCGAACATGCCACGCGCGCGCTGCGGGCAGCCATGGAAGTGTTGCCATTGCGCGGCACCCAACATCGCGCGCTGCACGATCCCGGCGTGCGCGAGGCGCTTGATGCGCTGGCGCAGGCCTTGTCGCATTTCGTCGCATCCATCGCGCCACTGCGTGAAGCCGCGCCGGGCTTCGAGGCCTGCCACGTGCGCGCGACCGACCAGCTGGCACGGCTGTTGCGCTGGCAGGTGGAGCGCGATATCGACAGTGAAATGGACACCGCCAGTGGTGGCGGTCCCGACGACGACGTGCGCTGGTACGAATTGTCGTCACGCGGATTCCGCCTGCAACGCACGCCGCTGGATGTATCCGCACCGCTGCGCGCGCATCGCGAGCGTTCGCATGCGGCATGGATCTTCACCTCCGCGACGCTGGCCGTGGAAGGGCGCTTCGACCACATCGCCGGCCGGCTTGGCCTTGAAGCGCCGCAGACACTGCTGGCACCCAGCCCGTTCGACTGGCCGACGCAGGCGCTGTGCTACCTGCCACCGGGCTTGCCGGAACCCGCCTCGCGCGACTACACCGCGGCCATCGCCGAGGCCCTGATGCCGGTGCTGCGTGCATCCCAGGGCCGCGCGTTTGTGCTGTTTGCCTCGCATCGCGCGCTGCGCGAGGCGGCCGAAATCCTGCGCGATGGGCCGTGGCCGCTGTTCGTGCAGGGCGATGCGCCGCGCGCGCAATTGCTGCAACGTTTCCGCGATTCCGGCAACGGCGTGCTGCTGGGCGCGGCCAGTTTCCGCGAGGGCGTCGATGTCGCCGGCGATGCGTTGAGCGTGGTGGTGATCGACAAGCTGCCGTTCGCCGCCCCCGACGATCCCGTATTCGAGGCGCGACTGGACGCGATCCGCCGAGCCGGCGGCAATCCGTTTCGCGACGAGCAATTGCCGCAGGCGGTGATCGCGCTCAAGCAGGGCGTGGGTCGCCTGATCCGCACTGAAACCGATCGCGGCGTGCTGGTGCTGTGCGATCCGCGTCTGCTGGGCAAGAGTTACGGAAAATTGTTCATGGCCTCGTTGCCGCCGTTCCCCAGGACGCGCGATGTGGCGGACGTGGAAGCGTTCTTCGCGGTGCGTGATGCCGAATCGACACGACATCTTTCACTGACGCCCTAGGAAATACATGCCGCCGCGCAGCGGGATGAAGTTGCGGTCTCTCGCGCTCGGGTAGCGCTCCTGCGTACTGGGCTTGTTGCGTTTGCAGGGGACTGACAGGCGCCAGGCGAGCGGAAGCCGCGGAACGTTCCGGAGCGCGCCAAGGCATGCTGAACCTGTCCAGGTTATTGATAAATTTGAAATATGTGGCCTGGCCGCGGATCATTGAAGTTCGCTGCTGCAGTCGTCGTGAAATAAAAAAGCCACAAAAGCCGCTACGCTTTCCTGATCCATGATTCCCGGCCCCTGAATGAAATTGCTCGCCATCGAAACCGCTACCGAAGCCTGCTCCGTCGCACTGTGGGTCAACGGCGACGTGCATGAGCGTTTCGAGATTGCGCCGCGTCGCCATGCCGAACTGGTATTGCCGTGGGCGGAAGCGTTGCTGGTCGATGCCGGCATCGCCAAGTCACAGCTCGACGCGATCGCGGTCGGTCGCGGCCCAGGTGCGTTCACCGGCGTGCGCCTGGCGATTGCGATCGCGCAGGGCGTTGCGCTGGCGCTGGATCGTCCGGTGGTGCCGGTATCCACGCTTGCCGCCTTGGCGCTTGGCTCTTCATCGAGTGCGGGACAGGAGCCTGGTGAGGGCGCGTCCGCCGATCACATCCTCGCCGCCATCGACGCGCGCATGGGTGAGGTGTACTGGGCCACGTTCACGTGCAATGGCGACGATGTGATCGCCTTGTCGAAGGAAGTCGTCGCTCGACCCGAATCCGTCGTCTTGCCGGAACACGCCGGCGGTTGGCGCGGCATCGGCAGCGGGTTTGCGGCCAGTGACGGCGCATTGCAGCGCCACTTGCAGGAACGATTGACCGCCGTTGATGCGACGGCATTACCGCACGCGGCCGATGTGGCGCGACTGGCGATAGCCGCGTTTGCGCGCGGCGAGGTGTTCGCGCCCGAACACGTCGAGCCGGCTTACCTGCGCAACAACGTCGCGCTGACTGTCGTCGAGCAGCAGGCGTTGCGCGACGCGCGTTGAGCGTGGTCGACATCGCGTCGTAATGGCCGACCATTGGGGTATTGGATGACGACCATCCGATGCCCCTTCATGGCCTGATTCGCATCAAGTTCCAACCGTGGTTTGGCCAACGTCTCCCGCTGCCGGGAGTACATGTCCGAAAAGCGAAGCAGGGCGCTGTTGCGTCTTTCGTGCAGGCAAGCTCAAGCGTGACGCCTGTGAACCGTGCGAGCGCAGGCGTCGGCGTCTAGCTACCGGTCGTTCTACATCCACGCCATGCGGTGACCCTCGCCGAGCACAGCGCAGCGCCAGCACTCACTTCTCATCGATCAACTGGCCGCCCGGCAGGAAGTTCCACGTCCGGGTCACGTGCAGCACGTCGATATTGTCATCGGTCCTGGGCAACGGCGGGTAGGGCTCGGCGAGCTTGGCGATGCGCAGGGCGGCGTCGTCGAGCAGTTTGGTGCCACTGGACTGGATCACGTCGGCGCGCTCCACCGAACCATCGCGGCGGATCGCCACGCTGATCACCAGCGTGCCGGCAAGCTTCCTGCGCCGCGCTTCGTCGGGATAGTTGAGGTTGCCGACGCGCTCGACCCGGTCCACCCAGGCGCGCAGATAGCCGGCCCACGCGTATTCCTGGGTGCTGGCGGACACGAACTTGCGCTTCGGGCGCTTGGCATAGCGCTCGGAGCGCAAATGGATTTCGGCGGCCAGGCGCGCCATCGCAAGGTCGCGATCTATCTTTTCCTGGCCCAGTGGCAGCGGCACCACCTCGGCCTGCGGGCGCGCATCGGCCGCCGCCATGGAGGGTTCGGCGCGGGTGCTGCTGACGACGCGCGCCTGCGGCGGAGGCTGCGGTGCCGGCAATTGCGCACGCAAGGGGCGCGGCGCGGCGCCATCTTCGACCTGCGGCACCACGCCGGCCTGGCTATCGCGCGGACGATTGGTTTTTTCGTCCTCGCCGCCACCCTGGTTGCTGGCCTGGGCAAGGAAATCCGCCTGCTTCTGCGTCAGCGGGCTTTGCGTTTGCGTGAGGATCACATCCAGCGTCGGCACCACCGGCGCGGCGTCGTTGAGCACGAAGCCAACGCCAAGGATCAACATGCCGTGCAGCAGCAGTGACAACACCAGCGTCGCACTCAGGCGCTGGCGATCGCCGATGAGCGGGCCCGACCGAGGTGCTACGACCGCGCTCATGCCTGCAATCGCGCCTCGATGGCGTCGAACAGCAGTCCGGCGATGTTGAGGCCGTATTGGGCATCGAGTTCGCGGATGCAGGTCGGGCTGGTGACATTGACCTCGGTGAGGTAGTCACCGATCACGTCCAGGCCGACGAACAGCATGCCGCGGCGGCGCATTTCCGGGCCGACTTCGGCGGCGATCCAGCGATCTCGCGCGCTCAACGGCCGGCCTTCGCCGCGCCCCCCGGCGGCGAGGTTGCCGCGGAACTCATCGCCCTGCGGGATTCGCGCCAGGCAGTAGGGAACCGGCTCGCCGTCGATCACCAGGATGCGCTTGTCACCTTCGGTGATCTGCGGAAGGTAGCGCTGCGCCATCGCCAGGTGCCGGCCGTTTTCGGTCAGCGTTTCCAGGATCACGTTGAGATTGGTGTCGCCGGCGCGGGCACGGAAGATCGAGCGCCCGCCCATGCCATCGAGCGGCTTGAGCACCGCATCGCCGTGTTCGGCGACGAAGGCCTTGAGCGCAGCGGCATTGCGGCTGACCAGGGTGGGCGGGCAACACTGCGGGAATTGCAGGGCGGCCAGCTTTTCGTTGAAGTCGCGCAGGCCCTGCGGGTCGTTGACGACCAGGGCACCCTGGCGTTGCGCAAAGCCGAGGATCTGGGTGTCGTGGATGTAATCGGCGTCGACCGGCGGATCGGTGCGCATCAGCACGACGTCGCCGAAAACCAGCGCACGTTGTGACGGCTGTCCCAGTTCATACCAGTCTGCGGGGTCTTCGCGGACGATCAATGGCGCCAGGCGCGCGATCGCCTCGCCATTTCGCATCGACAGTCCGCCCGGCAGGACGTAATGCAGCCGGTAACCGCGCCGTTGCGCCTCCAGGAGCATGGCAAACGTTGAATCCTTGGCGATCGTGATCGAACCGATCGGGTCCATCACGACGATGACATCGAATGACATGTGTGCACCTGCGGCAGATTCTGACAAATGTTAGCAGGCGCTCTGCGTCAGGTTGCGCACTTGGTAGCATTCGCGCGATCGCGTTGAAACGAATGCTTGACACTGCGGCCACGGATTGGGATATAAGACGGCTTGCAGCGGCGCCAGTTTTGACGAAGCGCAGCGCAACGGGGGAACTGAAGATGATGCAAGACGATAATCGCGTCGGTAGTCTCGACGGCTTGCGGGTGATGGTGATTGACGACTCAAAAACCATCCGCCGTACCGCGGAAACCTTGCTCAAGCGCGAGGGCGCCGAAGTCACGACCGCGACCGACGGATTCGAGGCGCTGGCCAAGATCGCCGACCAGAAACCCCAGATCATTTTCGTCGACATCATGATGCCGCGCCTGGATGGCTACCAGACCTGCGCGCTGATCAAAAACAACCAACTGTTCAAGCACACGCCGGTGATCATGCTGTCGTCCAAGGACGGCCTGTTCGACAAGGCGCGTGGACGCATCGTGGGTTCGGAGCAGTACGTCACCAAGCCATTCACGCGCGAGGAACTCCTCGACGCCATCCGCAAGCACGTCAACAACGCCTGACCGGGGGGTAAGGCAACCAATGGCAAAAATTTTGCTGATCGAGGACTCGCCGACTGACACGGCGGTACTCACCCAATTGCTTGAACGCAACGGGCACCAGGTGCTGGCGTCACGCAGCGCCGAAGATGGCATCGAGGTGTGCAAGCGCGAGTTGCCCGACCTGGTGTTGATGGACGTGGTGTTGCCGGGCATGAACGGCTTCCAGGCCACGCGTGCGCTGTCGCGCGACGCCGCCACCGGCGCCATTCCGGTGTTGATCGTCAGCACCAAGGGCATGGAAACCGACAAGGCCTGGGGCATGCGCCAGGGTGCCAAGGGCTATATCGTCAAGCCGCCGGATGAGGCTGACCTGATCGCCCGCATCCAAGAGTTGCTGGGGGCCTGATGATGGGCCGCCAGCACCGCCATTCGCAAAAACCGCCGGCACCGCAGGATCCGTTTGCGATCCTGTTCGAGTACGAGCGCAAGAGCCTGGCGCATATTGCCGGCCTGCCCGAGCAACTCGACGCGCCGGGCCTGTGGCGCGGCGTTGGCTACCGCATCGGCCAGCGTCGGCTGGCGTCGGGTTTCGACGAGGTGGTCGAAATCCTGCCGATGCCGCAGGTCACCCCGGTGCCAGGCTCGCAGCCATGGATGCTCGGCGTGGCCAATATCCGCGGCAACCTGCTGCCCACGGTCGATCTCAAGCAGTTCCTCGAGGGCGAGCGCACGGTGCTGCACGAAAGCCAGCGCGTGTTGATCGTGCGTCAGCCCGGTGGCGACGTCGCGGTGACGATCGATGAATTGTTCGGTCAGCGCAGCTTCGTCGACGCGCAAGCCATGCCGCCCGAAGACTTGCCGTCAAGTCCGCTGGCGGACGGACGTTATGCCTATTTCATCGACCGGGCCTACCAGCTCGCCGATCACGCGTGGGGGATTTTCAGCCTCGACAGGCTGGCCCGCACACCCGAATTCAGACAAGCCGCGGCCTGATCGCCGCATTTGCCAGCACGCACCGCGAGACCGAGGCTAAATCATGAGTACTGTAATGGACACCGTTGCCGGCAAGGGCCGCAACATGAGCACCAACTTCTGGCTGATCCTGCTGGCGGTTTCGCTGGTGGTGTTCGGTGCCAACACCGGTTACGCGGCCTGGAAAGCGGCCCGCTTGGGCGGCGCCAGCACCTCGGCGTCCAGCCTGCAGGTGAACTCGCAGAAGCTCGCCAACCAGGGCCGCGAAGCGGTCGAGGGCAAGCGCGAGGCCTTTGCCGCGTTCAAGACCACCAAGAACCAGGTCGACAGCGACATCGCCCAGCTCAACAGCAATTTTGGCGAAACCGCCGGCGTTGCCGGACCTATCCGCACCGTCAGCCAGACCTGGGCGCCGCTCGACAAGAGCGCACAGCAGGTCATCGCCAGCGAAGCGGCCGTGCTGGCACTGGCCGGCAATGCCGACCGCTTCAGCCAGGGCATCCCGCAGCTGCAGGCGCAGCTCGATGAAGTGGTGCGTGCGATGTCGTCGAGCGGCTCGCCGTCGTCGCAGATCTACATCGCCCTGCGCCAGAACGTGCTGGCCGGCAACCTCGCCCGTCGCGTCACCGAAGTGCGCGCCGGTGGTTCGGGCGCGGCCGTAGCAGGCCAGGCGCTGGCGCGCGATGCCAATGTGTTCCAGCAGGTATTGACCGGGCTGAAGTCCGGCGACCAGGCGATGAACGTGCAGGCGCTGTCCAACGGCAACGCGGTCGCGGCCCTGAACCAGGCCACCACCCATTGGGTGGAGATGAAGAAGGACCTCGATGAGATCCTCGGCAATTCGCAGAAGTTGTTCAGCGCGCAATCTGCCGCCACGGCCTTGACCGCCGGCTCCGACAAACTGCTGTCCGACAGCGAAAGCCTGTTCCGTGCCTTCACCGCGTTCGGATCGCTGCGCGACACCAGCGGGCCGGGCAACATCTGGATCAGCATCCTGTCGGGTATCGCGGCGCTGCTGGCGATCGTCTTCCTGGTGTTCAGCCTCAACCGCGCCCAGCGCGTGCGCTACGACACCACGATGGAACTCAACAACCGAAACCAGGAGGCGATCATGCGCCTGCTGGATGAAATGGGTTCGCTCGCCGAGGGCGACCTGACGGTGAAAGCCACCGTCACCGAGGACATGACCGGCGCGATCGCCGACTCGATCAACTTCGCGATCGAGCAGCTGCGCAGCCTGGTGCAAACCATCACCGATACCTCGGTGCAGGTGGCCTCCAGCGCGCAGGAAACCCAGGCGACCGCCATGCACCTGGCCGAAGCCGCCGAACACCAGGCGCAGGAAATCTCCTCCGCGTCCGACCGCATCAACGAGATCGCCGCCAGCATCAACCAGGTGTCGAAGAACTCCGCCGAGTCCGCCGACGTGGCGCAGCGCTCCGTGCAGATCGCCACCAAGGGCGCCGGCGTGGTGCGCCAGACGATCGCCGGCATGGACTCGATCCGCGACCAGATCCAGGAAACCTCCAAGCGCATCAAGCGCCTGGGTGAGTCGTCTCAGGAAATCGGCTCGATCGTCGAACTGATCAACGACATTTCCGAACAGACCAACATCCTGGCGCTCAACGCCGCCATCCAGGCCGCATCGGCCGGTGAGGCAGGCCGCGGGTTCGCGGTGGTGGCCGACGAAGTGCAGCGGCTCGCCGAGCGCTCGTCCAACGCCACCAAGCGCATCGAATCGCTGGTGCAGGCGATCCAGACCGATACCAACGAGGCGGTCAGTTCAATGGAACAGACCACCTCCGAAGTGGTGGCCGGTGCGCGCCTGGCCGAGGATGCCGGCACCGCGCTGGGTGAGATCGAAAGCGTCTCGACCAGTCTGGCCGCGTTGATTGAAGGCATTTCCAGCGCCTCGCAGCAGCAGTCCGCGGCCGCGACCAACATCACCTCGACCATGAACACGATCCAGTCGATCACCGCGCAGACCTCGCAAGGTGCCAACCAGACCGTGGAGTCGATCGGCAACCTGGCGCAGCTGGCCGCCGACCTGCGTCGTTCGGTCGCCGACTTCAAGCTGCCGGTCTGATCGACAGGAACATCCAGCACATGACCGGCATCGCCAACGATCGCAGCAGCGCGTGCGTGCACTCCAGGGGAGGTGTGCGATGACCGCCCTGCGTGACGCGATCGACTACACCACGCTGGGCTGGGTCAAGCCGGAGCTCGACGAGACGCTGCGCCAGGCGCGCATCGAAATCGAAGGCTTTGTCGATGACCCCGCCGATACCAGCCGCATGCGCTTTTGCGCCAGTTACCTGCACCAGGTGCAGGGCACGTTGCGGATGGTCGAGCTGTACGCGCCGGCCATGGTCACCGAGGAAATGGAGCGCCTGGCGCAGGCGCTGCAAAATGGTGAGGTTGGCGATCGCGACAATGCCTGCGCCACGCTGATGCGCGGCGTGGTGCTGCTGCCCGATTATCTCGAGCGATTGCAGAGCGGGCACAAGGACATCCCGATCGTCCTGCTGCCTTTGCTCAATGAATTGCGCGCGGCACGCGGTCAGACAGGGCTGAGCGAAAGCGTGCTGTTTGCTCCTGACCTCGCCCGTCCGCTGCCCGCGAACCTGCCCGCTGCCGCGCCCGCACGTGGCCGCGCCCGCGATGCCGAAGTGATGCCGCTGCTGGAGCGCCTGCGCGCAGCGATCGCCGCCTGGCCCGAAGACGGCGTGCCTACCGATATCGGTGAAATCAAGTCCGCCATCGACATCCTTCTGGCCCACACCAGCCAGGATGAAACGCGACGGATGCTGTGGGTCGCCGGCGCCGTGGCAACGGCACTGAACGATGGCGCGCTGACATCCACTGCAGGCTTGCAGCAGGCGTTTGCCAGCGTGCAGCGCGAAGCGCGCCGTCAGTTCGAGGATGATGGTTTCGGCATTCCACGCCCGGAAACCGCGCTCGAACCGACCCGCCAACTGCTTTATCACGTCGCCCACAGCGATAGCCAACACGCGGCGCTGCGTGAACTGCGCGAGACCTTCGACCTTGATGCGCAGCTGCCCAGCGAAAGCGAACTCAGCCACGCCAAGGGCAGCCTGAGCGGTCGCAACCGCGCGCTGCTTGATACCGTGGCCGCCGCGGTGAAGGAAGACCTGTTGCGGGTCAAGGATGTACTCGACCTGCACCTGCGCACCAATGCTTCGGACATCATCGCCCTGCAGCCGCAGGTCGAGGCGCTGGGCCGGGTTGCCGATACCCTCGGCATGCTCGGGTTGGGCGTCGCGCGCAACGTCGTGCAGCAGCAGCGCGATGCCATGCAGGCCATCGTCAAGGGTGATCGGGTCGCCGACGAGGGCGCCTTGCTTGATGTCGCCGGGGCCTTGCTTTACGTCGATGCCACGCTCGACGACCAGGTGGCCCGGCTCGGCGACAGTGATGCTGGCGCCGACGGCAACCAAGACGATCTTTTTTCCAACGAATCACGCAAGGTCCGCGAGGTCATCGCCCGCGAGGCCATCGCCAACTTCGCCGATGCACGCCAGGCGTTCGTCGCCTTCGTTGAAACAAGCTGGGACCATGCCGAACTGGTCGAAGTGCCGCGCCTGCTGCACGAAGTCGCCGGCGCAATGACCATGCTTGAGCTGCCGCAACCCGCTGCGTATCTCAGCGGCGTGCGCCTGTACATCGAGATCGAACTGATTGGCCGCAAGCGCGTGCCCAACGGCCGCCAACTCGACACGTTCGCCGATGCGCTGGCCAGCCTGGAGTATTACCTCGAGGCGCTGCGCGAGAACCGCCTCAACCGAGACAACATCCTCGATATCGCGCGTGGCAGCCTGGAATCGCTGGGTTATTGGCCGTTGCCGGACGTGCAGACGCCGGCAACCACGACGGACGACAGCGACGAGGCGACGATTGCATCGGCCGATGAGATGGGCCGCGCTGTCGCCAGCTTCATCGACCGGGATGGCTCTGCGCCCGAATCACCGGCCGGCGTCGTGATACCCGATTCTGCCGCGGTGGCCACCACGCCCGCCCTGGTCCAGGGCAATGGTGTTGCCGGCGGGTTTGAAGCCACCGGCGACGAAATCGATGATGAGATCCGCGAGGTTTTCCTCGAGGAATTCGGCGAAGAAATCGACAACCTCGACACGCTGCTGCCGCTATGGCGCCAGCAACCCGATGACATGGAACGCCTGCGCCCGATCCGGCGCGTGTTCCACACCCTTAAGGGCAGCGGGCGGCTGGTCGGTGCGCGCATGCTGGGTGAGTTCAGCTGGAAGGTCGAAAGCATGCTCAACCGCGTGCTGGACGGCACGCGCGCGGCCAGTCCGGCCGTGGTCGCGATGGTCGACCAGACGTATTACACCTTGCCGCAACTGCTGGCGGCACTGCGTGGAACGGGCACGATCACTGCAAACCTTGGCGCCATGCAAGCCCTGGCCGATCGCATTGCCGAGGGCGAAGAAGCGTTCGCCGAACCCGCCGCGATTGCGACGCCCGAATCGCTTGTCGTGGCGCCGGAAACAAACATCGAGGCAGCCGCCGTCGACGGGCCGGCCGAACCCGTCGTGGACGCGGCGGCAGATACGGTGCCGGCGTCCGTCGACGCCTTGCTGCTGGAAATCCTCGACGCCGAAGTGGCTGGCCACCTGGATACGATCGACGCCTGGTTGGTGCAGGCCCGTTTGGCCCCCACCACGGCCAGCGATGGCTTGTTGCGTGCCGTGCATACGATGAACGGCGCCTTCGCAATGACCGAAGTGCCGGCGATCACGGATGCCTTGAGCCCTGCAGAAGCCTATATCCGGCGCTTGCTGGCCGCGCAACAGCCCATGGGCGCAGAAGGCGCAGGCGCGCTCGGCGAATTGGTCGACGTCATCCGGGCCACCGTCGTGGCCTTGCACGCGACCGCACCACAGGTCCCGACCTGCGCTGCGCTGGCCGCGAGCCTGTTGGCGCTGCGCGACAGCTTGCCCGAAGTGCTTCCATCGGCACCGATTGAAACGTCCATCTTGCCCGATGCCATCGAGGAATATGCCGACGATTCCGACGCAATGGGCACCCACGAACTCACCGACGTGGACCTCTCTGCATACGGCAATCTTGCGCACGTCGACATGGGTGGGCAGGGCGCGCAAATTGCAGCAACCGACGATGCGGTCGCACGGGAAAGCGCGCGCGTCGAAACCGAGCGCGTCGAGGCCGAACGCATTGAAACCGAACGCGCTGAAACCGAACGCGTCGAAGCTGAGCGTGTCGAAGCTGAGCGTGTCGAAGCCGAACGCCTCGAAGCCGAACGCGCTGAAACCGAACGTGTCGAAGCTGAGCGTGTCGAAGGCGAGCGTGTTGAGGCCGAGCGCATCGAAGCCGAGCGTCTCCAATCCGAGCGCGTAGAAAGCGAACGCGCCGAGTACGAACGCCTTGCCAACGAAAAATCCGAGGCAGAGCAGGCGGCTGCCGCAAATGCGGAAGTCGCGCGTATCGAAGCCGAGAATCTCGAGGTCGAACGCCTGAGTGAAGAGGCGCGCCTTGCAGCCGAGCATGCCCAAGCCGAAAGCCTGCATGCAGAGCAGGCAGAAGCTGCGCGCATCGAAGCCGACCGTCTCCAGGCCGAGCGCCTGATTGAAGAGGAAGAGCGCGAGTACGCCCTTCTGGAAGCCGAATACGCCGAAGCCGACCGTGTGGCCCGCGAGCAGGCACTGGCAGCAGGTAGCGTCGACGCAGAGCGCTTGGACGAAGAGCGCATACAGGCGGAGCGTGCGCAAGCCGAACGTGCTGAAATTGAACGCGTCGAAGCCGAGCGTGTCGAGGCCGAGCGCCTTGAAGTGGAGCGTGCCGAAGCCGAACGCGTCGAAGCGGAACGTATCGAAGCCGAGCGCCTTGAAGCCGAACGTGCGGAAGCCGAGCGCCTGGAAGCCGAGCGTGCCGAAGCCGAGCGCCTTGAAGTGGAACGTGCCGAAGCCGAACGCGTCGAAGCGGAACGTATCGAAGCCGAGCACCTTGAAGCCGAGCGCGCCGAAGCCGAGCGTCTTGAAGAACAAAGCGCCCAAGCCCGACGCCTGGATGCTGAGCAGGCTGCACAACTGGCCGACGCAGCTGCCACACCCGCTGCCGATCATGCGGCGTCGAGTGAGCCCGAGCACGACGCTGCGGTCGATGCCTTGCTCGCCAATGCCCTGGCCAGCGGCCAGGATCCGGACGAGGCGTTCGATTTCACGGGGCTGGATCCCGAGCTTGTCGATATTTTCATCGAGGAGGCAGGAGATCTACTCGATCATTCCGACGGTCTGCTGACGCAGCTGCGCGAGAATCCGTCCGAGCGCGAGCCATTGGTTGGCTTGCAGCGCGACCTGCACACCATCAAGGGTGGCGCGCGCATGGCCGGCATCATGGCCGTCGGCGAACTCGGCCACGCCATGGAGACCCTGCTCGAGGCGGTGGTCGAGCAACGCAGCGAACTCGAAAGCGACGGCATTCCGTTGCTCGAACGTGGGTTCGATCGCCTGCACGCAATGATTACCCGCGTGGGTTCGCGCCGTGCGATCGGTGCATCCGAAGACTTGATCGAGGAATTCAACGAACGCGCCAGCGGTCGTCGCGTGGCGCCATCGCAACAATCGCCAGCTCCGCGCGCCCCGGCGCCCAAGGTCGCGTTCAAGCCCCTGTCGGCACCCATCGGCGACAGCACCGATGGCGATGACGACGACATCAGCGTGCGCGCGCCGCAAGAGCAGGTGCGCATCCGCGCCGACCTGCTCGATCGCCTGGTCAATTACGCCGGTGAAGTGGCGATCTACCGTTCGCGCCTGGAGCAACAGCTTGGTGCCTTCCGCAGCGCAATGGGCGAAATGGAGCAGACCAACATGCGCCTGCGCGACCAGCTGCGGCGGCTGGATATCGAGACCGAAGCGCAGATCATCGCCCGCTACCAGCGCGAGCATGAAACGGTCGACAGCACCTTCGACCCGCTTGAACTCGATCGTTTCTCCACGTTGCAACAGCTCTCGCGCGCGCTGGGCGAGTCCGCGGCCGACATGTCGAGCCTGCAAGGCACGCTCGACGACCTGACACGCCAATACGAAACCCTGCTGCTGCAGCAATCGCGGGTGAGTTCGGAGCTGCAGGAAGGCCTGATGCGCACGCGCATGGTGCCGTTCGATGCCCTGGTGCCGCGCTTGCGTCGTGTGGTGCGACAGGCCGCGGGCGAAACCGGCAAGCAGGTGCAGCTCAAGCTCGATGGCGCGCAGGGCGAGCTGGATCGCAACGTGCTTGAACGCATGACCGCGCCGCTGGAACACATGCTGCGCAACGCCGTCGCCCATGGCCTGGAAACGCCGGAACAGCGCAAGAAGGCGAAGAAGTCAGAAGAGGGTGCGGTACGCATCACCGTGCGCCGTGAAGGTTCGGAAGTGGTGCTGGAAGTCGCCGACGATGGTCGCGGCCTCGATCGCGCCGCGATCCGTCGCCGTGGCGAGGAGCGCGGACTGGTCCGCACCGACGCGGTGCTCGCTGACGGTGATCTGGATGTCCTGATTTTCGAACCCGGTTTTTCCACAGCCGACGAGGTCAGCCGCCTGGCCGGCCGCGGCGTCGGCATGGACGTGGTGGCCAGCGAGGTGCGCCAGCTCGGCGGCACGCTGGACATCGCATCGCGCGCGGGCGAAGGCACGACGTTCACCTTGCGACTGCCACAGACGCTGGCGGTGACCCAGGCGGTGTTCGTCAAGATCGGCGAGACCAGTTTTGCAGTGCCGATCGCCTCGGTGCGCGGCGTTGCCCGCATCGAGCGCGACAGCGATGGCACGGTTGCCGCCAACTACAGCTATGGCGGCGAAGATTACGTCGTGCACGACCTCGGTGGGCTGGTCGGCCAGAGCGCGGCAAAGGCTGAAAGCCATTTGCAGATGCCGTTGCTGCTGATCCGTTCGGGCGATTTACGCGCGGCCGTAGCCGTCGACCAGATCGTCGGCAGCCGCGAGATCGTGGTCAAGCCGGTCGGGCCGCAGGTGGCGTCGATTCCAGGCATCTTCGGTGCCACCATCATGGGCGACGGCAGCGTCGTGGTGATCCTCGACGTCGCACCGCTGGTGCGTCGCCAGGCCACCCTGCCACGCGACGCCGAACCGGTCATGGCGGTCGAAAAACGCCACGTGCCGCTGGTGATGGTGGTCGATGATTCGGTGACGATGCGCAAGGTCACCGGTCGAGTGCTGGAACGCCACAATTTCGAGGTGGCCAGTGCCCGCGACGGCATCGACGCACTCGAACGCATGGTCGATCGTGTGCCCGACCTGATGCTGCTCGATATCGAGATGCCGCGCATGGATGGTTACGAGCTCGCCACGCAGATGAAGGCCGATCCGCGCTTGCGCAACGTGCCGATCGTGATGATCACCTCGCGTACCGGCGAGAAACATCGCCAGCGCGCATTCGAGATCGGCGTGGAGCGTTACCTCGGCAAGCCTTATCAGGAAAACGAATTGGTCCGCAACGTCTACGAACTGCTCAAGTTGCCGCAGCGCAGCGATGACTGAACACGCCGCCACCCGGGTAGTGCTGCTGGCGCGCGCTGGCGATGCCTGCGATCGCCTGAGCGCCGCGCTGGTCGAGGCCGGCGCCGAACTCGTACTGGTCGCCGATCCGGTTTCCGCAGATTTGCAGGACGTCATCGCCGCGCAGCCGCAGGCCGTGCTGGTGGCGCTGGAGCCGGCGGTCGAGGAAGCACTGGCGCGTTTTGACGCGGTGCTGTCGGATCCGTCGATCAGCGTGATTTTCGACGAGGCCGAACTCGCCGCGCAGCGCGTCGGCTGGGATGCGGCACGCTGGGTTCGCCATCTGTCCGCCAAACTCAATCACCACGACGACGTGTTACCGCCGGGCTGGGAGGTTGAAAGTGACTGGCAGCCATCGCCCGGAACATGGCCGCCTGCGCGCGCTGCCGACACCCACGACATCGGCGTGTTCACCGAACAGGCGCAGGAGCACGCAGTTGAAGTGCCCCGCGACGATGGCCTGGACACCGGCATCCACGCTGACGATCACACGGGCAATGAAAGTGATGGTGCATTGACGATGCAACCCATCGACGACGAAACCGCCGCGCCTGGATCGACAGGCACGCTTGAACTCGTCGATGCCGATGCCCTGTTCGCCACCATCAAGCCGGACGGCGGCGCCGGCCGTGACGTGGCGTTGGCGAGCGATGATGGCGAGGCCACCGTGGAGACATCGACGAGCACGCTCGAACTGGTGGATGCCGATGCGCCGTTCGCCACGATCGCATCGCAGGACGACACCAGGATTGATGCGCCCGCGCCTGCGATCGACCTGGATGCACTTGAGCAGCGCGTATCCGGGCTGTCGCTGGCCGATGTCGACAGCTATGGGCATGGCCCGGTGCGCGGCGCGGTGCTGATCGAAGGCGGACTGGGTGGGCCGGACGCGGTGCGCCAGCTGCTCGCCTCGCTGCCGGAAGGTTTCCCACGGCCGGTGCTGGTGCGGCTGCAACTCGATGGTGGCCGTTACGACCGCCTGGTCAAACAGATGGAACGCGCTGCCCATTTGGCGGTGACGCTGGCCGCAATCGGCCGCGAAGCCGAGGCCGGAACCGTTTATTTCGTGCCGACCGGCATGTCGCTTGCACGCGAACGCGCGCAGTTGGTGTTCGTGGATGACGATGGCACCTCGTCGATCTTCACCGTGTTGCCTGCCAACGACAGCGCGGTCCTGCTGCTGAGCGGCAGCACCGCGGCCGCTGCCGACGCCGTCATGGCGCATGCCGGCGCAGGCATGCTGGTGGCTGGACAGGCATTGGAAAACTGCTACGACGCCGCTGCGTCAACGGCACTGGCCGCGCGCGGAATGCCATTGGCGACGCCCGCCGAACTTGCCGAACAACTCGCCCAACGTTGGCCGTCGTGAACACCGAGACACGCATGAACACACCCAGCCAGGATATTCGCGGCGTATTGATCCAGGTCGAGGGCGCGCGTTTGCTGCTGCCCAATGCCACCATCGCCGAGGTGTTGTCCTACGCCGATCCGGAGCCGGTGGAGAATGCGCCGGACTGGCTACTTGGCCGCATCCGCTGGCGCGGCTGGCAGCTGCCGCTGATTGCCTTCGCGCGCATCGCCGGGTTCGCCACCGAACACGGCGGCCTGGGCAGCAAGGTCGTGGTGCTCAAGGCACTTGGCGGTGACGCCAAGTTGCCGCATTTCGCGCTGTTAACCCAGGGTTTTCCGCGCCTTGTGACCATTTCACGCGACGCACTCGTTGCCGATACCCAGAGCAGCGAGGCATTGCCCAACGGCGTGCAGGCGCGCGTGCTGCTCAAGGACGATCCGGTGTTGATTCCCGATATCGAAAGCGTGGAAACGTTGATCCGCGAAGCACTGGCCGCGTAAACACTAGCCGCGTTAGAACCGGCGAGTCGGGGTCAGGCCCCGGCCCAGCGCCTGTGACATGCATCGTGGCGTTGTTCCGGCCTACAGGTCGCCGAACCTTGACTGCAACGCCGCAATCGCAGCGATGCCGGCGGTTTCCGTGCGCAGGATGCGTGGCCCCAGGCGCAGATGGCTGAAGCCGGCGTCCGATAATGCCGTGCGATCACGCGCCGACCAGCCACCCTCGGGCCCGATGGCGATGACGATGGCGCGATCACCCGGTGGCTCCAGCGTGGCGATGGTGTTGCCCGCTTGCGGATCCAGGCCCAGGCGCAGGCTGTTGGCGGGTAGCAGGGACAGCGCGCGGGCCAGGGCTTCCGGCGCTGCGACAGTCGGGACGTGCGCACGCCCGCTTTGCTCGCACGCTGCGGTAACCACGCTTTGCCAATGCGCGAGCCGTTTGCCGGCGCGCTCGCCGGCGAGCTTCACTTCGCTGCGATCAGACGTCACGGGCATGAACGCGCTGGCACCAAGCTCGGTCGATTTTTGCAGGATCCAATCCATTTTCTCGCCACGTGCGATGCCTTGCACCAACAGGATCTGCAGGGGCGACTCGGTGTCGACCGCACGAGTGGCGACGATCTCGACTTCAGCGCCGCGCTTGTCAACGGCGACGATGCGCGCTTCATGATCGCGCCCGTCGCCGTTGAACAGCACGCAGCTGTCGCCAACGGTCAGTCGCAGTACGCGGATGAAATGTGCGGCGGCGCTGTCGGGCAACGCGACGCGCGTGCCGACAGCCAGCGGGATATCGACATGGGCCCGGTTCACGCGCATGCGGTGGCCTCGTCGATGGCCGCGCGCGTGGTCTGTGCCAGCAAGGCCAGCTGCGCATCGTCGATGCAATAGGGAGGCATCCAGTACAGCACGTCGCCCAGCGGACGCAGCAGAACGCCGCGTTCAAGCGCGGTTCGATACGCCCGCAGGCCAACACGCTGCGCGGCGTCAAACGGGCTGCGCTTGTTGCCGTTGCGGGTCAACTCGAACGCGACGATCATGCCGGCCTGGCGCACATCGGCCACGTGTGGGTGATCGGCCAGCGGTGCGGCCAGCGCGGCCATGGTTGCTGACGTCACGCGGTTGCGAGCGAGCACGTCGTCGCTGTCGAAGATGGCCAGGGCGGCCAGCGCCGCGGCGCATGCCAGCGGATTGCCGGTATAGCTGTGCGAGTGCAGGAATGCGCGCTCGCGCGAGTCATCCAGGAAGCCGTCGTAGATCGTCTGCGTGGTGAGCACGGCGGCCAGCGGCAGGAAACCACCCGTCAGCCCTTTCGACAGGCACAGCAGGTCCGGCATCACGCCGGATTGTTCGCTGGCGAACATGGTGCCGGTACGACCGAAGCCGACCGCGATTTCATCGGCGATCAGGAACACGCCGTGCACGTCGCACAGTTCGCGCACGCGCTTGAGGTAAACCGGGTCGTGCATGCGCATGCCGCCGGCGCACTGCACGCGCGGCTCCAGGATCAATGCGCACACTTCGCCGGGATGGTCGTCAAGCAGGCGCGCCAACGCATCAGCGGCGTCTTCGGCGCAATCGGCGGCACTTTGTCCATCGCGCGCGTTGTAGGCATCGGGCGACGGGGCGAACAGGACCTCCAGCAACAAGGGCGCATAGATGCGGCGATACAACGGGATATCACCGACCGACAGCGCGCCGATGGTTTCGCCGTGGTAGCCGTTTTCCAGCGCGATAAACCGGGTTCGGCGCGGTTCGTCGCCACGGTTGCGGAACCAGTGGAAGGCCATTTTCAAGGCCACCTCGACACCGGCCGAGCCGTTGTCGGCATAGAACACCTTGGCCAGGGGTTCGCGCCCGGGCTCGCGCGGGGCGATCGCCAGCAGGCGCTCGGCCAGCTCCACGGCCGGTGCGTGCGAACACCCCGCCAGGATCACCTGTTCGAGCGTGTGCGCCTGGCGCGCGATGGCGCCGGCGATGCGCGGCTCGGCGTGGCCGAACAGGTTGGTCCACCAGCTGCTGATCGCATCGAGCGTGCGCTTGCCGTCATAGCCGACCAGCCATGCGCCTTCGCCGCGCGCCACCGGCAGCAACGGTAATGTGTCGGGATGCTCGCGCATCTGCGTGCAGGGATGCCATAACACGGCGAGGTCACGCGAACGCCATGCGGCCGCGTCGTCTAGAATTGCGGGATCGTGAATGTTGTCTGCCATCCCGCCATTATCGCCCCGCTTGCCGCGGCTTGCCGTTTCGTGGGCGCTGCGCCGTGACGCGCCGCCTGCCGATCGTTCACGGCGTCACCGAGCACGATGCCGGCCCGTACTGCATGGAGCGCCTTGACCTGGAGTTCAGTAATGGCGAACGTCGCCGCTATGAGCGCCTGCACGGGCGTGGCCATGGCGCGGTGGTGGTGGTGCCGATGCTCGATGAGCAGACCGTGCTGCTGGTGCGCGAATACGCGGCCGGCGTACATCGCTATGAACTTGGCCTGGTCAAGGGACGCATCGATGCCGGCGAGAGCCCGGAACACGCAGCGAACCGCGAGTTGATGGAAGAAGCCGGCTACGGCGCGCATTCGGTCCGGGTATTGCGGGCGTTGACCCTGGCGCCAAGCTACATGAGCCACAGCACGCACCTGGTGCTCGCGCGCGACCTGTATCCAAAACGCCTGCCCGGCGATGAGCCCGAAGAGCTCGAAGTGGTGCCATGGAGGCTGGATGCCCTGCACGAGTTGATCTTGTGCGAGGATTTTTCCGAAGGCCGCTCGATCGCCGCGTTGTTCATCGTGCGCGAGTATTTGCAGCACCAGGGTCGCCAGGGGCCATGACTGCAAACGGCAAGGTCATCACGGACGCACTGCGCGACGAGGTCATTGCCGTCGCACGTGAAGCGGCGAGCGAAATCCTGCGTGTCTACGACACCGGCTTTGAAGTCGAGCACAAGGCCGACAACAGCCCGCTGACGGCGGCCGATCTTGCTGCACATCGCTGCATCGTCGATCGCCTGCAAACGATCACCCCGGAAATTCCGGTCCTGTCGGAGGAATCCGCCGATACCATCGCCACGCACACGCGCCGCACCTGGTCGCGGTTGTGGGTGGTGGACCCGCTGGATGGCACGCGTGAATTCGTCAAGCGCAACGGCGAGTTCACCGTCAACATCGCCCTGGTCGAAGGGGCCGAGGTGACGTTCGGCGTGATCCAGGCTCCCGTGACAGGCGCGTTGTGGCATGGCACGCGTGGCCGTGGCGCGTTCCGTCGCGATGGCGACCGTGATGTCGCGATCCACGTGCGTTGTCCGGCACGCGCGCCACTGCGCGTGGCCGCCAGTCGTTCGCATCGCAACCTGCGCACTGAAGCATTGATGGCACGGATCACCCGCGACATGGGCCGTGAAACCGAAGCGATGGCACTGGGCTCCTCGCTCAAGTTCTGTCGCCTTGCCGAAGGTGGCATGGATGTCTATCCGCGTTTCGGCCCGACCAATGAATGGGACACGGCTGCAGGCCAGGCAATCCTCGAGGCCGCGGGTGGCTGCGTGCTGGATCGCAAGGGCCGGCCGTTGCAATACAACCAGCGCGACACCTTGCTCAACGGCGACTTCATCGCGCTGGGTGATCCATCGTTGCCGTGGGCCGACTGGGTGGGTGAAGACGCCTAGCCGACCTGCCGCCGGCGTCGCCTGCATGCGCAACTACCCGGCGATGCCAGCCGATACAACTGCGCGGATTCGCATGGTTGCAGCATGCATCATCACCGGGCGTAATCACCGGCCTTACGCAAGCCCACTGCGGATTGAAATGACAGCGAGCGGGATCCCCGACATGAACGACGACATGCACGACACCACAGGTATCGCAAACCTGCTTGGCATCATGGCGCGCCTGCGCGACGGCAAGAACGGTTGCCCATGGGATGTCGAGCAGACCTTCGCCAGCATCGCGCCGTACACCATCGAGGAGGCTTACGAGGTCGCCGATGCGATCGACCGCAACGACCTGCCGGCGCTGAAGGATGAGCTCGGCGACCTGCTGCTGCAGGTGGTGTTCCACGCGCAAATGGCGCACGAGCAGGCTGCTTTCGGGTTTGCCGACGTGGTCGCCGCGATCAGCGACAAACTGGTGCGCCGCCATCCGCACGTCTTTGGCGATGCGCGTTGCGCCGACGCCGAGACGGTGTTGAAGGATTGGGATGCGATCAAGCGCGCCGAGCGTGCCGATGCGGGCGAAGCCGACGCCTCCGCGCTGGCCGGCATTGCGCGCGGCCTGCCGGAATGGCAGCGCGCGGTGAAACTGCAGCATCGGGCGGCTCGCACCGGATTCGACTGGTCCGGGCCGGCGCCGGTGATCGAGAAGCTGCAGGAGGAAATCGAGGAAGTGCGCATCGAATTTGCCGCCGTCGCCGCCGATGCAGGCGATGCCGATGCACGCGGCCGGCTGGAAGATGAAATCGGCGACCTGTTGTTTGTTTGCGCCAACCTCGCACGTCATGCAAATGTCGATGTCGGCAACGCACTGCGCCGCGCCAACCGCAAGTTCGAGCGCCGTTTCCGGCGCATGGAAACGCTCGCCGCCGCCGACGGCATCGAATTGGCGTCCCTGTCGCTGGAGGCGCAGGACGGCTACTGGAATCGCGTCAAGCTTGATGAATCCATGCGTGATCAGCCTTCGGATGCGACATGATGCGCGCGACAACGTCAGTTCACGCCAAGTTCCAGGTTTAACCACGCCCGCCGGGCCAACGTGGAGATGTCGCATGAGCAGCTTCGCCAGCTTCCGCGAGTTTTATCCGTTCTATCTGGGCGAACACGCCAACCGCATCTCGCGTCGCCTGCATTTCATCGGCAGTTGCGGCGTGTTGGTGCTGGTCGCCATCGCGATTGTCAGTGGCAATGGCTGGTGGTGGGTGGGCGCATTGCTGTGTGGATATGCGTTTGCCTGGGTCGGACATTTCTTCTTCGAGAAAAACCGGCCGGCGACGTTCCAGCATCCGGTTTATTCATTCATGGGGGACTGGGTGATGTTCAAGGACATCCTCACCGGCAAGATTCCGTTTTGATGGCAAGGCGGTTGCTGTGGTTCGTCGGCGTACGCCGTGCGCGCACCATCCACCGTATGCAATCCAGAACGATTACTCCAGGAAAATCAGCCAAGCCGCCACCGCGATCAAGGCGAAACCGGCCCAGTGGTTCCATTTCAACGATTGGTCCAGGTACAACGCTGAGAATCCGGCGAACACCACCAGTGTGATCACCTCCTGCATGCCCTTGAGTTGTGGGGCCGAATACACCGCGCTGCCCCAGCGGTTGGCTGGAACCTGCAGGCAATATTCGAAAAACGCGATGCCCCAGCTGACCATGATCACCAGGAACAAAGGCGACGACTTGTATTTCAAGTGCCCGTACCAGGCAAACGTCATGAAAATATTCGAGCCCAGCAGCAGCACGATGGGCAGAAGTCGGTCCAGGAGGGTTGGCATGCGGGGCCTGCTGGGGGTGTTGGCAAGGGGCGGTCAGCGTACGCCTTCACGGAATCTCCACGGTATTTGCCGCATTCTTCACAAAGCTGAAGATTTCGTCTGAACCAACATCAGGAGCACGCATGCGCGGGTCACAGGAACCGGGTGGTCTTGTCCTCATCGTCGAGGACAATCGCAATATTTCCGAGATGGTCGGTGAATACCTCGAAGGTCGCGGGTTTGAGGTCGATTACGCCTCTGACGGGCTGGATGGCTATCGCCTGGCCGCCGAAAACAACTACGACGTGGTCGTTCTCGACTTGATGTTGCCGCGCCTGGACGGGATCGAGGTCTGCAAGCGCCTGCGCGAGGAAGCGCGCAAGTCGACGCCAGTGCTGATGCTCACGGCGCGCGATACGCTGGACGAAAAACTCATCGGCCTGGGTGCCGGCGCCGATGATTACCTCACCAAGCCCTTCGCGATCCAGGAACTCGAGGCGCGGCTGCGCGCGTTGATCCGCCGCGAACGCCGCCAGGTCGGATCGGAAGTGTTGAAGGTCGCCGACCTGGTGCTCGACCCGGCCAGCCTGCGCGCCACCCGCAGTGGCGTGGAACTGCAGCTCTCGCCGATCGGCCTGAAGCTGTTGACCATCCTGATGCGCGAATCGCCGCGCGTGGTCAATCGCCAGGAAATCGAGCGCGAGATCTGGGGCAACAGCCTGCCGGATTCCGATACCCTGCGCAGCCATCTGTACAACCTGCGCAAGACCATCGACAAGCCGTACGACAAGCCCTTGCTGCATACCGTGCAGAGTGCCGGATATCGCATCGCCGACATCGAACAGCCGCCCGCCTGACGCGGGTCGCGTTCGCGAGTTCCGTCATGCCGCACGGGTTGCCCTACAGGCTTCGTTACGCTTTCATCGCGCAGGCGCTGATCTCGACGCTTGTCATCGTGGCGGGCATCTGGATTGCCAGCCACGTCGCCCGTGAAGTGCTGGCCACGCGAAGCCTGCACGACGAGGCCAACAGTTTCTGGCAATCGCGCCTGCGTGATCCGGGCTATCCGTTGCCGCAAAGTTCAACCACGCGTGGCTACTTCGTGGCCGTTGGGCAGTCGACGGAGGTGTTGCCAGCGCAGTTGCAGGCATACAAGCCCGGTGTGTTCAAGTTCCGCCATCATTCGATCATCGTTGACCAGCGCGAGCCCGGGCGACTGTACCTGGTGATGTCGTTCCATCGGCTCGATTCGGTGATCGCATGGACTGCCCTGGTGTCGATATTGCTGTCCTTGCTGGCGATATACACGCTGACATGGCTGACCTATCGTCGCTCGAAGCGACTGGTTGCACCGGTGAGTTGGCTGGCCGAAGAAGTTTCGCATTGGGATCCGCGTGATCCGGACATGCAATCCATCGCACCGGACCGGATTCCAAGCGGTGGTGGCCGCGAGGTCCAGCACCTGGGCGGTGCATTGCGTGACCTGTTGACGCGAACGCATGATTTCGTCCAGCGCGAACGTGATTTCAGCCGTGACGCAAGCCATGAATTGCGCACCCCGCTGACCGTCATCCGCGTCGCCACCGACATGATGTTGTCCGACCCGCAAATGCCCGCACACGCGCAGCGCAAGCTTGTGCGCATGCAGCGCGCAGAGCGCGACATGGAGGCGTTGATCGACGCACTCCTGATCCTTGCCCGCGAGGCAGGCAACCAGCCAGTGTTCGAGGATTTCGAGGTGACCGAGGTGGTCGGTGACGAGGTCGAGAAAGCCCGGCTGCTGCTGGCCGACAAACCGGTCGAGCTGGAGGTCATCCTGTCGGCGGCGCCGCGCCTGCACGCCTCGCCACGCGTGTTATCGGTGATGCTGGGCCAGTTGCTGGAAAACGCCTGCACCTTCACCGAGCGTGGTCGCGTCGAGTTGCACGTCGAGGCCGACCGCCTCGTCGTGCGCGATACCGGCATCGGCATGTCGGAGGAGACGTTGCGAAAAATCCATGTCCCCTTCTATCGCGCAGATCCGTTCCATCCTGCGGGCAAGGGCATGGGACTGCAGATCGTGCGTCGACTTGGCGAGCGGTTTGGCTGGCCGGTCGCGCTGGAAAGCACGCCGGGCGTTGGCACCACCGCCACCATTCACTTTGTCGAGCATCTGCTTGCCTGACCGATGTTGCCCGACGGCATATTTGCCTGCGGCATGTTGGTTTGGGCGAGGGGCGTCGTGCGTGTTGATCGCCACGGAAAAAATGCGCCGCGAATGAACGCGTTGCCTGCGCCTGTCAACCAGCTCCCTCGCTGGTGCGTTAGCCTGCATCGACCCCTGTCATCGCCGATTGCAAGAGCACACGCCGCATGAGCACACCGCGCAAGAAAGCCGCCACGTCCCGCACGTTGTTCCGCCGCGTGCTCATCACGGTCGTCGTCGTGGGGCTGGCGCTGGCGGCGCTGTGGTACTGGAAGGCGCACAAGACGGCCGCTGACGAAGGCGTGTGGCGCACCACGGCGGTCGAGCGCGGCAACATCCGCGTGGCGATTTCCGCCACCGGCACCTTGAGTGCGATTTCCACGGTCACCGTGGGCAGCCAGGTGTCGGGACAGGTGACCGATGTGCTGGCCGACTTCAATGACAAGGTCGTCAAGGGACAGGTCATTGCACGCATCGATCCAAGCTCGTACGAGGCGCAGATCAGCCAGGGCAATGCGCAGATCGCCAGTGCGCAGGCATCGTTGCGGCTGGCACAGGCGACATTGCGCAATGCGCAGGTCGACTACCAGCGCAAGGCCGGCCTTGGTCGGCAGCAGTTGGTCGCCCGCAGCGAGATAGATCTTGCCCAGGCCTCGCGTGACCAGGCCCAGGCCCAGGTCAATGCTGCGCAGGCGCAGATCAGCCAGCAGGTCGCGGCCACGCAGACCACGCGCATCAACCTTGGCCGTACCGTGATCCGCTCACCGGTGGACGGCGTCGTGTTGACCCGCACCATCGAGCCGGGCCAGACGGTGGCCGCCAATTTTTCGGCGCCCGAGTTGTTCACCATCGCCGAGGACCTGGGCAAGATGAAGATCGAACTGGCCGTGGACGAATCCGACATCGGCCAGGTCAAGGTCGGGCAGGCAGTTTCATTCACGGCGGATGCGTTTCCTGATCGCCAGTTCAAGGGTGTCGTCGAACAAGTGCGGTTGTCGGCGACGACCACCAGTAACGTGGTCACGTATCCGGTCGTGGTGACGGTCGACAACAGCGACGACACCTTGTTGCCTGGCTTGACCGTCAACGCCGAGATCGAGGTCAGCAAGCGAGACGACATATTGAAGGTGGCGAACGCCGCGTTGCGCTACAAGCCGGCCGATGATGCCGCCGCAGCCGCAGGTCCGCCGGCGACGGCCGCGCGTGGCGGCGGCACGGGCATCGTCGACGACCTTGCGCGAGGTACCGCATCGCTCAAGCTGGATGCCGCGCAGCAGGCGGCATTCGATGCGGCGACCGAGGCAATCAAGCAACGCTTCGCCGCGCGCCAGGCAGCACAGCCCAGCGGCGGCGGCAACAGCCTGTTCGGCAGGGGCGGCGGCATGCGCATGAGCACCGGTGGAGGCGGCGACATGCAGGCGCAAATGCGGCAGCGGATGCTGGAGCGCTACCAGAAGGATTTCGCCGCCTTCCGCGCCACCCTCGATGACGTCCAGCGCAAGGATTGGGATGCCGCAGTGTCGACATTGGTGGGCGCGCGGCGCGCGGCGTTGTACAAACTGGTCGACGGCCAGGCACAGATGACGATGGTGCGCATCGGTGCCAGCGATGGCACCAGCACCGAGATCTCCGGCGATATCAAGGCCGGCGACCAGATCATCACCGGCGAGCGCGCCGCCCCATGAATGTCGTCGCCGCACCGGTACCGGTGATCGAGACGCGTGGCCTTGGCAAGGTCTATTCGCCGGGCACCGAAGCCGAAGTGGTAGCGCTCAAGAATGTGGACCTGCGCATCGGGCGTGGTGAGTTTGTCGCCATCATGGGGCCATCGGGGTCCGGCAAGTCAACCCTGATGAACCTGATCGGTTGCCTCGATACGCCCACCGAAGGCATCTATGCCTGCGATGGCATCGATGTCTCGACGCTCGATGCCGAGGAACTGGCGATACTGCGCCGCGACAAGATCGGCTTCATCTTCCAGGGATTCAATTTGCTGCCGCGCATGAGCGCGCTGGACAACGTGGCGATGCCACTGGGCTATGCGCGCATACCGGTCGCCAGGCGCCAGGCGCTTGCGCGCGATGCGCTGGCGTCGGTTGGCCTGGCCGAACGTTCCGGGCATCGCCCCAGTGAATTATCCGGCGGCCAGCAACAGCGGGTCGCCATCGCGCGCGCGCTGATCAACAAGCCGCCGATCCTGCTGGCCGACGAGCCAACCGGTGCGCTGGACAGCAAGACCGGCGAGGAAATCCTGGCCCTGTTCAAGCGCCTGCGCGACGACCAGCACACCGTTGTGCTGATTACCCACGATGCCGAAGTGGCCGCGCATGCCGATCGCATCTACGTGATGCACGACGGTGAACTGCACCTTGAGGGGACGCAGCCATGAGTTGGATCGACATCCTGCGCACCGCGATCTTCGCCCTGCGTGGCAACTGGATGCGCAGCGCGCTGACGTCGTTGGGCGTGATCATCGGTATTGCCGCGGTGATCGTGATGGTCTCGGTGGGGCAGGGCACGCAGCGGGAAATCGACAAGCTGGTCTCGGGCCTGGGATCGCAGCGCCTCGATATCTCGCCGGATTCGGGTCGGGGCTCAGGCGGTGCGCGCATGAGCGCCAGCAGTTTTTTCACCCTCAGCGAAGGTGACGTCGAGGCGATCCGCAACGAAATCCCGGAAGTGCAGTACGTGGCCGGGACGTTGCGCGGCGGCACCCAGGTGGTGTTCGCGGAAAACAATGCATCGACCAGTTGGCAAGGCGTGCAGCCGGAATACTTCGACATCAACGCCTGGACGCTTGCCAATGGCGAAGGTTTCGATGCACAGGATTACAGCAGCGCCGGCAAGAACGTGATCATCGGCGACACCGTGCGCCGGACGCTGTTTGGCGATGACACCGGCATGGGCCAGACCATCCGATTGGGCCGCACGCCATTCACCGTGGTCGGCACGCTGGCGCCCAAGGGGCAGGGTGGTTTTGGCCAGGACCAGGACGACGTGGTGATGGTGCCGCTGGAAACCGGTCGTCGGCGCCTGATGGGTGCGATGGGCATCCCGCCCAGCGCGCTGATGCAGATTGCATTGACGGTGACCGACGCCAAGGACCTGTCGTACGCGCAGGGCGAGGTCGAGGCGTTGCTGCGCCAGCGGCACAAGATCAAACCGGGCGACGAGGATGATTTCCGCGTGCGCAATATCGCCGAGATCGTCGCCACCCGCACCGCCACCACCAACCTGATGTCGAAATTACTCGGCGCGGTGGCGACCATCTGCCTGATCATCGGCGGCATCGGCATCATGAACATCATGCTGGTGTCGGTGACCGAACGCATCCGCGAAATCGGCCTGCGCCTGGCGGTGGGCGCCGGGCCGCGCGATGTGCGCCGACAGTTCCTGGCCGAGGCGATGTTGATCTCGCTGATCGGCGGCGTGATCGGGATCGCGATTGGCATTGTCGGTGCGCTTCTGGTCGGCAAGTTCAGTGGCTTGCCGGTGGCGCTGGATGGCCAAGTGGTTGCGCTGGCGGCGGTGTTCGCGATCAGCACGGGTTTGTTCTTCGGCTATTACCCGGCGCGCAAAGCCTCGCAGCTCGACCCCATCGAGGCACTGCGACAACAGTAGCTGGCGGCCAGCCACGGTCGTCGCAAGATTCCAGTGGGACGCGTTGGATGTGCGGGCCACGCGCCATCGTGCGGGCGGCTTATATCGGCAAGGGCGGATCGCATATCCTGTGGCGATGAACGACGCCTTACATACCCACCCCACCGCGCTGGTCATCCATGGCGGCGCCGGTGTGATCGAACGCAACCAGTTGAGCGCCGATGCCGAGCGCGTGATCCGAGCGGACCTTGACGCCGCCCTGGATGCCGGCCATACCGTGCTCGCGCGTGGCGGCAGTGCGCTGGATGCGGTCGAAGCCGCCGTGCGTGTGCTGGAGGATTCGCCGCGCTTCAACGCCGGTCATGGCGCGGTCTACGACGCCGACGGCACGCACGAACTCGATGCTTCGGTGATGGAAGGCCACACCCGACTTGCAGGTGCCGTTGCCGGGGTGACCACCATCCGCAACCCGGTCTCGCTGGCGCGCGCGGTGATGGAGCATTCCCCGCACGTGATGCTGGTGGGCGCAGGCGCGGAGCGCTTCGCCGACACGCGCGCCGACGTCGCGCGCGTGCCAAACACGTATTTCGACACCGTCCACCGTCGCCAGGAGCTCATCCAGGCGCAGGCGCGCGAGACGGCCGATGGCGGTGATGCCGCCGACCTCAAGGGGAACTATTTCGGCACCGTCGGTGCGGTTGCACTGGATCGGCGGGGGCACATCGCCACGGCGACCTCGACGGGCGGCATGACCAACAAGCGCTGGGGGCGGGTGGGCGATACGCCATTGATCGGGTCCGGGACCTGGGCCGATGATCGCTGCGGCGTGTCGGGCACGGGCTGGGGTGAGTTTTTCATCCGCTGCGCCGTCGCCCACGATATCGCCGCGCGTATCGCGTATCGCGGCGACGACCTGCAAACCGCCGCCGACGCGGTGATCCTGCAGGCGGTGCCCGGGCTGGGCGGTGACGGCGGCGCCATCGCGCTGGATGTCGATGGCAACATCGCCATGCCATTCAACACCTCGGGCATGTATCGCGGCTGGGTCCGCCCCGACGGCAGCCGTGGCACGGCGATCTTCCGCGAATAACCCGGTCCAGTCGGGGCCATGGCCACGGTGTGGGGCGATAAGCCCGGCGGCTTTTTATCGTGTGTGGCCGCGCCGGGGCAGCTCGAAGCAGACCGAAGCACGGCAGGTCAGCGGGATCGGACTGCGCGTCCGACGGGTCGTCCCGACTTTCAGAAACACGAGCGTTCTTGCCAACCCAGTGCGCTGGATGGGCAGTGCCGGGAAACGACGGCAAACAAGGCTGCCATCGGCCGATGCGGGGTGGATGTCGCGACCTGTGGCAAAATTGATGGATTGCGGCGACCCCGCCGACCAGAACCCCCCATGGCATCGATCCCCATTCAGTTGCGCAACGTCGTCATCCTGCACCGCGGGGCTGACGTCGTGCGGTGTGGGAGCCTGACGGTGAGGTTGTTCGGGTCGACATCATTGCCGCAGGTCGACAGCTGGCCCAGCTCTTCGGCCCAAGGACGCGGGCGCTAGTCATGGCCGACGCATTTGGTCACTGGCCGCGCGGCCCGGCGCGGATATGGAAGGCAACGCAATGGTCGATGCAGGGCTTGCGCGCGGCATGGCTGCACGAATCCTCGTTTCGCCTCGAGGTTTGCCTGTTCGTGGTGCTCGCCCCCTTGGGCATGTGGCTAGGCAATAACGGCATCGAACGCGCCCTGCTGATCGGCTCGATCCTGCTGGTGCTGGCCACCGAACTGCTGAACTCCGCGATCGAAGCGGTGATCGAGCGTTACGGCCCCGAGCACCATGAGCTGGCCGGCCGCGCCAAGGACATGGGCTCGGCGGCCGTGTTCGTGCTGATGATGAACGTATTGCTGTGCTGGACGCTGATCCTCGGCCCGCGCTGGTGGTAAACCGCCGGGCCTCGCGTGCATCCGCGTGCCCGCTCCTGCTGCAACCATGTTCAATAGATTCGTGAAGGAAGTTTCGTGATGAGTTGGGAAATGCTGGCCGACCCGCAGGTCTGGATCCTGTTGGTCACCCTGAGTTCGATCGAGATCGTGCTGGGCATCGACAACCTGGTGTTCATTTCGATCGCCGTCAGCCGCCTGCCAGCGGCGCAGCGCGAACGGGCGCGCAAGTTCGGCATCGCCGTGGCCTGCATCACGCGCATCGCACTGCTGCTGACGCTGGCGTACCTGGCGCACATGAAAAACGACCTGTTCACGGTCTTTGGGCAGGGCATCTCGGTGCGCGACCTGATGCTGATCCTGGGTGGCGCGTTCTTGCTGGTGAAGGGCGCGATGGAAATCCGCGACCTGATCGTCGGTGAACCCGAGTCCGAGGACATCCACACCAAGGCGCTGGCTTCGTTTGGCATGGTGATCGGGCAGATCGCGGTGATCGACATCGTGTTTTCACTGGACTCGGTGATCGCGGCGGTGGGCATGGCCGACCAATACGTGCCGGTGATGGTGGCGGCAATCCTGCTGGCGGTGGCGGTGATGCTGGTGGCGGCGCGGCCGCTGGGTTATTTCATCGACAACAATCCGACCATCAAGATGCTGGCGCTGGCGTTCATCGTGCTGATCGGCGTGTACCTGATGGCCGATGGCATCGGCATCCATGTCGCCAAGGGCTACCTGTACGGCGCGATGGGTTTCTCGGCCGCCGTCGAATGCCTCAACCTGTGGGCCAAGCGGCGCGCCCGCCTGCGTACGACATCGGATTGATTCGGCGCTTGGGTCGATGCGCGCGTTGAGCCGGCGTTAGAGCCTGCCATTGCGCTGATCGGCGCGGAGTGCTGCAATGCCTGCGTCCTTCACTTGGAGCCAGCCCATGCGTGTCGTCCTGTTGATCGTGCTCGCCATGTTGCTCAGTGGTTGCGGTTACAACCAGATCCAGCAGAAGGACGAGGCGGTCAAGGCCGGCTGGTCCGAGGTGCTCAACCAGTACCAGCGTCGTGCCGACCTGATCCCCAACCTGGTCAACACCGTCAAGGGTTACGCCGCGCATGAGCAGCAGGTGCTCACCGCAGTCACCGAAGCGCGGGCCAAGGTCAGCCAGATCAATGTCAATGCCGACGATGCGGCCTCGCTGCAGAAATTCCAGCAGGCGCAGGGCGAGCTGTCCAGCGCCCTGTCGCGGCTGATGGTGGTGACGGAAAACTATCCCAACCTCAAGGCCGACCAGTCCTTCCTGGCGCTGCAGACGCAGCTTGAAGGCACCGAGAATCGCATCACAGTCGCGCGCGGCCGCTACATCTCCACGGTGCAGGACTACAACACGTATATCCGTTCGTTCCCGCAAAACCTGCTGGCGATGATGTTTGGCTATGCGCAAAAGCCTAATTTCACCGTGGCCAACGAGGCGCAGATCCAGACGGCGCCCAACGTCGATTTCAGCCAGCCACAGGCCGCACCGCCATCGCCGCAACCACAGCCGGCCAACTGAGCGGTCGCGGACGACGATGATGGCCTGGCGTCCGCCCGTGTTGGGGTGGTCGATGTTGCTGGCGCCGCTGCTGGCGATGTTGTTGGCTTGGGCGCTGCCGTCGCTGGCATGGGCGCAGCAGGCCGTCATCCCGCCGATGGATTCGCCGGTGGTCGATACTACCGGCACTCTGGACGCTGCGCAGACACAGCAGCTGCAGCAACAGGCGTTGGCCCTGCAGCAGCGCAAGGGCAGCCAGCTGCAGGTGCTGCTGGTGCCCAGCACGCAGCCCGAAACCATCGAGCAATACGCGGTACGCGCGTTCGAGACCTGGAAAATCGGTCGCAAGGGCGTCGACGACGCCGTGTTGCTGGTGGTTGCCAAGGACGACCGCAAGGTGCGCATCGAGGTGGGTTATGGGCTGGAAGGTGCGATCCCCGACATCAGCGCCGGGCGCATCATCCAGGAATACCTGGTGCCGAAATTCCGCGCCAACGATTACGGCGGCGGCATCATCGATGCGACGGCCGCACTGGTAAAACTGATCGACGGCGAACCCTTGCCCGAACCGATGGCTGATAACCACGGCAACCGCGGCAACGACAGGGGCGGCGGCTGGCTGTTTGCGCTGTTGGCTGCGTTTATTGCCGCCAACGTTGCACGCGGGATGTTCGGTCGCGCGCCCGCCGCAGTTCGCGGCGTGTTGACCGGTGGCGTTGCGGGCGGCGTGGCGTGGCTGCTGTCATCGCTGCTCGGGTTGGGCGGCGTTGCGGCGGTGCTGGGCTTTGTTTACGGGCTGATCAAGTTGCCTGCCGGCAGCTTTGCGCGCCGTGGCGGCTGGGGCAACTTTGGCGGCGGCGGTTCGGGCGGCGGCTGGGGCGGTGGTTCGGGCGGTGGTTCTGGTGGCGGCGGAGGCTGGTCGGGTGGTGGCGGCATGAGCGGGGGCGGTGGCGCCTCCGGGAGTTGGTGATGTCGATCATGCGGCTGCTGCGTCATGTATTCGCCGGCTCCGCGCATGGCATGTATCCGGCCGATAGCCTGCAACGTATCGCCGATGCCGTGGCGCAAGGCGAACAGCACCATCGCGGCGAGATCTGTTTTGCGGTCGAGCCGGCGTTGCCGGCGTGGCATGCGCTGCGCAACCTGTCGCCGCGTCGTCGCGCCGAGGGCGTGTTCGCACAGTTGCGGGTGTGGGACACGCAGGCCAACAACGGCGTATTGGTCTACCTGCTGCTGGCCGACCATCGCATCGAGATCGTCGCCGATCGCGGCTTCAATGGATTGGTCAGCGACGCGCAATGGCGCGACATTTGCCAGCCGATGGAAGCGCGCCTGCACGCCGGTGAAGCTGAGCAGGCGGCCATCGAGGCGGTTGCGGCGATTTCAGCGCTGCTGGCGGCGCATTTCCCGCGTATCGCCGGGGATATCGACTACAACGAGTTGCCCGACTTGCCGCACGTGCTTTGAGCCTGCCGCACGCACGGGCACCCGCCTGTGTCCGGTCATCCAGGTCCAAGGCCAACTCCAGGCGCACGTGCAGTTCCAGGCGCGGTGGCGACGCAGGCAATAAATCGCGTTGACGGCGTGCGGCGGCACGGCGAAACCCGCGCAAGCGGGTTTTCCCGCAGCGCGGCACAATAGGCGCAGCAAAACACCATCATCCAGCCGTTGGAGCGCGTTGCCCGATGCTTTATCTGAACCAGATCGATCCGATTGCCCTTCAGCTTGGCCCACTTGCCGTGCACTGGTACGGGATCATGTACTTGCTGGCATTCGCGACTGCGTGGTACCTGGGCAGCCAGCGCGTGCGTGCCGGACGGTTGCCGGGCGTGGATGCCAATGCCTACGGCGACCTGATGTTCTACGGCATGCTCGGCGTGGTGCTGGGCGGGCGCATCGGTTACATCCTGTTTTACGACCTGCACACCTACATCGCCCATCCCTTGCAGGTGTTCAAGATATGGGAAGGCGGCATGAGCTTCCATGGCGGCCTGCTGGGCGTGATGGTCGCCGCATTGTGGTGGGCGCGCCGGCACAAGCTGCACTTTTTCGATGTCGCCGATTTCATCGCGCCGCTGGTGCCACCGGGCCTGGGTTTCGGCCGCCTGGGCAACTACATCAACAGCGAGCTGTGGGGCAAGCCCACGGATGGCAACTGGGGCGTGGTATTTCCGCAATCATTGCCGGACAGCCTGGCGCGACTTGATCCGGCCAGCCTGCGCGCGCAATTCGAGGCCGGCGCGCTGGACATGTACGCCCGACACCCCTCGCAGCTGTACCAGTTCGCGCTCGAAGGCGTGGCGATGTTCGCCATCCTGTGGTGGTACTCGCGCAAGCCGCGACCGCGCTACGCAGTGGCCGGCCTGTTTGCAGTGTTGTACGGCGTGTTCCGCTTCGCGGTGGAGTTCGTGCGCTTGCCGGATTCGCAGTTGGGCTATCTCGCCTTTGGCTGGCTCACCATGGGCCAGGTGCTGAGCGTGCCCTTGATCCTGATTGGCCTGTTCTGGCTGTGGAAATCGCGGCGTTCGCCGACGCTGCAGCCGCAGCCCGTCGCAGCCATCGAAACCGCATGACGGACCCGGTGCCGGCATGAAGCAATATCTCGACCTGTTGCGCCACGTGCTTGAACACGGGGTGGAGAAATCCGACCGCACCGGCACCGGCACGCGCAGCGTGTTTGGCTGGCAGATGCGCTTCGACCTCAACCAAGGTTTCCCGCTGGTCACCACCAAGAAACTGCACCTGCGCTCGATCGTCCACGAGCTGCTGTGGTTCTTGAAAGGCGAAACAAATACCGCCTATCTCAAGGACAACAAGGTCAGCATCTGGGACGAGTGGGCCGATGCCGACGGCGAGCTTGGCCCGGTCTACGGCAAGCAATGGCGCCGCTGGGCGACGGCCGATGGTGGTGAAATCGACCAGATCCAGGCCGTGGTCGACGAGATCAAGCGCAATCCGGATTCGCGACGCCTGATCGTCAGCGCCTGGAACGTCGCCGATTTGCCGCGGATGGCGCTGATGCCATGCCACGCGCTGTTCCAGTTCTACGTGGTCGACGGAAAGCTCAGCTGCCAGCTGTACCAGCGCAGCGGCGATATCTTCCTCGGCGTGCCGTTCAATATCGCAAGCTACGCGCTGCTCACCCACATGGTGGCGCAGGCCACGGGCCTGGGTGTCGGCGACTTCGTGCACACGCTGGGCGACGCGCATTTGTATTCAAACCACTACGCGCAGGCGCAAGAACAACTGTCACGCACGCCGCGCGCCTTGCCGACGCTGAAGCTCAACCCGGACATCCGCGAC
Source organism: Lysobacterales bacterium (assembly GCA_038241735.1). Taxonomy (GTDB): domain Bacteria; phylum Pseudomonadota; class Gammaproteobacteria; order Xanthomonadales; family Xanthomonadaceae; genus Luteimonas. Next base: position 104,708 of record JBBSST010000003.1, read on the forward strand.
ATCTTCGGTTTCGGCCATGACGACATTACCATCGAAGGCTATGACCCGCTGCCCGCGATCAAGGCGCCGGTGGCGGTCTGATGGGTGGACATGCAGTTGCGCCAGCGCATTGATTCTTGCTATTTCATCGACGCGTATCGTGCCCATCACATGCATTTCGACACGCGCGCCGGGCGCCTCCAGCCAATTGCCGGGAACGAGGCGGCCCCGACGGCCGAATACGCAAGCATTCGATTGTTCCTGGGTGAGAAATTTTCTGATGCAGGGTTGGAAAAGGTCGCGATGCAATGAATGTCGTGCTGATTGCCGCGCTTGATCGTCGCAATGCCATTGGCAAGGGCAACGCATTGCCGTGGCATCTGCCCGCCGACCTCACGCGCTTCAAGGCGCTGACGCTGGGCAAGCCGATCTTGATGGGCCGCAAGACCGCGCAGTCACTGGGGCGTGCGCTACCGGGGCGGCGCAACCTGGTGTTGACGCGCAGCGGGCAGGCGCCGTTCGAGGGCATGCAGGCGGTGGCCTCGGTCGATGAGGCCTTGGCAGCCGCGGATGGCGACGGCGCCGCTGAGCTGTGCGTGATTGGCGGCGCGGAAATCTATGCGCTGACGTTGCCGCTGGCGACCACGCTGCACCTGACCCATGTCGATACCACGGTTGCCGGCGCGGACACGTTTTTCCTTCCGTTCGACATCAACGCATGGCAGGTATTTGCGCGCGAGCAGCACGCTGCGGACGCCAAGCATGCATTCGCCTTCGAGTTCGTCGATTACCGGCGGTTATAGCGGCGCCGCACGGGCGCGACGGCGCCTTGCCTGCAAACAGCGTCGCGCCATTGGGGCGCTCTACGAAGACTTGGGTGGAACGTCGCGCCCGGGCACCTGCACGATGCGCAATTCGTCGGTATCGAGCTGCAGTGCGGTGAGTTTCCCGCCCCAGACCGCGCCGGTGTCAATGGCGTGTATGCCGTGGCCAATGAACAGGCCCAGTGCACTCCAGTGGCCGCAGACGATCTTCAGGTCGCGCTCGGCGCGGCCGGGTGCCTCGTACCAGGGATACAGGCCAGGCTGTTGCGTGCCGGGCGTGCCTTTCTCGTCGAATGCAATGCGGCCGCGTGGCGTGCAGTAACGCATGCGGGTGAAGATGTTGATGATCGCGCGATCGCGATCCAGCCCGCTCAGGCCCGGTGACCATGCCGGATGGTCGCCATACATCTGCTTGAACAGTTTGCGATAACCCTCGTTACGCAATTTGTATTCGACTTCCTGCGCGTGTTTCTCGGCCAGCTGCGTGGTCCATTTTGGCGCCAGGCCGGCGTGGATCATCATCCAGCCAAGGTCGCGATCGGCATGCAGCAGTGGTTGCATGCGCAGCCAGTCAAGCAGTACGTCGCGGTCGGGCGCAAACAGCACGCCCTGCAGGTCCGCATTGACCTTGCGCTGGTCTTCCTCGCGGCGTTCGGCGATCGCCAGCAGCGACAAGTCGTGGTTGCCCAGCACGCTGACCACGTTTTCGTGCAACGAGTGCACCAGGCGCAGGGTTTCTATGGATTCACCACCGCGGTTGACCAGGTCGCCGCAGAACCACAGTTTGTCGCGCGCCGGATCAAAGGCGATTTTTTCGAGAAGACGCTGCGTGGGCGCATAACAGCCCTGCAAGTCACCGATGGCCCAGACACTCATCGCCAGGCCTTCAATGCAACGTGCGCGGCATCGACAGCGTGAAGGACGGGATCGGTGCATCGAAGTGCGTGCCGTCGTCGCCGAGCATGTCGTAACTGCCGTGCATGGTGCCGACCGCGGTTTCCAGCACCGCGCCGGAGGTGTAGGTGAATTGTTCGCCCGGCTCCAGTCGCGGTTGCTCGCCAACCACCCCTTCGCCGCGTACTTCCTCGATCTTGCCATTGGCATCGGTGATGACCCAATGCCGCGCCAGCAACTGCGCCGGGAGCCGGCCAAGGTTGCGGATGCGGATGGTGTACGCGAACACGTAGCGATCGTCGCCAGGCGCCGATTCGTCATCGAGGAATCGGGTCGCAATCTGGATCTCGAGTGTGTAGTCGGAGGTCTCGTCCATATCGACAGTGTAAGGGTTCCCGGCAGCTTGCCGGGTTACGCCTCGGCCGACTGGTTGGCCAGGCGCACGAAATCCGCCACCGCGAGTTGTTCGGCGCGCAGCTGCGGATCGATCCCGGCGTTGCGGATGACGTCGTCACCGCATACCAGGCGCAGTGCATTGCGCAGGGTCTTGCGACGTTGGCCAAAGGCGGCGCGCACGACATCGGCAAAGCGCGTGCGGTCGTCGATGCCGATGCGATCGGGCGCGCGCGGCAGCATCCGCACCACGGCGGAGTCGACTTTCGGCGGCGGCCGGAACGCGCCCGGTCCGACGGTGAATAATGCGGTGACGTCGCAGTACGCCTGCAGCATCACGCTGAGCCGGCCATAGACCTTGCTGCCAGGCGCAGCCGCCATGCGTGCGACGACTTCGCGCTGCAGCATGAAATGCATGTCCTGGATCACCGACGCGTGGTCGAGGGCATGGAACAGGATCGGCGAGGACAGGTTGTAGGGCAGGTTGCCGACCAGACGGATCAAATGGCCATCGGCCAATGCGCTGAAATCGACGTCCAGCACGTTGGCCTGGATCAAGGTCAACGCGCCGTGCGGCTGCGCGGTGGCTGCCAGGGGCTCCAGCAAGTCGCGGTCGAATTCGATTGCCGTCAATGCGCCGTGGCGATCAAGCAGCGGAAACGTCATCGCGCCCTGGCCGGGGCCGATCTCCACCAGCCGGTCGCCGGGCTTGGGATCCACGGCCAGCACGATCTTGTCGATCACGCCGCGCTCGTGCAAGAAATGCTGGCCCAGCGATTTCTTCGGCGGATCGCGGAAGCCTCCGGACATGCGTGGGTTCTCGTTCATAGCAAACGCGTACCCAGCGGCACGTCGCGGTCGGGCACGCACAGGGCGACGTTGCCGTCGGCATCGTGGAAGCCGGTGACCAGGCATTGGGACATCATCGGGCCGATCTGCCTGGCCGGCAGGTTCACCACCGCCACGACCAGCCGGCCGACCAGTTCGGCGGGCTGGTAATGCGCGGTGACCTGGGCGCTGGATTTGCGCACCCCGATGTCGGCGCCGAAATCGATTTCGAGGATATACGCGGGCTTGCGCGCCTGCGCGAATGGCTGCGCCGACAGCACGCGGCCGACGCGCAGTTCGACTTTGATGAAATCATCCCATTGGATGTCCTGCATCGCGGCCGATGTGGTCATGCGGCACGCGTTTGTCGGTGTCGCGCCAGCCGTGCGCAGGTGCTGATGGCGGCGAACAGGCTGGAGGGATCGGCGGTGCCGGTGCCCGCGATGTCCAGTGCGGTGCCGTGATCCACCGCCACGCGCGGATAGGGCAGGCCAAGCGTCAGGTTCACGGCCTGCTCAAAACCGCTGTATTTCAGCACCGGCAGGCCCTGGTCGTGGTACATCGCCAGCACCACGTCGAAGCCCTCGAGTTTTTTCGGCAGGAAGGCGGTGTCGGCGGGCAGCGGACCGTGCAACACCATGCCGTCGTCGCGCAGGCGCGCGATGAGCGGCGCGATGATGTCGATTTCCTCGTGGCCCAGATGCCCGGCTTCACCTGCGTGCGGGTTGAGACCCAGTACGGCGATGCGCGGCGATGCAATGCCAAAGTCGTCACGCAGCGCGGCGTGGAGGATGCGCAACGTGCGCTCCAGGCTTGCTGCGGCGATGGCATCGGCGACCGCGCGCAATGGCAGGTGGGTGGTGGCCAGCGCCACGCGCACGATATCGTTGGCCAGCATCATCACCACCTCGCACCCGGCCTGACGCGCCAGCAGTTCAGTGGTGCCGGTGTAGGCGATGCCTCCGGCATTGATCGTGGCCTTGTGCACGGGGCCGGTGACCAGGCCATCGAATTGGCCCGCGATGCAGGCGGCAGCGGCCTGGTGCAGCGCGCCGATGACGGCGGACGCATTGCATGGTTGGGGTGTGCCGGTTTGCACGGGAACGGCGTTGGGAACGTCGACCAGGCGGATGTCGCCTGGAGTCACGGCGGCCGAATCGGCTGGACGGAAGGCAACGGCCAGGCCGAGCGAATCGGCGGCTTGCAGCAAGGTATCGCGATCCCCGAAGACGACGATGTCGGCATCCCAGGACTGCTGCATCGCGTGGATGCACAGCTCCGGGCCGACGCCGGCCGGTTCACCCGGCACCAGCGCCAGTCGCGGGCGCGCCATGTCAGCCGCCGCTGGTTGCGTCGGCGGCAGCAGCAGGTTTCGGGGCAGCTTCGGTGGGCTTGGTCGCTTCGCCGCCGGTGCGGATGTCGACATACGCTTCGCCGCGCATCTCGCCCAGGTAGCGGTTCCATTCATCTTCCAGCTTGCGCTGGCCGATGCTTTCGCGCATCTGCGCGCGCCGGTTGTCGTCGGTGACGGCGGTCTGGCGCGTGCCCTGGCGCTGCACGATGTGCCAGCCGGCCTGGGTCTTGAACGGTGCGGACACGCCGCCGTCCTGCAGTCCGGCCACCTCGGCGCCAAATTCCGGCCCGAACTGATCCTTGGTGAACCAGCCCAGATCGCCGCCCTTGTCCTTGCTGAACGCATCTTCCGAGCTTTCGGTCGCGACGGTGGCGAAATCTGCGCCGCCGGCGACGCGCGCCCGCAAGGTGTCGATCTTGGCCTTGGCCTTGGCGTCGTTGTCGCCTTCGCTGCGCACGAGGATGTGGCGGGCCTGGTATTGGGTGACGTTTTGCGCTGCGGCCTGGTCGGCGGCGCGGGTGTCGACAAGCTGCAGCAACTGGAAGCCGCTGGGGCCACGGATCGGGCCGATCAGCTGTCCTTTCTGCATGGTGCGGATGGTGTTGGCGAAGGCGCTGGGGATTTCATCGAGGCTGCGCCAGCCAAGATCGCCGCCTTCGAGGGCATTGGGGCTATCGGAATAGCGCACGGCAGCGGCGGCGAACTCAATCTCGCCCTTTTCGAGCAGTGCCTTGACCCCATCGACCTTCTGCTGGCCAATGGCGGTTTGTTCCGGGGTGGCCCCATCGGGCAAGGCGATCAGGATGTGGGCGAGGTGGTATTGCTCGCCCGATTGCGACGACAGCGCAGCATCGACCTCCGCTTCGCTGACGCTGATGCGGGTCTGGGCGAACCGCTGGCGCAGGCGCTGGGTCAGCAGCTCGTCGCGCAGGGAATTGCGGAAATCGTCGTAGGACATGCCGTCGCGGGTCAGCTGCTGGCGCAGCTGGTCGGGCGTGAGCTTGTTCTGCGTGGCGATGTTGGCAATGGCGCCGTCGATATCCTCGTCGCTGACCCGCACGCCGGTCTCGTTGGCGCGCGCGGTTTGCAGGCGCACCAGGATCAGGCGCTCAAGAACCTGGCGCTGCAGGATCTCGCGCGGCGGCAGTTGATCCTTGCGATTGGCGTACTGGCCGATCACGTTGTTGAGCGCGCGATCGAGTTCGCTTTGCAAGATCACGTCTTCGTCGACGACCGCAGCGATGCGATCCAGCGGCTGCGCCTGCTGGGCATGCGCCAGGCTGCCAAACAGCAGGGCAACGGCAAGGAAAGGGAGCGTTATTTTTTTCATGGTGTGGGGTCGGAACTGTCGTCGACATCGCCGCTGCGGACTTCTGGCGGAGGCACGAGGTAAAGATCCTCGCGGTAATAACCGAGAATAGCACGGCGCAAACGGCCTTCCGTATCGGGTCCGGCCGAGCCCAGGCCCTTGAGTTCGATCTCAAGCTGGATGGCGTCGTTCAGCTCGCCGGTGCGGTTGCGCACGTAGCGCCGGCCGACCAGGCGCACCGCCAGGCAGCAGCTGTCCCACTGCACGCCAGCAATGCCTTCGAGCAGCTGTTTGTCCAGCAGCGAATAGTAATAGCGCCCGACCAGGCTCCACGACGGGGTGACCGGGTACAGGAACGACAGGTCGGCCTGTTCCAGCAGGTCGGTGCCGTTGCCGGCATTGCGACGATAGCGATAACTCAGGTTGACGATCCCCTCGTCGCCGATCAGGTAGCGGGTGCGCACGCTGGCGAGGTCTTCGCGGCCGTACTTGGGATCCCACTGGAAGGAGGTGCCGATGGACCAGCGGTCGTTGATCGCATAGTTGGCGTCGGCCAGCCACGCCGAGCGGCCGCTCTCCAGCACCGGGCTGGTGGGCGACAGTCCAACGCGGGAGTCGTCGAAATACTTGATCTGGCCCAGGCTGACCGACAGCTTGTCGCGGCCGTCGGATTCGCGGATCAGGCGGCTGGTCACGGCCATCGTCAGCTGGTTGGCATCGGACTGGCGGTCGGCGCCGGAAAAACGATTGTCGCGGAACAACTGGCCCCAGCTGAAAGTCAGCGCTCCGGTGTCGAACAAGGGTTGGCTGGACTGGTCGCGATAGGGCGCGTTGAGATAGAACAGGCGGGGTTCCAGCGTATTGACGTAGTCATCGCCGCGAAAACTGACGTGGCGGTCGAAATACAGGCCGGCGTCGAGCGAGCTGATCGGCAGGCTGCGCGTGGGCGAGGTATCGGGGCTGCCGAAGCCATTTGCGATCACGATATTGTTGGCGAGCTTCTGGTCGAGCCGATAGCCGGTGTAGCGCCAGGCCAGGGTGGGCGTGATGAACCAGCTGGCGCCGCTCAGCGGCATGCTGACGTAGGGCTTGAGGTCCAGGCGGCTGCCGCCCGGTCGCGCCGCGCTGTCGGTGTGCTCGAAACGCGAGGCTTCGGCGTTGATGCCTGCCGTGAACCAGCGCCCCAGCGGCTGTTCCCAGTTGAGATAGGCGCGCGGCAGGCGGTAGTACGGCAGGTTGGATTCGCGCAATGTGTAGTCGGAGAGCTGGTGGTAGTCGGCCATTACCCCGGCATCCCAGTAGCGCCCGCGACCGTAGGCACCCAGGTCGCTATCGATCTGGTAGCTGGAGATGGTGGACAGGTTGTTGTTGAAATCCTCGACGTAGCGCGGATCGCTGATCCAGTTAAGGTTCGCGCGCGCCTGCCAGCTGCGGTTGATGTTCTGTGCACCCAGGAAACTGAAGCGGCCGCGGTTTTCGGTGCGGCGGTTTTCAATGTCATACCCGTTGGCCGCGAACTCGGCGGTTTCCTTGTCGCGCTCGCGATCGGTGAGTTTGTCCGAATGCAGGTAGTTGAGGTTGAGCGTGCCGCGGCCGGTCGGGGTGAGGTAGCGGAATTCCGAACCCAGCATCAGCCCGCGCTTGGTCATCAGTCTCGGCTGCAGGGTCATGTCGTAATTGGGCGCGAGATTCAGGTAGATCGGCTGGCGCCAGTCAAACCCGTTGCGGCCGGACTGGCTGATATTGGGGTACAGCAGTCCGGTCAGGCGTCGATCGTCGATCGGGAACTTGAACCACGGCATGTACAGCACCGGCACCTTGCCGACGCGGATGGTGGCGTTGCGGGCGGTGCCGAAGCCTGAATCAGTATCGATGTCGATTTGCTGCGCGCGCAGTTCCCACAGTCTCTGGCTGGGCGGACAGGTGGAATACGTCGAGCCCAGCAACGCCCCCTTCGTCCCGTCCATCTGGATGGTCTTGGCGCCGCCATTGCCGCGTCGATCGGTGAGCTGGTAGCGCACGTTGTCGATCTTGTGGATGTCTTTTTCCTGATTGCCCTGCGCGTGGTCGGCGATCATGCGCATGCCCGCGTCCTGGTAGCGCACGTTGCCTTCGGCCACGTATTGCTCGGTCTGCTGGTCGTAGCGCAGGTTGTCGGCATGCAGGAACTGGTCGCCGCGCTTGAGGGTGACATTGCCCTGGAAATTCAGGGTTTCGCCGGAGATGCCCTCGACGCTGTCGCCGCCCACGTCGGTGCTTTGCGTGGCGCGATCTACCGGCAAGCCGGTCGGGACCTGCGCATCGGCGAAAAATGGCACGGCGTCGTCGACCGGGCACAGCGCCCAATCCTGGGGGCGTTCGTCATCGGCATGGGCGGTCAGGCAAAACGCGATGCACAGCGGCAACGGCAGCAGGCGGAGGACAGGGCGCACGCGGGCATCCGTTTGACGAGGAGAAAGCGGCGACTAGCTTGCCGCATCCCTTGCGCAGCGGCAATGCAGCGACGCGCCAGGCTTCAGCCGCCGGCATGGAGGATGAGACGCAAACTGAATGGAAATCAGGTGCAGGCGGTGCAGCCGCCGCGCTGCTGGCGCAGATCGCGCCGTCCCGGGGGTGCGGTGCGAGTGCTGCCTGGGAGCTCAATTATCGGCCACGCGTGGCGTGTGCCGCGTGCCATTGCGCTCAGGTTCCCCGCAGGGCTGCCACGTGCGCCACGCTGCATTCGCGCAATGCCTGCAGGTCGTAGCCGCCTTCAAGCATCGACACGATGCGCCCCTGGGCATGGCGATGGGCCAATGCGCGCAGTTGTTCGGTGATCCAGCTGAAATCCTCGGTCGCCAGCTGCAATTGCGCCAGCGGATCGCGCCAGTGGGCGTCGAAACCCGCCGAGACCAGCAGCAGCTGCGGCTTGAACGCATCGATCGCTGGCAACAGGCGCTCGCTCCACGCCGCGCGGAATCCGCGACTGCCCTGGCCCGGCGACAAGGGCGCGTTGAACAGATTACCGGCGCCGCGCTCGGAGACATGGCCGCTGTCGGGATACAGCGGCATCTGGTGCGTGCTGAGATATTGCACGCGCCCATCGTTCTCGAAAATCGCCTGGGTACCGTTGCCGTGGTGGACATCGAAATCGGCGATGGCCACCCGCTCCAGGCCGTGTTTGTCGAGCGCGTGTGCGGCGGCGACAGCGATGTTGTTGAACAGGCAAAATCCCATTGCGGCATCGGCGGTGGCGTGATGTCCCGGCGGCCGTACCGCGCAAAACGCGGCATTGGCATCGCCGCCAAGCACGGCGTCGACCGCCGCGATACCGGCGCCGGCCGCATGCAGGGCCGCTTGTGCGGACGCAGGCGACAGTATGGTGTCGGGGTCCAGGTGGGTGCGGTGCGCCAGTGGCGCCTGCAGCACCGCGTCCAGCAGGCTTGCCTCATGCACGCGCAGCAGTTGTCCGCGCGTGGCGCGAGGCGCCTGGCGCCAATCCAGGTCGTCGAACGCGCAGCGCAGCGCATCGATCACCGCGTCCAGTCGCTGCGGTCGTTCGACATGGCCCGGGCCGGTGTCGTGGGCCAGGCAGGCAGGGTGGGTGAAGACCGGCAGGGGCGTGTGATGCGCTTGCACGGGAGTTTTGCCGAGCATGGCGTCAGCGCTTGCGGCGCTCGTGGTTCCAGGTTACTTCGCCATGGCCACTGGCGCGTGCCAGCACGCGTGCGAGCACGAACAACAGATCCGACAACCGGTTGAGGTAATGGATCGGTTGTGGACGCACGGTGTCTTCGCGCGACAGGGTGACGGTTTTGCGCTCGGCACGCCGCACCACGGTACGCGCGACATGGCAGCGCGCCGCCGCTTCGCCGCCACCGGGCAGGATGAATTCCTTCAGTGGTGGCAAGGCTTCGTTGTGATGGTCCAGGTGTTGCTCAAGGCGCAGCACGTCGCTGTCGTGGATGGCGGCGTGACCGGGAATGCACAGCTCGCCACCCAGATCGAACAACTGGTGTTGCACGGTGGTCAGCAGGTCGCGGATGTCATCGGGCAGGTCGCAGGCCAGTAGCAAGCCGATCGACGAATTGGCCTCGTCGACGGTGCCGTAGGCGGTGACGCGGGCCGAATCCTTGGCGATGCGGCTACCGTCGCCAAGGCCGGTGCTGCCGTCGTCGCCGGTGCGGGTGTAGATCTTTGAAAGTCGATTTCCCATGCCGTGGTCAGTGTTGCTCGTGATCGCGCGAGGCCAGCTTGGCCTGCCCGGAGACCTGCTCGGCCACGACCTGTGCGATGGCCGCCACCGCGACGAACATCGCGGTGCTGCGCAGGTATAGCGGCAGCCAGTCGGTGTAGTTTTTTGCCCAGCCGGCAAAGGTGGGTTCGGCCACGGCGCTGCTGATCCAGTAGAAGCTGCCCTGCGCCAGCAGGTGGCACAACACGGTGGCCACGACCACGCTTGCGGCCAGCCGCCCGAGCGCCGCGACGCTCGCCCCGTTGTAATGACGGCGCAACCACAGTCCGCCCATCCACATGACCAGGTGCGCAGGAATCAGGAACCAGTACGCCGGCGACACGCAGTAATGGCTCCAGAAGCTGATGCCCTGGCTGCTGATGACGAACCAGTCGATCAGCACTGCCAGCGCCATCAACATCGGAAACGCCCAGCGCGACCAGCTGCGCAGGTAGAAACCGCCGATGAAGAATATCGCCCACGAGGCATCGGGCACCGGCGCGAAGTGCGAGACGTAGTGACTGCGGGTGGCGGCCATCAACAGGACAAGCAGGGACAGGACGATGGCGCGCTGGGCGACGGTATTCATGTGGGCTCCGATTGGGCAGCATGCAAGGCAGATGGCCATTCTAGCGGACTGTGCGAGTGGGCCTGCGTGGACTCGTCCCTGCGCCAGGCCCGCGCCTGTCGCGACGGTCCCCGCAAACCGGGCGGTATCATGCCGGCATGACACAGCTCCATGACGTCCTGATCGTCGGCGGCGGCCTGGTCGGCGCCAGCCTTGCCATCGCCCTCGACCGGCTCGGCCTGGACGTCGGTCTGGTCGAAGCCACGCCTGCCGGCGCGCTGCCGGCAGTGTTCGACGAGCGCAACCTGAGTTTCGCCGATGCCACCGTCAATGCGCTGGATGCGCTGGGCGTGCTGCAGAAATTACGCGCGCCGACCGGGGCCATCACGCGCATCCATGTCAGCCGCGCAGGTGATTTTGGTCGCGCCCGGCTGCGGGCCGCGGACTACGGGCGTGAAGCCTTCGGACGCGTCGTGGTGGCGCGTGATTTTGGCGAGGCGCTGGAAGCCCGACTCGGCGAACTGGACCGGCTTACGCGATATCGCCCGGCGCGGTTTGTCGGCGTCATCGACGACGCCAACGACACCGCCAGCCAGACGCGCGGCGTCCGGATCACCGACGCCAGCGGCGAGCGCGAACTACGCACCCGGCTTCTGGTCGCCGCCGATGGCACCCGCAGCAGCGTGCGTGATGCACTGGCGATCACCGCCGAGACGCACGATTACCTGCAGACCCTGTTTGTCGCGCGCCTGCGTGCCCAGCGGGCTCCGGACGGTACCGCCTACGAGCGCCTGGGCGAGGATGGCCCGACGGCCCTGTTGCCACGGGGTGATCGTCATTTCGGTGTGGTGCACGGGGTGGCGCGCGCGGATGTCGAGCAGGTGCAGGCACTCGATGAGCAGGCCTTCCTCGAACGCCTCCAGCGCGCCTTCGGCTGGCGCGTCGGTCGCTTCCTGGCGATCGGCGCGCGCAGCCAGTACCCGGCGATCCGCGTGGTCGCGCAGCGCACGACGGCCGCGCGCGCGGTGCTGGTCGGCAATGCCGCGCAGACCCTGCATCCGATCGGCGCGCAAGGCTTCAACCTGGGCTTGCGCGATGCCCTGACGCTGGCCGAGTTGATCCAGGCCGGTGGCGTCGACACGCCCTGCGATCCGGGCGCCGCGCGCTTGCTGGCCGTCTATGTGGAGCGTCGTGCCGAAGACCGCGCACGCACGTTGACGATCAGCGATGGCCTGGCCAAGCTGAGCGCGAACGATGCGCCGCTGCTGCGCCCGCTGCGCGGATTGGGTTTGCTTGCACTGGATCGGCTGCCGGCGCTGCAATCGGCGATGGTTGGTGGCGCGATGGGATATCGCGGCGACGTGCCTGCCCTGTGCCGGGCGCGTGTCATCGGGCAGACACCATGAGCCGCGCCATGCGCAGCGATGTCGCCGTCGTCGGTGGCGGTGTGGTCGGTGCGGCCTGCGCCCTGGCACTGGCGCGATTGGGTCTGGACGTCGCCCTGGTGGAGGCCGTGCAGCCGGCGCGCTGGTCGCCGGATCATCCGGATTTGCGCGTCTATGCCATCGCGCCGGACAACGTGGCCCTGCTCGACGCACTCGGGGTCTGGCGGAGTGTCTGCGATGCGCGCGTGCAGCCGTATCGACGCATGTGCGTGTGGGACGCGGGTGGTGGTGGCGAGCTCGCGTTCGACGCCGATGCGCTGGGCCGCAGCGAACTGGGCTGGATCGTCGAAAACGGCCTGCTGGTCGACCGCTTGTGGGCGGCACTGGCGCAGGCCGGCGTCACGATCCATGCACCGGCGCGCGTGGATGCGCTGGAACACGATGACAGCGGCGTGCGATTGCGCCTGGACGATGGCAGCCGTGTCGAGGCGAGGCTGGCCATCGCCGCTGACGGCGCCGACTCCAGCCTGCGCCGCCTGGCCGGTGGCGAGGTGGTGACGCATGCGTATGCGCAGCGTGGGGTGGTGGCGTTCATCGAAACCGAATGTCCGCACCAGGAAACGGCCTGGCAGCGTTTCCTGCCGACCGGTCCGCTGGCGGTGCTGCCGTTTGCAACGGGTTGCAGTTCGATCGTCTGGACCCTGCCCGATGCGCAGGCCGCCGACGTGCTGGCACTTGATGATGATGACTTTGCAGCCGTGCTGACACGTGCATTCGACGCACGATTGGGCGCGGCCAGGCCGGTCTCCAAGCGGGTCGCGTTTCCGCTGCGTCGGCAATTGGCGCAATCCAGCGTGTACGGGCGCGTGGTGGTGGTGGGCGACGCGGCGCACGTGGTGCATCCGCTGGCGGGGCAGGGCGTCAACCTCGGCCTGCGCGACGTTGCCGGCCTGCGTGAGCACATCAACGCCGCGCAGGAGAACCGTGGCGACTGGTCATCGCCGCATCGTCTCGCGCGCTGGGCGCGGACGCGCAGAAGTGAAAATACGGTCGCGGCCTATGCCTTCGATGGCATCAATGGATTGTTCTCCAACGACCACATGCACCGCACGCTGTTGCGTGGGCCATTGCTGGGCCTGGCCGGGAAAATGCCGCCCCTGACGGCGCTGCTGTGGCGTCGCGCCGCAGGGTTGTGAAAAATGAAAAGCCCCGCACAAGGCGGGGCTTTTTGATGACTGACAGTCAGCCGGATTACAGGCAACCCGGGTGATGTCGTACCGATTAGAGCCAGCCGGCAAGCTCCTGCTTGCTGAGTCGTCCGTCGTTGTTGCTGTCCACGGCCGCAAACTCACCGGTAAGGGTGGCATTGGATTTCGCCTCGGCGCGGCTGATGTAGCCGTCGCCGTTTCGATCCATCGCGGCGAAGTCGATCTTGTAATCACCGACGATGGAATTGGATGGGCTTGACGTCACCGTGACCTGCGCTTCGACGGGTTCCATCGTCGATGGCATGGCAGCGCTCACCGGCGGGGCAGGCGGCGCGTTGACGGCCTGCGACGCGGCTTGAGCTGCGAGCGCGGCATCGGATGCCGCGGCGCTGGCAGCAGCGGTTGCGAGCTCGGCCGTGCGGGCCGCCTGTCGCCCCTGCCTGACGGCGTTTTCCGGCTGTGCAGTGCCGCCGGTGGCCGCAGAGCGTGCAGCTCCGGCCTGGTTGGCGGCCTTGACGGCGTCGTTGGCGGCGGCTTGCGCGTCGATCGAGGCCTTGTCGGCAACATGGGCCTGGTATCGCGCAGCGGCAGCGCCGTCACTGGTCAATGCGCCGCCGCGTTTGCTGGCGGCAGCCTGTTGGGCCGCATTCTGGGCGGCTTGTGCCTGGCTGCGTGCCAGGTCCGCTTCTGCGGCGGCATCCTTCGCGCTTGTTTTTGTATCTGATTTCGCCACGCCGGACTGCGCGGCCGTTTGCGCCTGGGCGCTGCCCATGGCAAGCGCGGCGACGACCGCCAGTGCGAGCATGCAGTGCGTTGTCGATGTTCGGGTCATTTCCGTCTCCGGGTTATGGACCCGGCCACGCTAGACCGCATGCGATGACGTTGGCGTCAACCGAAGCAACCGCAAATGAACGGATGCCGCCGGCAAGGCCGGGCGTGCAGAAAAGGAGCGCTCAGGAATGCGGCGCAGCGCTGGCGAAAACAGTGATTTCCTCGCGGTCGTGGTACAGCTGGCGCGCCCGCACCAACAGCGGCCGCTGCGCCTGCGTGGCCAGCAGGTCCAGGCACAGCTGGGTTTCATCCCAGCGTTTTTTCATCGGCAGCTTGAGGTTGAAAACCGTGTGCCGGCACCAGCCTTCGCGCAGCCAGGTGGCCATGCGTTCAGCGACGCGACGCGGCTGCTCGACCATGTCGCAGACCATCCAGTCGAGCGGCTGTTGCGGTTGCCAATGGAAACCATCGGCGCGCAGGTGATCGACCAATCCAGTGTCGATGACATGTTGGCGCAGCGGACCGTTGTCGATTGCGCTGACATGCATGCCATGGCGGGTCAGCACCCAGGTCCAGCCGCCGGGCGCAGCGCCGAGGTCGGCGGCGCGCATGCCGGCGCGCAGCAGGCGTTCGCGCTCTTTTTCGTCGAGCAGGGTCAGCAGCGCTTCTTCGAGTTTCAACGCCGAGCGCGAGGGTGCATCGGCATGCAGGCGCAAACGCAGGATGCCGAGCGGCGACGATGCACTGTCGTCGGGATCGCCCTGTGCAACGAAGGCATGGTCGCCATCGACAAAACAGATGTGCAGGCGTGGCAGCGCCGGGTTGTCAATCGCGCTCAGCAATCGCACCTTGCGCAGCGCGGGCCGCAGCGCGTTGCCGAACGCGCGCGCCAGGCCCGACAGCGGCTTGCCGGCATCACTGTCGGGGTGTTCGACCAGCAGCGTGCCGAACCGGCGCGCGGGCTGGATCGATGCGAGTTCGGCAAGGATCGGCGTGATGCGATCGCTCGGGTCCAGGCCGCGTAACTCGGCCAGCAGCACCAGCTTCTGCCGGGCGAAGATCAACTCGCGCCACGGCACTGCACGCGACAATGCAAACCCGTCATCGACGAAGAACACGACGTAGCCGCTGCCGCGCTCGGTGCGCGCATACCCGGCGTGGCCGGCATTGGCGGCGTGCGCGGTGAGCTCGGCGGCCAGTTCGGGTTCGAAACCGGCGCGGCAATAGCAAAGCAGTCCGGTCATTTTCGGCGATTCCGTGGGCGTGGCGACAGCAGGCCACGCTCGCGATGTCGCCAGGCCGATGACCGAAGCGCCGCGACGTTCGTCGCCCCGGCAATCTTGATTGCCGTCATCGATGATGTATCAATAACAGCGGCCACCCTGGCGGCCGTATTCGCGCAGCACGTTGCACGCGGCGTCGCGATGGACGTCGCGCACCACCTCGATGCCGCGGCGCTGCAGTTCGCCAATCCAGTCCGTCGGCAGCGGGCCTTCGTCGAAGGGCGTCAACGCCATCACATCTTCGGAGCGCGCGCCGATCAACAGTCGGTCGATGCCCGCCCAGACCGTGGCGCCATAGCACTGGCAGCACGGTTGCGCCGAGGTCGCCAAGGTGTAGCGGCCGCTGCGCGCGCCGCTGTCATCCTCGTTGATGCGCGCACGTTGCAGGCGTTGCTGCGCCAGCATGTAGGCCATGGTTTCGGCATGTGCCAGCGACGTGTTCTGTGGCAGCACCACGTTGACTGCCGCCGCGACGATGCGGTCGTCGGGACCAAACACGACCGCGCCGAATGGCCCGCCGGTCTGCGCCTGGATATTGCCGTGCGACAGCTCGATGGCGAGCGCGACCTTGTCTTGATCGGAGGTGTACGCACGCGTGGCATCGACAGCGTCGTGCACCCATACCGGCAAGGTGAGATGGACTTGTGCGTACAGCATCATTTGGCGGGTTCTACTGGCATGGGCCTGGGGCCCAGCGTGCGGCTGTCTTGTGCCGACTCGCACTGGCCGGCGGTGCAGGCGCAGGCGCTGATCGGGCGAAACCCGCAGATGCTGGCCATGCCGCTTTTTGCACACTGCGATTGCACGGCAGCCGGATCGACCGGGCTGTCCTTGTTGACGCAGGCCGGCATTTCACCGCAGCAATTGCCGACGTTTTTTACCGCGCAATCGGCGCTGGTCTTGCAGCTGCTGTCGATTTTTGGCGCCTCCCTGACCAATGTCGGCGGCAAGGGACGCGACATCTGCGGCGGGGGCTTGGCCTGCGTGGTGCGTGCCGGAGCATCGGTGGTAACGGGCGCGGCGCAGGCCGAGAGCAGCGACAACGACAGCGCCAGGCACAGGCTGGTCACGCCGTGGCGGAAGAAACGTCTGGCCATGTTCATTCTCCTTTTTGTGCCCAGGTATCGCGCAAGGTCACGCCGCGATTGAAGACCGGCGCGTCGCTGCGGTGGTCACGGCGGTCGGCGACAAAATATCCGATTCGCTCGAATTGCAGTGCGGTTTCAGGGGCGGCCAGCGCGGCGGCCGGTTCGACGTAACCCTGCACGGTCTTGCGTGATTCGGGATTGAGATGATCACGATAGGTCTTACCTTCGGATTCGTCGTCCGGGTTCGCAACCGAGAACAGGCGGTCGTACAGGCGGATCTCCGCGGCCACCGCATGCGCTGCGCTGACCCAGTGGATGGTGCCCTTGACCTTGCGGTTGGCGCCCTCCATGCCCGGGCGCGACTCGGGATCGAGCGTGCCGCGCAGCTTGATGACGGTGCCGTCGGCATCCTTGATGACCTCGTCGCAGCGCACGATGCCGGCGCCGCGCAGGCGCACGTCGCCGCCGGGGACCAGGCGCTTCCAGCCCTTCGGCGGGATCTCGGCGAAGTCTTCGCGCTCGATCCACAGCGCGCGCGAGAACGGCACCTCCCGCGTGCCGAAGCTCTCATCCTTGGGATGGTTGGCGAACACCAGGGTTTCCGCGTGGCCATCGGGTACGTTGGTCAGCACGAATTTCAATGGTTCGATCACGGCCATCCGGCGCGGTGCATGCGCATCGAGGTCGTCGCGCAGGCAACCCTCCAGCACCGAGAAATCGATCACCGAGTTCTGCTTGCTGATGCCGACGCGATCGACCAGCAGGCGCAGCGATGCCGGCGTGTAGCCGCGCCTGCGCAGGCCCTGCAAGGTCGGCATGCGTGGGTCGTCCCAGCCATCCACCAGGCCGTCGCCGACCATGGCCACCAGCTTGCGCTTGCTCATCACCGTGTAATTGATGTTGAGCCGCGAGAATTCGATCTGGCGCGGCTTTGCGGCCTGGTTCGGCAATCCTCTTGCCAGCAGCGAGGCCAGCAGTTCCGGTGTGTGCGCCAGGTCGACCTTGTCCACGCACCAGTCATACAGCGGGCGGTGGTCCTCGAATTCCAGCGTGCACAGCGAATGGGTGATGCCTTCGATAGCGTCGCCCAGCGCATGGGCAAAGTCGTACATCGGGTAGATCGGCCAGGCGTTGCCGGTGTTCTGGTGCTCGACGTGCTTGATCCGGTACAACGCCGGGTCGCGCAGGTTGATGTTGCCGCTGCCCATGTCGATCTTGGCGCGCAACGTGCATGCGCCATCGGCGAATTCGCCCGCGCGCATACGTCGGAACAAATCCAGGTTTTCCTCGACGCTGCGCTCCCGATACGGCGAATTGCGGCCGGGTTCGACCAGGCTGCCGCGATAGTCGCGCACCTGTTCGGCCGACAAATCGCAGACAAAGGCGTCGCCTTGGCCAATGAGCTTTTCCGCCGATTGGTAATAGACGTCGAAATAGTCCGAGGCGTGGCGCAGTTCGGTCCATTCAAACCCCAGCCAGCGCACGTCGTCCTGGATTGCGGCGACGAACTCGGGATCTTCCTTGGCCGGATTGGTGTCGTCGAAGCGCAGGTTGCAGCGGCCGGCAAATTCGGCGGCGATGCCGAAATCCAGGCAGATCGCCTTGGCATGGCCGATGTGCAGGTAGCCGTTGGGCTCGGGCGGGAAGCGGGTGCGGATGGCGTCGTGCTTTCCGCTGGACAGGTCCTGGCGGACGATCTGGCGGATGAAATCCTGCTTTTCCGCGGCAGGGGGCAATGCGGCGTCCGTTTCGGTCGAACGGGCGCCATCGCGGGGAGCCGGAGTGTGGGTCATATCGATTTGCTGGGGAAAACAACAGTTTAGCCGAGCGCGCCCGCCGGCGAGTGGGTCATGGCCTCGCCCTTGCGGAAGGCAGCAAGCCTTCTCGTGCGTTGGTTTGGGTTGCGATGGCACGTAAATTGCGTCCTGACACGGGTCAGGGGGGCGCACGATGGTTGTGACAAGCAACATCAGGGGTGGCGATCGCACGGCATCGACGTTTGGCTATCCCGCTTTTGCGGGCGACGGCCGCCAGGTCGCGGGCGCCCGCAGCTGCCCGCCCGTGCATCCTGCGTCCGATGGAATCGAGCGGATGCCGGAATGACACTTCCAAGGCTCCGGGGCGCGTCCCGCCACGATTGGTTGGCGGCCACAGGTTTGCTGTTGCTGCTGGTCCTGTTTGCCGGGGCAACCGCCCGCGAGCAGGCCAGCGTAGAGCCGATGGCGGTGCAGGTTCAATCGATGACCGGAGCCGATGGGCAGCCATCGACGATCAGTGCCGATGGCCTGGCGCTGGTCGTGCCCGGCAAGGATCAGGACGACGTGGCGGGCCTGCTGCGCTTCACGCTGCCGGCGCAGGTGCCCGATGGCAGCTCGTGGGTGATCTGGATGGATCGCGATCCGGTCGACAGCCTGCAGCTGCGCCGCGGCGATTGGCGCAGTGAGGCGCTCGGGTTTTTCCGGCCGCTCGGCAGCGAAGGGCCACTGCCGAACGGATATGCCTTTGCATTGCCCACTCAGTGGCACGGCGCCATCGAACTTGAATTGCACGCCCGTGGCGACCTGCCGGTCACGCTGCGCCCGCGCCTGATTTCCATCAGTGAAGCATGGAACATCGAACGTCGCGGCATCACCATCAGCGCGATGGTCTACGCCAGCCTGTTCACCATTGCGTTGCTCGCGCTGGCCTTGTTTTCGGCTGCACGCGACCGCCTGTTCCTGGGGCTGTTTGGCTGCGCCATCATCACGTTGTTGACGTTGGCCGCTGACAACGGCCATCTCTACCAGACGCTTGGTTTGCGCTGGCTGGCGGCGTGGGGTGCGCAGGGGTTGCTGGCGCTGATCCTTTTGCTGTGTGCCTCGATCCCGCAACTGCTGCTGCAATACGCGGGCATCCGCGTGGCGCGTGCCGCCTTGGCCCGATGGATCGATGTGGTGTGCGTTGTATTTGTGGTGTTGGCAGCACTATGCCTGCTGGACCTGCGCATATTCGTACCGTGGTTGTCAGCGGTGGCAACCGTGTCCAAGGTTGCCAGCGCCGGCATCAGCATATTCCTGGTCGGCGATGCCGTGCGCCGCCGCGTGCCGATGTCATGGCCATTGGCCGCGCTGGTGCTGTTGACGCTGGCCGCAGTGCTGTATAGCGCGCTGGCGATGGCCGGGGTCGTGGATGATTCCGCCTGGACGCGTCCGGGCTATCAGGTCGGCATGGCGGTCTCGATGGCGATCCTCGCGGTCGGCCTGATCAGCCGGATCAGCGAGTATCGCGACCAGCGCGATCGTGACCAACTGGCGCGCGCGGATTCGGAACGACGCATGCGGCGTGAGGCTTCGCGCTCGGACCTCAATGTCGAACTGCAGTCGAAACTGCGCAGCTGCCAAGAGCATGATGTGGAATGGACCGCGTTCCGCTTGTTGCTTGACCACCTCGGCCCGCTGCTGCGCGTCGAAAACGCCATGGCGATTGCGCGCGGCTATCACGGCCAGGACGTGCATGTGGTCGTGCCGGTCGCGCGCCAGGAGCAAGCGGAGGCCGTGATCGGCAAGCGTGAGCTTGCGATCAAGCGCCACGCGGCGAACGGCATCCCGTTGCAGCAACCGGTCGCGGTGACCCCCGAGCCCGGGCAGGTGGTGATGGAGGCGATGATCCCGCTGCAGATTCGCGCGCCGGGTTGGGGCATGTTGCTGCTCGAGCGCAAGGGTGGCGATGGTTTCACCACTGAGGAGTTGGCGCTGGCCGGTGAGTTCGCCCGGCTCACCGTGGGCCACATCGACCAGGCGTTGACCGCCATCCGATTGCGACGTTCGGCCGAACTCGACGCGCTGACCGGCAGTTTCAACCGTCGCACCATCGATCAGTGGCTGGTGCGCAGCTTTCATGAGGCTGAACGCGATAGCCAGCCGATCTCGGTGCTGTTCATCGACATGGACCATTTCAAGGCGGTCAATGACAAATATGGTCACGCCTGTGGTGATTTGTGCCTGCGTGAGGTGGCACAAACCCTGCGCGCGGCGTTGGGCGAGGGCGACTTGTTCGGCCGATATGGTGGAGAGGAGTTCATCGCCGTGTTGCCTGGACGCGGCGGCGCGGCTGCGCGCGTGGTCGGCGAGCAACTGCGCGGCGACGTCGAGCGGCTGGTCATTGCCTGGGAGGGCCAGGATCTGCGCCTGACCGTAAGCGTGGGCGTGGCCACGCGCCTGCATGACGAAACCCAGCCGGCCGATACCATCGGCCGGGCGGACAAGGCGCTGTACACGGCCAAGCGCGGCGGCCGCAACTGCGTACATGTCGCGCCCGCTGTCTTCAGTTGATCCGCCCGCGCCAGTGGGGGTCTGTTTTGCGGTGACGGCCGTGACAATCGGCGGCTGGCAGGGTCGACGGCCGCGATCACCCTGAAAACCGGATCTCGCAGCGCTGGAACCAGAGCACGGCCTCACAGCGCAGGGCTTCGCATCGAGGCTGCGACCATTACGCCCCCGATTCCACCCCATGCACGGCAGACGCGATCATCGCGCCGCTTTACCATGTGCGACCGCCTCCTCGCTGGTGACCTGCGTGAGTGCACTGCAAGAGTCCCGCGTCGAACGCAAATCGCTGGCATGGATGTTGATTGGCGCGGCAGTCATCGGCACCAACGGCATCATGGTGGAGCTGTCCGGCATGCCGCCGACCATTTCCGCGTTCTGGCGCATGGTATTTGCCGGGGTGATCTTGCTGGGTTACGTGATCGCCGCGCGCGCCTGGCGCCGGCTGTCGTTGACGGCGTGGTACTGGATCGGCGCCACGGCCATCGCGTTTGCCGCCGATTTGTGGCTCTGGCATCGCAGTATCGGGCTGGTCGGGCCGGGCCTGGCCACGTTGCTGGGCAACGCGCAGGTGTTCTTCATGGCGCTGGCGGGCGCGCTGGTGTTTGGCGAGCGCATCGGGCCGCGTTTCGCCGCGGGCCTGCTGCTGGCATTTTTCGGACTGTGGCTGATGCTCGGCGCGCACTGGTCCGAGTTGCCGGCGGACTATCGCTGGGGTGTCTGGCTCGGGCTGGGCACGGGCGTGTGTTACGCCGCCTACAACCTGTGCCTTCGGCGCGCGCAGCGCGAGGCGCATGTCGATCCAGGCCAGTCCGCGCCGGTGGCGCAGGTGCTGGGCATCGCGGCGTTGATCACGGCGGTGTTCCTGGGCCTGGCGGGCACGGTGGAGGGTTCGGCCTTTGCGATACCGACGCTGAAATCATTGCTGGTGTTGCTGGCGCTGGCCGGGTTCGGCCACTGCCTGAGCTGGGTGCTGATTTCGCATGCGATGGCGCATCTGCGCGTGGCGGTGATCGGCCTGCTGCTGTTGCTGCAGCCGATCGTCGCGTTCCTGCTGGACGTGTGGCTGTTCGAGCGCATCACAGCGCCCCGCGAATGGCTGGGATTGGGCTTGAGCCTGGCCGGCATCTTCCTGGCCAGCCTCAAGGGACGTTCGCGACTGCCGGAACGGGGCAAATGATTATCGGCAGCCCGGTCATTGATCGTCATCGGCGTAGGTGACGCGGATGAGTCCGCCCGCAGTGCAGGATCAATCCCGATCGGGAGCAATTCCCACGATTGCAATGGACGCCTGCAAACAGGGCCGGTGTTTTATTACGCAGGGCACGAACGCGAGCAATCCCTGTCGAAATGCCCTGGATGCGGACGCAGCGGCGCCGGCGTGATGGGCCGAGACGCGATGGCGCAGGGTGGGTGGAGAGCGCCTCTACGGCCGTGCACTGATCGCGCAGACGTAAACCACCTCGCAGGCGCCGCCGCCCGTATCCTCGCGGGTGAGCGAACTGCGCCAACGCCAGCCGTCTGCGGCGTTGGCTTCCACCAGCCAGCCGTCGATGCGCACGCGATCGCCGCGCCGCAGCTTGCGCAACGCCCGCGCGGTTGCCGCATCGAACGGAATCATGTGCATGTTGGCGCTGCTGCGGGTGATCTCGGCGAGCGGCAACGGCGGCTCGCCCTGCCATCGGTATTGATACCAGCGCCCCGATTGCGAGATGTCCAGGCGTGACAACACGGCGTCGTCGGCCATCTGTTGCCAGCCCAGAGCGAGGTCGGTTGGTGACAACGTCGCCTCGCGGCCCATCGTGTAGTCCTCGCGTGACAGCACCCGCGCATCGATACTGAAGCCGGCCAGCGGCTGCAGCATGGCCGCCTGCAATGCGAAACCGGACATCGGGCGCGGCAGCTTGCTTTGCAGGGGCGCCGCGCCGCTCGGCACGCGCGGTGGCATCGGGCAGCGCGGACTGCTCCCGGCGATCGGCGCAGCGGGTTTTGGCACCCGTGGCGATACCGGCGAATACCACCAGCCCAGCGCGCACAGTACTGCCAGCAGCGCGAGCAGGCGCAGCGTCATGCCGGTCTGGATCGCGGTCTGGCAACGGGCTTTGGCAGGGGTTTTTCAATGGCCGCGACGGGCAGCGACATCTCGGGCAGGTCGAAGTCGGGCGTAAACAGGTCCGCCGGCAGCTGTCGGAACACGTCGGCCAACTGCATCAGGAAAGCGCCCATCGCCGAACTCTTGCGCCACACCATCGCGATGCGTCGGCTGGGGCTGGAGTCGTGGAAACCGAGCAGATGGATCGTGTCCGAGCGCGCCACCGGCGGTTTGATCGCCAACGTCGGCAACAGCGTCACCCCGACATTGGCCGCGACCATCTGCCGCAGGGTTTCCAGGCTGGTGGCCTGGAACTCGGTCTTTTCGCTGGCACCGGCCAGTTGGCAGACATCCAGCGCCTGTTCGCGCAGGCAATGGCCGTCGGCAAGCAGCAGCAGGCGTTCGTGCGCAAGTTCCTTGATCGACAGCGACGTGCGATTGGCCAGCCGGTGATGTTCGGGTACCGCCAGCACGAAGGGCTCCTCGAACAGGAACTCGACCTGCAATTGCTCGTCGTGCACCGGCAATGCCAGCAGGCCGGCATCGAGTCGGCCTTCGTGCAGAAGCGACAACAGCACATCGCTTTTTTCTTCAACCAGCAACAGTTCAAGCTGCGGGAAGCGCGCGCGGATACGCGACACCACGTGCGGCAGCAGGTAAGGGCCGAGCGTCGGGAACATGCCCAGCCGCACCGTGCCGGCTTCCGGATCCTGGCTGCGCCGCGCCGACTCCTTCATCTGTTCGACATCGTCGAGGATGCGACGCACGCGCGCGGCGATTTCCTGCCCGATCGGCGTCAATATCACCTGGCGCGGCGCGCGCTCGACCAGGGTGACGCCCAGTTCGTCCTCCAGCTTCCTGATCTGCGTGGACAGCGTTGGCTGGCTGATGAAACACGCGTTTGCGGCACGGCCGAAGTGTTTGTGTTCGGCGAGGGCGGCGAAATAGTGGAGGTCGCGCAGGTTCATGGTTGCGATAGTCTACCTCTATCGATAGAATGTAAACAATCGACTGGATGAATTGATTGGGCGGCGCAATACTGGCGCCGTCGAGTCACGGCATGCTTGCCGACTCCACCGATTCAACCCCTCACCCACCCAGGAGCACCACATGCTGACCGTTGGCGACAAGCTTCCCAGCTTCAACCTCAAAGCCACTGTATCTAACGACCTCGACAAGGCCTTTGTCGACATCGACAACGACACCTACAAGGGCAAGTGGCTGGTGCTGTTTTTCTATCCGAAGGATTTCACCTTCGTCTGCCCGACTGAAATCGCCGGCTTCGCCTCGCACAACCAGGCGTTCCTCGACCGCGACGCGCAGCTGCTGACAGGTTCGATCGACAGCGAGTTCGTGCACCACGCCTGGCGCACCCATCACAAGGACCTCAACGCGCTGCCGTTCCCGATGCTGTCCGACATCAAGCGCGAGTTCACCAGTGCGCTCGGCATCCTCGACAAGAACGAAGGCGTCGCCCAGCGTGCGACGTTCATCGTCGACCCGGAAGGCATCATCCGTTTTGTCTACGTCACCGACCTGTCGGTTGGCCGCAGCCCGGAAGAAGTCCTGCGCGTGCTTGACGCGTTGCAGACCGACGAGTTGTGCCCGTGCAACTGGAAGCAGGGCGACGACGTGCTCAAGGCCGGCTGAAAACCGCCAGGTTTTCGTCTCGCCTGTTCCCATCACCGGCGTAACGCGAATCGAGAAGGCGGCTACGGCCGCCTTCTTTTTTTCCGCCACTTCGATCAAGCGCCTGGGCAACCATCGCCGGGCACTCCGATGACATCAATGCAACGCGCCGGTGCGACCGACGCAATGGAGTCTTGCCATGAATCTTTCCGAACTGCGCAACCAGCTTCCCGAGTACGCCAAGGACCTCAAGCTCAACCTCGACAGCGTGCTGTCGACGGCCGGCTCGCCGGGTATCGACGGCAAGCAGATCCGCGCGGTTGCGCTGGCGTCTGCGATTGCCGGGCGCCATGCGCCACTGGTCGCGGCGATCGAGGCGTTTGCGGCCGAAGAACTCTCGCCAGAAGAAATCAATGGCGCCAAGGCAGCCGCCACGATCATGGCGATGAACAACATCTACTACCGCGCCACCCACCTGATCGAAAACGATGAGTACGCGCAGCTGCGCACGGGCCTGCGCATGAACATCATGGCCAACCCAGGCCTGGACAAAATCAGTTTCGAACTTGCGTCGCTTGCGGTTTCGGCGATCAACGGTTGCGGCATGTGCATGGCTTCGCACGAAAGAACCGTCCGCAAGCACGACGTCAATGCGCAGGGCGTGCAGAGCACGCTGAAGATCGCGGCCGTGGTGCATGCCATCGCGGTGACGCTGGAGCAATCGGCCGCCTGATCCGGTTATCCCCCCACGCTCCACAGCCAGGCACGCCACCACGCGCGCACCGGCCGGCACGCATTACGATGGTGCGATGACGGATATCGATCGCAACGGCACTGTGCTGGCACACCTGCAACGGGCCTGCCAGCACATCGATGCCATCGATGCACGGTTGCTGCTGGTGCACGCGCTTGGGCGCTCGCAGACCTGGCTGTACACGCATGATGATTCGATGGTGACCGAGGAGGTCAGGGTCCGCTTCGATGCGCTGCTGGCACGTCGCGCCGCAGGCGAACCGGTCGCGTACCTGACCGGACGGCGCGGATTCTGGCGTTTCGATCTGGCGGTGACGCCGGACACCCTGATTCCGCGTCCGGAAACCGAATTGCTGGTCGAGCTGGCACTTGCGCGGATTCCGCAACAGGCCGCGTGGCGAGTGGCTGACCTTGGTACCGGCAGTGGCGCCATCGCCCTGGCCGTTGCCCATGAGCGCCCATGCGCGCAGGTCATCGCCAGTGATCGCAGCGCCGACGCGTTGGCCGTCGCCCGCACCAATGCGGTGACGCTAGGCATCGCCAACATCACATTTCGTGAAGGCGACTGGCTGCAGCCGATGGCCGGGGATTGCTTCGACCTGATCGCCAGCAACCCGCCCTATATCGCCGACGACGACACCCACCTGGGCCAGGGCGACCTGCGGTTCGAGCCGCGTGGAGCGTTGGCGTCGGGCGCCGATGGCCTCGATGCGATCCGCGCGATCGTGCACCACGCACCGGCCTACCTGCGTGCGGACGACTGGCTGCTGTTCGAACATGGCTGGGCCCAGGGCGACGCGGTGCGTGCGCTATTGCACGCCGCTGGTTTCATCGATGTCGACACGCAGCGCGATCTCGAAGACCGCGATCGCGTCAGCCTCGGCCGCAGGCCGTAAGCCGTAAGCCGTAAGTCGCAAACCGCAGACAGCGGGTCACCCTGACACGCCGATGTTTGGCTTCAATCAGCGGCGAGGTGATCCGGACCAACCCCTGCAGCGCGAGTTTGCAGCCGCTAAACTGCAGGCATATCCCTGCGGAGTCGAAACATGCGCGACCTGTATCCCGAGATCGAACCCTACGAGACCGGCAAGCTCGACGTCGATAGTCGCCATACGCTGTATTACGAACAGTGTGGAAATCCCGAGGGCAAGCCGGTGGTGTTGCTGCATGGTGGCCCCGGTGGCGGCTGCAGCGCCAAGATGCGGTGTTTCCACGATCCGGCGAAGTACCGCATCGTCTTGTTCGACCAGCGCGGCAGTGGCCGATCAACGCCGCACGCAGATCTTGTCGACAACACCACCTGGCATCTGGTCGACGATATCGAAAAATTGCGGGTCAAGCTCGGCATTGAAAAATGGCAGGTATTTGGCGGTTCCTGGGGCTCGACCCTCGCGCTTGCCTACGCACAAGCGTATCCAGCGCGGGTCACGGAATTGGTCCTGCGCGGCATCTTCATGCTGCGGCGCTGGGAGCTGGAATGGTTTTACCAGGAAGGCGCCTCGCGCCTGTTCCCCGATGCCTGGGAGCATTACGTCAAGGCGATCCCCGAGGTCGAGCGCGCCGACCTGATTTCCGCCTTCCATCGTCGCCTGACCAGCGACGACGAATCCACGCGCCTGGACGCGGCGCGCGCATGGAGCGTGTGGGAGGGCGCGACCAGCTTCCTTCATGTCGATCCGGATTTCACCAGCAGCCATGCCGATGCAAAATTTGCACTCGCCTTCGCCCGCATCGAAAACCACTATTTCGTCAATGGCGGATTCCTGGAAGTCGAAAACCAGCTGCTGCGCGACGCGCACAAGATCGCCGACATCCCCGGCGTCATCGTTCATGGGCGCTATGACGTGGTATGTCCGATCGCCAACGCATGGGACCTGCACAAGGCCTGGCCGAAGGCGGAATTGATGATCTCGGCGGCGTCCGGGCATTCGGCCTTCGAAGCCCAGAACACCGACGCGCTGGTGCGCGCCACTGACATGTTTGCCTGAGCCATCGGCCCGTTCCCGTATCCGGGAGCGGGCCTTTCTGAACCGTTTTTCGCGGTGCGACGCATTGCCTCGCAAACGCAGATAACCGGCGGAAATCCAGGTGCCCGCATGCGTTCCGGACTCGGTGGCACTCGGTGCGGCGCGCTGTCGGACGGCGCGCGCCAAGGGTGTGGGTCAGCCCGCGCGTGATCCATCCGGGTTGAATTCGATCATCCACAGCCCGGCCCATAGCTTGAGGTCGAGCTCGAAGCCCTCGGCATATTTCTGCATCAACCACGCCGGCGCCTGTGCGCGTGGAACGCTGTGGACGGTGATGTCCTCGTTGTCGACGCCGCCGCCTTCGCCAACTTTCACCAACTCCCGGGCGCGGGCGAAGGCAATGCGCTCGTTGCTCATGCCCGACGAGGTTGGGCCCACCAGCAAGACCTCGATGCGGCCCGCATCCCAGCCGGTCTCCTCGATCAGTTCGCGCCGCGCCGCGCTTTCCAGGGTGTCGTCGGCATCGTCGTCGCCGACAAGACCGGCCGGCATCTCGATGGTCCGTGCGCCCAGCGGCACGCGGTATTGCTCGACAAACAGCACGTGGTCGTCGGGCGTGACCGCGATCACCAGCACCGCGCGACCGTCCTTGCCGTGCGTGCGTTCACACGATTCCCAATGCCCGCGCTTGACCATCCGCAGCCATTGGCCCTGGTAGAGAAGTTCGCTGTCGTTGTCATTGCCCATGCGTCGATCCTACCCGCGCTTGGCGAGCGAAGCACGCGCGGAAATGACTTCGCAGATGTCGCTCTGCACGCGATGCCATGTCGGCAAGGCCCATCGCGTCCATGGAAACTCCTACACAGGCGCGATGGCGAATTCGACGTGGGCAGCGTCCTGCATGCGCCGCCGCGTGAGCGGTCCGAAGCGCATGGCTTCGCACAAGGCCAGCAGCGTGGCAGCATCGGCAGCGTTGCGCTCGAAAGGCAAGCTTGCGCCCAGCAACGGTGCATCCAGCGCAATGGTCGACAGCTGCCGGCACAGCAGCGCCTGTTCGCGATGCAGGTGAAGTTTCGCGCCCGCCTGCGCAGCACCGCGAAACCGCAGGTACTGGATCTCGTCGATGCGTTCGAGCAGCGCGTCGAGGCTGTTGAAATGCGCCAGCAATATCGCCGCGGTCTTGGCGCCAATGCCGGGGACGCCTGGAATGTTGTCCACGGCATCCCCGCACAGCGCGAGGTAGTCGGCCATCTGCCGCGCCTCGACGCCATGGCGCGCCTTGACCCCGGTCATGCCCCAACGTTGGCCACGGGCAAAATCCCACTGTTCGTCGTGTTCGCCGAGCAGCTGCGAGAGATCCTTGTCGGCTGAAATGATCACGCCGCGATGTCCGGCCTGCGCGCGCGCAAGATGCAGCGCACTGCCGATCAGGTCGTCGGCTTCGTAATTGGCGTGCGCCAGGACCACCAGGCCCAATGCGTCGCACAGCGCCTTGCAATACGCGAACTGGCGCTTGAGCTCGGGCGGCGCAGCGTCGCGATTGGCTTTGTACGCGGGATACAGCGCATTGCGAAAACAGCTGTCGTGGGCTTCGTCGAACGCCACCACGATGTGCCGTGGCCGTTCGCGTTCGAGCAATTCAAGTAAAAACCGCGCAAAACCATGCACGGCATTGGTCGGCCATCCGTCGGCGTCATGGAAATCGTCGGGCATCGAATGCCAGGCGCGGAACACATACAGGCTGGCGTCGACCAGGTGCAGGGTCGGGCGCGCCGTGGCTGTGGGTGTGGTCAAGTCGGCGACCAGTCGCTGAGCAGGAGTCGAGGATCAGGACGCTCGCGCTCGGGGGACTGGATTTTTGGCGTGCCGATATGGACGAAGCCAATGACGCGTTCGTGCGCGGCGATCCCGAGCAGCGAGTGGATCGCCGGATCGTAGGCTGGCCATCCGGTCAGCCAGTTGGCACCGAATCCGCAGGCCTGCGCTGCCTGCAGCAGCGAGAAACACGCCGAGCCGGCGCTGAGCACGCGTTCCTGTGCCGGGATCTTTTCGTCGGCGTCGTCCAGCACCGCGACCACCACGATCACGACCGGCGCATGCGAAAAGCGGCTGCGGTCTTTTTCGATTGCACCGTCGCCGGCATTGGGATCGCGCTGCAGCGCTCGCGTCGCCAACGCATCGCCTAACGCGTGGCGGGCGTCGCCGACGATGCGCACGAAGCGAAACGGCACGCGTTTTCCGTGGTCGGGCACGCGCACGGCCGATTGCAACATGCGCAACACGGTGGCCTCGTCGGGCCCCGGTTCGCCCAGTTGCCGAGCCGGAATCGAACGGCGCGCATCCATCCACGCCAGGTTTGCCTCGGCACTGTTTTGGGTAATTGCGAGTTCAGTCACAGACGTGCAGCTCCCTTTAATAGATGGTATGCAAAGGCGCTCTCGCCTTATGGTGCATTTTCCCCCGAAATGATGCCTTCCGACCAACCCAGTTTTTCGTCGGATCCGGTGCGCACACGTGCCGGCAGCGATGCGGTGCGCGTTTACGAGAGCATCAAGCGTAACGCGATCACTGAAATGGGCGGCGTGCTGTCCGGATTCTGGGGCAGCGTCGAGGAGCAGGTGCGGCTGGCGTCGTTGGCCGGACACGATTACAGCGCCAACCAGGACGATCGCGTGGCGATCGCCGGCCTGCATCATCGTGCGCTCGAACTGGCCACGCGCTACCGCGACGCGATCGAGCGCGAGTTCAGCCGTTGGCTTGAACCAAAAATCGCCCACACCGGTGAAAAATCACTGAGCCTGATGTCCGAGGATGAGCTCGAAATCCACCTTGCCGGCCAACAGACCACCGAATTGCTCGACCACCAGTTCCTGCATCCACTGGAG
The DNA here is from genome assembly GCA_038241735.1 of Lysobacterales bacterium. Taxonomy (GTDB): domain Bacteria; phylum Pseudomonadota; class Gammaproteobacteria; order Xanthomonadales; family Xanthomonadaceae; genus Luteimonas. The sequence continues at coordinate 134,435 of JBBSST010000003.1, forward strand.
TTGATGTCGGAGCGGCTGCAGTCGCTGGCCAACGCGCTGGGCGTGCAGGGCAAGCGCGTGAACCCCCTGCGCCCGGAAGCGGCGGTCGGCGCTTTCACCGCATTGTTCGAAAACGACGACCTCACCCCAGGCCTGCGCGTGCTGGTGTTTCGCCTGCACGACAAGCGCCTGCCGCAGGCGCTGGGCACGATTTACGAGCGAACCAACGAGGCGCTTGAGAAGGCGGGCTTTGGCGGGCTCACCGGTTCGACCGGAAAGACCCGCTACGGCAACCCGATGGGCGCGGCTGGATCGTCGAACGCAGCGACCGCCGGTTCCTCCGGGCCGGGCCTTTGGATGCCAGACGGCGGCGTTGTGGAACATGCCGGTGGAATGGCGACGGGCAACGGCGCATCGGGCGCGTCGATGCACGCATCGCAAGGCGTGATGCAACAGGGCGTGATGCAGCAGGGCGTGATGCAGCAGGGCGTGATGCAGCAAGGCGCGATGCAGCAGGGCACGATGCAGCAGGGCACGATGCAGCAGGGCGAAATGCAGCAGGGCGCGATGGGCAGGATGTCCATGGCGTCGCAGGTTGCGGCAGCCAATGCCGCCAATATCGCGCCGCAGGCAGCCGATACCAGCGGACGGCCACCACGTTATCGCGATGTAGTCCGCGAACAATTGCGCACCTGGCGTTCGCGCCAGGTGCAGGCAAACGAACAAGCCGCCGAGCAAGCCGCGACCGATGCCGCCAACCACGTGTTGGGCACCGAAGACATTCTGAACGTCGCGCGGTTGCTGCAGGGCGACGACCCCGCGCCGTTCGTGCGCGCGCTCGCCGGCGACGGCCAATACCTGCTGGCCGGGGCGCTGCGCGAGAAAATACTGGACGGCGTCCGCCAGCTTGGTTTTGATCCGGCCGAGACCGCCTTCAGCAATGACGAGGACGATGCCATCGACCTGGTCGGCATCCTGTTCCAGTCGCTGTTCGAGGCCAATGACCTGCTGCACCGTGCCCGCGCCATGTACGGTCGCCTGGTAATGCCGTATTTCAAGGTCGCGCTGACCGATGATTCGATGTTCAACCGTCGCAGCCACCCGGCGCGACAACTGCTCGATGCGCTCACCGAGGCCTGCGATGGCAACGGCGGCGAGACGCCGCAGGACCTCGAGACGCTGGATCGCGCCGAGCACGCCGTCGATCGCGTGGTCAAGGAATACGACGACGACCCTGCGATCTTCGAGCTCGCCGCGTCTGAACTGCGCGACCAACTCGACCAGCAGCGCAAGCGTTCGGACCTGTCCGAAAAACGCACCGCCGAGGCGATCCACGGGCGTGAGCGATTGCAGCACGCGCGCAGCGCGGCCGACGGCACCGTGGCCTCGCGCCTTGCCGACCGCCCGCTCACCCAGGCCATCGCGAATTTCCTCGACGATCAATGGCGCCATTACCTGACCCAGACCTGGCTGCGCGACGGCGCGGAGTCGGCCAAACCTCGCACGGCGATCGCGCTTGGCGATGCGCTGATCCAGGTGGACGCCGATGCCGCGGACGCGCGCGGCGCGGCGGTTGCCGACCAATTGCTTGCACTGCAGGCGCCGCTGGTCGATTGCTATTCCAGCTGCGGCCTCGATGCGGGCAGTGCGCGCGATTCAATGGCGCGCATCATCGCCGCGTTGGGCTTGCCCGACACCACGCGCAAGGCACACGCGCCAAGTGGGGATGAGAGCCTCGGCGATAGCGATGAAAATGATGCGGTGCCGGTGGGCCTGCATGTGGTGGGCGGCATCGATACGCTGCAGTTCGATCCGGCGATCGCCGCGCGCATGCGACGGCTGCGGGCCGGGCAAGGCTTGCGCCTGGTCGACGAGGACGGACGCGAGTCCGCCGCGCGGGTGGCGTGGATCAGTCCGTTGACCGCGCGCCTGCTGATCGTCAACCGTCGCGGTGTGCGCAAGATGGTGGTGTCGCCCGAAGAGCTTGCTGCGCTGGTCGGCAGTGGCCGCGCGATGGTGCGGTCGGTGGACGCGCCGTTCGACGAGGCGATGAAGCATCTCTGGCAACACATCAACCAGGCACCTGCCGCAGCAGCCACGGGCACCTGAGCCTGCGCATTTGGTGTGTGACGGACGGTGTCTCGCAGCGTGTATTTCCCGGCAGAAGCGCTCATCACGTGTTGGCTGATCGCGTGGACGTGGGCGATTCGCTACGATGGCGCGAGACCAACGGGAGCCGGGCATGACAGTCAACATCGGAGTCGCGCGTGAAAGCGCGCTGGGCGAACACCGTGTCGCGCTCACGCCGGAAACCTGCAAGAAATTGATCGCCACAGGTGCTCGCGTGTGCATCGAGCGTGGCCTCGGCCGGCATGCACATTTCCCTGACCAGGCCTATGCCGATGCCGGCGCGCAGCTCGTCGACAGCGGCCGCGAGGCGCGCGAGGACGCCGATGTGGTGTTGTGCGTGCAGCCGCCCGATGCCGACGTCATCAATGGGCTCAAGCCGGGCACCACGCTGGTCGGCAGCTTGCAACCCGAATCCGATGCCGCGCGTGGCGATGCCATCCGCGCGCGCGGAATCCTTGCATTTCCGCTGGAACGCCTGCCGCGCATCACCCGTGCGCAGGCGATGGATGTGTTGAGTTCGCAAGCCGGCATGGCCGGCTACAAGGCGGTATTGATCGGCGCGCAGCTGGCGCCGCGTTTTTTTCCGATGCTGACCACGGCAGCGGGCACGATCCGGCCTTCCAAGGTGTTGATCGTCGGGGCCGGGGTCGCTGGCTTGCAGGCCGTCGCCACGGCCCGGCGCCTCGGCGCGCAGGTCGAATGTTTCGACGTGCGCCCGGAAACACGCGAGCAGATCGAGTCGCTGGGAGGCCAGTTCCTCGACCTTGGCGTCAGTGCTGCAGGCGAGGGTGGCTACGCGCGTCAGCTCACCGACGACGAGCGCGCCGAACAACAACGCCGGCTCGGTGAACACCTCAAGGGCATCGACGTGATCGTGTGTACGGCGGCCGTGCCCGGACGCCCAGCGCCGAAGATCATCACCGCCGCGATGGTCGCCGGCATGAAACCGGGCAGCGTGATCGTCGACCTGGCCGCAGAAACTGGCGGCAATTGCGAACTGACGCAACCCGGTCAAACCATCGACCACGACGGCGTGCTCGTGGCAGGCCCCTTGAACCTGGCCAGCAGCGGCGCGCTGCACGCCAGCGAAATGTACGCACGCAATGTCTTCAATTTCGTATCGTTGCTGCTGAAAGGCGGGGCTCTGGTGTTCGACTGGAACGACGAATTGCTGGCAAAAACCGTCTGGCCGCAGCCACCGGTGGAATGAGTCTCTTGTTTCCCGCTCCAGCCGGGCGGGAGCGCGCATGGCGCGTGGCCGCAGCATCAGGTGCGTGGATGGTTTGGCCGGACAGACGCCTGCCGGCAAGAAGTCCTGGTTGAAAGTCCGGCGCTGGAATTAATCCTGCGAAGCGCGAAGACGCAGCCCGGATCTCCCGGCATCGGGCGAGGGCAGGCGAGTCACCGCCGCGCCCTGTGGCTTATTTTTCACCATTTTGTGGCGGATTCTTATCCACCCAGTCGCGCCGTTGCTCGGGTGTCATGGTTTTCCATTGTTCGCGCAGCGCATTGCGTTGTTCCGGCTGCATGGTGCGCATCTTTCCGAACAAGGCGCGGGCTTGTTGCCGCTGTTGCGGGTCCATGTGGTGCCAACGGCGCATGCCGCGATGGGCGCTGGCACGCTGGTCGGGCGTCATGCTTTGCCAGCGTTGCGCGTGTTCATACATGCGGGTCCGCTCGTCCGGGCTTTCGTCCCAGCGCTCGCGCACCGGTGCGAGTAGCAGCGCCTGCTGCGCAGGCGTGAGCTGTTCCCACGATGGCATCGTCGCCCCGGGTGCCCGCGTTGCAGGCGGTGATGCGGCGATGGCGCAACACGGCAGCAACAGGGCGAGGGTGATGCCCGATAGCAGGGTTGGGAGCCGGGTTGAGAGCAGGGTTGAGAGCAGGGTTGAGAGCAGGGTTGGTGTCAGGCGCATGACTCACTCCATGGCGATGGCAGCGGCATCCCTGGATGCCAGCCACAAATAGAAATCGGGATTTTCATCGAGCACCGTATCGAGGTTGTCAATGGTGCCTGCCTCGACGGGTGCGACCGCGACGGTGGCAGGCTTGGATGCATCACGCACCTGCAGGCCGATCACGACCGCCAGCACCGCTGCGAAGGATGCGAGGACAGGCCAGCCAACGCGGGAAAAAGCGGGCGAGCGTCGTGGTGTCGTGGCCGGGACTGCGTGCCGGCGCGGCTGCAGCTTTGCCTTTGCGTGCGCCGAAACATGGCCGATGGCGGCCGCATGTCGCTGTTGCATCGCCGCGTCGAAACGATCCTCGCGGTCCTTGGTGCTGCCGTTCATGCAAAATCCTCCAGTTGCCGCTGCAACGCCGTGCGTGCGCGCGATAGATGTGTCTTCACCGAGCCCTCGCTGCAATCCATGATCCGGGCCGTGTTGGCGACATCGAACTCCTCCAGCACGCGCAGCGTAAATGCCTCGCGCTGGCGGCGTGGCAAGCTGCGCAGGGCGGTGAGAAGCTGCGCATAGGCCTCGCGGCCGTCATGGGCACGCGATGGATCCGGGCCGTCGTCGGCCCAGTCCAGGGTGGCGTCTTCCGCCGCGCCGGCAGGACTCAACCAGCCCAGGCGAAACGTGCGTCGACGCTGCAGGTCGACGATGCGACTGCGCAGGATGCTCCAGAACAACGGCGTCCATTCCGCCGCTGGCCGCTCGCGATAGGCCAGCATCTTCATCATCGCGTCCTGCACCGCGTCGAGCGCATCTTCGCGATGGCGCAACCCGGCTTCGGCAAAACGGAATGCACGGGTGGCGACATCGTCGAGGAACTGCTCCAGCGTCGGCGACGAAGCGGCCACCGCTTGCGCGACGGTGGCTGCTTCGGCAATGCAATCATCGACATTCACGCCTTCGAGCATAGGGCCGCAGGCTTAATGCCGGCGATCCCAGCGGCGGTCGAACCGCTGGCCGCGATGGTCCAGGCGGGTATCGATGCGGTCGCCGCGAAGGGAGAGGCGATTGTCGATACGGTCGCCCTTGCGGTCGAGGCGGGCAGCCAGGCCATCCCTGCCGGCAGCTTCGGCGCGGTCGCTGCGACGGTCGAGCCGGCGGTCGATGCGGTCGCCGCGCTGGTCGAGTCGTTGTTCGATGCGGTCGCCCCTGCGATCCAGACGGTGTTCGACGCGGTCGCCGAAGTCGCCTGCCAGGACAGTGCCAGTGCCCAGCAGCAGTGCCAAGCCGGCAATGAGCGTGGTCGTGGTCGGATGTTTCATCGGATTTTCCTCATGAGGTCTTGCCCCTGTGTCACTGGCAACGCCCGGCCCGCAGACCGGTTGACCGGGCTGGCGACGCGTTCAGGGGCGGTTATGATGCCGAGGACGGCTTGAGGAGGACGATGATGGGTGACGGTTTCGTGGCGCTGTATATCTTCATGCTGGCGGCCATCGCCGGCAACGTGATCATCTCGCGGGTGCCGGTGATCCTGCATACGCCATTGATGTCGGGCAGCAACTTCATCCACGGCATCGTGCTGATCGGCGCGATGGTGGTGTTGGGGCACGCCGACACCACGCTGGAAAAAGTCATCGGCTTTGTCGCGGTGCTGCTGGGCGCAGGCAACGCCGCCGGTGGTTACGTGGTCACCGAACGGATGCTGGACATGTTCAAGTCCAGCAAGAAACCCGCGGGCCAGGCGGAGACCAAACCGTGAGCTGGGCGCTTCCGGACGTGTTGATGCTGGTCGTGAAGGCCAGCTACCTGGTCGCCGCAACCCTGTTCCTGCTTGGCCTGCAGCGCATGGCCTCGCCGCTTACGGCGCGCAGCGGAATTCGCTGGGCGGGCGTGGGCATGGTGATCGCGACGGTAGCGACGCTGTTCCTGCCAGGCCTGCAAAACCTGGGCCTGATCGTGCTGGCTGCGGCGATCGGCATTGCATCGACGTGGGTCTGGGGCAAGCGGGTGGCGATCACCGACATGCCGCAGATGGTGGCGTTGTTCAACGGCATGGGCGGCGGGTCGGCGGCGGCGATTGGCGCGGTGGAATTGCTGCGACACGCCAATCGTTCCGTCACGGGATTGATGCCAGCGGATCGGGCGGTGCTTCCCGACCAACCCTCCACGGTGGTGCTGACGCTCGCCGTGTTGGGCGCACTGATTGGTGCGGTGTCGTTGTCGGGCTCGATGATTGCCTGGGCCAAGCTCGACGGGCGCATGGACAAGCGCTACACGTTCCCGGGCCAGCAATGGTTCAACGGCGCGGTGTTTGCCGCCGCCGTGGTGCTCGGCGGCCTGGTGATCTATTCGCTGGGCGTGCCGGCGATTGTGGCGTTTTTCATCGTCGCGCTTGCGCTGGGCGTGTTGATGACCCTGCCGATCGGCGGCGCCGACATGCCGGTGGTGATCTCGCTGTACAACGCATTGACCGGTCTTGCGGTGGCGTTCGAGGGCTACGTGCTGGGCAACGAGGCCTTGATCATCGCCGGCATGATGGTGGGCGCGGCCGGCATGTTGCTGACGCGGCTGATGGCCAAGGCGATGAACCGCTCGATCAAGAGCGTGCTGTTTTCCAACTTCGGCAACAGCGGTGGCGAGCAGCAGGAAATCCACGGCGCGCAGAAGCCCATCGAAGCCGGCGACGTGGCCGCGATGATGGCGTTTGCCGAGCGCGTGGTGATCGTGCCCGGTTACGGCATGGCCGTGGCGCAGGCGCAGCACAAGATCTGGGAATTGGCGAAGAAATTGATGGAGCGCGGGGTCAAGGTGAAATTCGCGATCCATCCCGTCGCCGGACGCATGCCCGGGCACATGAACGTGCTGCTGGCCGAAGCGGGCGTGCCTTACGATCTGATCGTCGACATGGAGGACATCAATCCCGAGTTCGCCAACACCGATGTGTCACTGGTGATCGGTGCCAACGACGTGGTCAACCCGGTGGCGAAGACCGATCCGGCCTCGCCGATCTACGGCATGCCAATCCTCGATGTGGTGAACTCGAAAAACACGATCGTCATCAAGCGTGGCAAGGGCACCGGTTTTGCCGGTATCGAAAACGCGCTGTTCTATGCCGACAACACCCACATGTTATACGGCGATGGCGCCGAAATGGCCGCGGCGCTGGTCACCGAAATCAAGGCGCTGGACGGACATTGATCCCGGCAAGGCCGTGGCCCTGGCTGCGCGGGTGATGTCAGGTGTCTGGCGCCGTTGAAGGCCCAGATCATGCGTGCGCGACTGGGCTGACGTCATCGGGATGGCAGTGGGGGCCACGCCCGCGGGGTGAGGCCAATGGCCGGGGTCGAGGAGGCCCTGGCAATCTTCGCGCGCGATCCGGGCGCGGGATTGCCCTCAGCGCGAAGCCAGCACCGCGACGACCAGCGCTGCGCACCACCAGGCAAGATCGACGCGATTGTTGGCCAGCGTCGTCAGCGTCCAGGTGAAGTGTGGCCCCAGCCGCAGCAGCGAGTCCCACGGCATCAGGCCCATGGCCTTGCCCATCTGCGCGCCGGCAATCCCCCAGTTGGCCAGCGCAATGGCCAGCGCCGTGGCCGACGCGCCCCAGCAGGCCCGTGTCCAGCCGCCCGGCATGCGCGCCAGTCGCAGCAGCACGGCCGCGTCGACCGCCGCCAGTACTGCGATCCAGCTGGCCTGCTGGTCGCTGGCGTAGGCATACAGCACCCACGCTGCGGCAATGCCGCTACTGCCGATCAGCAGCAGCGCCAGGGCCAGCAGGCGTGACGGCCTGCGCGGCGGCGCATGCGCTCGTTGCGCAGGCTCGGGCGAGGCAACGGATTGCTGGGTAGAAGGCTGGGAAATCGATGGCATCCGCTGGGCGCCGGCACGAAAGCCCGACAGCATACCGTTCCGGCGGCGATACAATGGTCACCTTGCACGGCTTGCCGTCGCCACCACGATTCCAGCATGTACTCCCGCAACAGCGAACCCGTCCGCTTCGAACGCGATTGCACCGCCGTCCTGGTTCCGGCCGGCGACGTGGTCACCCTGCCGGCCGGGAGCATTGGCTACATCACCCAGGCCTTGGGTGGCAGCTACACCGTGTTCATCGAGGGGAATCTGTTCCGCATCGCCGGACAGGACGCCGATGCGCTGGGCAAGGAGCCGCAGGCGCCGCTGTCGTTGCCCGATGGTGCCGATGACGATGCCGTGGAAACGCTGGTGTGGAAGCAGCTGCGGACCTGCTTCGACCCGGAAATCCCCATCAACGTGGTGGATCTTGGCCTGGTGTACGAGGCCAATGTCACCCATCGCGATGATGGCGAACGCTTCGTCGAGGTGAAGATGACCCTGACCGCGCCGGGTTGCGGCATGGGCGATATCCTGATCGACGACGTGCGCAGCAAGCTCGAGATGATCCCGACGATTACCGAGGCCGATGTCGAGTTGGTATTCGACCCGCCGTGGAACCGCAGCATGATGTCCGAGGCCGCCAGGCTCGAAACCGGGATGCTCTAGCCGGGATGCGGTAATCCGGATGCCGTGACCGCACTGCGTTAACCCGTTCGTCACCGCGCAATGGCCGGTTCGTCATCGCGGCGCATGCGTCAACCTTCTGGAAACCCCAGGTCAGGCCGATATTGCGGCGTGGGCGGTTTTCGTTCGCCTGCAAATCACTGGTCGCGAAGCTGCTCTCGAGCCCGGCGCGGTGTCCGTGTGCGTCCAATTCAGGCTGGATGCATGGCGGTGAACCGGGTTCGGACTGCCACGGACAGTGAAAACGGTTACGGAAGCGAAATGGGATTCAAGTCACAGTTCATCGCCAAATTTGTGCGTTCTGCAGCGTGACTTTTCATTGAAGTGTCATTTATTGTCAGCACGGGCCGCAAAGCGTCACGCGTCTGGCCACTGACTCGCGGCGGGGTGCGCAGGCGGTGCTTATTCCTTCAGACCTCCGGTGACAGGACACGCCAAGAGCGGTTTCGTTGCGACATTGCGGTTCCCATGGTTTGCCATGGCCACTGCAGATGTGCGTATCGAATTTGCATCTTGGGGCCCATGGGTGCCGGTGTTGACTGTTTTATTTCGTGCTCCCATTTTTTCATTTTCTCCGGGGAGACTGCGCGTATCCAATCGCGCGGATCAAAGAAGTTGCGGATGGGCGGCAGCCGTTGCGTCCAGGCCATGGGGGTGGCTTGGACACGTTAGTCAGGTTTGGTGCCAGAACAGCAGCAGGGAAGGAACCGGTCGCGGATCTTTGATCGCGTCGGACAGTCGTTGGACAAGCGTCGAGAGAGAGGCCGTCCGTCCGGACGGTCACGCATCCAAAACATTTAGGGAGATTCACATCGTGATCCATTCCAAGAGCCGTTCCCTCCACCTGGTTGCACTGACGCCACTGGCGTTTGCCTGCATGGCCATGTCCGCGCAGGCCGCGACCCGCGTCGATCTGCAAAACCGCGACGTCACCCAGCTTAATCAGCAGTACAACACCCTTGCCGCGCGCACCGGCGTGGCCACGATGGCGCACAAGCGCCATGCGCAGCTGCTGCAGCTGGATCCGCAGTCGCAGCTGGTGCTCAAGACCCGCAACAGCGATCTCGGGGTCCGCAACACCCGTTACCAGCAGACCTTCCGCGGCGTGCCGATCTTTGGCGAGCAGGTGATCGTCAGTGAAGACGCCGCGGGCAATGTGCGCGCGCTGTCCGGTCGCATGGTCGGTGAGCTGGCAAGCGAACTGCCCGCCGCCACCGCCCGCCTGCGCGCGGCCCAGGCCCTTGCCATCGGCAAGCGTGCCGGCCTTGGCCACAGCATCGCGGCGATGAGGATCGAGAACGAAAAATCCGAGCAGATGATTTACCTGGACGACAACGACCGCGCACACCTGGTCTACGTCGTGTCGTACTACGCCGATTCGGTGAATGGCGGGTCACCGACGCGCCCGATCGTGATCATCGATGCCAACAGCGGCGACGTGCTCAAGCAATGGGAAAATTTGCAGCACGCCCTGATCGGCACCGGCCCCGGCGGCAACCAGAAGACCGGTCAGTACGAATACGGCACCGACTTCGGCTACAACGACGTGTCGCAAAGTGGCAGCACCTGCACCATGACCAGCACCAACGTCAAGACGGTCAACCTCAACCAGGGCACCACCGGCAGCACGGCGTTTTCCTACAACTGCCCGCGTAACACGGTGAAGCAAATCAACGGCGCCTACTCGCCCCTCAATGACGCGCAGTACTTCGGCAACGTCGTGTTCAACATGTACCAGGCCTACGTGGGCGCGCCGCCGCTGACCTTCCAGCTGCAGATGCGCGTGCATTACAGCAACAATTACGAAAACGCGATGTGGAACGGCAGTTCGATGACGTTCGGCGACGGCGCCAGCACCTTCTATCCGCTGGTCAGCCTCGACGTGTCTGCGCATGAAGTTTCGCATGGCTATACCGAGCAACAGTCCGGCCTGACCTATTCCGGCCAGTCCGGTGGCATCAACGAGGCCTATTCCGACATGGCCGGCGAGGCCGCCGAGTACTTCATGAATGGCAGCAACGACTTCCTCGTTGGCGCCCAGATCATGAAGGGTTCCGGCGCGCTGCGTTACATGGCCAACCCGCCGCAAGACGGCAGGTCCATCGGCCATGCATCCGATTACACCAACGGAATGGACGTCCATTATTCGTCAGGCGTCTACAACAAGGCGTTCTACTTGCTGGCCAACAAGGCAGGCTGGAATACGCAGAAGGCCTTCCAGGTATTTGCGCGGGCCAACCGCGACTACTGGACCGCGAGCACCAACTACAACCAGGGCGCCTGTGGAGTGCAGCGGGCGGCTGGCGATTATGGCTACAGCGTGGCGGACGCCGTGTCTGCGTTCTCATCGGTGGGTGTGACTGCATCGGGCACCAACTGTGGCAGCACCGGCAACACTGCGCCGGTGGCCAACTTCAGCTCGGCCGTAAATGGCCTGGCGGTGGCGTTCACCGACAGTTCGAGCGACAGCGACGGCACGATTGCCTCGCGCAGCTGGGACTTCGGCGACGGCACCTCGTCGACCGCGACCAATCCGAGCAAGACGTATGCGACCGCAGGCACCTACAGCGTGACGCTGACGGTAACCGACAACGGCAACCTGACCGCGACCAAGACC
>JBBSST010000004.1:0-119229 GCA_038241735.1 Lysobacterales bacterium
GGTAAAGCCTCATCGCGCCCATGGGGCGCTCCTGCTACAACGGCTGCGACAGCCGCCGATTACAATGCCCGCCATGCGCATCGGTCCTTACACCATCGCCCCCAACGTGATGCTCGCCCCGATGGCCGGCGTCACCGACAAGCCGTTCCGGCTGCTGTGCAAGCAGCTCGGCGCGGGCCTTGCGATGTCGGAGATGACCACCAGCGACCCGCGTTTCTGGCACACCGAAAAATCATTGCGCCGCATGGACCACGTCGACGAACCCGCGCCCATCGGCGTGCAGATCGCCGGCACGGTGCCGGAGATCATGGCCAGCGCCGCGCGCCACAACGTCGAGCATGGCGCACAGATCATCGACATCAACATGGGCTGCCCGGCAAAGAAAGTCTGCAATGCCTGGGCTGGCTCGGCGCTGATGGGCGACGAGGCGCTGGTTGCGCGCATCGTTTCGGCGGTGGTGCAGGCCGTGGCTGCCGTCGATGAGCGTGTGCCGGTGACCTTGAAGATCCGCACCGGATGGGATGCAGGCCATCGCAATGCACCGACCATCGCGCGCATCGCCGAAGACTGCGGCATTGCCGCACTCGCCGTGCACGGCCGCACCCGCGACCAGCAGTACACCGGCCTGGCCGAGTACGACACGATTGCCACGATCAAGTCGCAGCTGTCGATCCCGGTGATCGCCAACGGCGATATCGATTCGCCGCAGCGCGCCGCGTTCGTGCTTGCCTATACCGGTGCAGACGCAGTCATGGTCGGTCGCGCCGCGCAGGGCCGGCCGTGGATCTTTCGCGAGATCGCCCATCACCTGGCCACCGGCGAAACCCTGCCGCCGCCTTCGTTGCGCGACATCCGCGACATCCTGCTCGGCCACCTGCACGCGCTGTACGCGTTCTATGGCGAAGCCGCCGGTGTGCGCATCGCGCGCAAGCACCTGGGCTGGTATGCCAAGGATCGCCCCGAGAACATCCCGTTCCGCGCCGTGGTCAACCGCGCCGAGACCGCGATCATGCAGCTGGCGCTGACGCGCGATTATTTCGATGCGCTGATCACCGGTGAACGGCTGTCCATCGCCGCCTGAACCGTGACACCACTACCGATGGCGACACCTGCACGGCCTAAGGATTTCCCAGCCTGCATTCCACAGGCCCGCGCGATCGCGTGCTGGAAGTAGTGGCTGGTCGCCATCGGCTTCATCCCGGCATCGCTTCGCTGCGTTGCAGGTAGCGTTGGCGTTTTTTTGGCTGAACGCAGTGCAGGTCGATCTCGATCAATCCATCGATCGAATCGCTGAAGGCCGGATCGACGCCGAACGCAAGGAAACGCGCGCCGCCGGGCTCGCACAGTTCGGTGTATTGCTTGTACAAGGTCGGCACCGTTGCGCCCAGCGCGGACAGATTGGCTTTCAACACACCGAAAGCGGTCTGCGCGTCGAGCTCGCCAAACGAGGCTGGCGCGGCGAAATACTGGAAGGGCTGCATCGAGGCGGCCAAGGGTTCTGCACTGCCGTAGTACTGCTGGTAATACCCCACCAGTTGCTCACGCGCGCTGCGTGGCAGGGCCGCGCTGATCGACACCGCGCCAAACAGGTAACGTACGCGCGGATAGCGCCGAAGATAGGCACCGATGCCCTGCCACAGGTAATCCAGGCTGCGGCCCCCCCAGTATTCCGGTGCGACGAAACTGCGGCCCAATTCCATGCCTTCGGCAAGGTGGGCGATGGCGTCGTCTGCGTAGCGGAACAACGTCGCGGTGTAGAGCCCCGACAGACCGGCGCGTGCCAGCGCCGGCGCACCGCGTGCGACGCGATAGGCACCGGCGATGCGCATCGCAGCGGCATCCCAGAGCACGATGTGCTGGTAATGCGCATCGAAAACATCCAGGTCGCGGCAGCGGCCCGTGCCTTCGCCAACCTGCCGGAACGTGAGCTCACGCAGGCGTCCGATTTCTTGTAGCAATACCGAATCCTGCGCACCGGGCGCCAAACGGATCTGCTTGCCGTCGCTGGTTTCGCCAAGCAATTCAGTGGCCTGCACTGCCATCCACACGGTCTTGGGGTCGATCGCATCGGCGATTGGCTCCGGCCCGGGTGTCGGCGCGACCGTAGCTGCGCCGCCACGTTTTCCGATTGCGTACAGCGCACGACGCACGTCGCGCAACGCCGTTTTGCTATCGCCATTGGCCGATACGGTCTGGCATTGGCCGATGCGCAACAGCAAGGGACGATGGCAGCGCGTGTACATCTCGCGCGCCAGCAACGCCGTCGAAGCCGGTCGGTACAGCGCCGACACGCCATAGAACAACGACGAATTGCGCGCCTCGATGCGGATCGGCAGCACCGGTGCACCGGTCTTGCGCGCGAAGCGCAGGAAGCCGCGCCGCCAGCGCGTGTCGCGGACACCACGTGGCCCCAGGCGCGAGACTTCACCGGCAGGGAACACGATCACGCATTCCTCGTTTTCCAGCGCGCGCTCGATGCAACGCAGGCTGCCGGCGCGGGCGCTGCCACCGAGGATCCGCAGCGGCAACAACAGGTCCGACAGCGGCTCGATCAGCGTCAATACGTCGTTGGCAACGATGCGCACATCGCGCCGCACCTGGCCCACCAAATCCAGCAACGCCAGCGCATCGAGCGCGCCCGAAGGATGGTTGGCGATGATCAGCAGCCGCCCCTGGGCCGGAATGCGCCGCTGTCCCCCTGCATCATCGACGCTGTATTTCAGCTGCACATGCCGCAGCGCCGCATCCAGGAATGCAAACCCGCGCAGGTGCCCGTTTTGCGCCAGGAAGGCATCAAGGACGTCGAGGCGCGACCAGCGCGCAACGCCGCGCAGCAATGGCCTGACCACGTGGGCACGGCGCCCGCGAAACCAGTCGGGATAACGTTGCTGAAGGCGTTGTTGAAGTCGGAGCATGGCGGCATGGCTCGGCGCGGTTGGGCGCAGCCTGCACGCGGGTCGAGACAAGTCCGTGGCGGTTTGATTGCACCGTCGTGACATCCGCCGCGCAGGCGCTGCACTTCCCCTCGCGCGCAGCGCGGGGGCAGGCCGCGAGCGGTGCACCAGATCTTGCAAAAAGCCCCAGCCCCACCCTGCTCTGCACCAAAAGACAGCGGCTGCCGCGCCAAACCGCTTAACAGCCGACAACGCCGGTCGCGGCACAATGCGTGGCGACGCTTGGCCGTGTATCATTCCGGCCCATCTTTCCATCCGAATCAAAGGATATAAGCCCGATGTCCAGCTATCTCTTCACGTCCGAGTCCGTTTCCGAGGGTCATCCGGACAAGGTCGCCGACCAGATTTCCGATGCCGTGCTCGACGCGATCCTGACCCAGGACAAGCGCGCCCGCGTGGCCTGCGAAACCATGGTCAAGACCGGCGTGGCGATCGTCGCCGGCGAGGTCACGACCTCGGCGTGGATCGACCTGGAGGCTCTGACCCGCAAGGTGATCGTCGACATTGGCTATGACTCCTCCGAAGTCGGTTTCGACGGCGCCACCTGCGGCGTGCTGAACTTGATCGGCAAGCAGTCGCCGGACATCGCCGCTGGCGTCGACGGCACCCGCAAGAAGCAGAAGAAGCCGGAAGAACAGGGCGCTGGCGACCAGGGCCTGATGTTTGGCTATGCCTGCAACGAGGCGCCCGAGTTCATGCCCGCACCCATCTACTGGTCGCACCGCCTGGTCGAGCAACAGGCCAAGGTGCGCAAGAACGGCAAGCTCAAGTGGCTGCGCCCGGATGCGAAATCGCAGGTCACCTTGCGCTATGACGCCGACCACGCGGTCGCCGGCCTGGATGCCGTGGTGCTGTCGACGCAGCACGATCCGGGCATCAAGCAAAAGGATCTGGTCGAAGGCGTGTACGAGCACATCCTCAAGCCGGTGCTACCCAAGGCGATGCTGGAAAAACTGCCGAAGAACAAGGTGCACATCAACCCGACCGGCATCTTCGTGATCGGCGGCCCGGTCGGCGATTGCGGCCTGACCGGCCGCAAGATCATCGTCGATACCTACGGCGGCATGGCCCGCCACGGCGGCGGCGCGTTCTCGGGCAAGGATCCGTCCAAGGTCGACCGCTCGGCCGCCTACGCCGCGCGCTACGTGGCCAAGAACCTCGTCGCTGCCGGCATCGCCGACAAATGCGAGGTGCAGGTGTCGTACGCGATCGGCGTGGCCGAGCCGACCTCGATCTCGGTCACCACCTTCGGCACCGGCAAGATCAGCGATGACAAGATCGAAAAGCTGATCCGCCAGCATTTCGACCTGCGCCCGTACGGCATCGTCAAGATGCTCGACCTGATCCACCCGGTCTACCAGCTCACCGCGGCCTACGGCCATTTCGGCCGCAAGCCCAAGCAGGTCAACTACACCGACAGCGCTGGCAAACAGCACACCGCCACCGCGTTCTCGTGGGAAAAGACCGACAAGGCCGAGGAATTGCGCAAGGCTGCCAAGCTGAAGTAATACCAGCCGGGCAGTCCAGGCTGCCATTCCCGCGAAGGCGGTCATCCAGGGTTTTGCTGCGACAATGTCGTTGTCCTGGATCCCCACCTCGCGGGGATGACGGCATGAAGCTTCCAACGGGCCGCCTCGCGGCCCGTTTTCGTTGGAGCGGACAAACCCCAATCCAGATGACGCCTTCCTTGAAAACCACGACCTGCATCCCGCGCCCATGACCACTCCCGACCCCACACTGCCTGCTCGCCTGCACGCTGCACTCGACCTGCTGGAATCAATCGCCGCCGATCGCAGCGTCCTTGACGCGTTGCCGGCAGATGACCGCACGCGCCTGCACCAGGCCGTGGCTGCGGTCTACCACCCCGACCCGCACGCGCGCCGGCAGCAGCTCAAGACCCGCGAGCGCGCACGCAATGCCGACAACATCCGGCGCGCCGAAGCGGTCCTGGACCAGACCGGCATCCGCGCGTTACGTCGCCGCCCGGTGTTCACCACGCCAAATTATTTCGTGCCCGCAGGTTTCACCCAGCCGGCATTGGCGCACGGTGATGCGGGCGATGGCACAGCGCCCGTACAACCTTCGCAATTCCAGACATCACCGGAGCTGTTGCACTGCTACGTGTGCAAGCAAAAGTACACACAGGTGCATCATTTCTACGACCAGCTGTGCCCGGAATGCGCGGCGTTCAACTACGCCAAACGCACCGAGTTGACCGACCTTACCGGCCGAGTCGCCTTGCTTACCGGTGGCCGCGTCAAGATCGGTTACCAGGCCGGGTTGAAGTTGCTGCGTGCCGGCGCCGAGCTGATCGTCACCACGCGTTTTCCGCGCGATTCCGCCGCCCGTTACGCGCAGGAACCGGACTTTGGCCAATGGGGTCATCGCCTGGAAATATTCGGGCTCGACCTGCGCCACACGCCCAGCGTCGAAGCGTTTTGCCGCGAGTTGCTGGCCACGCGCCCGCGGCTGGACTTCATCATCAACAACGCTTGCCAGACCGTGCGCCGCCCGCCGCAGTTCTACGCGCACATGATGGAGGCCGAAACCGCCGCGCTGGACGACACGCCCGAAGCGATCCGCAAATTGCTGGGCAGTTACGAGGGCTTGCGCGGCTACAACATCCTGCCGGAAAGCCGGCTGCCTGAAAGCGGGCTGTCCCATACCGGGCATGCCGATGCGTCGGCGTCGACTTCGCAGGTTGCGAACCGCACCGGGTTCTCCAACACCGCCGGCCTCACGCGTGCCGCCGAGTTGTCGCAAGTCCCGTTGCTGGCCGAGGAGTTGCTTGGCCAGCAGCACCTGTTTCCCGAAGGCCGCCTTGACCAGGACCTGCAACAGGTCGACTTGCGTGGGCGAAATTCATGGCGGTTGCTGATGGACGAAGTGCCGTCGGTGGAATTGCTGGAAACCCAGCTGGTCAACGCCATCGCACCGTTCATCATCAACGCCCGCCTGAAACCACTGATGCTGCGCACTGACAATCGCGACAAGCACATCGTCAATGTCTCGGCGGTGGAGGGGCAGTTCTACCGCAACTTCAAGACCACCCGCCACCCGCACACCAACATGGCCAAGGCCGCGCTCAACATGATGACGCGCACCTCGGCGGCCGATTACCACGGCGACGGCATCCACATGAACTCCGTCGACACCGGCTGGGTGACGGACGAAGACCCGGCCGAATTCGCCGCGCGCAAGGTGATCGAGGAGCGCTTCCACCCGCCGCTGGATATCATCGATGGCGCCGCCCGGATCGTCGACCCGATCATCGCCGGACTCAACACCGGCGAGCACGTGTGGGGCCAGTTCCTGAAGGACTACAAGCCGACGGATTGGTGAAGCGAACCGTTGACCCCCTCGCCCGTGTGCGGGAGAGGGCTGGGGTGAGGGCGCTCTTCGCGCAAATCCATGAGCCGCTTCACCCCCACTGCCTTTGCGTCGTCCGCAGTACCACGTCATTTGCGAAGTTTGACGGCACGCTCGAACCGGACCACCAGGTCCTGTTGTGCTGCCGGTGCCAACGCTAATGAAGCGCGCGCACGTTTGACCCATCCAGCCCCGCGCCCCGCAAGATCCGCCCACGCATCAAGCAAGACGTGCGGTGCGCGCTGCAGATGCCATTCGATCAAGGCGAGAGCCTGCAGGATGTCTTTGTCGTGCTTGGAATGTCTTGCGCCGCGTTCATGCGCAACGATCAGCTTGTGCAGACCATAGCGCGCCGGATCGGGAAGATTGACCAAGGTCGCATCGGCACGATCCAGCAGCACCGCTTGTCCCGGCGCTTCGATCAAATAGTCGAGGAACTTCAGCGGGCTCAGCGCCACGCCCAGTTGCGGCGCATGCACCTCTTGTCCCGCGCGGCGCGCAACGGTCAGGAAATCGATACGCAGATCCGGCTCGCGCTCACTCATGTACTGACTGGCAAAACCCTTGCTGCCACCCAGCGCAGGCAGGAAACCCATCTGCAACGACGCCAGTGCATCCGGCACGTCAACGTCGAGGTTCGCCGGCAACGCCACCGCTACGTTGCCACCCGGTCCGGCATGCGCAAAATCCAGGTCGAGCGTGCGGGTGCCGCTGCCCCAGGCCACGCCGAGCTGGTTGCCCAATGCAAGAAATGCGTGCGTGCCGACCAGCAAGCCGCCGGCGCGGAAAAACTGGTAATCGGCAAGCCGCTTGGCAATACGGAAGTGCTTCGGTGGCGTCGCCACGCACCCGTGCGCGACCGCCGCTGCGGCTTGGCGCGCGACCGCATCCAGCGCCGGCACGCCGCGCCCGCGTGCTGCCTCAAGCGCGGCGATCACCGGCCCATCCGGTCCCAGGTAATACTCGCGTTTGCGGCCGTCAATCTCCTTGAACGCCCAATAGGCGTATCGCGAAGTCTTGACGGTCTTGTAAGCGATCCTGCCGGTCAGGAATGCCGGCGAACGCGCGGTTTCCGCCACTTGCACCAGTTCGTACAACTCGGCATAGGCGGTTTGCGCAGCGGTTGGGAGTTCACGGTAGAGGGCCATGGTGTGGAGTGCTGGGCGACCCCATAGTTATACCACTAAAAATAAACGCGTGGTATAACTTGGGAAGCGCCCGGGGACTCCATGGGCGATGCCGTTGCCGGCAGGGCCGCCGTGTTGGTCAGCGCCGACAAGGATCTGCTGAGTCTGGCTGGCCGGCTGTCCTGCATCGTTCTGGCGCCAGCGGACTTCCTTGCCACGTTAGCGGCCGCCGATCGCCCCTGATTCATCCTTCCATCGCGTGAAAGCGATAGAATCTGCGCCGGCCCTGCCGAGGGGCGCTGCAAGTCCGGCTGCCCGCAACAGGCGCATGACCGGAATCAGGCTCGGCAAGGCTTCCATCACAACGGCGCCCGGTTGTCCCCACCCGACTCATTGCGAGCGGCGCAGGGGCACATGACCGGAGCAATGCCATGAACGCTGTCGCCAAACCCGTTTCCACCCGGAGCTTCTCGACCGAAGGCGACTACAAGGTCGCCGATATTTCCCTTGCCGACTTCGGCCGCAAGGAACTCGACATCGCCGAGCACGAGATGCCGGGCCTGATGTCGATCCGCAAGAAACACGCCGCCACGTTGCCGCTCAAGGGCGTGCGCGTGACCGGCTCGCTGCACATGACCATCCAGACCGCCGTGCTGATCGAGACGCTGAAGGACATCGGCGCCGACGTGCGCTGGGCGTCGTGCAACATCTTCTCGACCCAGGACCACGCCGCGGCCGCGATCGCCAAGACCGGTACGCCGGTGTTCGCGTGGAAGGGCGAGTCGCTGGAGGAGTACTGGGATTGCACGCTCGATGCACTGAGTTTCCCGGGCAGCGGCAGCGATGCCTTCCTCGGCCCGCAGCTGGTGGTCGATGACGGCGGCGATGTCACCCTGCTGATCCACAAGGGCTTTGAACTCGAGAACGGCAGCAAGTGGGTCGACGAAGCAGCGTCATCGCACGAGGAACAGGTCATCAAGAACCTGCTCAAGCGCGTGCATGCCGAACGACCGAACTTCTGGCACGTGGTCGTGCGCGACTGGAAGGGCGTGTCGGAGGAGACCACCACCGGGGTGCATCGCCTGTACCAGATGGTCGAGGCCGGCAACCTGCGGGTACCGGCGATCAACGTCAACGACTCGGTCACCAAGTCGAAGTTCGACAACCTGTACGGCTGCCGCGAGTCGCTGGCCGACGGCCTCAAGCGCGCGATGGACGTGATGCTGGCCGGCAAGGTCGCGGTGGTGTGCGGTTACGGCGACGTCGGC
The DNA here is from genome assembly GCA_038241735.1 of Lysobacterales bacterium. GTDB lineage: Bacteria > Pseudomonadota > Gammaproteobacteria > Xanthomonadales > Xanthomonadaceae > Luteimonas. The sequence continues at coordinate 8,719 of JBBSST010000004.1, forward strand.
AAGGGCTGCGCGCATTCGCTGCGGGCCTATGGTTCGCGCGTCGTGGTCACCGAGATCGACCCGATCAACGCGCTGCAGGCATCGATGGAAGGCTTCGAGGTCAACACCGTCGAATCCACCCTCGGCCGCGGCGACATCTACGTCACCACCACCGGCAACAAGGACGTGCTGACCATCGCCCACCTGAGCGCGATGAAGGACCAGGCGATCGTCTGCAACATCGGCCACTTCGACAACGAAATCCAGGTCGATGCGCTGAACGAACTGGCCGGCGTGACCAAGCTCAACATCAAGCCGCAGGTCGACAAGTACACGTTCAGCGATGGCCGTGCGATTTTCCTGCTGGCCGAAGGCCGCCTGGTCAACCTGGGCTGCGCCACCGGCCACCCGAGCTTCGTGATGTCCAACTCGTTCTCCAACCAGACGCTCGCGCAGATCGACCTGTGGGCCAACCAGGACACGTACGAGGCCAAGGTCTACATCCTGCCCAAGAAGCTCGACGAGGAAGTCGCGCGCCTGCACCTGGAGAAGATCGGCGTGAAACTGACCACCCTGACCGACGCGCAGGCCGCGTACCTGGGCGTGTCGAAAGACGGCCCGTACAAGCCGGAGCATTACCGCTCCTGAGCCATCGATGGACGTGCGGCAAACGCCGCACGTTTCTTTCCCGCAGCAACGAGGCGACGAGATGGCCGCTGTCCCGCTTTCCTTCGAGTTCTACCCGCCCAAGACCGATGAGCAGCGATCGCAGCTTGATCGCACCGCGCGAAAACTCAAGACGCACGCACCGGAATACGTTTCGTGCACGTTCGGCGCCGGTGGTTCGACCCTGAGCTACACCGCCGAGACCATCCAGCACCTGCTGCAGACGCACGCGCTGAATGCCGCGCCGCACCTGTCATGCGTGGGCGGCACGCGGCAGGAGTTGCGCGAATTGCTGGCCAAGTACAAGGACATCGGCTGCCGGCGCATCGTGGCCTTGCGTGGCGACTTGCCATCGGGCATGGGCCATCCGGGCGACTTGCGCTACGCGTCCGACCTGATCGCCTTGATCCGCGCCGAATATGGCGACCATTTCCATATCGAAGTCGGCTGCTATCCGGAAACCCATCCGCAATCCGAACACGCGCTCGCGGACCTGAAGCATTTCAAGGCCAAGGTCGATGCCGGTGCAAACGCGGCCATCACCCAGTATTTCTACAACGCCGACGCGTATTTCCATTTCGTCGATGCCGTGCGCAGGCTCGGTGTTGATATCCCGATCGTGCCGGGGATCATGCCGATCTCCAATTTCAGCCAGCTGCGACGCTTTTCCGAGGGTTGCGGCGCGGAGATCCCGCGATGGATCGGCAAGCGCATGCAGGCCTACGGCGACGATGTCGACAGCGTTCGCGAATTTGGCGCCGATATTGTCGCCAACCTGTGCCGGCAGCTGGTCGCTGGTGGCGCGCCGGGGCTGCATTTCTACACGCTCAACCTGGCCAAGCCCACGCAGACCGTGCTCTTGCGCCTGGCATGAATGAAAACGCGGGCGTCACCCTGGCGCCCTTCCCGCCGCGGCCCTGTAGACGCTAGTCTGGGGCGATGCTCTTCGTCCGCAGCCTGACTCTGTGCGCCCTGGCCTTCGCCGCCGCCGCGTGTTGGCCATTGCCGGCAGACGCGCAGATCCGTCGCTGCACGACGTTGGACGGCAGCGTGGTCTACCCCGACCGCACCTGCGTGGATGTCGGCGGCGCGGATCGCCCGGCACCTTCCGCCAATTCGCCCGTGTATGGCGGCAAACCCTATGCCCGGGGTTGTTCGCGCACGCTGCGCGACCTGATCTTCGAGGTCAACACCGCCATCGACAGCCGCGATGTCAATCGTCTCGCCGGTGTCTACAACTGGGTCGGGATGTCGAGTCGTTCGGGCTACGCCACCATGGGCCGCCTGGATGCGATTGCCAATCGGCCGCTGGTCGACATAAGCGCGGTACTGCCCGAGCCGCGCCTGTCGCTCAGCGCGGATGGCGCCATGACCATCAGTGGCAACGTGTCGGTGCCGAGCGCCGCTGCACAGGATTACCCACAAGTCACCGTGCGCCGCACGCCGGTCGCCCTGCGCGTCGAGCAGACGCTCGCCAACGGCTCGACCCCGTCGCGCACCGTGTTCGGTTTGCGCCGCCATCTGGGCTGCTGGTGGATCACGCTGTAGCGCATCAGGCAAAATGGTGGTTTCCCACTGACGAGTGATGACATGCAATACCCCGAATGGATCTGGCAAAACGGCAGCATCAAGCGTTGGGCCGATGCCACCACGCATGTGATGTCACACGCATTGCATTACGGCTCGTCGGTGTTCGAGGGCATCCGCTGCTACGAAACGCCCAACGGCCCGGCGATTTTTCGCCTGAGTGACCACAACACGCGCCTGTACGCCTCGGCGAAGATCTACGACATGGCGATCGGGTATTCGCTTGAGCAACTCAACGCCGCCTGTCGCGAGGTCATCACCAGGAACGCATTGACCAAGGCCTATTTGCGTCCTGTGGCCTGGCGCGGACTGGGCGGGTTCGGACTGTCGGCGGAAACACCTATCGATGTCGCGGTCGCCGCGTGGCAGATGGGGGCCTACCTTGGCCCGGACGTCCTCGAACAGGGCATCGACGCCTGCGTATCAAGCTGGCAGCGTTTCGCCCCCAATACCATTCCTGCCGGCGCCAAGGCCGGCGGCAATTACCTGTCGGGCCAATTGATCGCACGCGAAGCGCGGCGGCTTGGATTTGGCGAAGGCATCGCGCTGGCGTCGACCGGTTTGCTGAGCGAAGGCGCGGGCGAGAATATCTTCCTGGTATTCGACGGTGTGCTGCACACCACGCCTGTCAGCGCGGCCCTGCTCAACGGCATCACCCGCAACTCGATCATGCGCCTGGCGCGCGACGCCGGTATCGAGGTAGTCGAGCGCGACATGCCACGCGAATATCTTTACCTGTGCGATGAACTCTTCATGTGCGGCACTGCGGCGGAGATCACCCCGATCCGCTCGGTCGACGGACGCCAGGTCGGCGCCGGCAAACCCGGCCCGGTCACGCGCCGCGTGCAGGATTTGTTCTTCGGCCTGTTCGATGGCCGCACCCCGGACACGCACGGCTGGCTGGAACCCGTCGAAACACCCTGAGGCGAGCCTTGGCCCGCGCTGCATTGGATCTGGATCTGGATCAGCAATGATCGCAAGACGGCAGCGCAGGGCCAGCGCCCACCCTAGGCCTCGTCGGAACTTGCATCCGTGGTGAACGACAGCGTCGCCACCACGCCGTGTGTTTCCCCGGGCACCACGCGCACCTGCCAGTCGTACAGCGCGCACAGGCGGCGCACGATCGACAGGCCGATACCGCCGCCTTGCGAATGCTCGGCGTGGGTGCCGCGATAGCCGCGCTGGAACAGGCGCGCGGCATCTTCCGCGCTCAGGCCAGGCCCTGAATCGATCACTTCCACCGATTGATCAAGCACGCGCACGATCACCTCACCCTGCATCGTGTACTTCACCGCGTTGCCGATCAGGTTGCCCAGCGCGACGTTGATGGCCGATTCCGGCGCATCCACGACCAGGTCCTGCCTGCCTTCCAGGCGCAACTGCAGCGGCTTGCCGCCAAGCTGGGTGCGGTGTGCATCGAGCAGCTGTTCGGCGACCCGTGCGACATTGGCCGCGCCATGGCCGCGCTCGTTGCGCGACAGCAGCAGCAGCGCACTGATCAGGTCGGTGCATTGTTGCTCGGCGCGCTGGATACGCATCAGCCGCGCCTGCGTCTTTGTATCGATATCCGGCTTTGACAACAGCAGTTCCACCGCTCCCCTCACCACGGCCAGCGGGGTGCGCAATTCGTGGCTGACGTCGGCGTTGAACTCGCGGTCGCGCTGCACCACTTCGGTGAGGCGCGCCGAATAATCATCCAGCGCCGAGGCCAGCTGGCCGACTTCGTCATCGGGGAAATGCGCCGCCAGCGGATCGGGCAAGGTGCTGCCGCCGGATTTCTGCAAGCGCCGTGCGAGTTCGGACACCGGGCTCATCACCCGCGACGCCGCCCACCAGCCAACCAGTAACGACAACAGGGTGAAGATGATGACCGAGCCATACAGCGCGCGGTTGAACTGGCTCTCACCGTTCGCAGTTTGCGCCATGTCGTAGGCCAGGAAGAACCACGAGCCCCCCGCCTTGCGCACGGCCAGCTTGTAGACGAATTCGGTGTTGTTGTCATCCACGCCGGTCATGCCGTAGATGCCGTCCGGCAACTTCACCCATTCCGGGAAGTCGCGGCGCAGGCGTTGGCTATCGGGTGCGAACACGTACGCCCGCATCTGCTGCACGGGCAGGTCCGGGTTGGTAGCGGGGTTGGTGTAATAGCGCCTGGCGAACTCGTCGATGTTGCGATTCATCACATCTTCGACCAGCGCGTTCTCGACCCGGTTGCGGGTCCAGTTGGTGGCAAATGCGAACAACGCCGTCAGCCCAAAGCCGAGCAGCACGAACGACAGGATGATGCGGCTGCGCAGCCGCCGCCGGTAGCGGGTCTTGCGGCGCAGCGCGCGTTTAGGCATTGGCATCGGGCGCGGCGATGCGGTATCCGATGCCATGGCGTGTCTGGATCAGGAGGACCGGGAATGGCTTGTCGACCATCGCGCGCAGGCCATGGATGTGCACCCGCAGCGAATCCGAATCCGGCAACTCTTCGCCCCAGACGCGGGTTTCCAGTTCCTGGCGGGTGACCACGGCCGGCGATGCTTCCATCAAGGCCTGGAGTATCTTCAACGCCGTTGGATTGAGTTGCAGCAGCTTGCCACCGCGACGCACTTCCAGCGTGTCGAGGTTGTATTCAAGGTCCGCCACGTCCAGCACGCGCGTCTGCACGCCCTTGCCGCGGCGCGCCAGTGCGTTGAGGCGCACTTCGACTTCCTGCAGCGCGAACGGCTTGACCAGGTAATCATCGGCGCCCGAATCGAAGCCGGCGAGCTTGTTGTCGAGCGTGTCGCGCGCGGTCAGCATCAGCACCGGGGTCTGCTTGCGCGCTTCGTTGCGCAGCTTGCGACACACCTCCAGGCCATCGATGCCGGGCAAATTGAGGTCGAGCACGATCGCGTCGAAATCATGCACGACGGCCAGGTGCAGGCCGGTCACGCCATCGGCGGCGAAGTCGACCGTATGGCCGCGTTCTTCGAGATAGTCACCGAGGTTGGCGGCGATGTCCTGGTTGTCTTCAATGACGAGGATGCGCATAGGTTCGAATTACCCTCCCATCGGGTCTTTCATTTGGTGAGGCGGCGTGTGTCTGAGGTCGTCCTGCGCGTGCTCGAGGGCACGTCGTCGTTCGGCCACGGTCAGGCATTGTGTCGTCCCACGATGTGAACCGGTTTTCACCACCCGTTTGCACACCATGCGGCTGTCCGACCCTGCCTTGGTCAGGATCGCATTGGCGAGTTCCTGATCATTGAAAATCTGGATTTTTTGTTCTTGCCCGAGGCTTTCGACACCCCCCGATTGCTTGAGCACGCTGGAAATCCGCGCCAGCGCATCCTTTACGTTGCCTTTGTCTTCATTGCTGATCTCGCTGTAGCTTTCGCTATCCTCGAGGGAAGCCAGGATGGTCTGTTGCTGCGTGGCGAACTGGCCATTGACGTCGATGCGAGTATCACGATCCACGGCCGCCGAAACATGTCCTGCAAACAGCACCAACAGGGCAAACATCAAACCTCTACTCATCTGGTCGTTCCTGTGCACAAGCGGCGCCGTTGCGCGGTCTTCGGAGTCTGGCACAAAACAAAAGGCCCAAGCGAGATCGTCGCTTGGGCCAAAAAGGTACTGCCCCGATTACCGTGATCCGCCAATTGACCTGAAGCAATTGCTGGAGAGAGAACGCAGGATTCCGGTTCGGCAAAAGGTACGGCCTTTGCGGTTAGGCGGCCGTTAAATCTGATGTTATTTTTCCATTATTCCGCGTGGCCGTGCGGATTTGCGCCGGCGCTGGCGTGGGAGCGAATGGCAGGACGCGACCACGTGTTCGATCACGCACCCCGCAATGTCCACACCGGTGGCCTGTTCGATGCCCTCCAGCCCCGGCGAGGAGTTGACCTCCAGCACCAGCGGGCCACGCCGCGAGCGGATCAGGTCGACACCGGCGACACCCAACCCCAGCACCTGCGCCGCGCGTACCGCCATCGCCTGTTCCGCGTCATTGGCCTGCGCCGCCTCGCCGCTGCCGCCGCGATGCAGGTTGGATCGAAAATCGCCCATCGGAGCCTGCCGGCGCATCGCCGCGACGACGCGATCGCCAACCACGAAACAGCGCAGGTCGGCGCCGTCTGCCTCCTCGATGAACTCCTGCACGATGAAATTGGCGTACAGCCCGCGCAGGGTCTCGATGACGCTGCGCGACGCCGATGGCTTCTCGGTCAGCATCACCCCGGTGCCCTGGGTGCCTTCGTTGAGTTTGATGACGTGCGGCGGCGGCCCAAGCATCGCCAACAGATCGACGGTGTCGTCGGGATTGTCGCCAAACACCGTCACCGGCAGGCCGATGCCTTGCGCTGCCAGCAGTTGGTGGCAGCGCAGCTTGTCGCGCGACCGGGCGATGGCGATCGACGGATTTGGCGTATAGCTGCCCATCAATTCGAACTGGTGCAACACCGCGTTGCCATAGCGCGTGATCGATGCGCCGATACGCGGCACCACCGCGCTGTAGCCGGCGACCGGCTTGCCCTTGTAGCGCATGTCGAAGCCGTCGACGCTGATGCGCATGTAGCACCGCAGCGGATCGAGCACGCGCACGGTGTGGCGTCGTTGCCGCGCCGCTTCGACCAGGCGCCGGGTCGAGTAGAGCTTGCTGTTGCGCGAGAGGATGGCGATTTTCATGCGTGCTGTGTTTCGGGCAGGTCATGGGACACGGATGGCGGCGGCCTGCCGTGAGCGGAAGACTGTGCAGGGTCGACCGTGAATGCACCTGCGATGGCGGTGCGGCCCAGCAGCATCGGGAACCGCATGCCGCGACGATCGCACAGGTTGATTTCAATATCGCGTTCGACGCCCGCCAGCTGCAGGCGCGTGCGCAGGAAGACGCGGCGGGTGCGGTGGCCGCCGGAATCCACGACATCGCGCTGGTCGAAGATCGGGGCGCTGGATTCGATGGCCTCGTGCGACGCGCGGCTGGACATGCGGTGGGTCGTGAGGCGGAACCCCACCCACGGCGCTCCGCCTTCGATGAAATTCCACTGTGCATCGACGTGCAGCGCCGAACTGCGCGCGCCGGTATCGACCTTGGCGCGCAGGCGCGCGATGCCCAGCGCAGGCAAGGTCACCCACTCCCGCCAGCCCAGCACGATCATGACGTCATTGTTCATCGCGGTTTGGCCCGTCTGGCCACGGTGGGCCATCAAAAAACGGCGGCCCGCCCGAAGAGCGTGCCGCCGTGGAAGTCTGGAGCGGGTGAAGGGAATCGAACCCTCGTCAGTAGCTTGGGAAGCTACAGCTCTACCATTAAGCTACACCCGCGTGAGCCGCCAGTTTAGGCTCGCGGCGCGCATGGTGGCAATCCACTGCGCATTCTCGTCCCGGTAAAAAACGAACGGCCCTTGCGGGCCATCCGTGGTGGCGCATGACGCATGAGCACACTCAGAAGCGGCTGCCCACGGTCGCGAATACAGTGGCGTTATGGCCGCCTCCCTGGTGCAACGTGGCGCTGCCGCCAACGTTGGCCTCAAGGCCAAACATCGTGGTGCGCGCGCCGATCGTGATGGTGCTGTAGTCGCGGTCGTAAACCAGGCCAGGCACGGCATATTCCAGCGAACCGGGCAACGATTGCGCGCTGGCGAAGACCTGCTTGTCGGCGTTCTCGAATTCGCGATCACGGGTGAACCGGGCATACGGCACCAGGTGGTCGTTGATGGTGTAGCTGGCCTGCCAGCCGATGCTGCCGATCAGCGAGTCGAAACCCTGGTCACGACATGCCAGCGAGGTTGACAGCGTGGGATCGCTTTCGCGATAGCCGTCGACGTCGATGCGTTGCGAAACCACGCCCAGCACCGGACCGTGCTGCAGCGCGCCGCTGCTGAAGTTCCAGCCGGCATTGATCGCGCCGGTGATGTTCTTGCCATCGGGTGATCCGGAATGCCGGCGCGTCGCCTGGCCCAGCTGGATGGTGCGATCGACATCAAAGCCCAGCTGCGAATAGCTCAACTGTGCGTTGGCCCAACCGCCGCCCTCGCCGTACCAGCCGGCGAAGCCGCCCAGCGTGGCCTCGGACTGGGTGAACTTGCCGCCGCGCAGGCCAAAGTCGATGCGGCCGCGACCGTAGCCGCCGAATGCGCCGAACACGAGGTTGCCACGGGTCCAGTCGATACCGCCGGTCACGGCCGGGATCACGCCGTCGTACTGGTCACCGCTGCCGTAGCGCTGGAAATCACCGCGCAGGTTGCTCCACCAGCGCGCACCGTCGCTGTCGGACGGGCCGGCGATGTGCGCGCCAACCACATCCGCGCGGGCGCGGCCGGTGGTCGCGGCCGAATGCGGCAGCACTGCGATCTGGCGCGGGCCCTCGAGCATGGCGATGGCCAGCTGGCTGATGATCTTGTGTGCGGCGGCGGTGGGATGCACGCCGTCGGCGAACAGGTAGCTGTTGGCGGCATTGGGATCGACATATGAATTGGGGTTGCAAAACAGCGACGAGTCGCCGGCCGGCGCAGGCTGCATGCCGCACGCCGCCGAGGTCACGTTGCTGAGCCCATACAGCGATGGATTGGCAGACACTTCCTGCAGGAAGTGGAAGGTGTCGACCGGGATCACATGCAGGCCCTGGCTGGCCAGCGCGCCGAACAAGGCGTTGTTGTAGGCCGTGGCCAGCGCGGTGCCCTGGCCCATGCCGGCAGGGCCGCCGGCACGCGAAGAGGGCGTCAGGCCGATGTCGGGGATGGTCGGCACCAGGATGTATTGCGCGCCGGCTGCCTTCAGCGTGCCGACGATGCCGACCTGCGCGGTGACGGCACCGCCGATGATCGCCTGGGCCTGCGAGGGATTGGCTGCGACCGCGAACAAGTCGTTGGCGCCGCCCCACACGGTGTACAGCGCATTGGGGTCGGCTTTGCCGCCATTGGCGGCGAGGTAACGGGTCATCTGCGTGGCCAGCGATGGGATCGGGCCAAGCCCGCCGTTGACGTCCACGCCGTTGCGCGCGCCGCCGGCCGCGTAATTGTCACCGGTCTGGCCATTGCCGTTGGGGGTGGCATCGGTACCGTAGTAGTCGGCCAGGTGCTCCGACCAGACCAGGCCCGGATTGGTGGTGAAGCGCCCCAGCAATGCGCCGGACGGACCAACGACTTGCACCAGCACTGGGCGGAAAAAACCACTGTCGGTCAGGCTGTCGCCAAAGAATATGGTCTTGCTGTACGGGCTGCCCTGCGCGAAGGCGGGCACGGCGGCGAGCGCCAGCGCGGCGGCAAGAAGATGGCGGACAGGACGGATCGTCATGGGGGGTTCTCCAGAAGGAACAGACGCCGCCCACGACATACGGGAGCGGATGTTGCCGCATGGTTTCACGAAATAGCGGGCGCGCTCAAGGTGCGCCGCCGCATCGCCGGTGCAGTCGCGGCGGCAAGCGGCCACAATGCGCCCATGGATATCCTGCTCAACGGCGAACCGCTGTCATTACCTGCAGCCACCACCCTTGCGGAGCTGCTGCAGTCGCAGCACCTGGCCGAGCGCCGGGTTGCCGTCGAGATCAACGGCGAGATCGTGCCACGCAGCCGCCACACGGTGCATGCGTTGCACGACAACGACCGCATCGAGATCGTGCACGCGCTGGGCGGCGGCTAAGCGGCAGCGCTTGCGCGGAACTGTCGCGCACCCATGCCAACGCTTGCCAAACGCCTGGCCCGGGGTCGCAGCCATCGGTTTGCCACGGCGCAGACCGAGGCCACGCCCACGATGTCCGCCGCGCCCCTGCACGACGACCGTCGCCGCGCACATTGCCGCCCACTTGCCACCCCGCTCCCCGCTGACCAGCACGCCAGCGCCCGCTGGATCGCACGCGCACTTGGGCGATAATCGTCGGATGACCACTTCCCCGCATTCCGATGACGTGCTCGTCATCGCCGGCACGTCGTACCACTCCCGCCTGTTGACCGGAACCGGCAAGTTCAAGGACCTCGACGAAACCCGCAGCGCTACCGAAGCCTCCGGCGCGCAGATCGTCACCGTGGCGATCCGCCGCACTCCGTTTTTCAACAAGCAACTCGAGCAGACCCCGGGTGCGCCCAACCTGCTCGACGTGCTGTCGCCAGATCGCTACACCATCCTGCCCAACACCGCCGGTTGCTACACCGCTGAAGATGCGGTGCGCACCTGCCGGCTGGCGCGGGAACTGCTTGGCGGCCACAACCTCACCAAGCTCGAAGTGCTGGGCGACCAGCGCACCCTGTTTCCTGACGTGGTGCAGACCCTCAAGGCCGCCGAGCAACTGGTCGCCGATGGTTTCGACGTCATGGTCTACACCAGCGACGATCCGATCCTGGCCAAACAACTGGAAGAAATCGGCTGCGTCGCGGTGATGCCGCTGGCCGCGCCAATCGGTTCGGGCCTGGGCATCCAGAACAAGTGGAACCTGGTGGAGATCGTCGAGAACGCCAAGGTGCCGATCATCGTCGATGCCGGAGTGGGCACAGCCTCGGATGCGGCGATTGCGATGGAACTTGGCTGCGATGGCGTCCTGATGAACACCGCCATCGCCGGCGCCCGCGACCCGGTACTGATGGCGCACGCGATGAAGCTGGGCATCCAGGCCGGCCGCGCCGCGTTCCTGGCCGGCCGCATCCCGCGCAAGCGTTACGCCAGCGCCTCGTCGCCGGTCGATGGCCTGATCGGCTGATGACCGCCGATCAAGGACATGCGTCGCCTGGCCCGATGCTGGCCCAAGCCGGTGTCTCACAGGCGCGGATGGCCGATCGAAACCACGCGTGCTTGCGCTGATGATCGACGAGAACGGCATCGTTCCGGAATCCGGCGACAATCACGACCACCCCGCGCAATCCTCACTGGAATTGCTGCATCGCAAGCCCTTTACCAAGCAAGAGGGCAAGCGCAGCGTGCGCAGTTTCGTGCTGCGCCAGGGGCGCATCACGCCGGCGCAGCAACGCGCATTCGATGAACTCTGGCCGCGCTTCGGCCTGGATTTCATCGCCGGCGAAGGCAAAACCCCGCCATGCGATTTTGATGCCGCATTCGGGCGCAAGGCACTGCGCGTGCTTGAGATCGGCTTTGGCAATGGCGAGGCCTTGCGCCATGCCGCCGCGCACGACAAGGATCGCGATTACATCGGCATCGAAGTCCACGCACCGGGCGTCGGCCGATTGCTCAACGCTTTGGCGCACGACGACAGCGACCACGTCCGCCTGTATCACCACGATGCGGTCGAAGTTCTGACCGGCGACGTCGCCGATGCCAGCCTCGATGAAATCCGCATCTATTTTCCTGATCCCTGGCACAAGAAACGCCACAACAAGCGGCGTTTGCTGCAACCCGCGTTTGCCGCGCTGCTCGTGCAGAAACTCGCGCCCGGTGGCCGCTTGCACCTCGCAACCGATTGGCAGGACTATGCCGAACAGATGTGGGACGTGCTCGATGCCACGCCGGGCCTGCGCAACCAGGCCGGCGTGCGCGGCCACGTACCGCGTCCCGCATGGCGACCGCAGACGCATTTTGAAAGCCGGGGCCAGCGACTGGGGCATGGGGTGTGGGACCTGTTGTATGACAGGATCAAGGACTGAAGGTCCAGGGGCCGGGGAACAGCGGTGACTTCATTGAAATACATGGAACGCCATGAGGGCCATGAGGGCTTGAAGGGCTTGAAGGGCTTGAAGGGCTTGAAGGGCTTGAAGGGCTTGATCGCCAGGTGGACGTTCTTCATCGGCACGTTCACCAGGCGCATGTTCCCGCGCGGCGATGCACCCGGCCTGTCCGCGTCCTGCGTTCCACCGCGCCGTTTCCCATTGCGCTGCATTGCAGGCGCCCGCGATTCCATCCAAAGCCTGCCGCCTGCAGCCCCCTGATGGACACCGCGCTCACCCTCACCACTGACATGAAGCTCGTCCTCGGGCTGGTGGTGCTGACGATGGTGTTGTTCCTGTTCGAGCGCGTACGCGCCGACGTGGTCGCACTGGTGGTGCTGGTGCTGCTGGGCCTGACCGGGCTGGTCGCGCCCGAGGACATCTTCAACGGTTTCTCGTCGGACGCGGTGATGAACGTGATCGCGACGATGATCCTGGGCACTGGGCTGGATCGCACGGGCGCGCTCAATCGTCTCGCCGGCTGGCTGCTGCGGCGCTCGCACGGCGTCGAGCAACGCCTGCTGGTATTTTCATCGGCGATCGCCGGGCTCAACTCGTCGATCATGCAGAACACCTCGGTGACCGCGCTGTACCTGCCGATCGCCTCGCGTCTTTCGGCGCGCACCGGCGTCAGCCTGTCGCGATTGCTGATGCCCATTTCGGCTGCGATCATCATGGGCGGCGGCTTGACGATGGTCGGCAACTCGCCGCTGATCCTGCTCAACGATTTGCTGGTCGCGGCCAACACCAACCTGCCCTCGGGCGTGGCGACGCTGGAACCGCTGCGCATGTTCGCGCCGATGCCCATTGGCCTGGCGCTGCTGGTCGCCTGCCTGCTGTACTTCCATTTCTTCGGCAACAAGCAGCTGCGCGACGACAGCGACAAGGGGGTGACGCCGGCGCGCACGCAGAGCTATTTTTCCAAGTCCTACGGGATCGACGGCGAGGTGTTCGAGCTGACCGTCAGCGCCGACAGCCCGCTGGTGGGGATGGCGCTGGGCGAGGCCGAAGCCCTGCATGGCGCGCCGTTGCTGCTGGCATTGAAGACCGGCAACGAGTCGCGGCTGGCACCACCCGGGGACGCGCGCATCTGGGTGGGCAGCGTGCTCGGTGCGATGGGTCCGCGCCAGCAGGTCGCGGATTTCGCCCAGAACCAGTTCCTGCGCATGAGTACGCGGCTGCGCGAGTTCGGTGATTTGTTCAATCCCAGCCGCGCCGGCATCTCCGAGGCCGTGGTGCCGCCGACGTCCAGCTTCATCGGCAAGACACCCACCGACCTGCACCTGCGCAAGACCTACGGCATCAGCTTGCTGGCCATCAATCGCGACAAGGAAGTGCTGCGCGAGAACGCCCGCAACGTGCCGCTGCGCGCGGGCGACATGCTGGTCATGCACAGCATCTGGCAGGATCTGGCGCAGACCGCGGCCAGCCGCGATTTTGTCGTCGTCACCGATTATCCGAAGGGCGAGCAGCGCCCGCACAAATTCAAGATCGCAATGCTGATCTTCGCCGTCACCATGCTGATCGCGCTGTCGTCGAAGATCCCGACCTCGATCGCGCTGATGGCCGGCGTCGCGGGCATGCTGGTCAGCGGCGTGCTGAAGATGGACGAGGCCTACGCGGCGATCAACTGGAAGACCGTGTTCCTGATGGCCTGCCTGATCCCGTTGGGCTGGGCGATGGATTCCAGCGGCACCGCGGCGTGGGTGGCCGGCCACACCATCGAGCGCCTGCCCGACGGATTACCTGTGTGGCTGATCCAGTTGGCGCTGGCGCTGCTGACCACCTTGTTCTCGCTGGTCATCAGCCATGTCGGCGCGACGATCGTCTTCGTGCCGCTGGCGATCAACCTGGCCCTGGCCGTGGGCGGCAACCCCACCGCGTTTGCATTGATCGTGGCGCTGTCGGCCTCCAACAACTTCATGACCGCCTCCAACCCGTCGATCTCGATGATCACCGGCCCGGCCGGCTACACGGCCAAGGAGATGTGGAAAATCGGCGGGCCGCTGTCGCTGGTCTATACCGCCATCGTGGTGTTGATGGTCAACCTGATGTTCTGAGCAGGGCGCGCAGGTGGGCGCGAAGCCCCGAGCGGGTCGCTCGATCAAAGGCTCCCTCTGCCACATCCAAAGGACTACACAATGAAAGGTTTTGTCGCCGACATCGAGGAAATGACCGAGGACAACGCGGATTTCCGGCGCGTGCTCTACACGGGAAAACATTTGCAGCTGGTGCTGATGTCGCTGGAGCCAGGCGAGGAAATCGGCGAGGAAGTCCACCAGGGCCACGACCAGTTTTTCCGCCTGGAGCAAGGCCATGGCGAGGTCGTCATCGACGGCACTCGTCGCAAGATCAAGAGTGACGATGCGATTATCGTGCCGGCCGGTGCGTGCCATAACGTGATCAATACCGGTGACAAGCCACTCAAGCTATACACGATCTATGGGCCGCCAGAGCACCGCGATGGCGTGGTGCATACCACGAAGGCCAACGCGGACGCCTCTGAAGAGCACTTCGACGGAAAGACTACGGAGTAATCTTTGCCCCCGGCTGGAGCGGCGCACGAGGCGCTCGGCGCATGCGCATGCAGGCGCCTGCGCACTGGAATCCAAGGGCGGTTGATTGTCTACGTTTGCATATAGCGCAATCAGTCGCCGGTGTCGGGTTTGCCGCCGTGAGCCATGAATAGTTTCTGCAGGTAAGGCGCGGTCATGCTGGACGTCGACTGCGCCACCTCGCGCGGCGGACCAGCGGCGACGATGCGGCCACCCTCCTCGCCCGCTCCGGGCCCCAGGTCGATCACCCAGTCCGCGTCCGCCACCACGCGCAGTTCGTGTTCGACGACCACGACAGTGTTGCCGGCATCAACCAGCCCATGCAGTTGCACCATCAGCTTGTCGACATCCAGCGGATGCAGCCCGGTGGTCGGTTCATCCAGCACATACAGGCTATCGCCCCGCTGGCTACGCTGCAGTTCGGTCGCCAGTTTGATGCGCTGTGCCTCGCCGCCGGACAGCTCGGTGGCAGGTTGCCCCAGGCGCAGGTAACCCAGGCCGATTGCGTGTAACAGGGCCAGCGGTTTCTGCACCGCGGGCTGGGTATCGAAAAAAACAAGCGCCTCCTCGACGGTCATCGCCAGGACCTCGGCGATGTTCTTTCCCTCCCATGCCACCTCCAGCGTCTTGGCGTTGTAACGCGCGCCGTGGCAGGTCGGGCATGGTGCATACACGCTGGGCATGAACAGCAGCTCGACGCTGACAAATCCCTCGCCTTCGCAGGTCTCGCAGCGTCCCTGGGCGACGTTGAACGAGAAGCGACCGGCATCGTAACGGCGCGCCTTGGCTTGTTTGGTGGCGGCGAACAGCCTGCGCACATGGTCGAACAAGCCGGTGTAGGTGGCGAGGTTGGAGCGTGGCGTGCGTCCGATCGGCTTCTGATCGACATTGACCAGGCGTCGCACCGCGTCCGCACCGGCGCTGATCCGACCAGCCGTCGTCGCGGCAACGCTGGGCTGCAACTCCTCGCCTTCGAGGTCTTCCGCTTGCGTCTCGTGGCCCAGGTGCATGCCGATCAGTTCCACCAGCGCCTGGCTGACCAGGCTCGACTTGCCCGAACCCGATACGCCGGTCACCGCCGTGAAGACGCCAAGCGGGATGCGTGCATCCAGGTCATGCAGGTTGTTGCGGCGGATGCCGCGCAGCTCCAGCCATGCCTTCGGCGTGCGCGGCACGCGCGCTGCCACGATGTCCCTGGCGAACAGGTAGCGTGCAGTGCGCGATTGCCTGACATCGGCGAGGCCTTGCGGTGGACCGCTGTAGAGCACGCGCCCGCCATGCTGGCCGGCGTCGGGACCGACATCCACCAGCCAATCTGCACGTCTCATCATGTCGAGGTCGTGCTCGACCACGAAGACGGTGTTGCCCGCGCGCTTCAGGTCATCGAGTGCGCGGTGCAGCGCTTCACTGTCGGCCGGATGCAGGCCAGCAGTCGGTTCGTCCAGCACGTACACCACGCCGAACAGGTTGGATCGAATCTGCGTCGCCAGCCGCAGCCGCTGCAGCTCACCGGGCGACAGCGTCGGGGTGGCGCGATCCATCGACAGGTAGCCGAGCCCCAGCGCCTGCAGCGTGCCGATGCGTTCCACCAGATCATGCGCCAGCCGCTGCGCTGCAAGTCGTTTCTCTTGTGACAGCTCGGGTGTGCGACGCACGTCGGATCCGCCGCTGTGCGCCGACCCGCCCGCCGCGATGCGTCGCGCCGTGTCCTTGCGCCCGGCATCGCGGCTGCGTGTGGCCGCGTCGCGCGTGGCCGCGGGTTCAAAGCGGCCTTCCGCAGCCGGCCGCAGGGTCTGGGTCATGCGATTGAGCGACAGTTGCGACAGCGTGCCGATGTCCATGCCTGCAAAGGTCACCGACAGCGCCTCGCGCTTGAGTCGTCGACCTTTGCACAGCGGACACACGCTGCCGACCATGTAGCGCGCCACGCGCCGTTTCATCAGTGCGCTCTGCGTGTTGGCGAAGGTGTGCAACACGTAGCGACGCGCACCGGAAAAGGTGCCCATGTAGGCCGGCTCGGTCTTGCGCCGCAACGCCGTGCGCGTTTGCGCCGGCGTGAATCCCGGATATACCGGCACGCTGGGCTGCTCGTCGGTGAACAGGATCCAGTTGCGATCTTTCTTCGACAAATCGCGCCACGGCGTGTCGACGTCGTAGCCCAGGGTCACCAGGATGTCGCGCAGGTTTTGTCCGTGCCACGCTGGCGGCCACGACGCAATCGCGCGATTGCGAATGCTCAACGAAGGGTCCGGCACCATCGATTGTTCGGTCACCTCGTAGACATGGCCGAGACCATGGCATTGCGGGCACGCACCCTGCGCGGTGTTTGGCGAAAAATCTTCTGCATACAGCATGGGTTGCGATGCTGGGTAGTGGCCGGTGCGCGAATACAGCATCCGCAGCAGGCTCGACAGCGTGGTCACGCTGCCGACGGACGAACGCACGCTGGGCGTGCCGCGCTGTTGCTGCAGCGCCACTGCGGGCGGCAAGCCGTCGATCGAGTCCACGTCCGGCACACCGACCTGGTCGATCAATCGCCGGGCGTAGGGCGCGACCGACTCAAGATAACGCCGCTGCGCTTCTGCATACAGCGTGCCGAACGCCAGCGACGACTTGCCCGATCCCGACACGCCCGAAAACACCACGAGCGCATCACGCGGGATGTCGACATCCACGTCCTTGAGGTTGTGTTCGCGGGCGCCACGCACCCGCACATAGGCGTCCTGCATGCTTGGTACAGCAAATGCCGGCTTGGGATTCGAGCGCTTTTTCATGACCTCATGGTGGTCCGATGCGCATCACGTAAATGCGATGACGGTGAGGCGTGCGATCGTTGGCGTGAGTTTCATTCCATGCAGGCTGGACTATGCTGGCGGTTGACACACACAGCCCCGGGATCCCCATGACCAGCCGCATGACCAGCCCCATCTACACCGCTTCCATCCCCGTCTTCAAGCAGATGCTCGGCAGTCTCGATGCGATCCTGGCCAAGGCCGAGGTGCATGTCGCGGAGAAGAACATCGATCCGACGGCGTTGACCCAGGCCAGGCTGTTCCCTGACATGTTCCCGCTGGGCAAACAGGTCCAGATCGCCTGTGATTTCGCCCGCGGCGTATCCGCGCGACTGGCCGGTGCCGAGGTGCCGAAGTATGACGACAACGAGCAGACGTTCGCCGAGTTGCGCGGTTTGATCGCGCGCACCCTCGCCTTCATCGATGGCTTCACTCCGGCGCAGTTCGACGCAGCCGCGGAACGCGAAATCATCACACGGCCGGGCACGCCGAAAGAACGCCGCTTCAACGGCCAGGATTATCTGTTGAGCTATGGCCTGCCGCAGTTCTTCTTCCACGTCACCACGACGTACGCCCTGCTGCGCCATAACGGCCTGGACATCGGCAAACGCGATTACATGGGCGCGTACTGATTTCGCAGCCTCACCGGCAAAGTAGCGGTGGTAGCCGGGCCGAGCCAAACGGGCGTCGGGGACGTGGCCCCGACCTACGGGGTTTGCAGCCACACCTTTCCATCGCGGATCACGATGGCCACTGCACGCAGGGATTGGCCGCGGCAGGGACCGGCCACGCAGACGCCGTCGGCCAACTCGAAGGTCGCGCCATGTACGGCGCACACCAGGTGGCCTTCCTTGTTCTTGAGGAATTGTCCCGGCGCCCAGTCGAGCCGGCGCCCGGCATGCGGGCAGATGTTGAACCAGGCACGTGCGTTGTCGCCATCGCGGTACAGGATCAGCGATTCTGCATCGCCGTCGATGACCGCCTCGACTTCGGAAAAGCCGCCATCGCTCATCTGCGACAGCGCAATCAAGGACGTGGCGCGTCCGCCGACGGTTAACGAAGTCCTTACATCCTCATCCATGCTGCACCCGATACTGTGTCATCTGTTCTTCGCACAATTGTGTCACGGCCCCCACGATGTCCACTCCACTGTTCCACGTGTTCCATTCCCGCTTCTCCACCAGCGGCGTGTCCGCGATGTTTGCGCCGCGCAAGCCGCGCCATCCGCTGATGCGCGTTCTGGTGGGCTTGCTTGGGCTGGTCGTGTTGGCCCTGTTGCTGGTGGTGGGTCTGTTCGTGGGCGCGGCGATGCTGGTCGGCGGCCTGTTGTTGCGCCTGCTGCGCCAGCGTGGCAAACCCATGGCGTCGCAGGCACGCGTGGTGGATGCCCAATACCACGTCGTGCCGAAGACCGGCCAGCCGCTGCTGCGCTGAGGCGTGCAGATGCCGGCTTTACTCGGCCGGACTACAGGGCCCGGCGCCCGCGGGTCGCGTGACCGCCTCCATGCATGACGTGATCGCTGCGGGCGAAATCCCGCGCGTGCCGGTACGCGGTGGTGGCACGTTCCCGGTGCACCGCATCTACTGCGTCGGACGTAATTTTGCCGATCACGCCCGCGAAATGGGCGCATCCGTCGCCACGCCCGGCACCGAACGCGGCAAACCCGTCTTGTTCCTCAAACCGGCCGATACCATCGTCACCGACGGCAGCGTGGCGTATCCGCCCGGCACCACCGAACTGCACCACGAGATTGAACTGGTGGTCGCCCTGGGCCGCGATGCGCCGCCCGGTGTGCTTGCCCGCGATGACGCGACGGCGCTGGTGTTTGGTTATGGCATCGGCCTGGACCTCACCCGGCGCGACCTGCAGGCGGCGGCAAAAGCCAAGGGGCTGCCATGGGATGTCGGCAAATCCTTCGACGACTGCGCGCCGATCAGTGAACTGGTCCGGGCGGCTGACGTCGGCGAACTCTCTGCCCGCACCCTGTCGCTCGCCGTCAACGGCGTCACGCGCCAATCCTCGCGCCTGGATCAATTGATCTGGGACGTGCCCGACATCCTGCATGAATTGTCGACGCTGTATGCGCTGCGTGCCGGCGACCTGGTCTTCATGGGCACACCCGCCGGCGTGGCCGCCTTGCACCCCGGCGATGCCTGCGTTGGCCAGCTCGACGACGTGCTGCAATTGCATTGCCTGATCACCCCCAAGCGCGTTTAATCTGTCGATTCCACCACTACATACAAGGACTCCACCATGGGCATGATGAGTGAATTCAAGGAATTCGCGATGCGCGGCAGCGTCATCGACCTGGCGGTCGGCGTGGTCATCGGCGCGGCGTTTGGCAAGATCGTCACCGTATTCGTCGACAAGATCATCATGCCGCCGATCGGTTTGCTGGTGGGCGGCGTCGATTTCTCAAAATGGGTGGTGACACTCAAGGCCGCGACGCTGGATGCCGCCGGCAAGGAAATCCCGGCCGTCACCCTGGGCGTCGGCGAGTTCCTCAACACGCTGATCCAGTTCATCATCATCGCGTTCGCGATCTTCATGGTGATCAAGGCCATCAACCGGATGAGCCACAAAGCCGAAGCGGCGCCGGCGGCGCCGACCGAAGACGTGATCTTGCTGCGCGAGATCCGCGATTCGCTGAAAAAGTGACGGCGTTCCGCGTGGCATGACTTGTGCCACGCGTCCCGCGGCCGCGAGGCTGGCAAGCTCGCAGCTTCGCCTTGCCTGCCCTGCCGGAGATCACCATGCGCTTCACGCCGCTGCTGCTCGCGCTGACCCTTGCATTTCCAGTGGCTGCCGCGCACGGCGAAGCCCGCATTCCCGACGCCGCACTGGCCCAGGCCACGCAGCTGCGCGAGCAGGCGCTGGCCAGTGACCTTGGCTGGAAGATCACCGAATCGCTGACCACCGAAATCGGCCCGCGCCTGGCCGGGAGCGAAGCCGACGCGCGCGCGGTGCAATGGGCCAAGGCGAAGTTCAAGTCGCTCGGTTACGACAAGGTCTGGACCGAGCCGGTGACGTTTCCCAAATGGGAGCGCCGCAGCGAACGCGGCGAGGTCGTCGGCAACCACGCGCAGCCGCTGCTGCTCACTGCGCTTGGCGGCAGCCCGGGCGGCACCGTCGAAGGCCAGGTGGTGCGTTTCGCCGATCTCGATGCACTCAGGGCCGCGCCCGATGGCTCGCTCGCCGGCAAGATCGTCTTCGTCGATTACCAGATGAAAAAGGCCCGCGACGGCAGCGATTATCGCAACGGCGGCGGCATCCGCGGCGGCGGACCATCGCTGGCGATCACCAAGGGTGCCGCCGCGTTCCTGATGCGCTCGGCAGGCACCGGCTCCTCGCGCACGCCGCATACCGGCGCCACCCGTTTCGCCGATGGCCTGACACCGATTCCCTCCGCGGCGCTGGCACTACCCGATGCCGACCAGTTGTCGCGCCTGCTCGCGCTCGGCCCGACCCGCGTGCGCGTCGCGCTGGACTGTGGCTGGAACGGTGAATACACCTCGCAGAACGTGATCGGCGAGATCACCGGCAGCACGCGACCCGACGAGATCGTGCTGATCGGTGGGCATCTGGATTCCTGGGACCCTGGCACCGGCGCGATCGATGACGCCGCGGGCATCGGCATCACCATGGCCACCGGCGCATTGCTCAAGCCGCTGCATCCCAAGCGCACCATCCGCGTGGTCGCCTTCGCCAATGAGGAGCAGGGCCTGTATGGCGGCCGCGCTTACATGGACGCGCACGCCAAGGACGTGGCCCGGCACGTGATCGCGGTGGAAAGCGATTTTGGCGCCGGGCGGATTTATGGCTTCGACAGCAGCGCGCGCGACACGAGCAAAGCTGCGCTGAGCCAGATCGCGCAGGCGCTGGCGCCGCTCGGCATCGAACGCATGCCCGGCCAGGGCGATCCGGAATCCGACATCGGACCAATGACCGCGCGCGGCATGGCGTGGGCATGGCTGGGCCACGACGGCAGCGACTATTTCGACCTGCACCACACCGCCGAGGACACCCTCGACAAGATCGACCCGCAGGCGTTGGCGCAAAACGTCGCCGCGTACGCGGTGTTCACGTATCTCGCCGCGCAGGCCGACGGCGGATTCGGCAGCGCGCCCAAACAACCGGACGCTGCCCGCAAGTAGCGCTCAACGGCGCGCGCGTAAAACCCACAGCCCTTGCGGCAGGCCGCCCTGTGCGTCATGCACGCGGCAGGCGGCTGCGTCTTCAAATCCGGCGTTGCCCATCGCATCGAGCAGGTTCCATCCGAAATGATGGAAGCACGCCACGCCGCCGCTGATCGGGTCGCCGTGGAATTCCGGCTCGCCCAGGTGCTGGACACGGCCATCGTCGCCAACGCGCGCAATGACTTCGCTTGCGGTGCGGTCGTCGTAGAACGGAATGGTCAGCACCAGCACGCCACCGGGCCGCAGCACGCGCGCGAACTCACGCAGGGCGGCGGGATAATCCGGCACGTGTTCCAACACGTCGAGACTGATGACGGCATCAAGGCTGCCATCGCCAAAACCCAATGCCGTGACATCCTCGCGCCGCACCCACGTCGCGACACCCTGTCGGCACAGCCACGCCGACAAGCGCAGCCGCTGCAGGAAACGCGGCGCGTATTCGCTGCCACGCAGCTGCGGGATCCTGCGGCGCAGGGCCACGAACAACGGGCTGGCCTGTTCTGTGGCGTAGACGCGCGCACGTTTCGGCGCGTCCAGCGCGTCCAGCAACAGCATCGCCGCCGCGCGCTGGCGTGCATTGCAATGGCAGCGTGCGCAGGCCAGCCCTTCACGCAAATCCGCAGGCGTGCTGGCCAGGCGGAAGAAACCATCACTGCCGTCGCACAATCGGCAATGCCCATCGAGCAGCAACTCTTCGCCGAGCGCCTCGACGCGGGCCGCGTCTGCCTGGTGAACCTGCGCCGCATCCGCGCGCCACTGCGCCAGCGAACGCCACGCCGGCGCCGCCGGATTCAACGGCGATGCGCCCACTGGGCCAACAGCACGACCGTGGCCGCGGCGACGTTGAGACTGTCGACCTTGCCGCTGCCCGGGATCGACACGCGCAGGTCGCAGGCCGCGACCAACGTCGTGTCCATGCCTTCGGCCTCGGCGCCGATCACCAACACCATGCGCGGCGGCAACGACGTGGCAAACAGGTTGGCGCCGCCACGCACGACGGTCGCGGCAAGGGCAAACCCGGCACCATGCAGTTGTGCGATGGCATTGTCTTCACCATCCATGCGCACCAATGGCACGCTCTCGGCGCCGCCCTCAGCCACGCGCGCCGCCGCCCCCGACAGGGCCAGCGGCGCGTCTTTTGGCAACAGCAATCCCGACACGCCGAAATGCGCGGCAGAGCGCAGGATCGCGCCGAAATTGTGCGGATTGCCGACACCATCGAGCCACAGCGCGCATTGCGGTCCATCCGGCAAATCTTCCAGCCATCGGGCCAGCGATATGGGTTCGGCGCGCAAGACATCGGCGACCACACCCTCGTGATGCGAGCTGGCCGCAAGTTTTTGCAGGTCGGCATCGTCGACCACGCGATAACCGATGCGATTGGCCACGCACCATTTCAGCATCGGCTGCAGTTGCGCGATGCGCCCCTCGGCCAGGTAAATCTTGCGGATCGCCTGGGGCCGGACGGCGAATACCGCCGCCACCGCGTTGAGGCCATACAGGCGCAGCTCCGCGCCGCGTTGGCCGGCAGGACGTGGCTCGGGATCCGGCTTGGGCGGCGGCGGGGCGCGTGTTTTCCACGGTGATGGTGGGCGGTCAGTTGTCATCGTCCAGTCCGATCCTGGTTGTGGCGAAGGTACGCAGGTCGTGTAGCTTGCCACGCTTGAACACGGCGCAGCGCTGCGTGCCCTCTTCGACAAAACCGTTCTTCAGCAGTACGCGCGCCGAGCCGGTGTTGAAGTCCAGCACCGTTGCCTGCAGGCGGTACAGGCGCAATTCGCGCATCACCCACGGCACGAATGCACGGACAACCCGGGTCATCCGACCCTGGCTCCAGTGCTCGCGACCGAGCCAGTAGCCAAGTTCGGCGGCGTGGCCCCGCTCACCCGTGCCCGATCGCGCACCGATGCCGCCACACGCCTCGCCATCGATCTCGATGGCGAACACAGGGTCGGAAAAATTGACCACGCGGCCCGCCAGGAAGGCTTCGCCATCGGCGCGCGTGTACGGGTGCGGAAATCGGTCGCTGACACCACGCGCAACCTGCTCGTCGTTGGCGTGACGCAATAATCCGGCCAGGTCATCACTGCGCCATGCACGCAAGCGCATGCCGTCACCAACATCGATCGCGCGCGCCTGTCCGGCGGATTGACTGCTAGTGGTTGTCATTCCACGCACGATACGCGGCTCAGGCATGGCCGCCGACCGACGGGGTTTGGTCTTCCAGCGCTTCCAGCCGCTGTGCGACCGCTTCGGGTGAATGCGTATACGGCGCCAGCAGGGCGTAGAACGCCGGCACCACGAACAGGGATAACAGGGTGGAGAACGACACGCCGAAGATCACCACGACGCCGATCGTCGCGCGGCTGGCCGAGCCCGGCCCACCGGCCAGCACCAGCGGCAACGCGCCCATCACGGTGGCGATGGAGGTCATCAGGATCGGACGCAGGCGCACCGATGCCGACTCGATGATCGCGGTGCGCACATCGCGGCCTTCATCGCGCAACTGGTTGGCAAACTCGACGATCAGGATGCCGTTCTTGGCGGCCAATCCCACCAGCATCACGATCCCGATCTGGCTGAAAAGATTGAGCGTGCCGCCGGTGACCGCCAGGCCGATCATCGCGCCCAGCACGCCCAACGGCACCGTCAACATGATCACCAGCGGATGGATGAAACTCTCGAACTGCGCGGCCAGGACCAGGTAGACGATCAGCAGCGCCAGCGCAAACGTCAGCAATACCGCGCTGCCGGCACTCTGGTATTCGCGTGATTCGCCCTTCCAGTCGACCTGCGCGTAATCGGGCAATTCGTCCTTTACCACCTGCTGCGCCCACGCAATCGCATCACCGAGGCGATACCCCGGGGCAAGGCCGGCGCTGATGGTGATCGAGCGTTGCCGGTTGAAGCGGTTGAGGCTGCCGGGCTCGGCCACTTCACGCAGCGTCACCAGGTTGGACAAGGGGATCAGCTCGCCGCGCGTGGAGCGCACCTGGATCGCCGCCAGGTCCGCCGGCGTCTCGCGTTCGTTGCGACCGGCTTGCACCAGCACGTCGTATTCCTCGCCGTTGTCGACAAAGGTGGTGACGCGGCGTGAACCCATCATTGTTTCCAGCGCGCGACCGATGTCGGTGACCGAGACACCGAGGTCGGCGGCGCGCGCGCGATCGATGTCGACGCGCATCTGCGGCCGGGTTTCCTTGTAATCCGAATCCGCGCCCACCAGTCCCGGGTTGTCTTCCATGCGCGCGAGCAGGGCGTCGCGCCAGGCGGCGATTTCGCCGTATTCCGGACCACCCAGCACGATCTGGAACGGTTGCCCGCGGGTGCGCACCAGCCCGCCGCCCACCTGTGTGCGGACACGCACGCCGGGCAAGCCGGACAGTGCGCGCTGGACCTGCGCGGCGACATCGACGGTCGGCTCCGTGCGTTTGTCCCAGTCCTGCAAAAACACGCTGACGCGGCCGGTATGCATTTCCTCGCTGCTGCCATAACTGCCGGGCACGCGCGGATTGGCGCGCAGGATCGCCTTGTCGGGTCCGGTCATCGGCGCGAGGATCTTCTCGACCTGTTGCATCTGCCCGACGGTGTAGTCGTAGCCCGCGCCTTCTGGCCCGTCCATCGACACGAAAAACACGCCGCGGTCTTCTGCCGGGGCAAGTTCGGACGGCGTGAAGTGGAACAACAATCCCGTCACCACCACCGCGACCACCATCAGCGCGCCGAACCACCACGGATGTCCGACGCTGCGGCCAAGCAGGCCGCGATATCGCGCGCTGGTGCGATCGAACTGACGGTCGATCCATGCATTGACGCGATTGCGCTTTTCCCGCGCGTGCGGGCGCAGCAGCTTCGAGGACATCATCGGCGTCAACGTCAGCGCGACGAACGCAGAAATCGCCACCGCGGCCGCCAGCGCCACCGACAGCTCGCGGAACAAACGCCCGGTATTGCCTTCCAGGAAGCCGATCGGCAGGAACACCGCGATCAGCACCGCCGTGGTCGCGGTCACCGCGAACGCGACTTGCGCGGTGCCACGACGCGCCGCGACCAGGGGCGGCTCGCCAAGATCGATGCGGCGCTGGATGTTCTCCACCACCACGATGGCATCGTCGACCACCAGGCCAATGCACAGCACCAGCGCCAGCAAGGTCAGCAGGTTGATCGAGAAACCAAAGGCGTACAGCGCGATGAAGGCGGTCACCAGGCACACCGGCACCGTGACCGCCGGGATCAGCGCGGCGCGCACGCTGCCCAGGAACAACCAGATCACGATCAGCACCAGCATGATCGCCTCGGCCAGCGTGGCATACACGCGCTCGACCGCCGCCTCGATGAAAGTGGTGCTGTCGTAGGCGACAAAAATGTGGGTGCCCTGCGGCAACGTGGCCTGGATGGTGTCGGCCATCTCGCGCGCCGCACGCGCGACATCCAGGCTGTTGGCGGTCGACGTCTTGACGATGCCAAGGCCGATGTTGGGCTCGCCATTGCTGCGGTAATAGGCGCGGCGTTCGCTGGAGGCCAGTTCGATCCGGGCCACGTCGCCCAATCGCACGACATAACCATCGTCGCCCTTGCCCAACGGGATCTGGGCAAAATCCGCGGGTGTCTGGTAGTTGCGTGCCACGCGCAGGGTGAAATCGCGATCCTTCGATTCGATCCGCCCCGCAGGCAACTCGACGTTCTCCAGCCTCAGGGCGTTTTCGACGTCGCCGACCGTGAACCCGCGCGCGGCCAGCTGGTCGCGATCAAGCCAGATACGCATCGCGTAACGCTGCTGGCCACCGATCCGCACTTGCGCCACACCATCGATGCTCGACAGGCGATCACGCACGTAACGATCGGCGTAATCGCTCAGTTGCAGCGTGTCCATGGTCGTGGACGACATGTTGAGCCAGATGATGGCATCGGCGTCGCTCTCGACTTTTGCGATCTCCGGCGGGCGGGCTTCATCGGGCATGCGGTCGAGCACGCGACTGACCGCATCGCGCACGTCGTTGGCAGCGGCCTCGATGTCGCGCGTGGGCTTGAACTCGATGCTGATGCGCGAACTGCCGTTGACGCTGCGCGCCTCGATCGTCTCGACGCCTTCGATGCCGGCCAGCGCATCTTCCATGATCTGGGTGATGCGACTTTCGATCACCGTGGCCGATGCGCCGGGGTAATCAACCGACACCGACACGATCGGCGGGTCGATCGCCGGCAGTTCGCGCAGGGTCAGCCGCGTGAACGACATCACCCCCAGCACGATCAGCATCAGGCTCATGACCGCGGCAAACACCGGGCGCTTGATCGACAGATCGGAAATGCGCATGCCGCTCAGCCCTGCGCGCGCGGCGCGGCCGTGACCGGCGCTGGTGGCGATGGCGGCGCATCGCTGATCTTCACGCCCGGACGCAGCTTGCCGGTGCCGTCAATGACGATGCGATCACCTGCCTGCAGGCCTTTTTCGACCACGACACGACCGGCATCGCGGCCACCGAGCACGACATCGGCACGCTCGACCGTGTGGTCGGCCTTGACCCGGAACACATAGCTGTCGCTGCCGACCTGCACCACCGCGATCTCCGGGACCACCAGCGCCTGGCGCTGCGGCAGTTGCAGGCGCACCTGCAACAGCATGCCCGGACGCAACGCGCGATCGGTGTTGGCAAAATCACCGCGCACGGTCACTGCCCGCGTCTGCGCATCCACGCGCGTGGCGATGGTGCTGACCGCACCGTCGAAATCGCGCCCGGGATACGCCGTACTGGCCGCCGTGATGCGCTGGCTGACGGCCAGATGCGCCAGTTGTGCCTCGGGCACCGGGAAATCGACGTAGACGCGCGCGATGTCATCAAGGGTCGCGATTTCAGTGCCCGGGGTAACCAATGATCCGGGACTGACCTGGCGGATACCGAGTACGCCGGAAAACGGCGCGCGGATCACGCGATCGGAAAGATTGGCGCGGATCTGTGCCACCTGCGCACGCGCAGCGTCGCGGGTCGCGCGCTGCGCATCGAGCGCAGAGCGGGCGATGAGCTGCTGCGCGGCGAGTTCATCCTGGCGCCGGTACAGGCGTTCGGCTTCCTTGACCGTGGCTTCGGCCGCGGCCAGCGACGCCTGCTGCTGCTGTCCGCTCAGGCTGACCAGCGGCGCCCCGGTGCGGACTTCCTGGCCACTTTCAAAATGCACCCGCTGCACGGTTTCGCTGACCTTGGCGGTCACCGTCACCGATTCGTGCGCCTTCACCGTGCCCAGCGCGAGCAGGGTGTCGTTCCAAGGCTGGGCGCGCACTGCGGCCGACGTCACCGGGATGGCCACGTTTGCATCGCGTTGCGGCGGCGGTGCGGACGAGCCGCAGGCCGAAACCAGGGCGCACAGGCAGGTGAGCAGGACGAAATGGCGCAGGGCGCGGAAAAACATCGGTATCAGGCAACCATCGGCAGGCAGACCGATGATTCTAGCGAGTGCCGATGACGCAGGCCCGTGTCATCAGGCAGGTTCAGAACCAAGTCATCACGGTCAACCCATCGCGCCCTGAAGCGTTGCCTGCCGGGCGTGTACACCAGGCCTGCATGCGCGCATGGCCCTCGTCGGGTCGATTTGCGTTGTTTCGAGCATCCCGGGCGCGTGCACGATGCCGCCGCCGGGGGTAACGTCTACCCTCCCCGCGCAGGACACCCCCATGATCCACGACAGCATCCTCGACACCATCGGCCGCACGCCCGTCGTGCGCCTGCACCGCATCGCACCGGCCAGCGTGACGATGTACGTGAAAGTTGAATCCTTCAATCCCAGCGGTTCGGTCAAGGACCGGCTCGCCATCGCCGTCATCAACGATGCGGAGGCGAAAGGTTTGCTCAAGCCCGGCGACACCGTGATCGAGGCAACCTCGGGCAACACCGGCGTGGCATTGGCGATGGTGTGCGCGGCGCGCGGTTACAAATTCGTCGCGATCATGACCGAAACGTTCTCGATCGAACGCCGCAAACTGATGCGCGCCTACGGCGCGAAGGTGATCCTGACCGCCGCCGCCGAACGCGGCACCGGCATGGTGCGCAAGGCCGAGGCCCTGGCGGCGAAACACGGCTGGTTCCTGGCGCGGCAGTTCGAGAACCCCGCCAATCCCGCTTACCACCGCCAGACCACGGGCGCGGAAATCCTGCGCGATTTTGCCGGCCGTCGCCTCGATCACTTCGTCAGCGGCTGGGGCACCGGCGGCACGTTGACCGGCGTAGCCGATGTCTTGCGCGTCGCCCGCCCCGACGTTGCCGTCGTCGCCTGCGAGCCGACCGGCGCGTCGCTGCTCGCCGGCAAGGACTGGCAGCCGCACAAGATCCAGGGCTGGACGCCGGACTTCATCCCGGACGTGCTGGATCGCAAGGCTGCCACGCGCATCCTGCCGGTCGACGATGTGCTGGCCCGTGACATCGCACGCCGGTTGGCGCAGGAAGAGGGCATCTTCGTTGGCATTTCAGCCGGCGCCACGGTCGCCGCCGCGCTGGAGGTGGCGGAATCGGCGAACGAGGGCGACGTGATCCTGGCGATGCTGCCCGACACCGGCGAGCGCTACCTGTCGACCTTCCTGCTGGAAGGCGTCAACGAAGGGTCCGATGACGAGTGGCTGGCCTCGCTGGGCTAAGCGCGGCGACTGGCCCGCACAACAAGAAACGCCGGCAGTTCGCCGGCGTTTCTGATTCCACCATTCAAGACGACAAGGTCAGGATGACCTGGTCGAGAAAACCTGATCAAGAAAAACTGGTCAAGAAAACCTGGTCAATACGATCAGGCGGACTTGTTCCACTTGCCCAGCGCTGCCATGCCGTTTGCACGGGCACGCCCGTGCACGATGGCCTGGGCGGCGGCGTAATTGTTGACCAGGTCCTGCGACCACAGTTTCAGTGCCGCCGACTGCATCGCGCGGCCGTACGAGAACGACAGCGGCCACGGGTTCGGGCCCATGCGGTTCATCGCGTCGAGGTGCGCGGTGGCGTCCTCGTCGCTCTGTCCGCCAGACAGGAACACGATGCCCGGCAAGATCGCCGGCACGGTCGACTTCAGGCACATCAGCGTGGCTTCGGCGACTTCATCGATGCTGGCCTGCTCGTCGCAGTCCTTGCCCGATACGACCATCGAGGCCTTGAGGATCGTGCCTTCCAGCGTGACGTTGTTCTGGTACAGCGCATCGAACAACGAACGCAGCGTGACTTCGGTGACCTCGTAACAGGTCTCGATATCGTGGTTGCCGTCCATCAGCACTTCGGGCTCGACCATCGGCACCAGGCCTTGCTCCTGGCACAGCGCGGCATAACGCGCCAGCGCGTGGCTGTTGGCCTCGATGCAGGTGCCCGAGGGGATGTCGTCGCCGATATTGATCACCGCGCGCCACTTGGCAAAACGCGCGCCGAGCTTGTAATACTCCTCCAGGCGTGCGCGCAGCCCATCGAGGCCTTCGGTCGCCACTTCACCCGGAAAACCAGCCAGCGGTTGCGGGCCCTTGTCGACCTTGATGCCCGGGATGATGCCGTTGTCGTTCATCACCTGGGTGAAGGGCACGCCGGCCTTGGTCGACTGGCGAATGGTTTCGTCAAACAGGATCGCGCCGCTGATGTGCTCGCCCAGCTTGGGCGTGGTCAGCAGCATCTCGCGATAGGCGCGACGGTTTTCTTCGCTGTTGGGAATGCCGACGCCATCAAAACGCTTGGCGATGGTGTTGTTGGATTCGTCGATGGCGATGATGCCCTTGCCCGCAGCCACCATGGCCTGGGCAGTTTCGGCAAGCTGTTCGATGCTCATGTCGTGGACTCGGATCGGGGCGGAAAGACCCGCAATTATAGCCCGTTGCCGCAAACCGATTCCCGGCGGCATGGCCTGCAACCGATTTCACGCGGCATCGGCCTTGGCCGACCCGCACGGTCACCACGACCAGTCACATCCGGTGCAGGCGCCTGGCCACCGTTCACGGCGTTTTCTCCGCACCCACGCCGTTTCCAGGATCGGCCACATCGCAAGGGCCGGCAATGCTGGATTCGCGTTCTGTCATGAAACCGTCGCGATGCAGACGTTGTCGCTCTTGTCGGGGCAAATGGCGAACTAGCCCGGTGCCACGAGTTCCACGCGCTCGCCAGACATCCATCGGCGCCGATCCCGTCTTCTTTGACACTGCGCACGCCATCTCCCGCGTGCGTTGCTGGAGGTCGGGAGAAGCGCCTCAACAAAGCGTGGGCACGCATGGCCGCAATAGCCAGGTCAGGGCAACGGTCCGCTGCCTTCAATCCTGCACTCGATACGCCACTGGCCGCAGATATCAAGGCAATGAATCAGACCTTGCCCAATCCTTCCGCCTTGCCATCGCTGCCCACCTGCAGCAACCGCAGGGTATTGGTCGCGCCGTGCTGTTCCATATGGTCGCCGCTGGTGAACAGGATGTGGTCGTGCTCGCCGAGCAGGCCAGCGGTGTACAGCGCTTCCACCGCCGCGCGTGCGGCCTCGCGCGTTGCCATGCCGCGACTGTCGAAATTGATCGGGAACACGTCGCGCATCAGGGCCATCTTGCGGCGCGTTGCCCCGTGGCGCGACAGCGCGTAGATCGGCACGCTGGAACGGAACCGCGACAGGTAACGCGCGGTGCCGCCCGATTCAGTCATCGCCACGATCGCGCGCACGCCGATGTGTTCGGACAGGAACATTGCCGCCATCGCGATCGCCTGGTCGGGGCGTTTCAGGTCGCGCGGTGCCTTCTCAAAATCGATGTCGGCCTCGAACTGTTTCTCGGCGCCGATGCAGATGCGTGCCATCGCCTCGACTGCGCGCACCGGGTAATTGCCTGCGGCCGATTCGGCCGACAACATCACCGCATCGGTGCCATCGATCACCGCGTTGGCCACGTCCAGCACTTCGGCGCGGGTCGGGATCGGGCTGTCGACCATGGATTGCAGCATCTGCGTGGCGGTGATCACCACGCGGTTGCGTGCCAGCGATTCGCGGATGATCTTCTTTTGCAGGCCCGGCAGTTCGGCATCGCCGATCTCAACGCCAAGGTCACCGCGCGCGACCATCACCACGTCGCTGGCCTCGACGATCTCCGACAGGTTCTCGATCGCCTCGGCGCGCTCGATCTTCGACACCATTGCTGCATCGCTGCCATGCGAACGCGCAATCGCGCGCGCCTCGTTCATGTCGGCCGCATTACGGCAGAACGACACCGCGATGAAGTCGGCTTTCATCTCCGCTGCGACGCCGATCAGTTCGCGATCGCGATCGGTCAGCGCACCCAGTGACAGCCCCCCGCCGAGTCGGTTCAAGCCCTTGCGGTCGGACAGCACGCTGTCGTTGAGCACGGTGGTGATGATGCGTTCGCCTTCAACGCGGTCGACCTGCAGTTGCACGACACCGTCGTCGAGCAGCAGGACATCGCCGGCTTTCACATCGTCGGGCAAGGCGAGATAACTCACGCCAATTTCGTGCTGCGTGCCCGGAGGCGCATCGACGCGCGCGACCAGGTCGAACCGCGCGCCGGCCCGCAGCGACACCCGGCCTTCGGCAAATTTTTCCACCCGGATCTTCGGGCCCGGCAGGTCGGCCAGGATGCCGACCTCGATGCCGACGCGAGCGGCCGCCTCGCGTACCGCCTGCGCACGTGCGAGCTGCGATTGCGGATCGCCGTGCGAAAAATTCAGCCGCACCACGTTGACCCCCGCGCGCAGCAGCGCATCGAGCACGCCCGGCGCATCGGTGGCGGGGCCCAGTGTGGCGAGGATGCGGGTGCGGCGGCGGTGCTCGGTCATGTGGCTGGGTTCAATGATGGGGTGACCCCCATCCTAGCCCAGCCGCGCTGCGCCAATCCCTACGCGTCACCCTTCAATTGCGGGCGCTTGCGTGGACTCAACCGGCTTTCCGGGGAAAGCCTCCTCGCGTCCACGTGCAGCCATGTAGGGAAATCTCAGCCGCGCGCTTCCAGCGCCGCCACTGCAGGCAGGGTCTTGCCTTCGAGGAATTCCAGGAATGCGCCGCCACCGGTGGAGATGTAGGACACCTCGTCGGCGATGCCGTACTTGTCGACCGCTGCGAGGGTGTCGCCGCCGCCGGCGATGGAGAACGCCTTGGAGGCGGCAATCGCGCGGGCCAGGGTTTGCGTGCCCGTGCCGAAGGCGTCGAACTCGAACACCCCGACCGGACCGTTCCAGACCACGGTGCCGGCGTTGCCAATCATGATGGCGTAACGCGCCGCGGTCTCGGGCCCGATGTCGAGGATCATGTCGGAGGCCGACACCGCGTCCACGGCTTTCACCGTGGCCGGCGCGGTTGCGCTGAACTGCGGGGCGACCACGACATCGGTCGGCACCGGGATGTCGGCGCCGCGCGCTTTTGCGTCGGCCATGATCTGTTTGGCGACATCGATCAGGTCGGCCTCGTACAGCGACTTGCCGACATCGAAACCCTGCGCGGCGATGAAGGTGTTGGCGATGCCGCCGCCGACGATCAACTGGTCGACCTTGCCAACCAGCGACGACAGCAATTCGAGCTTGGTGCTGACCTTGCTGCCGGCGACGATCGCCAGCAATGGCCGCGCCGGCTGCAGCAGGGCCTTCGACAACGCATCGAGTTCGGCCATCAGCAACGGACCACCGACGGCCTGTTGCGCAAGGCGGATCACGCCGTGCGTGGACGCCTGCGCGCGATGCGCCGTACCGAAGGCATCCATCACGAATACGTCGCACAGCGCGGCATATTGCCCGGCCAACGTTTCATCATCGGCTTTCTCGCCGACATTCATGCGGCAGTTTTCCAGCAACACGATCTGCCCCGGTGCGATGTCCACCCCACCCAGGTAGTCACGCGCCAGCGGCACCTCGCGGCCGAGCAGTTCCGACAGCCGCGTGGCCACCGGTGCCAGCGAATCGGCTTCGCTCCACGTCCCTTCGGTGGGCCGTCCGAGGTGCGACATCACCATCACCGCAGCGCCGGCGTCCAGGGCCTGCCGAAGGGTGGGCAGCGAAGCGACGATGCGCAGGTCGGAGCTGACCTTGCCATCGGACACCGGCACGTTGAGGTCTTGGCGGATCAGCACGCGCTTGCCGCGCAGGTCGATGTCGCTCATTCGCAGGATCGTCATGGATTGGGTTCTTCGCGGAAGTGGATTTGGGCTGGGGCCGGCATCGATGAGGCCAGCGGACCGGTTTCGGCCTGTCTGCGCGGTCATCCATGGCCGCGCGCAGGCAGTGCGGCTATTGTCGGCAGCCGCGGCGAGGCTGGCAAACCACCGGTGATCCGGGCGTCTCCACGACATCGGCGATTGATCCATGTCAGGGCGTCAACGCAGCGCCGGGAGCAAAGTGGACGGCTCCCTATCGCAGGCATCGGCATGGCCGCGTGGTACCCGTGGATCCTCACCCTGCACCTGGCGTGCGCGATCGTGTTCGTCGGCGCGGTCGCGTTCGAGGTGCTGATCCTCGACGCGCTGCACCACAGCTTCGATACCGGCACCATGCAGCGCATCGAGCAGGCAGTGATGGCGCGGGCGCGGCGGGTGATGCCGTGGGTGGTGGGATTGCTGTTCGTCAGCGGCGGCGCGTTGTTCGAGATCCACTGCGCCAGCTTTCGCTGCCTTGGATCGCGTTTCGGCGACCTGTTGCTGCTCAAGGTCACGCTGGCGTTCGCGGTGCTGGCGGTCTTCGTGCGCGCGGTCTGGGCCAGTCGCCAGGGCGGCATGGACCCATGCCGTTTCCGGCACACCCAT
This sequence comes from Lysobacterales bacterium, assembly GCA_038241735.1. GTDB lineage: Bacteria > Pseudomonadota > Gammaproteobacteria > Xanthomonadales > Xanthomonadaceae > Luteimonas. The sequence goes on from JBBSST010000004.1 coordinate 42,827, forward strand.
CGCACCGTGCTGGTGCTGGCGGCCGCGATCGTGCTGCTGGCCAAGGGCATGTTCTTCTGGTGAAAATCAGGCCGGTCGCGGCGCGCGCACGTCCGGCAGCGGATCGAGGTCCAGGCCGTAGCGCAGGCTGCGGCCGATGCGCGTGGCGTAATCGTAAAACCGCTCGGCTTGGGCCGGCGCCAGCACCGATTGCGCGGTATCGCGCCAAAGTGCCAGCCAATAATCAAAATGTTCGGCGCGGATCGGATGCGGCCGATGCGCGGCCATCGGATTGCCACGATACGTGCCCGCGCGCAGCGCCACCGATGACCAGAACGACACCAGCGTGCGCTTGTGTTCGTCCCAGTCATGCACGGCAGGGTTGAAGATCGGCCCGAGCACGGGATCGAGCTGCACGCGATCGTAGAACCGATCGACCAGTCGCTCGATGTCACCTTGCGTCAGCGCGTCTTCGTCGACCATGCCCGACGGGCTTGCAAGGTCGGTGGTGGCACCTGGAAGTGGAATGCGATTGTTCACGCGCACAGTATCGCCGCTGGATTTGCAACCGGCCTTGACCCAGGTCAGGGCAAATACACGCCGTCCGCGCGATACTCCGCGCAGGCTCCGCGTGGATGAGGCAAGCGTGACATGACCCATGTGGTCACCGAAAACTGCATCAAGTGCAAGCACACCGACTGCGTCGAGGTATGCCCGGTCGACTGTTTCCACGAAGGCCCCAACTTCCTGGTGATCGATCCCGAGTCGTGCATCGACTGCACGCTGTGCGTGGCCGAATGCCCGGTCAACGCGATTTACCCCGAGGACGATGTGCCCGGTGGCCAGGAGAAATTCCTCGCCATCAATGCCGAACTCTCGCCCCTGTGGCCGGTGATCGACCGCAAGAAACCGGCGCTGCCCGATGCCAAGCAATGGGACGGGGTGCCCGACAAACTGCCGCTGCTGGAGCGCTGACCGCCAGCACGGCGCGGATCGCCTGTAAGCTTTCGCCACGCGCCGGGGAACCCGCATGGCAACTGCTTCCATATCCGCAGCACGTGGCCAACCGGTGCGCATCGAGCTGTCGCTCCTGCTCGCACTGGCCATCGCGCGCCTGCTGCTGCACCTGCTGACCAACGGCCAGTATGGCTTTCATCGCGATGAACTGGCTGTGCTCGACGATGCCCGCCACCTCGCCTGGGGCTATGTCGCCTATCCGCCACTGACGCCGTTCCTCGCGCATGTTTCGATGCAGTGGTTCGGCGATTCGCTGGCTGCCTTCCGCGCGCCTTCCGCGCTGGCGCAGAGCCTGGCGATGCTGGTCGCAGGATTGATCGCGCGCGAGCTTGGCGGCGGCCGCATGGCCCAGGTTGGGGCCGCGGTCGCGGTCGCGTGCGTGCCGTTCTCGATGCTGGCCGGGTCGATGCTGCAGTACACCAGCCCCGACTACCTGTGGTGGGTGCTGGCCGCGTGGCTGCTGTTGAAGCTGGCCAACGGTGGCTGCAATCCGTCCGAGAGCCGGCGCTGGTGGCTTGGCCTGGGCCTGGTGATCGGCCTGGGGATGATGACGCGCTACACGATGCTGTTCTGCGTCGCGGGCATCCTCATTGGCGTGCTGGCGACGCCGCTGCGCCGGCAGCTGGCCAGTCCGTGGCCGTGGGCAGGCGCGGCGCTGTCGCTGCTGGTGTTTGCGCCCAATGCATGGTGGCAATGGCAACATGGATTCGTCTATCTCGACTTCGTCCAGCACATCCATGCGCGCGATGTGCGCATCGGGCGCACCGGCGGATTCCTGACCGGGCAACTGCTCGTCGGCGCCAGCGTATTGACCGCGCCGCTGTGGATGGCCGGCCTGGGCTGGCTCGCGTTCGCGAAAGGCGCGGTGCGCTGGCGCGTGCTGGCGTGGCTCTACGTCGTGGCGCTGGTGCTGTTCTGGCTGGCCGGCGCGCGCGACTATTACCTGGCACCGGCCTATCCGATGCTGCTGGCCGCCGGTGCGGTGGTGCTGGAACACGGCATCGCACGCCTGCGTCCGCGCACGGCGATGCTGGCACGCGGCGCGACGGCGCTGGTGCTATTTGCCGCGCTGACCACCACGATGCTGGTGGCACTGCCGCTGGCGCCGATCGGTTCCCAAGGCTGGCGCGTCAGCCGCCACTTCCACGACAATTTCGCCGAACAGGTCGGCTGGCCTGAGCTGGTGTCCCAGGTCGCGACGATCTACCACGCCTTGCCTGCGGAAGAACGCGCGCGCACGGCGATCTACGCCAACAACTACGGCGAGGCCGGCGCGATCGATTTCTACGGGCCCAAACATGGATTACCGCCCGCGATCAGCGGGATCAATTCCTACTGGTACCGCGGCTACGGCAACCCGCCGCCGACCACGGTGATCGTGCTGGGCGACGATGCCGAAGGCGTCCGCGACACCCCGGCGACCTGCACGCTCGCAGGCAAGGTCCGCATCCCGCATGGCGTCGAGAACGAGGAAAGCGGTCATCCCGACATCTATCTCTGTCGCGATTTTCGCTTTGAATGGGCGAAGGCGTGGCCGTTGATGCAGAGCTTCGGTTAATCGGTCCGGCACGGTGCCCATGCCAAGTCAAAGCCCCTCCCGCTCTCGGGATATACGTGTGGGAGCGGTGGGAGCAGGTCATCCGCATGAAGCGATAAGCAAGTGCGGTACCGCGTTGCAAGCAATCACACTCGACACGGCAGGGCACGGCAAGCGACACCGGCTCCGGCACCTCCACCGGCCCGTCGGGTACCTTCCCCCGCAAGCGGGGGGAAGGGCTTTCACCTGTTTATTCGCCCATCGCATCAATAAAAAGGCCCCGCACTGCGGGGCCTTTCGCTGAAAAGAGGCGGCGCGATTATTTTGCGATGACCTTGACCATTTCCAGGCATTTGTTGGAATAGCCCCACTCGTTGTCATACCAGCCGATCAGCTTGACGAAGGTGCTGTCGAGCGCTAGGCCGGCATCGGCGTCGAAGATCGAGGTGCGCGGATCGCCGCGGAAATCAGTGGCGACCACCTTGTGATCGGTGTAGCCCAGGATGCCCTTCAGCGCGCCTTCCGACTGCGCCTTCATCTCCGCACAGATCTCGGCGTAGGTCGCGTCCTTTTCAAGCTCGACGGTCAAGTCGACCACCGACACGTCCGAAGTCGGCACGCGGAAGCTCATGCCGGTGAGTTTCTTGTTCAATTCCGGGATCACCACGCCCACGGCCTTGGCCGCGCCGGTGCTGGAGGGAATGATGTTCTCGAGGATGCCACGGCCGCCGCGCCAGTCCTTGTTGCTCGGGCCATCGACGGTCTTCTGCGTCGCCGTCGCCGCATGCACGGTGGTCATCAGGCCGCGCTTGATGCCCCACTTGTCATTGAGCACCTTGGCCAGCGGCGCCAGGCAGTTGGTGGTGCATGAGGCGTTGGAGATGATCGCCTCGCCCTTGTAGGTCTTGTCGTTGACGCCGAACACGAACATCGGTGTGTCGTCCTTCGACGGCGCCGACAGGATCACCTTCTTCGCGCCCGCGTCGATATGCTTCTGCGCGGTTTCCTTGGTCAGGAACAGCCCGGTGGATTCGATCACCACCTCGGCACCGACCTCGCCCCACTTCAGGTTGGCCGGATCGCGTTCCTGGGTCAGGCGGATCTTCTTGCCGTTGACGATGATGTTGCTGCCGTCGACCGCGACCTCGCCCTTGAAGCGGCCATGCACGGAATCGTATTGCAGCATGTAGGCCAGGTAATCGGGCTCCAGCAGGTCGTTGATGGCGACGATCTCGATATCGTTGCCGAAATTCTCGATTGCCGAACGCAACACGTTGCGCCCAATACGTCCGAAACCGTTGATGCCAACCTTGATCGTCATGTCGCGCTCCTGCAAAAGACGTGGAAAGGCGGGAAATACCCGCAAAATGGTGGAAAGCACGCTATTTTAGCCGTTTCCGGGCGATGCTTTCAGCCCCACCCACGCACGAGCCCACATGAATCTGCCATCGCGCCTGTTTGCAGCCAGTTTTGCCCTCGTGTTGCTGATGCTGCCCGCGCCGGGCGCGCACGCATGGAGCACCCTGGGTCATCGCCTGGTCGGCGAACTGGCGCAGCGCCATCTAACTCCGACCGCCGCGACCGAGGTGGAGAAGCTGCTGGCCGGCGAACCCAATCCCTCGCTGGGCGGCGTGGCGTCGTGGGCCGACGCGTTGCGCAACACAGACCCCGCGCGTTTCCGCCAGACCTCGCCTTGGCATTACGTCAATTTTCCACTTGGCGAATGCGACTACCAACCCGAACGTGACTGCCCCAATGGTCAATGCGTGGTCGCGCAGATCGATCACCAGCGCGCCATCCTGGGTGATCGCAAGCAGCCGCTGGCGGCGCGGCGCGATGCGCTGAAGTTTCTGGTGCACCTGGTCGGTGATGTCCACCAGCCGTTGCATGCAGGCAATCGCCCGGACAAGGGCGGCAACGGTTTCCAGGTCAGCCTGCGCACCGACCTGAAACCCGAGGCTTACGCACGCAAGGACTACCGCAATGGCGTGGCGGGCACCAATCTGCACTCGGTGTGGGACTACTACATCCTCGGCAGCCGGAAATTCGATGGGGACTTCGCCACGGTGACGCCCTACGCAAACTCTCTTGACCCACAGCCTTGGCCGCCGATGACCGACGCTGCGCCCAGCGGTCCCGAAGCGTGGGCCGGCGAATCCTGCCGGTTCGTGGACGAACACGGCCTGTATCCATCCGGACACAAGCTCGACAGTGTTTACCTCGACAAATACCGACCACTGGCCGAGCAACGCGTGCGCCGAGCCGCCTACCGCCTGGCACAATTGCTCAACGAGACGCTGGGCCAGTAGCGCCACGTTCGACTGGCGCCCCGGCGCGCCGCGCATGCCTGCGACAATGACGGATCGGAACGCGCGACTCGCCGATGCGACCACCTCGCCGAATGAGATCAGACGCCGCTGGCGCCTGCAGCAGAGGATTGATCGATCCGCCGCGGCAGGCACGGCGTGGCTCACTGCATCAGCAGCACGCCGGCGAAGGCGACGAACATCGACGCAATGCCGGGCAGCAGCCGCAGCCCATACGCGCGGCCTCCGGTGGAGAACGCCACCACCACCTTGGTCAGCGAATTGGCCGCAAGCGCCAGCAGGACGGCCAGGGCGGCCGAGTCCGCATCGAGGCGCTGCAGCGTGACCAGCTGCGCGGCTGAGGCTGCCGCGGCATGCACGTCGGCGAAGCCGGAGATCGCCAGGGCCACGACCGATGCGCGGTCGCCAAGCCACGACATCACCATGCCCGAAACGAGCAGCACGACCGCGACGATCCCGACGAATCCGAACACCTGCCCCGGCTTGAACGCGCGTCCGGTCAACTGCATCGTCTCTGGCGTCGCATCGCGCTTGCTGTGCCAGCCCGCGAACATCGCAAAGACCACGACGACTGCGCCGGCAGCCACCAAAGGCATTGCGATCTCGCGCAGCAGTCTGGTCGACAGTACGCCGGTCACCGCCGCGAGCTGCACGATGGTGCTGACGTTGGACAAGGCGCCTGCACCCGCGCACGTCCAGCTCATCGACGGCATGTCGCGCGCGCGCGAGCCCATGCTGGCGATCGTCGCCGTGCTCGAGACGAAGCCACCCAGGAACCCGGCCAGCATCAGTCCCAGACGCTCGCCGAGCACGCGCAGGGCGATATGTCCGGCGGCGTTGATCGTCATCACCAGCACCGCAAGCAGCCAGAGCTTGCGCGGGTTCAGTACCTGCCAGGGATCGACAGCGTGATCGGGCAGCAGCGGCAGCACGATGGCAGCTGACGCCGCAAGCAGCAGCGCATCGTGCAATTCGTCCGCGCTCAGTGCGTGCCGCGCGAAGCCGTGCAACCAGCCCTTCCCGGCGAGCAGGATCGCGACCGCCACGCCCAGTCCCGCGGCAAGCGTCATGTCCCGCATCGCCAGGATGCCGAGCAGGAAGACCGCGAGCATGGCCACCTCGGTGGTCAGGCCCGGATCGCGGGTGCGGGTGTGGCGATAACTCACCAGCGCAGCAAGTGCGACGAAACCGCCGGCGACCGCAATCGCGGCGCCGCCGAGCAGTTCCGCAATCGCGCCGGTCAGCGCGACGAGGGCAAACGTGCGCACGCCGGCCGCGGCGCGCGTCGCGCCCTCGCCCTTGTTGCGCTCGCGCTCGATGCCGACCAGCAAGCCAATGCCGAGCGCAACGGTCAATCCGGCGAGTGGGTGCGATGCGAGCATGCGTCGAGCTTGTCACAGCGGCCGATCATCGGCACCCGCCATTGCACGGGCGAACAGGCAAGGTTGATCCACGCACGAATGCGAATCGCGCTGGTTGATCGTGTTCGCGATGACTGATGGGCCGTCTGGTGGGTGCGCCTTGTGGGCGCGCATCGCGGGTCCACCTCGTGGGTCCGCCTTGCGGTCTCGCCTGGTGCCTTGGCGTTGCCCTGCACCGGCGGTCAAAACGGACTCCGCCTACCGGCTGGATCAAGTTCGGTATCGTCGCCGGCGGCCGCGGTTCCCCCAATCCCGCGCGGTACCCCTCGCCATCGCGCGTAGACAACCGCTCAGTTCGCGGCTGCCGCCGGCGGCAGGCCCATGACCTGGCGCACCCGTTGTTCGGTACTACGCATCCCGGCTTGACGCCCGAGCGCCAACGCCTGCTCCGGCGCCATGCCTTGGCGTCTTGCCATCAACGCCAGCAGGCCGCCGGCGCGATTGGCGGAGGCGCAGTGCACCAATACCGGACCATCACTGGCCTTCAGGATCGCGGCAAGGGCATCGGCATTTTCAAGGGTCAGATCGCCGGCGCCGGCAATCGGCAGGCGACGGTATTCCAGTCCTGCGGCCGCCACTTCAGCGGCTTCATCGCGTCCCACCAGCTCCTGCGGTGCGCGCAGGTCGACGACCGTCTGGATGCCGTGTGCCGCCAGCAGCGTCCAATCGCCCGCAGCCGGCTGACCTGCGGTGTCGACGTCCGCGATCGGCGCGAACAGTGGGATCGATAGCCCGTTCCAGCCGACAGCCGTGGGTTGATGCACGTGCTCGGCGGTGGGACGGCTTGCACACGCGGTCAGCGAAGAAAGCACCAGCAGGCAAAGTGGGGCAAGCCAGGTACGGGACATTACGGGGCGACCTCGGTAAACGAATGGGGTTGCGTGCTTTGAACAGGCATGGCGCGTGGCTGCGGCATCACATCGCAATGAAGCATTGCGTCGCAATGAAGCATGGCGTCACTTTAGCGCGGCGCCGGCCCAGCGCACGATGTCGGCCGTGCCCATGGCGCCCGACTGTCTTGCCAGCTCGCGCCCGCCCTGGAACAGCACCAGCGTCGGGATGCTGCGGATCGCGAAGCGTGCGCCGAGCGCCTGCTCTGCTTCAGTGTCGACTTTTGCAAGCCGCAGGCGCGGTTCCAGCTGCCGCGCCGCGGCTTCGAACTGTGGTGCCATCATCTTGCATGGGCCGCACCACGGCGCCCAGAAGTCCACCAGCAGCGGCAGGTCGCTTGTCATGTGCGCATCAAAATGATCGCCGCCCAATGCCAGCGGAAGGCCTGCGAACAGCGGCTTGTGGCAGCGTCCACAGGATGGCGACTCGGCCAGCCGCGGCGCCGGCATCCGGTTGACCGCGTTGCAATGCGGGCAGGTGACATGGAACGCATCGGTCATGAGCCAACCTCCTGATTCGCCGCGCCAAACAGGATAGCGCCGTATGCATCCTTGACCGTCACGCTGACGTCAATCCCGTCGCGCACGCCCTGGCTCACGATGCAGAAATCCTCGAACTGCTGCACGATTCGCTCGATGTGCTCGGGATGCCGAGGCCTTTTGCTTTCAGCGCCGCCTCGGCGCGCACGATCGCATCGTCGAAGCGGACGCCAGGCGGCGTATTGGCAAAGTAGTAGCTCATCGTTGTTTACTCCGGTTCATCTCGCACACGTCATGCCGTGGCCGGTGCCACGCGCCAGCGTTCGGTCGCCTGCAGCAAGCTGTAATACAACAGCGGGATCACCAGCAGCGTGAGTGCGGTGCTGACCAGGATGCCGAAGATCAGCGACACGGCCAGGCCATTGAAGATCGGATCGTCAAGGATGAAGAACGCGCCGATCATGGCCGCCACGCCGGTCAACACGATTGGCTTGGCGCGTACCGCACAGGCTTCGATCACCGCGTCGCCGAGTGCCCGACCCTGCGCGATGGACTGGTTGATGAAGTCCACCAGCAGGATTGAATTGCGCACGATGATGCCGGCCAGCGCGATCATGCCGATCATCGATGTCGCGGTGAACTGCGCGCCCAGCAGCGCATGGCCCGGCATGACCCCGATCACGGTCAGCGGGATCGGCGCCATGATCACCAATGGCACCAGGTAGCTGCGGAACTGCGCCACCACCAGCAGGTAGATCAGCACCATGCCGGCGGCGTAGGCGATGCCCATGTCGCGGAAGGTCTCGTAGGTGATCTGCCATTCGCCGTCCCACTTGACCGTGAATTGGCTGGTGTCCTGCGGCTGGGCGATGAATGTCTGCGCGAGCTTCTGTCCATCCACGCGATTGTCGTTGAGCTGCCCGACAAGCTTGAACATGCCGTATAGCGGGCTATCGATATTGCTTGCCTCATCGCCGGTCACGTACACCACGGGCAACAGGTCCTTGTGGTGGATCGCGCCATCCCACGGTGCACGCTGCACCGTGACCAGTTGCGACAGTGGCACCAGCTGCCCCTGGCCGCCGCGCACGCGAACGTCCAGCACGCGCGCGATGTCGGCCTGCTCGGTGACCGGCAGGCGCAAACGCACCGGCCGTGGATAGTTGGATGTGCCGTCATGGACGTAAGTCGCATCCAGTCCGGACACCGCCGCGGCAAGTGCATCGGCGATCGCCGACTGCGGTACGCCCAGTCGCGCGGCACGCGCACGGTCGACCACGATCGTCTCGCGCGGCGCATCACTCTCGACGCTGGTGTCGACATCGACGATGCCGTCGGTGGCCCTGAAGCGTTTTTCCAGCTGTCGCGCGAGCAGTCGGGTGCGCGCATGGTCCGGGCCATAAAGTTCGGCCACCAGCGGTGAAAGCACCGGCGGCCCCGGCGGCACTTCGACCACTTTCACCGACGCACCGTGGCGCTGGCCCACGGCGTCCAGCAAGGGCCGCAGCGCGCGTGCGATGTCGTGGCTCTTGCGGTCGCGCTGGTGCTTGTCGACAAGATTGACCTGCAGGTCGCCGACGTTGCTACCGCTGCGCAGGAAATATTGCCGCACTAGGCCATTGAAGTTCATCGGCGCGGAGGTGCCGGCATAGCCCTGGTAATCGAGTACTTCCGGCACGCCGTCCACCACTGCCGCCAGCTCGACCAACAGCGCGTTGGTGTCTTCCAGCGTGCGTCCCTCGGGCAGGTCGACGACCACCTGCACCTCGGATTTGTTGTCGAACGGCAGCATCTTCAGCACCACCCATTGCACCATCACCAGCGACGCGGCCAGCACCACCATCGCGGCGAGTCCACCGAACAACCACCAGCGTCGGCGGCCACCACGCGCGGGATCGAGGAACGGCCGCATGATCGCGCTGAAACCGCGATGCAGGCGTGTCTCGCCGCCGCCGTTGCTGCGTTCACCCATGCGCACGTCCGTGCCCGCTGCGACGACATCATGGTCGCCAGCGACGCCTGCGCGACCTCGGTGCCGCGACAACAGCTTCAGCGACAGCCATGGCGTCACGATCAGCGCGATCGCCAGTGACAACAGCATCCCGACCGAGGCGTTGATCGGGATCGGACGCATGTACGGCCCCATCAATCCGGTCACGAACGCCATCGGCATCAGCGCCGCGATCACGGTGAAGGTAGCCAGGATGGTGGGGCCACCGACCTCATCGACCGCCGGCGGGATTGCCTCGTGCAGGGTCTTGCCACCACGCGCCATGTGCCGGTGGATGTTCTCGACCACGACGATGGCGTCATCCACCAATATCCCGATGGAAAAAATCAGCGCGAACAGCGACACCCGATTGAGGGTGAAGCCCATCGCCCACGACGCAAACAGGGTCAACGACAGCGTCAGCACCACGGCGCTGCCGACCACGATCGCCTCGCGCCAGCCCAATGCAAACAGCACCAGCAGCACCACCGAGCCGGTCGCGAATACCAGCTTCTGGATCAGCTTCATCGCCTTGTCGGTCGCGGTCTGGCCGTAGTCGCGGGTGATCGTGACGTTGACGCCTTCGGGAATCAGTTCGCCCTTGAGTTGCTCGACGCGGCGGCTGATCGCGGTGGTGATATCCGCGGCATTGCTGCCCGGCTTCTTGGCCACCGCGATCGTCACCGCCGGTGCCAGGCCCGAGACCGGTCCGGCGCGTCCGGGCGGCGCGCCGTGCCATGCGTACCGCGATGCCACGTCGGCGCCGGCGCGCACCTGGGCCACATCGCCCAGCCGCAACGGGCGACCACCGTCCAGGCCGATCACCATATCGGCAACCGCGTCGGCATCCACCAGGAACTGCCCGGCCGTGACCGGCACCGCACCCTGCACGCCGACGCGCTCGCCGACCTGGCGCACTGCGTTGGCGGCCTGCAATGCCTGGGACAAATCGGACACGGTCAGGTTGTAGACGGCAAGCTTGGCCGGATCCAGGGTCACCGCGACCACGCGGTCGGGCGCGCCGATGGTGTAGACATCGCGCGTGCCGTCGACACGCTTGATTCCGGTTTCCAGTGTGTGCGCGACTTCGGCCAAGTCGGTGGCGCTGCGCTGCGCATCGTCGGTCCACAGCGTCAGGCTCATCACCGGCACGTCGTCGATGCCCTTGGGCTTGATCAGTGGCTGGCCCACGCCCATCCCCGGCGGCAGCCAGTCCTGGTTGGAAAACACCTGGTTGTACAAGCGCACGATTGCCGGCTGGCGTTCGACGCCGACGGTGTATTCCACGGTCAGCACCGCCATGCCCGGGCGGCTGATCGAATACACGTGCTTGACGCCCTCGATCTCCGACAGCTTCTGCTCCAGCGGCATGCTCACCAGCTGCTCGACGTCGCGCGCGCTTGCACCGACGAACGGCACGAACACATTGGCCATCGTCACGTCGATCTGGGGCTCCTCCTCGCGCGGGGTGATCATCACCGCCACCAGCCCCAGCAGCAGGCCCATGATCGCCAGCACCGGGGTCAGCGGATTGTCCTGGAATGCAGACGCCAGGCGCCCTGACAGACCCAATCGGGATCCCGCCGCGCGGTCAGTCATGTTCGGCCCTGGCCTTGCGTTGCGCCGCCAGTGCCTGCACTGCGGCAACCGGATCAGTGGCGATCGTCTCGCCTGCCTTGATCCCGGCCAGCACCTCGACGTCATCGCCTGTGCGCTGGCCAAGCCGCAGTTGGCGCAACACGAGATGGTCATCCAGCCGCACATACACGCCGCTGATTTCGCCACGTTGCACCAGCGCGCTGACCGGAACGTGCAACGCGCGTGCATCGTCGCTGGCGCTGATTGGAAACACGATCTTGGCCGTCGTGCCGGGATGCGGCGCTTGCGCAACATCGGGCAGCGTGACGCGCACGTCAACGCTGTGGGTGGCTGGATCGGCGGCGGGGAACACGCTGACCGCGGCAGCCGCGATGCGCCGGCCATCGGCCAGCACGACCTCGGCGCGATTCACCGCGCGGATCGCGATGGCGTCGGATTGCGGCACCTGCACCTCAAGGCGCAGCGCGCCGGGGGCGTACACCGACAGCAACGCCTGGCCCGGCGCGACGCTCTCGCCCGGCTCCACCAGACGCGCACTGACGATGCCGGCAAACGGCGCGCGAAGCACGGTGTACTCGGTTTGCTGGCCTGCCTGCGCCAGCTGCGCACGCGCCGCGTCACGTGCAGCGACGGCGGAGTCGCGCGCCGCACGCGCCTGGTCGATCTGCGCGCGCGAGACGTAACGGGCAGGCCCCAGCGCGGCATAACGCCGGTAGTTGGCGTCCGCTTCGGTGGCCGCCGCGTCCGCCGCCCGCAGCTGCGCACGCGCGGTGTTTGCACCGGCCTGCTGTTCGACCGCCGTCAACCGCAGCAGCACGTCGCCGGCAGCGACATGATCGTTGACATCGACGTTGACCGCGGTGACGCGGCCGGTCGTCTGGGCGTTCAATGTCGCCTGCTGCACCGCTTCGACGACGCCATCCCAGCTGCGGCCGCGAACCCCGCCCGTGGCGTTCACGGTGATCGTGTCGAGGGGCTGCAAGGCCGGGATTTCCTGCGTCGGCGCTTCGCTGCCGCAGGCCGCCAGGGCCAGCAGCAGGCCGGCGGCCACGGCTGTGCAAATTCGCATCGTTGTCATCATTGCATTCGCAGTTTCTGGGTCACTTGTAGTGGCAACTGCCGGCAACGCCCCTGCCGACGCCAAGCTTGCGCATGACCATCGCGGCGGGGCAGAAGCCGGTGAAGCTGGACTGCAGCAGGTTCAAGCCGACGAAGGCGGTCAACAGCCACCACCACGGCGAAACGAGCTGGGTCAGGGCGACGCTGATGAGGATCATCACGCCGGCGAAGGCTGATACCGCACGTTCAAGACTCATGGAATTCTCCTGATGGGGGTTGGTAAACGCAGCCATTGGCGTCAGCGCCTGCCGTTCTTGAGCCGCTCGATGCCGAGCAGGCCGAGGATGTATTTTTCGTAGACCGGCTCCGATGTGCCGTGGCGCATCTTGTAGAGGAAGTACTTCTCGAACCCGAGCTTGGCCACGTGCACCCATTTGCCGACCTTGGTCCAGGTGACGTTGCGCGGCGGGATCTGCGGCAGCGCGACGAACGCCACGCCCGTGTCGCCCATGTCAGCCAGGCACACCGCGTTCCACGTGCCCTCGAAGTCGGCTGGCTTGCCCTGCAGCTCGGCCTGGATGTTGCGCACGATGGTGGTGACCATCGACTCGATCATGAAGCCGGTCTTGGGCGCGCCGGTCGGAATTGGCGTGACCTCCACCGGTGGAATCGCCACGCACACGCCGGCAGCGAAGACCTGCGGGTACTTTGGGCTGCGCTGGTGCTTGTCGACGATCACGAAGCCGCGCGCATTGCACAGGCCGTCGACCGCTGCCACCGCCTCGACGCCCTTGAACGCCGGCAGCAGCATCGAGAACTTGAACGGCAGCGCGTGCTCGCGCAGCGGCTGGCCCTGCGCGTCGTGTTCGACCGCGATCACCTCGCCGGCGCGCACTTCCTGCACTTTCGCGTTGGTGATCCATTTGATGTGGCGCTTGCGCATTTCTGCCTCCATCAGGCCCTTGGAGTCGCCGACGCCACTCAGACCCATGTGGCCGATGTAGGGCTCGCTGGTGACGAAGGTCATCGGCACCTGGTCGCGCAGCTTGCGCTTGCGCAGGTCGGCGTCGAGGATCATCGCGAACTCGTAGGCCGGGCCGAAACAGCTCGCGCCCTGCACCGCGCCGATCACGATGGGGCCGGGGTTCTTCACGAATTCCTGGTACGCCACCCAGGCCTGTTGCGCATGCGGGGTGGTGCAGATCGACTGGGCATGGCCAATGTCGGGGCCGGTGCCGGAAACTTCCTCGAATGCAAGCCCCGGGCCGGTGCAGATCAGCAGGTAGTCGTAATCAAGCACCGCGCCGGCGCCGGTATGCACCTGGCGCGCTTGAGCGTCGATGCGCTGCGCGCCGGAGCCATCGAAGCCGATGTCCTTGTCGGCCAGGTGCTTGCCAGCATCCAGCGTGATCTCGTCCGGCTTGCGCCAGCCCAGCGCCAGCCAGGGATTGGACGGGGTGAAACTGAAGCGATCTCCCAGTCCGACCACATCGATCGGGTGCGCCTTGCCCAGGGTCTCGCGCAGCTCGTACGCTGCGGCCATGCCGCCCAGTCCCGCCCCCAACACTACAATCCTGGCCATGTGCGTCCTTCCTCTGCTGACGGTTGTGGCTATCGCGCGGGACCCGGGTGAGCACATTGATGCGAATCGAGCAGGGCCACGAACAGCGAAGGTTAAGTTAGCTGTTTCTAATATTAGAGTCAACTGATATATTGCAGCAACCGATTGGAGAATCCCGATGCCCCAGACCGCCGCCGACCTCGTCGCCGATGCCCGCCGCCAGATCCGCGAAATCTCGCCGCAGGCCTACACCCCCGAACACGCCGCTGGCGTCGTGATCGACGTCAGGGAGCCGGCGGAATTCGACACCGGCCATCTCGGCGGCGCGATCAACATCCCGCGTGGCGTGCTGGAGTTCCAGGTCGATGCCCACCCTGCCGTGGCCAACGTCAGCGACCCCGCGCTGTCGCACAAACAGCGGCCGATCGTCGTCTATTGCCGCACCGGCGGACGCTCCGCACTGGCCGCGTTGAGCCTGCAACGCATGGGGTTCACCGATGTGTGTTCGATCAGCGGCGGCATTAACGACTGGACCGCCGCCGGCCTGCCACTGACCATGCGTTGAGACGGCCAATGAATGCCGCCCGCAAGCCACCGCGCTGCAAAACTGCGCTCGTGATCGACCCCGAGACGATGCGCGTCCACGCCGCCGATGCCGCGCGCCTGCTCAAGACGCTGGGCAACGAGAAGCGGTTGATGGTGCTGTGCCTGCTGGTTCAGTCCGAGTACTCCGTCAATGAGCTCAACGCGCGCCTGGACCTGAGCCAGTCGGCGTTGTCGCAGCATTTGGCTGTCCTGCGCGAAGAGGGACTGGTCAGCACGCGTCGCGATGCGCAGACGATCTATTACGCGTTGGCGCCAGGCCCGGCGCAGCGCATCATCGAGACATTGCACGGCATTTATTGCGGATAAACCCACATCGCGCTGCTATCGTCCTGCCATGATCGGCCACCCGAGCGGGGTACTTCCATGTCGAACACATTGTCTGTCCAGGCGTTTTTCCATGCCGGCACCAGCACCTGGAGTTACGTGGCGGCCGACGCCACCGCGCGTGAAGCGGCAATCATCGATCCGGTGCTCGATTTCGATATCAAATCCGGACGCACCTCGACGACATCCGCGCAGGCATTGCTCGACTTCGTGCAAGCCCACGGCTATCGCGTGCGCTGGCTGCTTGAAACCCATGCACATGCCGATCACTTGTCGGCCGGACATTGGCTCAAGCAGCAATTGCCCGACGCTACCCTGGCGATCGGTGAAGGCATCCGCACAGTGCAGGGCACGTTCCGGCCGATCTTCAACCTCGGCGCAGACTTCCCCGTGGATGGCTCGCAGTTCGACCAGCTGTTCGCGGACGATGCGCGTTTCAGCATCGGCACGATCGATGCCCGCGTGATCGACGTACCCGGCCACACCAACGACAGCGTGGCGTACTTGATTGGTGACGCCTTGTTTACCGGCGACTCGCTGTTCATGCCCGACGGCGGCACCGCGCGCTGCGATTTCCCCGGCGGCAGCGCCGATGCGCTGTATCACTCCATCCAGCGCCTGTTTGCACTGCCCGACGACACCCGCGTGTTCGTCTGCCATGACTATGGCCCCGGCGGCCGCGACGTCGCGTGCGAAACCACGATTGGCGTGCAAAAACACAGCAACATCCATGTCCAGGCCGGCGTCACCGCCGCACAGTACGTGCAGCTTCGGCAAACCCGGGACGCCAGCTTGCCGCTGCCGGCCCTGATCATTCCCTCGCTGCAAACCAACATCCGCGCAGGTGCATTGCCCGAACCCGAAGACAATGGCGTGCGCTATTTGAAGACCCCACTTAACGTTCTGTAACAACCGAGCGCGCATGACATGCTTGCGCGGCAGCGTCCCATTACGCCCAGCCGTGCTAAAGCATCAGCCTGCTGCTGCATCAGCCTGCTGCTGCAAACCAATCACCGCCGCCGGATCTCAATGGACATGGACAAACATCTGCTGATCGCACTCCTGGCCGTGGCGCTGTCTGCCTGCGCCAGCAGCGCGCCTGCACACCGTACGGCCGCGCTGCCGGTATCCACCATCGACACCTCGGCGATGGCAAGCACACGCCCCGCCCACGACCCACGCCTGCATGCATCGGCGCCCGCTACGCCGCCCATCGCATCACCTGTGGTCGTTGCGCTGGATGCCGCCACGCTGGCAGCGCTACCGCGCCAATCCATCACTGCGACCGCCCACGACACGACCCTGCATTGCGACGGCATCGCGTTGCCGACGCTGTTGCGCGCCAGCGCAGCGATGCCGACCGCGCCGCTGCGCGGTGCGCAGCTGACACGCTATGTGCAGGTCGAGGGACGCGACGGCTATCGTGTGCTGTTCGCGCTGGCCGAACTCGATCCCACGCTGGGCAATCGCAGGGTGTTCCTGAGTGATCGCTGTGATGGCAAGCCGCTGGCCAATAACGATGGTCCACTTCGATTGATCGTGCCCGATGATGTCCGCCCGACACGCTGGTTGCGCCAGGTGGAAGCGATCACCGTGATCGTGGCACCGTGATGCGTGCGCATGCCCTCGTTCGTAGCGAAACAGGCCGCTGAGAGGCGACGACTCCTGCCTCGTCTGGCGTGCACGCAGCCATCCACCCGGCCTTTCCCTTCGCTGCGCGCAACGCAGGGCGCCGTCGGAACCTTCACCTCGTCGGAGCGTCCCATGTTCATCTCCACACCTCGTCAATGGCTGCACGGCATTGCAATTTTCATGCTCTGCGTCGGCGGCGCCGCATCCGCCGCCCTGCCTGCCCCCGCGCCACTCACCGTGTTCGCCGCGGCAAGCCTCAAGGAATCGATGGACGAAGCCGCGATCGCCTACCAGCACGCCACCGGCCAACCGGTGCGCGTGGCCTATGCCGCCAGTTCCGCGCTGGCGCGCCAGATCAAGCACGCCGCGCCCGCCGATGTGTTCGTCTCTGCCGATCTGGACTGGATGGACGCATTGCAACGCAAGAATCTCATCGATGTCGGCACGCGCCATGATTTGCTCGGCAACACCCTGGTGTTGATCGCGCCGGCATCCGCCAGGATAAAACCTGTCGTGCTGGAAACAGGCACCGACCTGCGCCCCCTGCTCGGTGACAACGGTCGCATCGCGCTGGCGCTGACCACCAGCGTGCCGGCGGGCAAGTATGCGAAGGCCGCATTCACCTCGCTGCACATGTGGGATGCGTTGCAACCACGTCTCGCCGAAACCGAAAACGTGCGTGCCGCGCTGCTGTTGGTTGCGCGCGGAGAGGCCGCGCTGGGCGTGGTCTATGGCAGCGATGCACAAGCCGATCCGCGCGTGCGCGTGCTGGCCACCTTTCCGGCCGGCTCGCATCCACCCATCGTGTATCCGGTCGCGCGTATCCGCGCCAGCACCCACCCACAGGCATCGGCATTCGTGCGTTGGCTGCGCACGCCGCCGGCAATGATGATCTTCCGCAAGCACGGCTTCAGCGCGCGCTGAAGCGTGTTGCGCTGCGCGGCAAATCAACTCCGCCGCCCGCGACGCTACGCTGGGCCGGGGATTTTGCTGCCGCTGCGAAGACCCGCAGGCCGCGCCAACGCACGCGCGACATGGCACCCTGTGCACCCGTCTTTCCAACGCCCGCATGCTTGCATTCACGCCCGCTGAAACCACCGCCATTGCGCTGAGCCTGAAGGTCGCCACGGTCGCGGCACTGGCCAGCCTGCCGTTCGGCATCGCGATGGGCTGGCTGCTGGCCCGCAAGCGCTTCTTCGGCAAGGCGCTAGTGGATGCGCTGGTGCACATGCCGCTGGTGCTGCCGCCGGTGGTGGTGGGCTATGCGCTGCTGGTGATGCTGGGCAACAACGGGGGCATCGGTGCGTTTTTGGCCGAGCACTTCGGAATCAGCGTCGCGTTCCGCTGGACGGGTGCCGCGCTGGCCAGTGCGGTGATGGGATTCCCGTTGATGGTGCGCGCGATCCGGCTGTCGATCGAATCCGCCGACCGCCGCCTCGAACAGGCTGCCGCGACGCTCGGCGCGACGCCGTGGCGCGTGTTCCGCAGCGTGACGTTGCCGCTGGCGTGGCCGGGCATCGTCGCCGGCGCGGTGCTGGCGTTCGCCAAGGCGCTGGGCGAGTTCGGCGCGACCATCACCTTTGTTTCCAGCATCCCCGGTGAAACCCAGACGATCTCGTCGGCGATCTACGGCCTGATGCAGGTGCCCGGCGGCGACGCCGGCATCTGGCGACTGGCACTGGTGGCGATGGCGATCTCGCTGCTGGCACTGCTGGCGTCGGAATGGCTGGTGCGCCGTGGCCGTGACGGCGAGACGCGCTGATGTTGACGATCGACATCGTGCTCGAACGCGGCACGCGCCAAGGCAGCATGTTCCGTCGCCACGTGCGCATCGTCGACGACGCCCGCGTGATCGCACTCGCCGGCCACTCCGGCGCCGGCAAGACCTCGGTACTGCACGCGATCGCCGGCCTGCTGACGCCGCGCGAGGGACGCGTCGAAGTCGATGGCCGCTGCCTGTTCGACAGCGCGCGCGGCATCGACGTGCCAGCGCACCAGCGCCACGTCGGCTACGTGTTCCAGGACACACGGCTGTTCCCGCACCTCGACGTGCGCCGCAACCTGGGTTATGGCCGGCGCCGCAACGGCCCGCCCGGAATCGTCTTCGACGACGTCGTCGCACTGCTCGGCATCGCTGCGCTGCTCAAGCGCCGCACCGGCAATCTTTCCGGCGGAGAAGCGCAGCGCGTCGCCCTGGGCCGCGCGCTGCTCTCGCAGCCACGCATCCTGCTGCTCGACGAACCGCTTTCCAGCCTGGACCACGCGCGCCGTGAGGAACTGATTCCCTACCTGCAGCGCGTGCGCGACGAGACCACGCTGCCGATCGTCTATGTCAGTCATTCGTCGGACGAGGTTGGGCGGCTCACGGGCGCGATCCATACGCTGGATTGAGCTTCAATCCAAAGCGTCACTTCAATTCGGACCTGGTGCCCGACGGTGATGCTTTCGAAGCCGCGACGATTGTGGTTCCGGGCCGTCGGGGACGTAGCCCCGACCTGCATGACTCACCGCGGCGTGCGCGCCATGCCGACGCGCGTCCTGCCATTACGACTGCTGAAAGTGAAGGCGTAATCCAACCGCACCGGCACGTGGCGCACGGTGACCTCCCCGCCGGTGCAGTCGCCGCGCAGGCCTTCCCGTCAGGCACTGCCGCCAGCGGTATTCGCGTCTTTCTTTTCGTCGCGATCCATCTCGAAGGTCACCGGCACGCGCACTTGCCCGGCGACCGGCTTTCCGTCCTTCATCGCCGGCTCGAACCGCCAGCTCTTCACTGCATCCAGCGTGACCTGGTCGAACACGCCGGTCGGCTGGGACCGCTCTACCCGCGCATCAGCCACGCTGCCATCCGCGGCGACATCGATGATCATCACGACCTTGCCGCTGACCCTGTTGGCTGCGGCATCGGCGGGATATTTTGGCGGCGCCATCATCTTTGACTGGAGATCGACCTTCGCGGCGATGTCCGCAGCCTGGGCAGCCTGTGACTCGGCCGCGGCGGCAGCGGCATCGACAGCAGCGGGCGTGGCGCTGCCAGCGCTGTCGGCGACGACACGGCTTGCCGGGCGCGCTGCCCAGGCCGCATATGCGGTTCCTGCGATCACGCAGCCAGCAAGAACCAGTCCAACGATCATCCGGCGCGCGCCGGGAAGCGGATGCTTGAGCATGGCAATTCTCTCCTTCAATGGATGGCCGCCAAACCAATGGCAGGCCAGGGGCGCCGGCATTGCCGACAATTGGGTTTTCATCATTGCTTCGCCATACGCGCGGCGCGCGTGCGGGTGCCGCGCGATGACGGTTTCATCGCAGGCCAGTTCCTGGTCGCGGCGGAAACGGTCGGCAGCAATCCACAGCAGCGGGTTGAACCAATACATGCAGCACAGCGCGGTCATCAGCACGTTGCCGGCGACATCACCGCGGGCGCGATGGATGCGCTCGTGGGCGAGGATCAACGCGCGCTCACCGGGGTTGTAGCGGGCGTCGAAATCCGCCGGCAGCACGATCCTGGCACGCAGGCCAACGACCGCCGGCAGGCCCGAACTGTGTTCGGCACGCATGCATCCGTCGCTGTCGGCGCGCAGTAAACCCAGGCTGCGGTGGAAGCGCCGCTGCATGGCAGCCTGCCAGAGCATCGAGGCCACCGTGCCAACACTCCAGGCGGCCAGCAGCCATGGCAGCAGGGCGACGCTCGCCGCCGAGGTGCCAGCGTGCACGCCCAGGACCATGGTGGCCGCCCCGACCGCGATCTGCGAGGGCAGCACAGGCATCACCGGTACGGGCAGCGACGCGGCCAGCACCGACAAGGGAAGCGCCACCCACAGCAGGTAGGCCGCGTTGGCGCCGAATGCAGTCCGCAGTTGCGCGCGCAGCAGCAGCACGACTGTGATCGCCGCACTGCCGGCAAGCGTACTTTCGATCCACCAGCGGAATAGATCAGCCTGCGTCATCGTCGATCTCCTCGAGCAGTTGCCGCAGTTCGGCGATGTCGGTCTCGCTCAGCCGTCCGCGCTCGCTGAAATGCGCGACCAATGGCGCGACGCGGCCGCCGAACAGGCGTTGCAGCAAGCCTTCGCTCTGCTGCCCGACCCAGGTTTCACGCGTGAGCACGGGCGAATAGAGGTACCGACGACCGTCCTTGGCCGCCTTGATCGCGCCCTTGTTCAACAGCCGGTTGAGCAGGGTCTTGATGGTGGGCTCGGCCCAGTCGGTGCTGGCCGTCAGCGTGGCGACCACCTCATCGGCCCCCTGTGGCTGGCGCTGCCACAGCACATCCATCACCACCGCTTCGGCTTCACTGATCGACATTCGATTACATCCGTAATTTTCAATGATTACAATCGTAATTGAGCGCCATGTCAACCCCTTTCTCGCATCCGTGCGCAGTGGCGTTAACGACGGCCACCTTATCCTGCGGCGATGACTGAATTCATCGACTCGTTGGATCTCGCCGTCGACCGCCTGCTCGCACGCGTGCCCGGACCGCTTCAGGTCGGCGCCCCGCTCGGCATCGGCAAGCCGCATCGCCTGTTGAATGCGCTGTATGGCCGCATCGAACGTGATCCGTCGCGCACGCTGCACCTGTATACCGCGCTGTCGCTGGATCCACCCGATGGCGGAAGCGGACTGGAGAAACGTTTCCTCACACCCTTCGTGTCGCGTCATTTCGACGACGCCGCTTCCGACAACCCGTTCCCACGCCTGGACTACGTGGCCGCGCAGAAGCGCAATGCCTTGCCGGCCAACATCACGGTCGAGGAGTTCTACCTGCAGTCCGGCGCGCTGTTGAACTCCACGCAGGCGCAGCGGTATTACGCCAGCCTCAACTACACCCACGTTGCGCGCGCGCTCGCCGATCGCGGGGTGAACTGCATCGTGCACAAGGTCGCGGCGCGCGTCGACGAAACGCGGGCGGACGGCACGCGGCTGTCGCTGTCGTCGAACACCGATCTGGTCTTCGATGCAATCGATGCAATCCTCGCCGCCGGACTGCCGCGGCCGCTGCTGGTGGCGGAGATCGATCCGCAACTGCCCTGGCTGGGCGGCGTGGCGTCGGTGGGCATGGAGTTCTTCGATATCGTGATTGCACTGCCTGGGCCTTATCCGAAACTGTTCGCAGTGCCGCGGCAGCCGGTTGGCGATGTCGATTACGCGATCGGCCTGTATGCCAGCGCGCTGGTGCGCGATGGCGGCACCCTGCAGATCGGCATCGGCGCACTGTCGGATGCGTTGTGCCATGCGCTGGTGCTGCGCCACACCGACAACGCCACGTATCGCCGCGTGCTGCACGCGCTGGACCCGGAGCTCGAGCGCCATCCGGCGGTGGTCGCAAGCGGTGGGCTGGACCCGCTGCACGAAGGTTTGTACGGCTGCAGCGAAATGATCAACGAGGGCTTCAAGCGACTGGTTGAAACCGGGGTGATCCGGCGCAAGGTGGTCGACAAGCAGTCGCTGATGCAGCGCGTCGTCGACGGCAGTGCCAGCGATCTCGACCGTGACCTGGTCGAGCGCGATGGCGAGTTCCTGCACGGCGCGTTTTATCTTGGCTCGCAAGCCTTCTATGACTGGCTGCACGGCCTTGACGACGACACGCGCCGCGGCATCGGCATGCGCCGGGTGAGCGAGGTCAACGAACTGTATGGCGGCAACGAAACCCTGGAGCGCCTGCAGCGACGCCACGCCCGTTTTTTCAACACCTGCATGATGGCAACCGCCCTGGGCGCAGCGGTATCCGATGGGTTGGAGGATGGTCGCGTGGTGTCCGGCGTCGGCGGCCAGTACAACTTCGTGGCGATGGCCCATGCGCTGCCCGATGCGCGTTCGATCCTGCTGCTGCGCGCCACCCACGGCGATGCTGGCAACACCAGGTCCAACATCCGCTGGAATTACGGCAACGTCACCATCCCGCGACACCTGCGCGACATCTACATCAACGAATACGGCATCGCTGATTTACGCGGCAAGGGCGACGAGGATTGCATCATCGCCACGGCCGCCATCACCGATGCGCGGTACCCGCACGCGCTGATCGAGACGGCAAAGCGCAGCGGCAAACTGCGCGCGGACTTCAGCATGCCGGCGGCGTGGTCGCACAACACGCCGCAACGATTGCGCGAGGCGCTGGCATCGTTCCGCGCCGACGGCACGCTTCCGGACTATCCGTTGGGCAGCGATTTCACCCAAGTCGAACAGCGCCTGCTCAAGGCCCTTGGCTGGCTGAAGGCGCGCACCGGAAATTCCAGCGGCAAGCTGCGCACCGTTGCGGCGGCACTGTCCACCGCGGGCGCGCGCGACGATGAGGCGATGCAGAGGATGGAACTTGCCAGACCGAAAGGCATGCGCGAATGGCTGGATGCGCGGCTGCTCAGGCTCGCGCTGGCGCAGTCGCAGGGCTGACTACTGGCCTGTGCCGGGCTGCACTGCGGGGGCTTGAACCCGGCCAGCGGGCGCGAGAACGATATCGGCCAGGCGTTCGTAGGCACCATCGAAATGGTGGCCACCGGGAAGCACGCGCGCGCTGACGTGGCCAGGCGGAATTTTCGGGCACAGCGATTCGGTCTCATCGCTGCCGTACAGGCACAGCGTGTCTGCGGCTCGCAGCCTGCTCGCTTCGGGAAGGATGGGCAGCCCGCCAGCGTCGTCGTTGCTCATCCAGTTGCTCAGGTGGAACTCGAACGAGGCGTTGTTGCCCAGCCCGATCAGCACGCTCTGCATGACCATGCCGCGCGTGTCGGGCGACAGGCGATTGATCGCGAACGGCAGCACGTCGGCGCCCTGCGAATATCCGAGCAGCCGCACCTTGGCCTTGTGCAAGTGCGCGGCGTAATAGCGGATAACGCGGTCAAGGTCCGAAGCCAGCCCTGCGGGCGTGCGCTTCTGCCAAAAATAGCGCAACGAATCAAACCCGATGACCGTGACGCCGTGCTTGGCGAGGACCCCGGCCACCTGTTTGTCCAGGCTGGCCCAACCTCCGTCACCGCTGAGCAGGATCGCGAAGCTATCGCCGCTACCGACCGCGGGAACCACGACCAGCGGCAGGTCGGCCAGGCTTGCCGGCGGCGCGGGCGTTGCCGTACGGGTCACGAATGCCAGCGAGCGGTACGCCGCCAACAGCTTCGGCAGACGCGCCGGCAGCGCGGCCTGGGCGCCACGCAGCGCCGGCGCATCGACGATCGCACCGCCGGGTGCGTGTGCGACGAATTCGCGGATCGCGACACCGGCACACGCCGGAGGCACCCCGCCCTGCAGCACGACCCATGGCGCGCGCACCGACGCGGGAAGCAGGAGTTGCGCGCTGTCATTATCCGTGCGCGCGCCGAAGCGCAGGTTGCCGCCAATGCAGGCGCGTTTGCCCAGGTCCAGCCGCGGGCAGAAGTCGAGCGAAATTGCCGCCGGGAAGATGTCCGGCGTACTTTTGGCGAGCAGCGCGTAAGCAAGCGCGCCGCCCGCGCCTTCGCCCACGACGATAGGTGGCAGATAGGCGGGGACGCGCGCGTAGCCCTGCAGGTAGCGCGACAGGTTCTCCAGGTCGCCGTCCGGGAATACGCACGCACTCCCATCTTTCGCAAGCGCGGATCGCAGTTGCGCGGTATCCACGCCGGCCACCATCGCCCCCTCAGTGGCCAGCGCGCGCGCCGCCTGGTCCAGCACCGTCGTGAATCCCGTATCGCCCGACAGCAGCAGGACGAACCCGTGGACCGGGCCCGCAGGTCGGTACAGCGCGACATCACGGAAGTGGCCGTGCGAGATGTGCTCCGGCGGCGCAGTCGTCGCTTGTGGGGCAGCGATCGCCCGTGGAGCAGCGGTCGCGTGCGCAGCACCGATTGCCCATAGCGTCAGCAACAGCAGGCCCAATCGAAGGTTCATTTGAGAAGTACTCCACGGTATCCGCCGCTGATCAGCGCGGCGATGTCCAGCAACGTCCGGATGGGCACCAGCCCGCCTGGCGCCGCCAGGTATCGCGCCTCCCAGACGGGATCGAATTTTTCCTTGAATGCGCGCAGTCCACGGAAGTTGTAGAAGTTCTCGCCGTTGGCGAACAGGATGCGCCCCACCCGATGCCAGTACGGTGCCAGCGGGTTGTCGGCCATGCCGGAAAGCGGCGCCATGCCCAGCCCGAAACGCGCATATCCGGCCTCGCGGAAGTGCAATATCAGCTGCGCAAACAGGAAGTCCATGGTGCCGTTGGGGATGTCGTGCTGGTGACGCATGAGGTCGACGCTTGCCTCGTCCCGCAGGCCAGTGGTCAGCAGCGTGGCAAACGCCACCACACGATCATCGCGGCGGACCAGCGCTACCGGCTGGCACAGGATGTAGTCGTCGATGAATGCGCCCACCGAAAAGCGCTTTTCCGCGGTGCGATGGCGCGCAAGCCAATCGTTGGACACCGCGCGCAGTTCTTCCAGCACACCTGGCACTCCTTCGGGCGGCACGATCTCGAAACGCAATCCCTCGCGCTCGGCGCGATTCATGCTTTGCCGCAGGTTTGAACTTCGCTTGCCCTGCAGCGAGAAATCCGCGAGGCGCACGTGCGCATACTCGCCCAGCTTGTACAGCCGCAAGCCCGCATCGAGGTAAAGCGACAGACCGTCCGGACGCACCTGGTAAAAGCTGGCCCGGCAGCCCGCGTTGCGTGCAGCGGCGATGAACTGCCACACCAGTTCGGCGCGCTCGGACTGCGGCCCGACCGGGTCGAACAGCCCGATCCACGATCGTCCATGCCGCCCGTACATCACGAACGCGCGTCGCGACTCGGCGAACAGCAGATACTTGTCGCCGGTCAGCGCCAGCCGGGCGTCGGCATGGGCCTGCTCACCGACGATGGTGGCAGCCTGATGGATTTCCGCGGCGGTTGGCAGCGCGCCGCGCAGGTCCGATGTCCGCAGCAGGTGTCGAACGGCAAGCGCCAAGGCCAGGATCGCAACGCCCACCTGTGCGCGAAGCGAACGCGGCGCATCGGCATCGATCTCGAACTGCCACCACAGCTGCTGGGCATAATCGACATCCTGATAGGCGAACAGCACCAACACGACCAGCGCGGCGCAGATCGCGCCCATCGCCAGCAGCCAGCCGCCGCTGAATGGCACTTCCAACAGCGATGCACGACGCACGAACTGACCGCGCGACACCAGCAGCGCGAGGAACAGCGATACGGTGAGGACCACCTCCCAGACCGCGCCCCCTTTTGGCAGCGCCAGGAGCAAGCCAATCACGGCGAGCAGCATGCCCGCCCACCGCGCCGCATCCAGGCGCAGCAGCATCGCCCGCGCCACGAACAGCAGCGCAAGCCCGGTGATGCTGCTGAGGAAGTGCGCGGCCTCCACCAGTGGCAGCGGCACGTATGTCGAAAGCAGCGGCGCCGCCTCGCGCGCGGCCGGCGTCGCACCCGATACCAGCAGGACCACCCCGACGACCAGCGTATAGGCCGAAAGCAGCAGCGGAGCCAGCCCGGAGATTGCGCGGCTGGTGACCGACGATGCGCGTTTGCTGTTGACCTCGTGGCCCACCAGCAAGCCGAGCGCCAGCATCAACGGCACCAGGTAATAGATGATGCGGTACAGCACCAGCGCACCGGCCAGCGTCTCGGCCGGCACGTGTCCCTTGAGCGAAACCAGCATCACCGCTTCGAATACACCCAGGCCGCCAGGAAGATGGCTGATGACGCCCAGCAGCACGGCCGCTGCGTAGAAGCCCAGGAAGCTCGCAAAACCTATCGAACCATCCGGCAGCATCCACCACAGCACCGCAGCGGATGCGGAGATGTCGACCACGGACAGGACGAGCTGGCGCATCGCCAGGGACGCGGGCGGAAGCCTGGCCACGAACCGCCCGAAAATCCGGCGCTGGCGGTTGTCACGGCAGGCGAAAAGCAGTGCGACGGTGGCCGCGAGCACCGCGACACCAATCGCGCGCAACCCCCACGCCGGCAGATGCGTCATGTCCGCCAGCACGGGTGCATCGCGCAACAGGCCCGCCGCGCCCACCACCGCGATGCCCAGGCCGAATGCGAGCGCATTGAATGCGATGGCGCGCGTGATCTGACCCGGCCGCACCCCGGCTTCGCCGTACATGCGCATCCGGATCGCCCCGCCCGTGAACACGCCAAGGCCAATGGTATTGGCGACGGCGTAGGCCACGAACGAGGTCTGGGCCACGACCCGATACGGCACCCGGGCGCCCACATAGCGCATCGCCGACTGGTCGTATCCGGTCAATGCCACGTAGCTGACCAGTGTTGCCAGCAGTGCCAACAGCATGTGCAACGGCGACACCGCGCGCATCGCCGTCAGGACGTCGTTGTAATCAATCTCCTGCCAAAGGCCGTGGAACGCCTTGAAGGCAAGCAGCGCGAGCAGCAGCCCGACGACGCCCGAGAGCCATGCCTTCCAGCGCCCTTCCGCCTCCAGGCGGCGTACGACGCGGGCAAAAATGGAGCTCGGTGGGGCCATGGCTGTCGGCAGACGCCTGGCGCGCCTGGCGGGCGCGCGCGGACTGCAAGCGTAACGCCGGCGATGCTCTACCGTCGTGTACGCACGTCAGCGCCGGACGACGAGGCTCCGGGCCGCCTGGACCACATGTTCGACGGTGAAGCCGAAGTGCGGCATCAGTGCTTCGATCGGTGCGCTGGCACCAAAGCTGTCGATGCCGACTACCGCGCCATCCAGGCCAACATACTTGCGCCAGAAATCGGTGACGCCGGCCTCGATCGCGACGCGCCCGCGGCACGCGTTGGGCAGCACGGATTCGCGGTAATCGGCGGGTTGGCGATCGAACACATCCGTGCATGGCATCGACACCACGCGCACCGCGTCACCAAGTTTCGCTGCGGCATCCATGGCAAGGCCAACTTCGGAACCGGTGGCGATCAGGATCAGTTCCGGTGCGCCGACGCTGTCCTTGAGCACATAGCCGCCGCGCGTGATGTCCGCCACCTGCGCATCGGTGCGAGCCTGGTGGGCAAGGTTCTGGCGCGAAAACACCAGGCAGCTTGGACCATCCCTGCGCTCGATGGCTGCGCGCCATGACACGGCTGATTCGACCGCATCGCACGGACGCCAGACATCGTTGTTGGGGATATAGCGCAGCGACGCGACGTGTTCGACCGGCTGGTGCGTGGGGCCGTCTTCGCCAAGGCCAATCGAATCGTGCGTGTAGACATGGATCGCGCGCGCGCCCATCAGCGCGCTCATGCGCACGGCATTGCGCGCGTAGTCGCTGAACACCAGGAAGGTGGCGTCGTAGGGGATGAAGCCACCGTGCAGCGCCAGCCCGTTGCTGATCGCGGTCATCGCAAATTCGCGCACGCCGTAATAGATGTAGTTGGCGTCGGCGTCATCAGTGGCGACCGACTTGCTGCCACT
Source organism: Lysobacterales bacterium (assembly GCA_038241735.1). Lineage (GTDB taxonomy): Bacteria > Pseudomonadota > Gammaproteobacteria > Xanthomonadales > Xanthomonadaceae > Luteimonas. The sequence continues at coordinate 70,603 of JBBSST010000004.1, forward strand.
CCACAAGGTCAGGTTGGAACCGGCCAGGTCGGCCGATCCGCCGATCAGTTCCGGCAACAACGGTGCGAACGCTTCGATCGCCATCTGCGAGGCCTTGCGCGAGGCGACCACGGGACCGTCGACCTGCAATTTTGCAATGTAGGCATCGGCAGCGGCAGCGAAGTCCTCGGGCAATTCGCCATGCGAGCGGCGGATGAGTTCTTCGGCCTGCTCGGGATGACGCGCGGCGTATTTGTCGAACGTCTGGTTCCAGAGTTCTTCACGCACCAGGCCGGCGTTGCCGGCACGCCAGCCATCACGGATGGCCTGCGGGATCTCGAACGGAGCCGACTCCCAACCCAGCGCCTTGCGCGTCGCCTGGATTTCGTCCTTGCCCAGCGCGGCGCCATGTGCGGATTCCTTGCCGGCCTTGTTGGGCGAACCGAATCCGATCGTGGTGCGGCAGCACAGCAACACCGGCTTGTCGTCATGCGCGATCGCCTGTTCGATCGCCGCCTTGATCGCATCGGCATCGTGGCCATCGACGTCGCGGACCACGCGCCAGCCGTACGCCTCGAATCGCGCGGGCGTGTCGTCGGTGAACCAGCCGGCGACATCGCCGTCAATGGAAATATGGTTGTCATCCCAGAATGCCACCAGCTTGCCCAGGCCCCAGGTCCCGGCCAGCGAGGCGGCTTCGTGCGAGATGCCTTCCATCATGCAGCCGTCGCCCATGAACACCCAGGTGCGGTGGTCGACGATGGCAAATTCGGGGCGATTGAAGCGCTGCGCGAGCAGCTTTTCTGACAAGGCAAACCCAACCGCGTTGGCGAAGCCCTGTCCGAGGGGGCCGGTGGTGGTTTCCACACCGGGGGTCATGAAGTTTTCCGGATGGCCGGGGGTCTTGGAATCGAGCTTGCGGAAATTCTTCAGCTCGTCCAGTGACAGGTCATAGCCCGACAGGTGCAACAACGCGTAATGCAGCATCGAGCCGTGACCGTTTGACAGCACGAAACGATCGCGGTTGAACCACTTCGGGTTGTTGGGGTTGTGGCCGAGGTAATCGTTCCACAGCACTTCGGCGATGTCTGCCATGCCCATCGGCATGCCCGGATGGCCGGAATTGGCGGCCTGGACCGCATCGATGGCGAGGAAACGGATGGCGTTGGCAAGGTCGCGGCGGCTGGGCGTCGTCATGGGGCTCGGAAGTCTTGTATGCAGATACCGAGGCATCCGCAGTGCGGCGCCCGGCGATTCGCGGGCGAGGTATTGTCCCACGCCTCGCCGATGAAGCAAAAAGCCCGCACACGCCAGGGCCACATCCGCGACGTACGCGCAGTTGCGTCATGCGCTTAGCCCATCGTGCGCGCGCTTGTCCAAGTCAGAGCCGCGTAGCCCGGCGGTACGCCACTGAGTGACCCCGACACCAGCGGACCCCACGAACACGGCTTGCGAACGCGTCCATGCTCGCCTGCACAGCGCCGCCGCCGTCGCCGTCGCCATCGGGCATCGGGGGCATGGCCCCGACCTGCGCGGTCACTCAGGCCAGCTCCGGTACGTCAACCTCACCTTTGGACACCATCGCCGCGATGCCCAGGTCTCCGGTGACGTTGACCACGGTGCGCGACATATCGAGGAAATGGTTCACGCCCAGAATCAGGCCGATGCCTTCCGGCGGCACCCCGACCATCGCGCAGATCAGCGCCACCACCGGCAATGATCCGGACGGCACGCCTGCGGTACCGATGCCGCCCAGGATGCACACCAGCATCACCATCACCTGCTGGCCGATCGACAGGTCCACGCCGAAGAACTGGGCGAGGAAGATCACCGTGACGCCCTCGAACAGCGCGGTGCCGTTCTGGTTGGCGGTGGCACCGATGGTCAGTACGAAGCGCGACACCTGCCGCGGCAGCCCGAGTTCATCGGCAACCCGCAGCGCCGTGGGCAAGGTCGCATTGCTCGACGCTGTCGAGAACGCCATCAACATCGCCTCCTGCACGCCCTTGAAGAACTTCAACGGCGAATAACCCCCGATGAACTTCAGCGCCAGCGAATACACCACCAGCATGTGGATCACCAGCGCGCCAAACACCACCAGCACATACGCGCCAAGTCGCACCAGCAATTCCCAGCCAAACAACACCGCGAGGTTGAACATGAAGCAGAACACCGCGTACGGCGCCAACCGGATCACCAGGCCGATGAGTGTCATCGACACCTCGAACAAGCCTTCGATGCCGCGCTTGAGTGTCTGGATCGCCGGTGTCTGGTCGCTCATCACCAGGCCAATGCCGAACATCAGCGCAAAGAACATCAGCGCCAGGATCGAGGCGTTGCTGGATGCCGCGCCAATCACGTTGGACGGGACGATCGACAGCAACATGTCGATGCCGCTCGCCTGGCCCTGGCTGTCGCGCACGATGGCCTGCGCGCGCTCGGCGCCTTCGCTGAGCAACTGCTGCGCCACCACCGGGTCAACGCCCGCACCGGGCTTGAACACGTTGACCATCACCAGGCCCAGCAGCACCGCAATGCCCGACAGCAGCACGGTGTAGCCCAGCGTGCGCCAGCCGATGCGGCCAAGCGAGCGGATGTCACCCATTTCCGAAACACCCACCACCAGCGCCGAGAACAGCAGCGGCACGATCAGCATGAAGATCAGGGTGAGGAACAGCGTCGCAAACGGTTGCGTGGCGTATTTCGTCGCCAACTGGATCCAGCCGGCATCGGCGCCCACGGTGTAATGCACCAGCATTCCTGCGAACAGGCCGGCGAAGAAACCAATCCCGATCTTCCAGTGCAGCGGCATGGGTGGTTTGCGGGATCGGGTTGACTCGGACATCGGCAATGCTTCCGTGACGGGCGGTGGCGCGAAGGCTCGGAGCTTAGCAAACCGCACCAGGCAGGCTTCCCCGCTGCCTTGGTGCATGGATCAGCCGCAAAAAGCATCTCGGCCCGGGATCAGCACGGATGGCGCTGGCAACGCAGAACGGACGCTGCCCGGCTCAGGGCGACGTCCCGACACCGTGGGTTTCGAGGGTGCCTGATACCAGGATTATCAGGAGCATCAAGCGCCGGGGCATACCCCCGACCTAGCCGGTGCGCACATCTAGCGCGGATACAGCGGCGGCAGCGGTTCCTGTGCCTGGGTGGTCTCAGGTTTACTCCAGCGAGGAGCCGACTTGAAGGCCGCGCGCACGGCTGCGCGCGCGGCCGCTGCATCACCGTCACCCCAGCGGGCGCGTTGCAGGGCTGCGACGGCATCGCGCTGCGCGGCGTCGTCGAGCCGCGCGTGCACGTCATCCAGGTCGGCTGCGGGCGGATGCGCCATTGCGCACAGGACCTCGGCCACATCGCCAAGATCGCCGGCGTCGAGCGCTTGTTTCAGCGTGCGCAGGCTGGCCGTTGCGTGTGCTGCCTCGTGCGGCATCGTCGCGGCGGCATCCCGTTGCGGCAACATCGCATGGCCACGACGCTGCAAGGCCCACACCAGCGTCGCCAGCCACAGCAAGGCAAACCCGGCCGCGGCCAACGCCCACCAGCGCGCCGCATCGTGCAGGCCCGGCAACTGCAGCTCATCGGCGCGTGGCTTGATGTTCTTGTTCGCGGTTGCAGCGCCAGCTGACGTGGATGTGTTGGCGTCGCCTTGCACGCCTGCGGCCACCTGCAGGTTGAGATCAGGCAGCGACGCGGTTCGCAGCGTGGCCGCGCGCGCATCCCACCAGGCGATGCGCGGCCCGCGAACACGCAGCGCGCCGGCGCGCGCAGGCACGATCGAGAACGTGCGCGTGACCTTGACCTGCGGGCGGCCGTTGTCGAATGTTTCATCCACCTGCGCCGGCTCCGCAAACACCTGTGCGCCATCGATGGCAGGCAACTGCAGCTCCGGCATCTGCGCAGCGATGGCACCGTCGGCATTGGCCTGGACCACCAGCGTGGCGGCTTGCCCGGCGCGCGCATCGTCCGGCGTGGTGAGGTAGCGCAACGTCAATCCGCGCAACGGCAGCCACGGTTGAGGCGCCGTCGCCGGCACTGGACGCACCGTGACAAATCGCGGCGCACCGTTTGCACTCAACGCGCGCGCACCATCGCCAAACATGTCATCGAAAAATCCGCCCGCACTGCGCCCGGAGAAGCGCGCGCCGGGAATCACCAACGGCCCACTGCGTTCGGCAATCAGCAGGAAGCGGCGCTCGACCACGGTGTAGCTCTGGCCGCCGACGTTGCGCGTGTACTGCAGGTCGTCGCCGATGCGCCGCAGCGATGCGCCATCGGGCGTGGCCTGGTCGAGTTGGCCAGAAATCAGCGGGCTCGCGTAATACAGGCGCAACGTGTAGCCAACGGCCTGTTGTACATAGGGAGTCTGGTCATCGATCTCCGTCTCGATGAAGGCCGCGCTGCCGGCCCGCGCAGGCGGCGCCGCGGCCGTTACCGTCAGCGACAGTGCCTGCGTGGTGTGCGTGCCCAGCATCAACGCAGGCACCCTCAGCAAACCTTCGCGCCGTGGCTGCAGGGCGACGGCAAACAGCACCCGCACCCGGCTGCGCCCGTTGATGATTTCCACCTGGCGGTTGCTGGTATTGCCGCTGACGATGAAATCCTGTTGCAGGGGCGCGTAATCGGGCGCCGACGTGGTGGCGTCGTCGGTCTCGATGTTCAAGGTCAGGGTTTCGCCCAGCGCGGCGTGGTCGCGATCGATCCATGCTCGTGTCTGTGCCTGCGCCTGCGCGGAAAACGCCGCCAGCAACGACAGCAGGCAAAATATCTGGATGCACCTGCGTGCCATCAGTGTTCTCCGGTTTCCTGGCGACGTTGGTATTCAAGCCGGAACTTTGCGCGCAGCAGGCCGCCCGGATCATCGGGCACGCGCTGCAGCCATGCCTCGTTGGCCAGCTGTTTCTCGCGATCGGCTGCACGTTGCGCTTGCTTCGGCTCGCCTTCGACGGCCTGCCCGTCCCTCGCCTGCTGCTTGCCCTGCGGATTGCCCTGCAAGGCCTGCTGCATGCGTGCGCGCTGCTCGGCGTCGGCATCGCGTTGCGCCTTGGCGTCGCCGGCGCGAGGCGCTGTCGCGGATTCCGGCGGCGATTTTTCCTGCTGGTTGGTGTCCTGCGGTTTTGGTCGCGAGGTATCGCCAGACTGTTGTTGCTGCGCGCCGTTGGATGCCGCATCCGATTGCGGCTTGGATTGCGACCCGGCGCCGTCCTGTTGCCCGGACGTCCCGTCCTTCTGCTTGCCTGTCTGCGGCGTTTGCCGCTGCTTGCCCGGACTGTCGGGCTGTCGGGCCGGCGGCGGTTTGCGTTTCATTGCCGCCTCAACCGCTTTTTTGTTGGCAGCGGCATCGTCCATCGCCGGCCCCAGGCGCAAGGCTTGCTGGTATTGCGCGATGGCGTCCTCAAGGCGTCCGCTTTCTGCGAGGGCATTGCCGCGGTTGTAGGCGGCTTCGGCGCCGGGCAATGACTCCCATGCCCGTAGCGCGCCGGCGAAATCCTGTTTTCGATAGGCTTCAATGCCCGACTGCATGCGCGCGTGCTGGACCTGATCGGCGCGTTGCCACAACGTACCGCCATCGGCCGCGCGCGCCGGCAGCCATGGCAGGCACGTGCACAGCAAAACCACGGCCAGCATGCCGCCCCGCCGGAATGCAAACATCGCCAGCAGCATCAGCGGCAACAGCAGCCAGTAGCCATCGTCGCGCCACACCCCGGCCTTGCCGTTATGGGCCGCGACAGCGTCATGCATCGACGCGGCATCCAGCACACCCAAGGCCTTCAGGTCACTCGCGTCATCGGCCAACGCCGCATAACGACCGCCGCCTGCCACGGCCAAGGCCTGCAGCGAGCCGGAATCAAGGTGCGTGTTCGCGATGCCGCCCTGGGCGTTGCGATAGGCCGCGCCGCCGGCACTGCCAAGGCCCAGCGCGGACACGCGATAACCGCTGCGCCCAGCCTCGCTAGCGGCGCTGCGCGCAGCCACGTCGGCGTGATCGCTGAGGACCAGGATGGTGCCCTGGGTATAGCCTGCCTGCCGCAACAGTTTCGCCGAGCGCACGATCGCGCGCGCCGCGTTGCTGCCACTGTCGGGCATGGCATCGACGGGCATGATGTCGGGGCTCAGCGCATCGAGGAACAAGGCAACGTTGTCGGCATCGTCGGTCAGTGGCGCAACGGTGTAGGCGTCGTCGGCGAAGACCACCATTCCGACCTGGCCGCCTGCCCGTTGCTGCAGCAGCGCAGCAAGCTTTGCGCGCGCCTGCAGCAGTCGCGATGGCGGCAAATCATTGGCCAGCATCGTGCTGGACAGATCCAGCGCAATCACCAGCGGCGCGGCGCCCTGCAGCCACGGTTGATCGCCCTTGCGCCAACTTGGGCCTGACAAGGCCAGCAACGCCAGCACCAGGCCGAGCAGCGCCAGCCACGGCGCCATCGATCCGCGGACCGCGTGTCCGCGCTCCAGCAAATGCGGCAACAGATGCGCATCAACGACGCCACGCCATGCATTTTGCCGCCGTTGTCGCGCACGCCACGCCCACGCCAGCGCCGGCAAGGCCAGCAACGCCCACAGCCACTGTGGACGCAGGAAATGCAGCGCCGCCAATGCGTCCTGGAGATCGTTGAAGTTCATGCCGGCACGCCCTGCCGCACACGCAGGCGCGGCTTCGCAAACGCCAGCACCGCGCACAGCAATGCGAGCGACAACGGCCACGGATAACGCTCGATGCGCGGACGCACGCGCTTGCCGGGGCGCGTGACCGGCTCAAGGCGATCGATCGCGGCATAGATGCCGGCGAGCTCAGCGGTGTCGCGCGCGCGAAACGCGCGGCCGCCGGTCATCTTGGCGATGCGCTGCAAGGTGGCCTCATCGATGCTGTCGTCGCCGGCCGGCATCGGCAGGCGGAATCCGAATACCGACAATTCGCCGCCTTCACCACCAAACGCAATGGTGTGGATGCGCACGTGATGGTCGCGCGCCAGTTCGGCGGCCTTGATCGGATCCAGCGCGCCGGCATTGCTGACGCCATCGGTGAGCAGGATCAGCACGTGCTCGCCGGCCGGCTGCTTGCGCAGGCGTTTCACCGCCAGTCCGATGGCATCGCCGATCGCGGTTTCGCGCCCGGCCAATCCAACCACGCTGTCCTGCAATTGTTGGCGCACGCTGTCGCGATCCAGCGTGAGCGGCGTCAATGCGTAGGCTTTTTGCCCGAACACCAGCAAGCCGACGCGATCTCCGGCGCGGCGGTCAAGGAAATCGGCGAGCACGGCCTTGGCGGCGGTGAGGCGATCCACCACGCGACCGCCCAACTGCATGTCTTCCTCACCCATGCTGCCGGACAAATCGACGGCCAGCATCAGGTCGCGTCCACTCTGCGGCGGTTGCACCGCCTCGCCAAGCTGCTGCGGGCGCGCGGCGGCAACGCACAGCAGCACCCAGGCCAGCCATAGCCACCACGACGCATGCGCGGCCCTGGCAAGCCCGCCGGTACCGGCAATCGCGTCGAGTCGCGCGCCGTAGGGCACGTTCAATGCCGCCGCCGTACTGCGCGTCGCCGGCAGCCAGGCGCGCAGCACCCATGGCAATGGCAGTGCGAGCAGCAGCCACGGCCATGCGAACCCGTCGAACGCCGACGACCACGCGGATAGCCACGCGCTCATCGTCGCGCCGCCATCAGTTCGAGATATCGCTTGCGGGCGATCGGCAGCAACGTGTCGGCATCATCCGCATCCATGACGCGGCGGAACCCCCCTTCCAGCAGCACGCGCCCCGGCCCTTGCGAAAATGGTCGATGCGCAGGCGACGCCCGCGACCTGTCGCCATCCAGGAACTCCAGCCACGCGTCGCCCTGCAAACGGTCGGCCAGTGGATCGCCGATTCGTGCGGCGCGGCGCAACAGTTCGGAGATCACCGCGATTCGTGCGGCCGGGGTTTGCGCCGCGGCGCTGCGTTGGTCGAACAAGCGTGCAGCGGCCACGCGACGGCGGCGACGGCGCAATCCCCACGCCGTGGCGAGTGCAGCCACGACCAGCACCACGGCAAGCAGCAGCCACCAACCCGGTGCGGGCGGCCACCACGGCTGCGCCGCTGGCTGGTGGATATCGCGCAGCACCAGGCCCGACGACGACAGCGCTTGCACCTGCAAGCCGGGCACATGCACACCAGGGAAATATCCGTTCACGCGGCCCTCGGCCTGCCGAACAAGGGCAACCATGATTCACTTGACGCATCGCTGGACAACAGCTGCACGCGGACACCGCGCGCCTGCAGCGCGGTCATCGCCACCTGCTGCGGCAGCACGAACGCCGCGCGCCAACGCTGGCGCTGCGCGGCTGCGGCAAGGTCGAGTTCAACGCGGTGCCCCGAGGTCATGAACGGCAACGCGGCGCGCGGCGGGTCTGATTCCAGCGGGTCGGTCAACAGCAACACCACGATCTCGTTGTGCATCGCCAGCACCGACCAGCGCTGTTCGGCGATCGTCGCGATGCTGGCGGTGTCGGCCAATACAAGCATTCGCGAACCCGGTCGCAGCAGCCTGCTGGCATGATCGAGTGCCAGCGCCAGGCCGCCATCGTCGGCAGGTGCCTGCGCATACCAGCGCACCAGCGCATCGAGTACGCGCAGTGCGCCGCGCGGGCCCGCAGCGGGGGCGATCGGCGCTTCCATCGCACTGCCGCGCAGGGCGGCGATGCGGTCGCCATCGCGCACGGCGGCCCAGGCGGCAATGGCGCCGGCGCGCGCGGCCTGCACCGACTTGAAGCGCACGCGGGTGCCGAAGTACAGCGCCGGCGCGGTGTCGGCGACGATCAGGGTCAGGCGTTCGCGCTCCACCTGGAACAACTTGGTATGCGGCTTGCCGCTGCGCGCGGTCAGGCGCCAATCAATGTGGCGCGCATCATCGCCGCGTGCATATTCGCGCGATTCGGCATATTCCATGCCGCGTCCGCGCATCGGCGACAACGCCTGGCCACTGGCGCCATGGCGTCCGCGTCGTGGCGGTCGTCGGCCCTGCGCGGCGGCGCGCAGGGCAACCAGTTCGGGCAGCGTGGGCGTGATGCCTTCGCTCATGGCATCGGCCGTCGATCGCGATGGCATTCCCGAAACCCCAAATGGTCGAACGCATCCTTCCGGTCGGCCAAACCGCATCGGCCCACCATGTACCCGTGACGTCGGAGGCATGGCCTCGATCTTGCGACCGGGCTCACGGTAGCGGCACCTTGTCGAGCAGTTCGGCGACCAGGCGATCGCCATCCCAACCTTCGGCGGTGGCCTCGTAGCTCGGCAGCACGCGATGGCGCAGGACGTCCGGGGCGATCGCACGGATATCGTCGGGAGTGACGAAATCGCGCCCGGCCAGCCAGGCGCGTGCACGCGCACAGCGTTCAAGCGCGATCGAACCGCGCGGGCTTGCGCCCCAGCTGATCCGTTTGGCCAGCGCGGGGTCGTATCGACCGGCATCGCGCGAGGCCAGGACCAGTTCGATCAGATAGCGCTCCAGTTGCGGTGCGACGTGCAGATCGAGCACCGCGTTGCGCGCCGCGAACACGTCGGCTTGCGAGATCTTCACTTTGGGCGTCGGCGCGGCCTGCAGGGTCTGCCGGGCGCGCTCGCGGGCCAGGCGCAGGATTTCCGTTTCCGCCGCCGCTTCCGGGTAACCGATCCGCACATACATCAAGAAGCGGTCAAGCTGAGCTTCGGGCAGGGGAAAAGTGCCTTCCTGTTCGATCGGATTCTGCGTTGCCATCACCAAGAACAGGGGCGGCAAGGCGTAGGTCTGGCGACCGACGGTCACCTGGCGCTCGCCCATCGCCTCGAGCAACGCCGATTGCACCTTGGCCGGCGCGCGATTGATCTCGTCGGCGAGCAGCACCGAATGGAAGATCGGCCCGGGCAGGAATTCGAAACGTCCGTCCTGCGGTCGCCAGACTTCAGTGCCGGTCAGGTCGGCAGGCAACAAATCAGGCGTGAACTGCACGCGCGCAAAATCCGCTTCCACACGCGCGGCCAACGCCCGGATCGCGGTGGTCTTGGCCAAGCCCGGCGCGCCTTCGACCAGCAAATGGCCATCGGCAAGCAACGCGATCAGCAGACGTTCGATCAGTGCAGCCTGACCGACGATTTCGGTGGACAGGTCGTCGCGCAAGGCGTTGAACAACGCATGCACTGGGGTGGTGTCGGAACGGACGGTATCCATGGATCAGCTGCGCGGCGACGCCTGGCTGGCGTCCGGGGTCAGTTTGACCGAAGTGCGGCCGCTTGGTTCCTGCTGTTGTTCAGGCAGACGCACCGCGACAAGGCGACACCCATGCAGGTGACGGCGCAACCATGATTGTCTTCAGCGGCGCCGAGGCAAACTCGAACCTCCGGAATTCAGTACTAATTGCATGAGTGCGCGCGCGGGCACCCGCAACGAAAACGGGGCCCGCAGGCCCCGTCGTTGATCGTCGTCCGGCAAGCCGGAGCCGCGACTGCGTCAGTTGCGCTGCGCCACCTTGAGGATCTTCGGTGTCACGAACACAAGCAGCTCAGCCTTGTCCTTGGTGTGCCTCTTCTTCTTGAACAGGTTGCCGAGGAACGGGATGTCACCCAGGAACGGGATCTTCGACACGTCGTTGGCGTCCTTGAACTCGTAGACGCCGCCAATCACCACGGTCTGGCCATCGTCGACGAGAACCGCTGTATTGATTTCACGACGGGCGATGGTCGGGACAAAACCAAAGCCCTTGAGGTCAACCTGGCCGTCTTGCTCGTTCTTGGTCACGAACATGTTGAGGAACACGCGACCATCATTGGTAATGGTCGGGGTTACCTTGAGTTGCAACAGGGCTTCCTTGAACTGCACCGTCGGCACGTTGTTGCTCTGGCCACCGGTCACGGTGAGGTAACCGATCTCGCGACCCTGGGTAATCACTGCTTCCTTCTGGTTGCTGGTGACGACGCGAGGATTGGAGATCACTTCACCACGGCCTTCAGTCTGCAGCGCGGACAGCTCCAGGTCGAGCAGGTAGCCTGCATTGAGGATCGAAAGTGCAAATGCGCCTGCACCCGCACCCGCCGGCAGATTGACGTTCAAGCCGCCACCAAACGTACCGCCCAGGCCACGCGGATTGCTTGGGCTGACATTGTTCGCACGATTGATTGCGTTGCCGCTCGAATCCGTAACGTTGCCTCCGAACCCAACGGAACTGCGGTCGCCCGGATTTCCGCTCGCCCCCTGTATGCCGAACTTGGCACCCAACTCCCGCGCGAATGATTCGGTCGCAATCACGATGCGTGCCTCGATCACCACCTGGTCGACCGGCCGGTCGAGCTGCGAGACCAGGTTCTTGATGTTGGCCACGCGATCGGGGATGTCGATCACCAGCAGGGTGTTGGTGCGACGGTCGAAGCTCAGGCTGCCGCGAGAGGACAGGAAGCCGCGACTCTGGTTGGAACTGCTGCCACCGGCGCCGCCACCACTGCCACCACCTGCACTGCCCTTGCTTTCGTCGGTCAGCAGCTTGGCGATGTCTTCGGCGCTGGCATAGTTGACCGGCAGATATTCGGTCACCATCTCGGCGCGCTCTTCGATCGCCAGGCGCGCCTCGGCCTTGGCCTGCTCGAATTTGGCGATTTCAGCCTGCGGTGCCACCCAGACCACGTTGCCGCTGCGGCGCTTGTCCAGCGACTTGGCCTGCAGCACGATATCCAGCGCCTGGTCCCACGGCACGTTGTCCAGGCGCAGGGTCACGTCGCCCTGGACCGAGTCGGAGGCCACGATGTTGAGATGTGATTCGTCGGCAATCAGCTTGAGCACCGTGCGTACCGCGATGTTCTGGAAGTCGAACGTCACCGGCTTGCCGGTATAGGTGCGCGAATCCGGATCGATACCGGCCTGGCGGGCCGCCGAAGCCGGCGCACCCATGGCACGCGCAGGCGCGGCGGCACGTGGGACGATTTCGACGATGTAGTCGCGACCGCTCTGGTAGGCCATCGATTCAAATGGGCCCTGGGTGCTGAGCACGATTCTCGAGCCGACACCGGACTGGCTGGCGTCGATGCGCTGCACCGGCGTTGCAAAATCGGTGACGTTGAGCGGACGCTGCAGCGCTGGCGACAGGCTGGCGTTGCCGACATTGATCACGACCTCCGAGCCCTGCTTGCGCAGGTCCGGTGCCGCGCCATCGCCGCTGAAACGCATGATCAGCTTGCCCGATCCGCCATCGCCACGCTTGAAATCGATGCTCGACACCGCGAGTCCGCCCGGGACCTGCTTGGCCGGATCGACGGCACTGGGCAACGCCGCCTGCGTGATTGCGAAGTAGGACGCGGTCGCGACAGGTTGCGAGGCGTGGACGGCGCCGAAGGCCGACACCAGCCCTGCCACGAGACCGATCGCGCCGGCTCGCAGAGGCTTGGCACGTCGGCATTTCGGCAGGTGTTGCGCTTGGTTAACGGTCATTATGGCTTCCCCTAATCAATTATCTTCGAGCGCAACCGACGCCGGCCTTTCCAGCCAGCCGCCCGCGCCATCCGGCACTAGTTCGACAAGTTCAATGCGATCTTCGTGGACAGCGGTCACGCGACCGTCGTTCTGTCCCATGTAGACACCCGGCCGCACGCGATAGACAACCTTGTCGGGCGCGACCACGAGGGCGACGACGCCCTGGCCGCGGCCAATCGTACCGACCATGTTGAGGCTGTCGAGCGGAAACTGCTCAAGTGTCTGTTTGCGGCGATGCGAATCAGGCCTGGGCCCGCTTCCAGCGCCGCTATCTTGCGAGGTGAAGGCATCACTGAATGGATCACGCATGCCTTGCGCGGCATATTCAAATGTTTCGAACTGCTGCATCACCGGCAATGGATCCAGTGGCGGCGCAGGTTCGGCCTTGGTGTTGGCAACCCATTCTTCCAGGTTGGGTGCTTCACCGGGCTTGCTGGTGATGCTGCGTCCGCAGGCGGCAAGCGCAAACACCACAGCCAGCGCAAGTGCGCGGCGAGCGACTGTCATCGACATCCCCATGTCAGAGCCCCCCGCCAGCGGTGGGCGAAATCGCGCCCGGCGTCGCCGTAGCGGCTGCTTTTTCCTGCTCAGCTGCTTCTTCCTCGTCGAGATAACGATAGGTCTTGACGGTTCCGGCAAGCTCCAGGTTCGCGTTGGGACGAATCGCGGCGGCGGGATCCTTGTCGGCATTGACCGGCTTCAGCGAGATGTCATGCATGGTCATGATCACCACGCGCGGCAGCGAGGCGACGCCGCTGACGAATGCACCAAACTGGTGGTAGGTCCCCACCATCTTCAGGGCAATCGGCTTCTCGGCGTAGAACTCCTTGGTGGTTTCCGGACCGGGCTGGAACAACTCGTTCTGGATACCGGTCGCCAGTGCGGTCTGCGAGATATCGACGATCAGGTCAGGCATTTCAGTCTTGCTGGGCAGCTGCCGCAGCATCTGCTGCAGCTGCTGTTCCATCTGCGCAAGCTGCTGCTTGAGCGGCCCGAGGTTGGCAGCGCGCCCCTGCTTGGTACTGAATTCGGTGCGCAATTCAGTCTCGCGTTGTTCCAGGCCCTTGAGCTGGTCGCCCTTTTCACGGGTAATCACCCACCACAGCAAGCCGAAGATCAGCAGGCAGAGCAGGACGCAGAAACCGATCTTGTAGGGGCGTGGCCAGGCACCGGGATTGTTGATGTCCAGATCGCTGATCTTCACTTTTTTCTGGCTCACGACGCGGCTCCTTCATTGGCAGGCACGGTCGCGGGCTCAGCTACCGGCGCTTTCACTGGCTCGGCTGGCGTGGTTTGCACGGGCACAACAGCGGGCGTCGCGGTGGATGTGGGTGTCGCGGCGGGCGGTGCGATGGTTGCGCCGATGGGAGCTGGCGCTTCACCGACTGGCGGCGCCGCATCGGGCACACCGTCGCCGTCTTCATCCTTGGGTGCGTTGGGGTTGGCCAGCCTCACCGACAGCGTGAACGCGTATGGCAATCCCTTCACCATGCCCTTGGCCTCGATGATCGACAGATCGGGCTTGGTCATCCAGCCAGAGCTCTCAAGGCTGCGCATGTAAGTACTGACCCGCGCGTTGGACTGCGAGCGGCCTTCCAGCGTGAGTTTTTCGCCTTCCTGCTTGATCGAGGTCAGCACGACGCCGTCGGGAATGGTGCGCACCAGCGAATCGAACAGATGGACCATCTGCGAGCGGTTGGCCTGCAGCTGCTCGATGACTTCCTTGCGCGCCAGCAGTCGGGCCTTTTGCCTGTCGAGTTCCTCGATCTCCTTGATCTTGCCATCGACCTGGGTGATCTGTTCCTGCAGGTAGCCGTTGCGTGCGTTCTGGCCGTCGATCTGGTTGTTGTAATAGGTGTTGACCAAAAACCACAAGGCCAGGCCGGCCAGCGCCGCGAATCCCAGCATGACGCCGAATTCTTTCTTGCGCAGCTTGCGGCGTTCGGCGCGCCACGGCAGCAGGTTGATCCGGGCCATCAGTCGAAACTCCTCAGAGCCAGGCCACAGGCAATCATCAGCGCCGGGGCATCCTGGGCCAGGGCATGTGCCTGCACCCGCGAACCGAGCGTCATCTGCGCCAGCGGATTGGCCACCACGGTCTGCACACCGAGCTGCTCCTCGACCATCTCGGCGACGCCGGGAATCGAGGCGCAGCCACCGGCCAGCACCACCTGGTCGACGCGGTTGAACTCGCTGCCGGCGTAGAAGAATTGCAGCAGGCGACTGATCTGCTGCACCAGGGCCTCCTTGAACGGCTCCAGCACTTCGATCTCGTAGCTTTCCGGCAGTCCGCCCTGGCGCTTGGCCAGGCCGGCTTCCTCGTAGCTCAGGCCGTAGCGACGCATGACCTCGTCGGTCAGCTGCTTGCCGCCAAATACCTGTTCGCGGCTGTACAGGCTGCGGCCGTTGCGCAGGATATTGAGCGTGGTCATGGTTGCGCCAACGTCCACCATCGCCACGATGCCGTCATGCGGGATGTTGAGCGAACTGGCGAGCAGCGCGTAGGCGTTCTCGATGGCGAAGGCCTCGACATCCATGATCCGCGCGGTCAGGCCACCCAGTTCAAGCGCCGATGCGCGCATCTCCACGTTTTCCGAGCGCGACGCCGCCAGCAGCACCTGCACCATCTCGGCGTTGCCCGGCATCATGCCCAGCACCTCGAAGTCGAGATTTACTTCCTCGATCGGGTACGGGATGTAGTTGACCGCTTCCAGCTCGACCTGCGACTCCATGTCGTCGTCGTCAAGATCCGCGGGCATGGGGATGATCTTGGTGATCACCGCCGAGCCGGCCACGGCCGCCGCTGCATGCTTGGCGCGGGTGCCGGATCGCGCGACCGCGCGGCGAATGGCTTCGCCGACCGCCTCGACCTCGACGATGTTCTTTTCCACCACCGCGTTGGGCGGCAGTGGTTCGACCGCGTAATGCTCGACGCGGTAACGATCGCCCGAACGCGACAGCTGCAACAACTTGACAGCCGTCGAGCTGATATCGACGCCGACGAGCGGTGCCTGGCTTTTTGTGATCAGTCCCACGTTTTCTCCCCTTGTCACGGGCGCTTACGCGCTCTTCGTGCCCCGTTGCATTAAATAACGGACTTTTCACCCATTGGCAACAGCTGCGTTGCCGGACCGTGCCCCATGCCGCATTCCGCCCCTGCTGCATGACCCCACCCCAGGTTATGCGCCGGCCGGATCCGGCGTCTCCCTTATACTTCGCGACCACGATACCGCAATGCAAACGGGCCTGTTGGCCCGCAACAGGAATCTGCTTCGATGTCACGTTTTCGTCGTCTGCTGCGCTGGATGTTGCTCGCCGCTGTTGCCGCCATCGTACTTGGCGCACTCGCATTGGGCACGCTTTATTACGTGGTCTCCTCGAAGTTGCCGGACGTGGACTCGCTGCGACACGTCGAAATGCAGGAACCCATGTACGTGTACGCCAACGATGGCCGGCTGATGGCATTGTTTGGCGAGACGCGTCGTTATCCGGTCGACATCGAACAGGTGCCCGCGCGGATGAAGCAGGCCTTCATCGCCATCGAGGACAACCGGTTCTACGAGCACCACGGCGTCGATTACAAGGGCGTGGCGCGCGCGATCTGGCTGCTGGCCACCACCAGCGACAAGCGCGTGCCCGGTGGCTCCACGATCACCCAGCAAGTGGCAAGGCAGTTCTTCCTGAGCTCCGAATACAGCTATACGCGCAAGCTTGCCGAGATGTTGCTGGCGATGAAGATGGAGCGCGAGCTGTCGAAGGACGAGATTTTCGAGCTGTACCTCAACAAGAGTTTCTTCGGCAATCGCGCCTACGGCATCGGCGCGGCGGCGGAGTTCTATTACGGCAAGACCCTGGACAAACTCGACCTCGATGAAATGGCCTCGCTGGCCGCGATCCCGAAATTCCCGTCCAGCGGCAACCCGGTCTCCAATCCCGAGCGCGCACGCGAACGTCGCGATTACGTGTTGCAGCGCATGCGCGAACTGGGCTTCATCAATGCCGCCGAAGAGCGCGCCTCGCAGGCCACGGCCATGCATGCATCCCCGCACGAGCGCCCGGTCGAGGTGTACGCGCCGTATGTTGCGGAGATGGTGCGGCGGGAAATGATCGCGCGCTACGGCGGCGACGTGCTGACCAAGGGCTATCACGTCACCACCTCGATCGACCCGGTGCTGCAGGCCGCCGCGCAGCTGTCGGTGCGCGATGGCTTGCACGTCTACGATCATCGCCACGGCTGGAACAAGGTCGAGCAACACTTCGACCTCGCCGCCGACGAGGACGCGGCCACCGCCAGCGCGCGACTGCGCAGGATCCCGGCGCAGAACGCCCTGTTGCCCGCAGTGGTGCTGCGCAGCGACAGCGGCAGCGCCGACGTGGTGCTGGCCGACGGCAGCGCGGTGACGCTCGACGCGACATCCAGCCGCTGGACCGGGCGCGCGCCGTCGGCCCTGGTCAAGCGCGGTGACCTGGTGCGCGTTCGCAAGATCGAGACACCCGTGAAGGTTGCCGGCAAGGGCGGTTCGGGCAATACGGCCGACAAGGACGCCGCCGGCACGACGACGACCGGCAACTCCGTCGCAGCCGCCGCGCCCGCCACGATCAGTTGGCAACTCGACCAGGTGCCGCGCGGACAGGCCACGCTGGTATCACTGGATCCGGAAAACGGGGCGCTGCGTGCATTGGTCGGCGGCTTCAGCTTTGCCGGCAGCAAGTTCAACCGCGCCACGCAATCGCGACGCCAGCCCGGTTCCAGCTTCAAGCCCTTCATCTACGCCGCCGCCTTTGAGCGCGGCTATAACCCCGCCTCGATCGTGCTCGACGCACCGGTGGTGTTCCGCATGCGCGCCGGCAAGGTCTGGCGCCCGCAGAACGACAGCGGCAACTTCGCAGGCCCGATGCGCCTGCGCGAGGCGCTGGTGCAATCGCGCAACCTGGTCTCGGTGCGCCTGCTCGATGCCATCGGCGTTGATTACGCGCGTCGCTACATCAGCCACTTCGGCATCGACGAGGCCTTGCTGCCACCCAACCTGTCGATGTCACTGGGGACCGCCTCGCTGCCGACGATCGACATCGCGCGCGGTTACGCGGTATTCGCCAACGGCGGTTTCCGCATCACTCCTTGGTACATCGACGAGGTCAAGGATCGCGACGGCACGCTTATCTTCAAGGAAAAGCCGCCGACCGCCTGCCGCAGCTGCGCCCAGGGTCCGGGCCAACCGGCCACGGTGTCGAACGTCGTCGATGGTTTCAACCTTGGCCCCGCAGGCGTGCCGCCGACTCCGGGCGCGGACAAGACCGCTACGGATAAAACCGCAGCGGATAAAACCGCATTGGACAAGGCCACCGCGCAAGCAGCGGCCAAGCCGTTGCCGGCCGATACCGTGCTGGCACCGCGCGCGATCGATGCACGCGTCGCCTACCAGATCGTGTCGATGATGCGCGACGTGGTCCAGCGTGGTACCGGCACTGCGGCCAAGGTGCTGGGACGCGAGGATATCGCGGGGAAAACCGGTTCAACCAATGAATTTCGCGACGCCTGGTTTTCCGGACTGGGCGGTCACCTGGTCACCACGGTGTGGGTCGGTCGCGATGATTTCCGCTCGCTGGGTTACCGCGAATACGGCGGCAAGGCTGCACTCCCAATCTGGATCAACTACATGCGCGCGGCCTTGAAGGATGTGCCGATCGCCAGCAACAACCCGCCCGACGGCATGGTGAAGGTATCGGTGTCGGCCAACGGCACGCTGTTGCCAGGCGGCAACGGCGGCATCACCGAATACGTCAAGGTCGAAGACCTCGAGCGCATGCAGAGCTACACCAACCAGGACGCCGAGCAGGCCCCGGACGAAGAAGCCTTCGACATTTTTTGATGGAGATGGCGGCAGGAGCCACCCTTCCGCCTGCCGATGATGTCCGCGCAGCAACATCGTGCCGACGCTGCGCCGCCATCGGGCATCCGCACCGAATTCTTCTGCATCGCATGTTGTAGAGTCGACCCGGACACCGGCCCGGAGGCATCCATGCATCGCGCCCGCCAGCACGCCCAAACGCACGTCCGCGAGCGTCGTCATCGCCTCGCCCATGAAGCCGCCCGCCTGATGGCCGAAGGCGGCATCCGCGACTTCCACCAGGCCAAGCTCAAGGCTGCCAGCCGGCTCGGCATCCACGATGACGCCTCGTTGCCGCGCAATCGCGAGATCGAAGATGCATTGCGCCAGTACCAACGCCTGTTTCTTGGCGACCGCCACGCGCGGGACGTGCGCACGCGGCGCGAAGCTGCCCTGCGCGCGCTGGAGTTTTTTGCCGACTTCCATCCGCGCCTGGTTGGTCCGGTGCTGGAGGGCACGGCCGACAGCAACGCACCGGTGACACTGCAACTGTATGTCGACGACGCCGATGCCGTGCCGCGGTTCCTCGACGACCACCGCATCCCCGCCGACGCGCGCAGCCGCCATGTCCGCTTGGATCGCATGCGTGAAGATGATTTCCCGGCCTGGATCTTCAGCGCCGAGGAGCTGACCTTCGATCTGACCGTGCTGCCTGCCGATACCTTGCGACAAGCACCGCTATCGGCGACCGATGAAAAACCCATGAAGCGCGCGTCGGCCACGCAGTTGCGTGAGTTGCTTGCGGCCGAGGAAATCGACGGGTTCCAAGCCGATGCCAGTACGCCCAACGCTGGCAACATCGGCACGGATCGCGCATAAAAAACGCCCCGCGATGCGGGGCGTTCATGGACCTGCTGTTCGTGTCCCAGTCCCTGTCGGGACGCCTGCGCGATCAGCGCTTGTCGAGCGCCACGTAGTCGCGCACGTCGTGGCCGGTATAGATCTGGCGCGGGCGGCCGATCTTGAACTCGGGGTCTTCCTGCTGTTCCAGCCAGTGTGCGACCCAACCCGCGGTGCGGGCGATGGCGAACATCACCGTAAACATCTCGGTGGGGATGCCCAGCGCCTTATAGATGATGCCGGAATAGAAATCGACGTTGGGGTAGAGCTTGCGCTGCACGAAATAGTCGTCCTTGAGCGCGGCTTCCTCGAGCTTCATCGCCACGTCCAGCATCGGATCGTTGACGCCAAGCTCGTTGAGCACTTCGTGGCACATCGCGCGGATGATCTTGGCGCGCGGGTCGAAGTTCTTGTAGACGCGATGGCCGAAGCCCATCAGGCGGAAGCCCGACTCCTTGTCCTTGGCCTTGTCGATGGCCGACTGCACGTTTTTCGGGTCACCGATCTCGCCCAGCATCTTGAGCACGGCCTCGTTGGCGCCGCCGTGCGCGGGGCCCCACAGCGCCGCAACGCCGGCGGCGATGCAGGCATAGGGATTGGCGCCGGTGGAGCCGACCAGCCGCACGGTGGATGTGCTGGCGTTTTGTTCGTGATCGGCGTGCAGGATGAACAACAGGTCGAGCGCCTTGGCGGCGACCGGATTCATCTCCAGCGGCTCGCTTGGCACCTCGAACATCATGTGCAGGAACCGCTCGACGTATTCGACGTTGTTGCGCGGGTAGCGCAGCGGCCAGCCTACTGAATGGCGATGGCAGGCAGCGGCAATCGTCGGCACCTTGGCGATCAGGCGGATCGCAGCCAGGCGGCGCTGTTCCGGGTCTTCGTAGTCGAGGTCGTTGTGGTAGAAGCTGGCCATCGAGCCAAGCATGCCAACCAGCATCGCCATCGGATGCGCATCGTGGCGGAAGCCATCGAGGAAGCCCTTGAAGGCCTCATGCATCATGGTGTGGTGGGTGATCTCGTGATCGAACGCGGCAAAATCCTGCTTGCCCGGCAATTCGCCATGCATCAGCAGGTAGGCGACTTCCAGGAAACTGGAATTGTCCGCCAACTGCTCGATCGGATAGCCGCGATACAACAGCACGCCGGCATCCCCATCGATATAGGTGATCGCCGACTTGCAGGCGGCCGTCGCGGTGAAACCAGGGTCGTAGGTGAAACAACCGGTTTCCTTGGGCAGCCGCGTGATGTCGATGCAGGGGCTGCCGAGCGTGCCGGTCAAGATCGGCAGGCTGGCCGACTTGTCGCCGACCGTGAGCGTGGCTTGCTCGACCGCCGGAGAAACGCTAGCGGAAGATGGAGAAATGGATGATGGGGAACCAGACACTGTTGCACTCCTCGTGACCCGCTGCAGGCACGGCGCGGGGTGGATGGATTCCGCGGCGTGCCGCGATGCAACAATTATCGCACACGGCTTTAGAGCCGGAATTCGGATTGCCGCCCCGGACGCAGTGTTCCATGAAGGGTGATCTGGGAAGAGTGATCTGGCCGCTGATGCTGAAATGTCGAGCAGCGCCGTCCCTGCTCCCCGCCGCGCGGGAAGAACTGGATGCATTTACACCAGGACACTGCAGCACCGCGCCAGCCCGGCGCTGATCCGCTATGACATGCTGAAAACGACGACGGCCGCCCTGCGGCAGCCGTCGTGATGCCTGCTTGGCGCTGACTTACTTCGAGTAACGCTTGCGAAATTTGTCGACGCGGCCGCTGACGTCCATAAGCTTGTTCTGACCCGTATAGAACGGGTGCGTGGCCGAGGAGACTTCGACCTTGATCAAGGGATATTCATTGCCGTCTTCCCACTTGATCGAATCCTTGCTGACAAGGGTCGAGCGGGTCAGGAACTTGAAATCAGACGTCACGTCCTGGAACACGACGTCATGGTATGCGGGATGGATGTCGGCCTTCATGGCGCGGGCACCAGTTTCTGCGGGGTAAGAGCGGCATTTTAGCCCGCGTCGCGCGGTGGGCGCAAGCACCTCGTCAACCGGCGACCAAAGCCCGCTGGATCATGGCGTCGAAGCGGGCCTGGTCATAGCGCTGCAGGATCCGCGCATGATCGGGTTTTCCGCCCTGGCGCTGCCAGTCAACGATCGTGGCGCCGCGGCTGTGCGGGCCATCCAGGGCCACGGCCAGCGGCCGCTCGATGGTCTCCAGTGCGCCCTCCGGCTGCAGGGCAAAAGCCATTGCCAGGCCATCGGCGGAATGCCAGTGGTCTCCACGGCGATCGGCCGACCATTCGCGGGTCTTGCGCGAGATGCGTTCGTAGAACGCCGCCAGCTCGCCGCCTGCCTTCAGCCATTGCACGACGTTGTCGTGGTGCAGGCCGTGGGCCATCGTCGCTTCCCAGTCGCACAGGTCGAAACGGGCGAACGCCTCGAACACGATGTGCGCGGCCTCGGGATCGAAATAGACATTGAACTCGGCCGCCGGGGTGATGTTGCCGTGGCCGGTAACCGCGCCGCCCATCACCACCAAGCGCGCGATGCGCTCGGGCAGGCTGGGGTCGAGTTTGAGCGCCAGTGCGATGTTGGTCAGCGGACCCAGCGCCACCATCAATAATTTGCCGGCGTGCTCGTGCGAGAGTCGCAGGATTGCCAGCGCCGCGTGCTCGGCCTGCACCGTGTGCGCGGCGGACGTGTAGCCGACATCGCCGAAACCATCGAGCCCATGCACGTAACCGGCATCGGGCGACGGATACAGCAACGGCGCTGCGCAGCCGGCGAAGACGGGAATGTCATCGCGGCCGGCCACTTCGCACAGCTTCAAGGCATTGGCGACGGTGTGATTCAGGCCCACGTTGCCGGCGGCGATGGTCAGGCCGACGATGTCATGATTCGGCGCGTCGAATGCCATCAGCAGCGCGAGCGCGTCGTCGACACCCGGGTCGGTGTCGATCAGCAGCGGGATTTTGTCAGTCATCGATCAGTGCTCTGGCTGGCACTGGAGTGTCTCACTGTCCGACACGCGACGAAAGTTTGCTCATGCCGACGCGTAGCGCGCGGCGCCGCCGATCCAGCGATCGACCAGCATGTCGGCAACCTGCGGTGCGTCGCGTTGCAGCTGCTCGCCAATGCCCTGCACCAGCGGCAACAAGTCGGCGTCGCGCATGAGATCGGCGACGCGGAACGTGGCAAGGCCCGTCTGGCGCGTGCCAAGCAGCTCGCCGGGGCCGCGCAACTGGAGGTCTTTTTCAGCGATCACGAAGCCGTCATTGGTTTCGCGCATGGTTTCCAGTCGCTGCCGCGCCATCTGCGACAACGGCGACTGATACAGCAACACGCAGCTCGACGCAGTGCTGCCGCGTCCAACCCGACCGCGCAATTGATGCAGCTGCGCCAGCCCCAGACGCTCGGCATTTTCGACGATCATCAGCGATGCATTCGGCACGTCTACGCCGACCTCGATCACCGTGGTCGCCACCAGCAGATCAACCTCACCGACTTTGAACGCGCGCATCGCCGCCTGCTTGTCGTTGGCCTTCATGCGGCCGTGCACAAGACCGATGCGCAGCTCCGGCAACGCGGCCGACAGGGCATCGAACGTACTTTGTGCCGCCTGCGCGATGACTTCATCGGACTCATCGATGATCGTGCAGACCCAGTAGGCCTGGCGGCCTTCGGCACACGCCGCGCGAATGCGCTCGATCAACTGCGGTCGCCGCCCCGCACTCAGCACGACGGTTTGCACGGGCGTGCGGCCGGGCGGCAATTCATCGATGGCCGATACGTCGAGATCGGCGTATGCCGCCATCGCCAGGGTGCGCGGAATGGGCGTGGCGGTCATCACCAGCTGATGCGGCACCCTGCCGCCCTCGCCGCCCTTGTCGCGCAGGGCCAGTCGCTGGTGCACGCCGAAGCGATGCTGCTCATCGATGATGGCCAGCGCGAGATCGTGGAAAGCGACCGCGTCCTGCATCAGGGCATGCGTACCGACCACCACCTGCGCCTGGCCGCTGGCGACCTCAGCAAGCGCGGCGCTGCGCGCGCGACCGGTCACCTTGCCGGCAAGCCATGCCACGCGCACTCCCAACGGTTCGAGCCAACCGCGCAGGTTGGCCAGGTGTTGTTCGGCGAGCAGTTCGGTCGGCGCCATCAACGCGGTTTGCTTGCCGCTTTCCACCGCCAGCATCGCGGCCAATGCGGCGACCACGGTCTTGCCGCTGCCGACGTCGCCCTGCACCAGCCGCAGCATCGGCACGGGTTTGCCCAGGTCGCCCTGGATCTGCGCATACACGCGCTGCTGCGCGCCGGTCAGCGTGAATGGCAGGGATTCGCGCAGCCGACTGGCCAGCTTTTCCCCGCGCAAGACAGACGCCGCCTGCGATTGCAGGGCAATGCGTTGCCGACGCAGGCTGAGGTGGTGGGCCAGCAATTCCTCCAGTGCGAGCCGGCGTTGCGCCGGATGCGTGCCCGCCACCAGGGCGGCGATATCGGCGCCCTTGGGCGGACGATGCATGGTCAGCAGCGCGTCGCGCAGGCCCGGCAACGCACGCGCACGCAGCCAGTCGCGCGGAAGTAGTTCGAGGACGTCGTCGCTTGGCAATCGATCCAGCGCCAGCCCGATCAGCCTGCGCACGGTCGCCGGGCCGATGCCTTCGATGGCGGGATACACCGGGTCGAGCTGGTCGCCCAATGCACCGACTTCATCCGCGGCGATCACCCGATAGCTCGGATGCACGATCTCCATGCCCTGCTGGCCCAGTCGCGGCGTGCCATAGCACCGCACGCGTGCGCCGGGCACGAATTGCGTGATCTGCGCGGCGTGGAAATGAAAAAAGCGCAGCACCAAGGTGGCGTGCGAATCGTCGCCAATGGCCACGCGCAGCATCGGCCGATAACGAAAGCCGCGCTCGACCGCCTCGACCACGCCTTCAACCTGCGCGGCGACGCCCGCCTGCACGTCGCGGATCGGTGCCAGCTCGGTGCGGTCTTCGTACTGTCGCGGCAGGTGCAGCCACAGGTCCTGCAGGGTCAGCAATCCGCGCGCGGCGAGCTTCTCGGCCACGCGCGGGCCGACGCCCGACAACGTGGTCAGCAGGGTGTGCGCGGGGTCGATGCCTGCACCGGGAGAGAGAACCGCCATCGGCCCAGCATGCCGGGATCGTGCATAAAACAAAATCCCGGCAACGTGCGCGGGTCGAAACTCCTGTTTTGCGCGGCTCTCCTCAGCTGCTGCCGGACGCTTCCGGCTGGCTGTCGCCCGTCAATGTCGGGGCGCGCACCACCAGGACGTCGTTCGGCGCGGCCTGCACGATTCGGCGCGTGGTGCCGCCAATGAGCAGGTGAGAGGCAAGCCCGCGGCGCAGTGCGCCGATCACGGTGAGTTCGTTGCCGTGTTCCAGCGCGCGCTGGCGCCGACGGCTTCCGGTCTTTCACGCGGTGTCCTGGACAACCAGTGCGTCGCGGGTAAGTTCGGGGCGTCGTCCGGCCAGCGACGCCGGGTGGATCAGCCGGTCACCATCACCGCATCGACCTCGAACGCCGAGCCCATCGGCAGTCCCGAAACTTCAATCGTCGAGCGCGCCGGGTATGGCGTTTCGAAATACTCCGCCATCACCGCGTTGACCTGGGCAAACTGACCCAGGTTGGTGAGGTAAAGCCCGACCCGCACGATGTCATCGAACGAGCCGCCCGCGGCCTCGCACACGGCCTTGAGGTTGTCGAACGCGCGTCGTGCCTGCGCCTGGATGTCGCCCGGGACCAGCTGGCCGGTGGCCGGATCGATCGGCGTCTGGCCCGACAGATACACGGTATTGCCGGTACGCACGGCCTGCGAATACGGGCCGATGGCGGCGGGAGCGGCGTCACTGTGGATAGGTTGGCGGGGCATCGGAAGTCCTTGGTGGGATTGGAATTGGGATTGAAAGCCAGGGGGTTTGACGCTGGGATTGACGGACAGTCTAGAACGTCAACCCCGCCGCTTCCACGCGAGCTTGTCCTCCCCGCGGCGAAAAGCACACGTGCCGTTGCTACTGGACACGGCGAACGCAACTCCCCTACCCGCGTTTCCACGGACGGGAAAATCCTCACTCCGTGTTCTTCAGGCCCGCTGCACCCCGAACACCACCTGCAGCCTGCGGGTGCGACGGATCACGTCGGCCAGGTGCTTGCGGCTCTTGACCTCGATCGAGAAACGAATCACCGATACATTGGTGTCGCGTTCGAGGTATTCGACGCCATCGATGTTGGACTTGGCTTCGGCGATGGCAGCGGCGACCTGCGCCAGCACGCCGGGATGGTTCTCGACCTCGGCCCGCAGTGCCACGCGGAAATCCCCGTTGACCTCGCGATCCCAGCCGATCGCCACCCAGCGCTCGGGCGACTTGCGGTAATCGGCCACGTTCGGGCATTCCAGCCGATGCACCATGATGCCGCGACCCGTGGTGTGGTAACCCATGATGTCGTCGCCCGGGATCGGCATGCAGCAACTGGCAAACGTGATGATGCCGCGCTCGTTGCCGGTGATCAGGATCTTGTCGCCGGTGCGCGGTGCGCGCGCCACGTCTGCCTGCTCGCTGGTTTGCGCGTCGCTCTTGGCCAGCGCGCGCGCGACCTGCATGGGCATGCGCGTGCCCAGGGCGATATCGGCCAGCAGTGCTTCCAGACGCGGGTAACGCAGCTCGGCCAGGTAGGCATCCAGATCGGCCAGCGGCAGGCGCTCGAGCGAGCTGTCGATTTCTTCGAGCGCGCGATCAAGCATGCGATGGCCCAGCTGCACGGCGTCCTCGTGTTCAAGGTGCTTGAGCTGGTGGCGGATCGCGGTACGCGCCTTGCCGGTCACCACGAATTCAAGCCACTGTGGTTTTGGCATCGACGATTTCGCGGTGACGATCTCGATCTTCTGGCCACTGACCAGCTTGGTGCGCAGCGGCACCAGCTTTTTGTCCACGCGCGCGGCGACGGCCTGGTTGCCGACATCGGTGTGGACCGCGTAGGCAAAGTCGAGCGCCGTGGAATTGCGCGGCAACGACAGGATGTCGCCCTTGGGCGAGAACAGGTAAACCTCGTCGGGAAACAGGTCGACCTTGACGTTCTCAAGGAACTCCAGCGACGAGCCGGTGGCGCGCTGCGATTCGAGCAGGCTGGCGATCCACGAATGCGCGCGCATCTGGGCATTGTTGGAGCCTTCGCCGCCGTGCTTGTAAACCCAGTGTGCGGCGATGCCCCGCTCGGCGATCAGGTCCATTTCCGTGGTCCGGATCTGCACCTCGATCGGCGAACCGTACGGCCCGAACAACACCGTGTGCAGTGACTGGTAGCCGTTGGCCTTGGGAATGGCGATGAAGTCTCGAAAACGGCCGTCGAGCGGCTTGTAAACCGAATGCACCACGCCCAGAGCGTGGTAGCAGGCCGCCACCGAATTGACCACGATGCGGAACCCAAACACGTCCATCACCTGGGTAAAGGTCTTTCCCTGCGCCTGCATCTTGCTGTAGATGCTCCACGGCGACTTCACCCGGCTGACGAGGGTGTGTTGCAGGCCTTCGTTGGCCAGGCGCTGGGCCAGCTGCGCTTCGATCCGGGCCAGCGACTCGCGTCGTACCAGTGGCTGCGAACGGATGCGTTTTTCCAGCACCGCATGGCGGATCGGATGCAGCGCGTGGAAGCCAAGGTCCTGCAATTCGGACTTGATCAGGCTCATGCCCAGGCGTTGCGCGATCGGCGCGTAGATCTCCAGCGTCTCGCGGGCGATGCGGGTCCGCGCCTCCGGCGATTGCGCGCCCAGCGTGCGCATGTTGTGCAGGCGATCGGCCAGCTTGATCAGGATCACGCGCAGGTCGCGCGCCATCGCCAGCAGCATCTTGCGGAAACTTTCCGCCGCCGCTTCCTGGCGATCCTGGAACTTCAGCTTATCGAGCTTGGTGACGCCCTCGACCAGCTCGGCCACGGTTTCACCGAACTCGCTCGCCAATGCATCGCGGGTGAGCGGCGTGTCCTCGATGGTGTCGTGCAGGATCGCCGCCACCAGCGTCTCGACATCGACCTTCTGCTCGGCCAGCACCGCAGCCACGGCGACCGGATGGGTGATGTAGGGTTCGCCCGACTTGCGCGTCTGCCCGGCATGCGCCGCCGCGCCCACGGCCCAGGCACGTCGCAACAAGGCGCGCTGGTCCTCCGGCAAATAACTGGCAGCCGCCTCCAATTCGAGCACGTCATCGGGCACGGTGCCATCGTCGGGCAGGAGCGTATTGCTGCGGGCAGGCTCTGTGGGGCTCATGCCGTGAGCCTACGGCGAAAACACGGCAATGGGGAGGGGAGCGGGATGCGGCAACCCGAAGCCGTCATAAGGATCCACCTTTCAAGCCCGCTGCAAAAAAGCCGTCGTGCCCTCAGCCACCCGCCGTGCCTTTCTCCGGCTGGCGGAAAAAGGCAGGTGAACCCTCGGCCGCAACATGATGCTCATCAGGGAAAATTTGGCGGCAAAAGGCACGGGATCCGCCACCGAGCGTTGTTGAAACCCCTGCGTTTTGCGGCGGTGGCAATCAAGAACCGGATGTCGACGTTTCCTCCACCGCCTGGCCGCGCCCATGCCCCACAAACGCAAACGGCCCCGCATGAGCGGAGCCGTTTGAACTTGCCGATGTCGCTGCAGGAGGCTCAACGCCCCCACGGCCAGACTTATACGTCGTCACCCTTGGACATGTCGTCGTCGGCAACCACTTCTGCGGCGGCCCATTCCAGCGCCTCGCGCTCCTTGCGCTCGCGCTCGATCTTGTCGACCGCGTCGATGTAGGGCTGGTCGATGCGGCGCGCGGCGATCTCACGCAGCGCCAGCACGGTGGGTTTGTCATCGTTTTCGCTGTTGTCGAGCTGCGGCTCGACCCCATTGGCCAACTGGCGCGCGCGCTTGGCCGCCATCATGACGAGGTCGAAGCGGTTGTCGACTACTTCCAGGCAATCTTCCACGGTAATGCGGGCCATAACTCTTCCGGCGGCCGACGAGGCCGTCCGACTCTAATAGACAGGGGCGCGAATTATAGCCAGGCGCCCGCGCCAAGCGCAAGCGTTCCCCTTGGAAATCAGCAGCTTAGTAGAGCCAGGATGGCAGGAACGGCACGTGGCCGGATGTCGGCGGCGGCAATCGGCGGCCGGCGGACGGGGCGCAAGCCCACTCGACCGCCGTCAGTCGTCGGCCAGCAACGTCGCGATCAGGTCCCCGTGGCGCAGGTCCTGCGTTTCGCGGCGCAAGCGGCTGGCAGCGAAGATCGCGCACATCTCATCGACGGCGGTGTCGAAATCTTCGTTGATGATGACGTAATCGAACTCATCGTAATGCGACATTTCCTCGCGCGCGGCGGCGAGGCGCCGCGCCATGACGTCTTCACTGTCCTGCCCGCGCTTGCGCATGCGCTGGGCAAGCGTCTCGCGCGAGGGCGGCAGGATGAACACACTGACCACGTCGGGCGCCTGCGCGCGCACTTGCCGTGCGCCCTGCCAGTCGATTTCAAGCAAGACGTCGCGACCGGCCGCCAGCTGCAGTTCCACCGATTGCTTGGCAGTGCCTTTCCAGTCGCCATGCACCAACGCATATTCGAAAAAATCACCGGCGTCGATCATCGCCTGGAACGCGTCGCGGCCAATGAAGTTGTAATGCTCGGCCTGGTACTCGCCGGGACGCGGTGCGCGCGAGGTGTACGAGATCGACAGGCAGATATTGCGGTCGCGCGCCAGGCATGCGTTGACGATGCTGGATTTGCCCGCGCCCGACGGCGCCGCAACGATGTACAGGGTGCCGCGCGGCTGGCAGCCGGGTGCCTGGATGTTGGCCATCAGCACAATTCCCGTCGCGCTGGGTGCAGCGCAGGCATCTGCGCCGCGCTGATCGTGCAGCCACGAATCTCGTGCCGACAGCGCCTGCTATTCAATGTTTTGCACCTGTTCGCGGATCTGGTCGATCAACACCTTGAGCTCCACCGCGATGTTGCTGGTGCGTGCATCGACCGACTTGGACCCCAGCGTGTTGGCCTCGCGGTTGAATTCCTGCAGCAGGAAATCCAGGCGCCGGCCGACCGGCTCATCCTGGGTGAACACGCGGCGGATCTCGGTGACGTGGCTGTCGAGGCGGTCGAGTTCTTCATCAACATCGAGCTTCTGCAGCCACAGCACCAGTTCCTGTTCGACCCGGCCGGGGTCGGCGGCCTGGGCGAGGTCGGCGATGCGCGCATCGAGCTTGGCGCGCTGGCCGGTGCGGATCAACGGGATCAAGTCGCGCACTTCGGCCGCGCGCTGGGCGATGGCGTCGACACGCTCCAGGATCACCGCCACCAGCTTGCCGCCCTCGCGTTCGCGCGCGGCGACAAACTCGTCGAGCACCGCATCGAGCAGGGCCAATGCCGCTGCCTGCAGCGCCGCCGGATCGGCTGCCCTGGATTGCAGCACGCCGGGGAATTGCAGCAGGTCGGTGAACTGTGTCTGCAGCCCCGGGAAACGCCCTTGGAGTTCGTTGGCCAATCCACCCAACTGCTTCAGCAATGCCTCGTTGAACTGCAGGCTGTCGCCGCCGTCGCCCGCGCGCAGGCGCAGGCTGAGATCGATCTTGCCGCGCGACACGCGCGCCGCGACGCGTTCGCGCAGGGCCGGCTCCAGCACGCGCAACTCATCGGGCAGGCGCACGCCCAGTTCGAGGAAGCGATGGTTCACCGCGCGCAGCTCGCAACCCAGCGTGCCCCATTGCGTGTTGCGCTCGTCGGCGGCAAAGGCCGTCATGCTGCGGATCAAATGAGTTCTCCCGGGATATGCATCGTGGCGTTGTCTTTAAGTTGGCGGCGCCGGCATTTCCCAGCGTGGCCGCGGCAATGGCCACATGCAAGCGATGGGAATGACGGATGACCACGCCGCCGCCAAGGCAGCATTGCAATCAAACACCCAGGCCCGACACGGGTTGGCCAAGGAGGCGATGGTAAACTCGCGCGCCCTGTTTGGCACATCACAGATGACCTCGACCCCACGCCCCAGCGGCCGCGCGCCCGACCAGTTGCGTGAAGTGCGCATCGAGCGCGGATACACGCGTCATGCCGAAGGCTCGGTGCTGGTGTCGTTCGGCGATACCCGCGTGCTGTGCACGGCCAGCGTCGAGAACCGCGTCCCGGGCTTCCTGCGCGGCAAGGGCGAAGGCTGGATCACCGCCGAGTACGGCATGCTGCCGCGCGCCACCAACACCCGCAACGACCGCGAAGCCTCGCGCGGCAAGCAGGGCGGCCGCACGCTGGAAATCCAGCGCCTGATTGGTCGCGCGCTGCGCGCCTGCGTCGATCGCGGCGCGCTGGGCGAACGCACCATCACCCTGGACTGCGACGTGCTGCAGGCCGATGGCGGCACCCGCACTGCGGCGATCACCGGCGCCTACGTTGCGCTGGTCGATGCGGTGCGCTGGATGCGTGCGAAAAAAGACATCAGCCGCGATCCGATCTTCGGCGCGGTCGCTGCAGTGTCGGTCGGCGTGTATGGCGGCGTACCGGTGCTGGACCTGGATTATCCCGAAGACAGCGCCTGCGACACCGACATGAATGTCGTCATGAACGATGGCGGCGGCTTCATCGAACTGCAGGGCACCGCCGAAGGCCACGCGTTCCGTCGCGATGAACTCGATGCGCTGCTGGTGCTGGCCGAAAAGGGCATCCGCGAACTGCTGGCCGCGCAGCGTGACGCGCTGGCGTGATGACGCGTCCCCGGCCGGCGTTGCGATGAAGCTGGTCATTGCCAGCAGCAATCGCGGCAAGCTGGCCGAATTCAACGCATTGCTGGCCGACAGCGGCATCCAGTGCACGGCACAAACCGAACTCGGAGTGGTCGATGCCGAGGAAACCGCCTCGACCTTCATCGAAAATGCCCTGTTGAAAGCCCGCCATGCCGCACGCGTGACCGGGCTGCCGGCGCTGGCCGATGATTCGGGCCTGTGCGTCGATGCCCTGGGCGGCGCACCGGGCCTGTATTCGGCACGCTATGCCGGCCACCACGGCGATGCCGCCGCCAACATCGCCAAGCTGTTGGCGGCGCTGCAGGGCGTGCCGATGGCGCAACGCACGGCGCATTTCCACACCGCGATCGTGCTCCTGCGCCACGCCGAAGATCCGCAGCCACTGATTGCCGAAGGCCGCTGGCCGGGATTGATCCTCGACACGCCACGCGGCATCGGCGGGTTTGGCTACGACCCGGTGTTCCTCGATCCCGAGCGCGGCCAGTCGGCCGCCGAACTCGACCCCGTGCTGAAAAACCGCATCAGCCATCGCGGCCGCGCGTTGGCGGCGCTGCGCGAGCGCCTGCCAGAACTCGGGTAGGAGCGCCCCATGGGCGCGATGGGGTTTTATCGGGAAAGCCGCATCGCGCCCGTGGGGCGCTCCTACAGAATCAGGCTTCATCGCGCCGATGGGCGCTTCTACAGAATCAATGGCGCGCTTCTACAATGGCTGCCATGTCCGTCGTCGATTCCAGTCCATCGCCCAGCAACCCGGGACCGCAGCCCTCGCGCGTTCCGCAGCACGCGGGCCTGGGGTCCGAACACATGCCGCTGACACCGCCGCCGCTGTCGCTGTACGTGCACTTGCCGTGGTGCGTGCGCAAATGCCCGTATTGCGATTTCAATTCGCACGAGGCACGCGGCGCATTGCCGTTCATGCCTTACGTGGAGGCCCTGCTCGCCGATCTCGACCACGACCTGCCGCTGGCCTGGGGCCGCACCGTCCACAGCGTGTTCTTCGGCGGCGGCACGCCCAGCCTGTTTCCAGCGGCGGCAATCGATGCGTTCTTGCAAGGTGCCAGCGCGCGGCTGCGTTTTGCCCCGCACCTGGAAATCACCCTTGAAACCAACCCGGGGACTGCCGAACACGGCCGCTTCCAGGATTACCGCGCCGCCGGCGTCAACCGCATCAGTTTCGGCATCCAGACCTTCGACGATGCGGTGCTCAAGCGCCTGGGCCGCATCCACGACAGCGCCCAGGCCGAAGCCGCGGTGAAGCTGGCGCAGGACGCCGGTTACGACAATTTCAACCTCGACCTGATGTACGCGCTGCCCGGGCAGACGCTGGCGATGGCCGAACACGACATCCAGCGTGCGCTTGCACTGCAGCCCACGCATATCTCGCATTACCAGCTCACCCTGGAACCCAACACCGTGTTCGCGGCAAAACCGCCGCAAGGCATCCCCGACGATGACGCGGCCTGGGACATGCAGGAGCACTGCCAGGCGATGCTGGCCGATGCCCATTACGCGCAATACGAGGTCAGTGCCTACGCGCGCTCCGGCCGTCAATGCGCGCACAACCTCAATTACTGGCGTTACGGCGACTACCTGGGCATCGGCGCCGGCGCCCACGGCAAGCTCACGCTGGGCGCGGAGCAGACGATCCTGCGGCGCTGGAAGACCAAGCACCCGGCCGCATACCTCGCCGTGGCCGGCAGCGCGCAGGCGATCGGCGGCGAAGAGCGCATCTCGCCGGAACGACGTCCGTTCGAATACATGCTCAATGCCTTGCGGCTGGTGGATGGGTTTGCACTGGCGCAATTCGAGGCCAGCACCGGTTTGCCGCGCGCGGCGATTGCGCAGACCCTGGCCACCGCGCAGTCCCGTGGCTGGCTGGAAACCGATGGCGAACAGGTTCGCCCGACGGCGCTGGGGCGTCGTTTCGGCAACGACGTGATTGCACTGTTCCTGCAGGAGTGACGGCCCTGCAATGGCCTTTTCCACCCCCGAAAAGACCGATGCAATGACGACGGGCCCCTGCTGCACCGAGCGGCACCGCTCCGCGCCTTCTTGCCCATAGCGGCCAAAACTGCCCCGGCCCGTTTGCTGGCTTTGAGCGTTCGGGCATGATACGAAGCGGCTGGGGAGCATAATCGAGCACGGAATGTCCGCTACAACCACACCAGTCGACGTCGTACCGCGCACGCTGGCCAGCGCCGGGCTGCCCCGGCGCGTGCGCAAGGCGCTGGAACATGCGCTGGCACTGGTCTCCGCCGAACTGGACGCCAGTCTGGGCACGATCCTGGGTGAACTTGAGCAGGAGCTGTTCCGCCACGCCGAACTCGCCCGCAATCCGGCCGTCGAATCGGTCTACATGCACACCCTGCGCACGCTGCGCCTGAACCGCTCCGACCTGATCCCACGCTTCATGCTGGAACTCGAAGCCGGCCTTGCCGCGTTGCGCAGCCCCTTGGCCACCCTGCCCGCCGACGGCGGCGTGCAGCGCGTCACCTTCCATAACCTCGCCCTGGTCGAGGAGACCGTGATGGACGAGTGGACGGTGCTGCGCGAGATCGCCACCCGCCAGGAATCGCGCGCCACCCTGCCCCTGCACCTGCTTGGGCAACGCTTCGGTGTATTGGCCGGCGCGCCGGCCTTCGATGCCGAACGCATCCCGCTTGGCCCGCAAGCCCTGTGCCGCGCCATGCGCAGCGCCAGCCAGACCCTGCAGATCAGCTACGACGCGCGGCTGCTGCTGTATCGCATCTTTGACCAGCAGGTGATGGCGAAATACGCCCGCGTGCTTGAACAACTCGATGAAGCAATGGGCAAGGCCGGCATCTTGCCCGGCCTGACCTTCGTGCCGGTGCGCGTGCGTGCGTCGCTGCACAAACAGGTGCAGGAGGCCATCACCAAGAATGTAGACATTTCCGCAACACCGGCCAAAGCCGGACATCCATCCACGCCCGCATCATCCTCGCCCGGATCATCGTCATCTGCACCGCCGGCGTCTGCATCGTCGGCATCTGCACCATCGGCGCCCGGCAAGAACACCACCCAGTCGGTGCGCGCATCCGAGGCGCAGCGCCCGTACACCACCTGGATGGGCGAGGTCGATGACAGCCCGGGCGACGAAGACGAAGCCGCCTCGCTGGCCGTCATCCAGAAACTGATGTCAGGCCGGCGCGCATTGATCGGCAAGTTGCGCCCCAGCCATCCGGGCGGCCTGCGCGAGGAACTCAGCACGGGCGATGTCTTCGCTGCCCTCGGCACCCTGCAGTCGCAACCGGCCTCCTCGTCGGGTGCTGCCCCCAGCCTGCACGACGTCAAGCAAACCCTGCTCGCGCAGGCGCGCCAGCAACGCGGGCAAGGTGCCGTGCTATCACAGCGCGACAATGACACCTTCGAACTGGTCAACATGTTGTACGGCCAGATCGAAAGCGAGATCCGCCCCGATGCGCCGGCCACCGCGCTGATCCGCCGCCTGCAGCTGCCGTTGCTGCGGGTCGCCTTGCAGGATCGCGCGTTTTTCGTGCGCGGCCGCCACCCGGCGCGGCAGTTGCTCAACACCGTCGCCGAGTCCGCCGCCAAATGGCTGGACAAGGACGACTACGACCCGCAATTGCTGCTGCCGCTGCAACAAGCCGTCACCCACGTCGTGGAGAATTACGACGGCGACGATGCGGTCTTCGCCGCCAGCAACTCGCAGCTCGAAGCCCACCTGCAAGAGCAGGTGCGCAAGGCCGAACTGCTCGAACGCCGCCACGTCGAAGCCGCGCGCGGCAAGGAAAAGCTCGAAGTCGCCAAGCTGCGCGCCGCCGACACGCTCAACGCCATCATCGGCGACCAGCGCCTGGCGAAATTCGTGCGTGCCCTGCTCAACCAGGCCTGGACCGACGTGCTCACGCTGACCTTGCTGCGCCAGGGCGAGGGTTCCGACGACTGGCGCAACCAGGTCGAGGTGACGCGCAAGATCGTCACTGCCTGCAGCCATGACGGCGCAGCGGAAGATCCGGCACTGACCGCGCATGTCGAGGCGGCGCTGTCCCAGGTCGGTTACCACGCCGACGAGGCCGGCGTGATCGCGCAACGCCTGACCAGCCGATTGAAGGAAGACGAGGACGATCCGGCCTCGCGCACCGAGCTTGCAGTGAAGCTCAAGGCGCGCGCGCGCCTGGGCGAAGACCCGGCCAAGGCACACCGTCCCGTGCTGTCACCGCGCACACCGGAAGAACAAGCCCGCTACGAACAGCTGCGGGTCATGCCGTTCGGCGCCTGGATCGAATTTGTCATCAACCAGCAGGGCGATGTCGTGCGTCGGCGCCTGTCGTGGTTCAGCCCGATGACCGACAACGCGCTGTTCGTCAACCAGCGCGGCCAGCGCATCGGCGAACAATCCTTGGATAGCCTTGCGCGCATGCTCGCCTCCGGGCAGGCACGCATCGTCACCGCCGAACGCGGGCACCTGGTCGATCGCGCATGGCAGGCGGCGGTCAATGCACTGCGCAGTTTCGCCGGCCGCAGCGACGGCGCATCGCTGGTAGACGCCCTATGATCAATGAATTCCGCCGCGCGCGTCGCCGCAAGGCGTCCGACATGATCCTCGTCACGGACCTGATGACCGAACGCATGGTCGGCCATATCGGCAACCTG
This sequence comes from Lysobacterales bacterium, assembly GCA_038241735.1. Classification (GTDB taxonomy): domain Bacteria; phylum Pseudomonadota; class Gammaproteobacteria; order Xanthomonadales; family Xanthomonadaceae; genus Luteimonas. The sequence goes on from JBBSST010000004.1 coordinate 106,180, forward strand.
TCCGAAAGCGGCATGTTGCTGATCGCCAATGAAACCCTGGTCGACGACGCGCTGTATCAGTTCCAGTTCTTCTTGCCCGACGCCCACGGCAAGATGGCGCCGGTCGAAGCCGGCGTGCACCTGCTCTGGCTCGACCCCGCCAGCGCACCGGGCCAGGCATGGACCGGGTTTCGCTTCATTGCCGTGGCCGAACCCTACATGAGCCATCTGCGCGCATGGATCGAGGCCCCCGGCGGGCAATACGAGTGAGACCGGGCGCCTGAGCCGGCGAACGCGATGACGCTCGCGGCCGACACGCCGCATACCAGCGGGATCACTCGCGCTGGTACAGGACCCGCTCGGGTCGATGCAGCGCGAAGCCTTGTCCGTAATCGACGCCAAGCGTGCGCAGCAGCTCTGCGATCGCTTCGCTGGCGACCCATTCGGCCACCACGTCGAGCCCGCGCTGATGCCCGATCTCGGTGATTGCGTCGACGATCGACCGACTCATCGGATCGCTGTCGAGTTCGCGGATGAAACTGCCGTCGATCTTGATCACGTCCACCGGCAGGTTCTTGAGATAGCCGAACGACGACATGCCTGCGCCGAAATCATCAAGCGCCACCTGGCAACCAACCGCGCGCAGCCGCTGCATCACGCGCACGGCGCGCGCGAGGTTGCGCACTGCCTCGGTTTCGGTGATCTCGAAGCACAAGCGCGACGGGGAAACGCCATGCTTGTCGATCAGGCCCAGCACGTAGTCCGCCAGGCCGTCATCGTCCAGGGTCGATGCCGCGAGGTTCAGCGAGCAGCGGCCGGGGGGACGCCCGCTGGAATGCAGCTGGTCGAAGTGTGCGATCGCTTCTCCGATCACCCAACGGTCCAGCGAAGGCATCATTCCGTAGCGCTCCGCAGCCGGCAGGAACGCGCCCGGCGCGACGATGCGCCCATCCTCGTCGCGCAGCCGCAGCAGCAACTCGATGTGCGGTGCTTCCGCCGGATCCTGCTGCGCCCGCTGCACCTGCAGCGGCAGCACTTCCTGGTAGTCCAGTAGCAGGCGCCCTTCGTCGATCACCCAGCGCAGGCGGTTGGCCCATTCCATCTCGCCGCGGCGGCGCACGGTCTCGTCATCCTGCGCGGAATAGAAATGGATGCGGTTGCGGCCATGGTCCTTGGCCATGTAGCAGGCGGCGTCGGCATGCGCCAGCACATCGCCCAAGGTCATGCCTGCGTGGTCGATCATCACCACACCGATGCTGGCGCTGATGGTGTAGGAGCGTTGCTCCCATACATAGATCAGGTCCTCGATGCGGGCACGCAGGCGCTCTGCCAATGCCTGCGCGCTGTCGAGTGAAACGTCGTGCGCGAGCACGCCGAACTCGTCGCCGCCGAGTCGCGCCAGGACATCGTCGCCCCGCAGGGATTCGGACATCGCCAATGCCAGCTGGCTGAGCAGTTGGTCGCCGGCAAGGTGTCCGGAGGTGTCGTTGATCAGCTTGAACTGGTCCAGGTCGATATACAGCAGCGCGCACTGCGGGCCGCCCCTGGCGACCACCTGCAGCCCGCGATGCAAATGTCGCTCGAACTCGCGACGATTGCACAGGCCGGTCAGCGCGTCGTGCGTCGCCTGGTAGCTGAGCATCTCGGTGAGCTGGCGTTGCTCCGAAATATCGGTGGCAACCATCAGCAGTTTCTCCAGACCGCCGAGCTGCACCTGCGTAATCGAGGTCGATGCCCAGAAGCGGTCACCGCCCAACGTGCGCAGCGACGCATCCACGTTGCTCCATCGCACCTCGCCATCCTGCGCGGACACTCTCTTCTGCAGCGCCTCGTCCTCGAACAGCGTCGACAGGATCGTGTCTTCCGCGATTCGCCCGCCCAGGCGGGCAGTTGCCGCCTCGTTGGCATAGACGATGCAACCATCCTCGGCGCGCGCCATCAGCACCAGCGCCGGCAACAGGTCGTTAAGGGAGCGGAAGCGCTCCTCGCTTTCGCGGTAACGTGCGCTCAGCTGCTTGCCCAGCGACACCGCGCGGCGTCGCGTGGTGGCTACCGACCACAGCAGCAGCGCCAGCAACAGGCTCGCGATCACGCCAGTCAAACCCATCAACCACAGCAGGCTCGAGTCGTAGCCGCGGTCACGCGGCTGCAATTGCACCTGCCAGCGACGCTCGCCAAAGGACGCCACTCCGCCGTAACTGCGCCCATCGTCAATCACCTGGCCGCCCGAGTCGAACAGCGACACGGGCTTGGCATCGGTGGTGTCCAGCACGCGCACGCGGAAGCGTTGCAACGCTTCCGCCGGCAACGCCGTCAGCAGCAGCGGCCGCACCCGCATGCTCAGCCCGAGCGCACCAAGCTCACGCAGGCGGCGCTGCTCGACGCCCTGCGGGATTGGCCCGCTGCTGTACACCGGCAGGCGCACCACGACCCCGAGCGTGTCCCGTGGATCGCCAGTGGGCTGGCGCAGCGGAAAGGCGGCCGACATCACCGGCATGTCGAGGTCCCGCGCGCGCAACAGGGCGCGCAGGTTCAACGACTGTGCCGCCAGGTCGAAACCGACCAGGCTGGTATTCCCCGCCAGCGGCGCGATCTGATCGTAGGGATATCGTGGCCGTCCACCCGCCGTCACCGCTTCGTGGCGCCGGGCAAACACCACAGCCACGAGGCTGGGCAGCACCTCCGTGGCGTGCATGTTGTCATGCAGGCTTGCGAACCGTTGTTGGCTGATGTGATCGTCAAGCAGGAACGCCGACTGCATCGCACGCAGCAGCAGGCCACTGGTTTCAAATTGATCCTGGACCTGCGCCACGCTGCGCATGGCGACCTGCGAGTCGCGTATTTGCGCGCGGCGCTCCAGGTTATTGCGCTGGAGCAACAGCACCGCGCTGGTGACGACCAGTCCCGCCAACAGTCCGACCAGCGCAAATGCCCACGCCGGCAAGCCTGGCAGCAGCGATTGCGCCGCAGCGCCGTCGTCCTGCACCGACGTTGCCGTTGCGGCAGAATGCGAAGACCTTCCCATCGTGCCCTTCAGATGAATACTGACCCTGCCATCCTATATCTTGACCATCTGACGGTACTGCGAAGCCGTGCCGACATCGCCCTGGAACGCGGCGGCTTCGATCACCTGGTCGTCCCCAGCGGCAGCCTGCATTACCAGCTGTTCGACGATCGCGAATATCCGTACGCGGTCAATCCGCAGTTCAAGGCGTGGCTGCCGCTGACGCGCAATCCCGGCAGCTGGCTGGTGTACACCCCCGGCGCCACGCCAAAGCTTGTCTACCTGCAGCCCTTCGACTACTGGCACGTGGTGCCCGATGCACCCAACGGCTACTGGACCGAGCACTTCGACATCGTGGTGATCCGCACGCCTGAAGAGGCTGCTCAACACTTGCCGAAGGACGCTGCGCGCTGCGCGATCCTTGGCGAAGCACAAAGCAGCTTGGGCGAACATGCCCCCAACAATCCCGACGCCGTGGTCAATTACCTCGAATACCAGCGCGCCTTCAAGACGCCGTACGAGGTCGCGATGATGCGCGAAGCCACGCGTCCGGCGGTGCGCGGCCATCGCGCCGCCGAACGCGCCTTCCGTAATGGCGCCAGTGAGTTCGGCATCCACCTTGCCTATTGCCAGGCGGCCGGACAGGACAGCAACGACCTGCCTTACGGCAATATCGTCGCGCTCAACGAACACGGCGCGGTGCTGCACTACACCGATCTTGGTCGACTGCCCCCCAAGCCCGTGCGCAGCTTCCTGATCGACGCCGGCGCCAGCCATGGCGGTTACGCCAGCGACATCACCCGCACGCATGCCAGCGATACCAGCGGTGAATTCCAGTCAATGATCGATGCGGTCGATGCCGCGCAGCAAACGATGTGCGCGCAGGTCCGCGCCGGGTTCGATTACAAGCAGCTGCACCTCGATGCCCATCTTGGCTTGGCCGCGATCCTCAAGGATTTCGGCATCATCAATATCTCCCCCGAAGCCGCGCTGGCCACCGGCGTGAGCTCGGCATTTTTTCCACATGGCATCGGCCACGGCATCGGCCTGCAGGTGCATGACGTCGCCGGGTTCGCCGAATCCGACCACGGCGGCACCATCGCCAAGCCCGACGGCCATCCTTACCTGCGCCTGACCCGCGCGCTGCATCCGGGCATGGTCGTCACCATCGAGCCGGGCATTTATTTCATCGACATGCTGCTGGAAAAACTCAAGAACGATGGCCACGGCGACAGCGTCGACTGGTCACGCATCGACGCCTTCCGGCCGTATGGCGGCATCCGCATCGAGGATGACGTGGTGTGCACGGATGGCGAGCCGGTCAACCTGACGCGGGAGGCGTTCGCGAACATCGCCTGATCCGCTGATCCGACCTCATCGATCTTCGAGTCAGGCGTTACGCCTGGCCAATCCAGCCGCTCCGCCTGTCGTCGAAGAAGCGCTGTGCGTGCAAGCCAACGGCTCGCACGCGCGCGAACGCCGTCACGACGTGCGTTGGAGCCGGGGCTGGGAGCACGGAGTCGGGACGAGGGGATAAGGAATCATCGAGCCGCCATGAACGCCTCGATCTCCCCCGCACTGCGCGCCAGCTTCCCGGTCAGCACCTCGTGGCCATCGCGGGTGACCAGCACGTCATCCTCGATGCGGATGCCGATGCCGCGCCATTTGGCATGCACGCTTTTGTCGTCCGGCGATACATACAGGCCCGGCTCGATGGTGAACACCATGCCCGGTTCTAGCAGGCGCGATTGCCCATCGATGCGATAGTCACCGACATCGTGCACGTCCAGGCCGAGCCAGTGGCCGGTCTTGTGGCGGTAAAAGCGCTTGTAATGGCCCTCTTCCACGTTTTTCTCCAACGCGCCCTTGAGCAGGCCAAGCTTGAGCAGGCCTTCGGTCAACGTGGCGACGGCGGCATCGTGGCCAGCCTGGTACGCCACGCCCGGGCGTGCCTGCGCCAACGCTGCCGCCTGCGCCGCGCCGACCAGGTCGTGCAATGCGCGCTGCTCCTTGCTGAAGCGACCATTGACCGGAAACGTACGGGTGATGTCGGCGGCGTAGCCACGATATTCGGCGCCCGCATCGATCAACACCAGGTCACCGTCGCGCGCGGTCGCATTGTTGGCGCGGTAGTGCAGCACGCACGCATTGGCGCCTGCACCGACAATGCTGCCGTAGGCGATTTCGGCATCGTGCCAGCGGAATACGCGTTCGATTTCGGCCTGCAGTTGGTATTCGCGCACGCCAGGCTTGGCGGCACGCATGGCCGCTTCGTGGGCGAGCACGCTGATGTCGGCCGCCTTGCGCATCAATTTGAGTTCGTCGCGCGACTTGAACAGGCGCATTTCGTCGAGCAGGTGGCCAAGTTCGAGGAACTCATGCGGCGATTGCGCGCCCTGCCGTGCCTGCGCACGCACGCGGTTGAGCCAGCCGATCAGCTTGAGGTCGAACTCGGTGTCGCGACCAAAGTGGTAATACACGCGGGTGCGGCCTTCCAGCAGGCCGGGCAGGATCTCGTCGAGATCGTCGATCGGGTAGGCATCGTCCATGCCATAGGCCTCGACCGCGCCCTCGGGCCCACTGCGAGGCCCGTCCCAGGCTTCGCGTTCAAGGTTGCGCTCGCGGCAGAACAGCAGGCTTTCGCCGTGCTTGCGCCCCGGCACCAGCACCAGCACCGCATCGGGCTCCGGAAAGCCGGCGAGATAAAGCAGGTCGGAATCCTGTCGATACGGATAGTGCGTATCGCCACTGCGCACGCGCTCAAGCGCGGCGGGCAGGATCAGGATGGCGTTGTCGCCCGCCATGCGCATCAATTGCTTGCGGCGCTTGGCGTGGCTGGATTGGGGGATGGCAGGCGCTGCGGGCATGGTTGATTCGTGGAGAAGGTTTGGCTGCAGATTCGCAGGTCAACGCCGATTTTATCCACAAAGATGACGCGTGGCCGGAGCATGCCTGCTTCGCGGTGTGCGCCGCAGCCGGCGCATCGCCAACGGGCTGCCGCTCAGTTCAGGCGCTGGCGGTGCCGTGGTCCCAGCGCGCAATCGCCATGCAGCAATAGCGTGGCCACGCGCACGAATTCCTCGATCTCGACCAGCGCGGCCTCGTCTTCTTCGTCGCCGTCGGGCTGCGGAGCGGCGGCGGCGAGCTTGGCGATATCGGCAAGCGCCTCGCGGCCTTCTTCCGACAACGGCGGATCCTGGCCCGCTGCCAGGCCGAATGCACCCAGGAAGCCGCGGCACCAGTCGAACAACGCGCCACTGCGCTCGGCCAGGCTGCTGGCCTCATCGGGCAGCAGCAACGTAAATCCAAAGCTGCGGTCTTCGAGCTGGCTGACGGTGGCACGGCGCAAACGATCCAGCGCGCTGCCTTCGATCACATCGGCCAAATCGTTGTCCACCAGCAACTGGCCCAGCCAGCCGGCGTCATCCGCGCCGCCACCGGCGAGCCAGCCGCACAGGGCGCCATGCAACTCCGCCGCGTCGATGCCGAGCTTTAGATTGCGGCAGGCATCGTCGATTTCGGACAGGGAGGGTAAGGAATCGGACAAGGTGAGCGGCCGGTTTTCGGGGCGATTAGTGTAGCAACGCCTGCGCATGGCGATCCTGACCGCCCGCCGGTACACGCGGCCATCTCCATCTGGATTACACTGATTAAACGTCGCAGGGGACGATAAGGGATCTGGTGCGTTGAGCGAAATTGCGAACCCGCATTTCCTGGGCATGGCCGCGCTTGCATTGGCCTTGATCGCCGTGCTGTCGGTCATCGTGTGGCGGCGCGGGCGGCGCGAACGCGACTATACGGCGCAACTACGCGATCGTGAGGAGCGCCTGAAGCTCGCCCTGTGGGCCACCGGTGAGCATTACTGGGATTACAACCTGTCCAGCGGCAAATTGCTGCGCTTCCAGCCCGAGCCCATGTCGGTTGAAGATGTCAGGCCACGACTCGATGACGTGGTCGATCTCGATCAGGTCGTGCATCCAGACGACTTGCCGCTGGTGTTCGAACGCCTGCAGAAATATCTTGACGGCGACAAACCCATGTATCGATCCGAGCACCGCGTGCTCGATGGCAACGGGGGCTGGATCTGGTTGCGTGCACATGGTCGCGTCGTTGAACGCGACGCTGAAGGTCGCGTCCTGCGGCTGGCCGGGACCGCAGTCAACATCACCTCCGACCGTCACATCGAGCGCGAGCGCCAGATCGCCAGCGCCGTGCTGCGCCACATGAACGAAGCGGTCTCGGTGCTGGACGACAATTTCGACTTCGTCTCGGTCAATCCCGCCTTTACCCGCATGACCGGCTACAGCGACAGTGAAGTCATCGGCCATGGCGCCGGACTGCTCGACAGCGACCAGCACGAACCCGCTTTTTACCGCCACATCCGTGAAATCACGATCCGGCAGGGGCGCTTTTCCGGGGAAATGTGGCAACGACGCAAGGATGGCGAGGAATTCCTGTGCGCCATCGAGACCAGTGTCGTGAACGAAGACGACACCGAAACACCGCTGTACGTCGCCGTGCTCAGCGACGTGACCCAGCAAAAACGCGCCGAGCAGGAGCTGCGCTATCTCGCCAATTTCGACACCCTGACCAACCTGCCCAATCGCACACTTCTTTCGGAGCGGTTGTCGCGTGCGATCGTGCGTGCGCGTCGCGAAAACAATCGCATCGCCGTGCTGTTCCTGGACCTGGATCGTTTCAAGGACGTCAACGACTCACTCGGCCACGCCGCCGGCGACCGCATCCTGCGTGCGGCCGCAATACGCCTGCAACAGACCGTCGGCCAGCACCACACCGTCGCGCGCCTGGGTGGCGACGAGTTCACGATCGTGCTTGAAAACCTCGACACGCCAGACGACGCCGACAAAGTCGCGCGCGAGATCATCATGTCGTTCGAGGCACCGTTGATCATCGACGGGCGCCAGGAGGTTTCGATAACGCCATCGATCGGCATCAGCCTGTACCCGGACCACGGCCAGGTTCCGACCGACCTGCTCAAGCACGCGGACACCGCGATGTACCAGGCCAAGGCTGCCGGACGTCGCACCTTCATGCGCTACGACGACGCGATGGACATGTCGATCCGCCAACGCGCCACGCTGTCGGGCGCATTGCGCAAGGTCATCGACCGCGGCGAACTGCACCTGGTCTACCAGCCGCGCCTGACCCTGCAATCCTCGTCCATCACCGGCGTGGAGGCGCTGCTGCGCTGGACCAGCAACGAGCACGGTGAAATCCCGCCGGCCGATTTCATCCCGCTGGCCGAAGACAGCGGCCTGATCCTGGAAATCGGCGAATGGGTCCTGCGCGAAGCCTGCCTGACGCTGCGGCGCTGGCACCAGCACGGACTCGACACGCTCAACATCTCCGTCAACGTATCGGTGCTGCAGCTGTTGCGCGGCGACTTTCCCGAGGTCGTGCGCCGCATCCTGGCCGATACCGGCGTACCGGCGCATGCGCTGGAACTGGAACTCACCGAAAGCGTGCTGATGGCCACTGCGCAACAGACCGCAGGCAAACTCCAGGCCCTGCGCGAGATCGGCGTGTCGCTGGCGATCGATGACTTCGGCACCGGCTATTCATCGCTGGCCTACCTCAAGCGCCTGCCCATCACCACGATCAAGATCGACAAGGAGTTCATCGACGATCTCGAGCGTGATCCTGATGATGCCGCCATCACCAGTACCGTCATCACCATGGCCCATTCGCTGGGCCTGAACGTCGTCGCCGAGGGCGTCGAAACCGAGGCGCAGATGCGCTTCCTGAGTGCCCATCGCTGCAACGAGGTGCAGGGATACTGGATCTCGCCACCGCTCGATGCGCACGGCTGCCTTGCCTTCATCCGCCACTGGACGCCGGCGCGGGCCACCGCTGCCATGTCGGCGCCTTGACCCGCCGTCGCCGCCTGCTATCGTGCCGACATGGACAGTCCGGATGTGATCGAACAGCTGCAGGCGCTTGCCGATCGCTTTGATGCGTTGGCCGAGCGCACGCGACGGCTGGGCGAGGAGAACCGCAGCCTGCGCCAGCAGCATGAGCAACTCGCCGGCGAACGTTCGCAACTGCTGGCAAAGAACGAGCAAGCGCGCTCACGCGTCGAGGCGATGATCGCGCGGCTCAAATCGTTGGAGCAACACACATGAGTGCAGCCAGCGAGCCGGCCAGCATCCGCGTCCTGGATCGTGAATACACCGTCGGCGTCGAACCCGATGAGCGCGATAGCCTGATCGCCGCTGCCAAGCTGCTCGACACCAAGATGCGTGAAGTGCGTGGCGCCAACCGCATGGCGGCGGTCGATCGCGTCGCGGTCCTGGCCGCGCTCAACCTGGCGCATGAACTGCAGATGCTGCGTGATGAATCAGGCAAGCGCGATCGCGCCATTGCCCGCACGCTGGGCGACATGCAACGCAAGCTCGATGCGCTGTTCGATGCCTGATGCCTCATGTTGTGCGCAGTGCGCGGCACGATGATGCGCTGCAAGATGAATCGTTCGATCCATCTCGACCGACGAACGGGCCTCAACGCGCAGGCGCCCGCGCTATACTCGATGCACGTCCTCTGCCCTGATCGACAGCGCGCACAAACATACGCCTTGTCCCTTAATTACGACCACGGGGGTGCAGTGGAAACCGGGTGCGCAAGTCCGCCTCGCAGCGGAAAGCCCGATGGATTCCCGGCGCTCCCACTTGAACCCTCGGTTCAAGGTCGTTTGGCACGCATCGACATGGCGGAGGGCGTATTTTTTCCTGCACGTTGCAAACAACCATCCAATGACTGAAGACCGCAACGCGCTTCGCGGCGATCTGCGTGCACGTCGCCGCGCCATGCCCGCCAGCGAGCGCATTGCCGCCGCCGAACATCTCGCCGAGCACCTGCTCGCACTTCCACACATGCCCGAGTGCGGGCACGTGGCCGGTTACTGGGCGATCGATGGCGAGATCGGGCTGCATGCCTGGCAGCTGCATCTTCCCGAACCGCTGGTTTATTGCCTGCCCGTCCTCCACGATGACAACCGCCTGCGTTTCGCGCCGTGGCGCCCAGGCGAGGCCCTCGTGACAAACCGTTATGGCATCCCGGAGCCAGACGTGGCGCCGGCTCAATGGCTTGCCCCGGAGGACATGGCGCTCGTGGTCGTGCCGTTGGTTGCATTCGACGCGCAGCGCCAGCGACTCGGCATGGGCGCGGGCTGGTACGACCGCAGTTTTGCGTTTCGACGCGAAAGCGCCGCACCTCCTTGGCTGGTGGGCGCCGCGTTCGCCATCCAGCAGGTCGATGCGCTCGCGGTCGAGCCCTGGGATGTCCCTCTTGATGCAGTCTGCACCGAACGCCACGCCTTCATGACATCGATCGAGATCGCATGAGCCCACGCAAACGCCACTGGCTGATGAAATCCGAACCCACGGATTTCTCCATCGACGACCTGCAGCGCGTCGGCACCGAACCATGGACCGGCGTGCGCAATTACCAGGCGCGCAATTTCATGCGCAACAACATGCAGGTCGGCGATGGCGTGCTCTTCTATCACTCCAATTGCGACGTACCCGGCATCTATGGTGTCGCCGAAGTCGTCACCACGGCCTACCCGGATCCGACGCAATTCCAGAAGAAATCAAAATATTTCGATGAAAAGGCCACCCGGGAAACGCCGCGCTGGTTCCTGGTCGATGTCGGCTTCGTGCGCAAGCTTGATGCGCCGATTACGCTCGCCTCGATCCGCTCCCAAGCCCACGCGCTTGGTGAAGAGTTCGCGCTGATCCGCAAGGGCACGCGGCTGTCGGTGCTGCCGGTCACCGCGTCGCAGTGGAAAGCCCTGCTGGCACTCGAATAATCCATTCCCTCACCCATACGGAACGACCATGTCGGAAGCCAAACGCCTGGCCGGCGAAAAAGCCATCGAATACGTGGAAGACGGCATGATCGTCGGTGTCGGCACCGGTTCGACGGTCGCGTTCTTCATCGATGCGCTGGCACGCATCAAGGATCGCATCGAGGGCGCGGTGTCGAGCTCCGAACAAAGCAGCGCGCGCCTGCGCGGGCACGGCATCGAGGTGGTCGAACTCAACAACGTCGGATCGCTGCCGCTTTATGTCGATGGGGCCGACGAATGCGATCCACGCAAATGCCTGATCAAAGGCGGCGGCGCGGCGCTTACCCGTGAGAAGATCATTGCCGAGGCCAGCACAAAATTCATCTGCATCATCGATCCGGCCAAACAAGTCGATGTCCTGGGCCGGTTCCCGTTGCCCATCGAGGTCATTCCGATGGCACGCAGCCTGGTGGCGCGTGCGATCGTGTCCACGACCAACGGCCAACCTGTCTGGCGCGAGGGTGTGGTCACCGACAACGGCAACTGGATTCTCGACGTGCACGGCCTGTCGATCAGCGACCCGGTCGCACTCGAGCTCGCCTTGAACCAACTTCCCGGAGTGGTCAGCGTCGGCCTGTTTGCCCGCCGCCGCGCTGACGTGGTCATCGTTGGCGGACAGACGCCCGTCATTCTTTAGGAAAAGACACCGGGCGCACGTTGGAACGATCCTCGGTCCGAACGCAGTAGGCCGCGCCCGGCATGGAGAGATCATATGGTCTGTGCGTCATTAAAGCTGCGGACCGTGCCATCCGGCCGCATGCTCCGCAATTGCGCAACTTCTGCGGCATCGGCGCGCAGTGGAACAGCGCCTACTCGCTGCACGCCTCACATCGACAGAACAATCTTGTGCTTGTAGCCGCAGATTGCTGCGCGCCACTTTCGGCGTAGCGTCGAAAGTTGGCCTCTCGGCTGCAATGGCGTGGGTTCGATCTACCCGAACCTGTCACGACTCGGGACTCGCTCGACTATTCACACGTGCCCTGACCCCTGGTGTGCGATTCAAAGACGTTCGCGCCGCCATATTCAGGTTGCTGAGAAAAACAGCGATGCGCCGGGCTCACCAAAGCCCCGTCGCCTGTGGGCTTCCCATCAGGATCCGAGGCGTCTTGGTTTCCAGGACAGGTTCGAACTTGACCCAGAATCTGCCTCGATCGACGGCACTCCGATCTTGCTGGACTGATTGGTCGTCAACTTCAAGCATTGCGACATGATTCGACCAGCGGGCCCTGGCGGTCATCCCAGCCTCCGTGGCTTTTGCTTTCCGTCACCTTGTTCGGTCCAAGAGACATCCATCGTCACATGAGGACTCGCACACCGATGACTTGAGGACTCAACTGCTTCGGGAAGCCAACTATTCATCGTTAACGGGCGATCTGTCCTGAAAGACCTTACCAAGGCTTCGGTCCCTGTCGACAGGGTGGATCAGCGGGCCAAACGGACCTCACTTGGATTGCGGCGGTACGGCTCAGGGAAGCGGGTCATCAAGAGTGAGTTATCCTTCAAAAACAAAAGAAACCCCGCAGCCTGATGGCTACGGGGTTCCGGGATAAAAACCCTGGCGATGACCTACTCTCGCATGCTAAATACACACTACCATCGGCGCGTGCGCGTTTCACTTCCGAGTTCGGGATGGGATCGGGTGGTGCCACGCAGCTATTATCACCAGGGAGAGGGTGGAGGGTCGCGAAGCCGGTCAATTGGCCTTAAAACGCGCACACACTCTCGTTGGTTGCTTCAGAACGAACCTAGGAACAGGCTCGCCATCGGCGAATAAGGTTGGGACGTAGCGAAACTGTTTGCTTCGAACATCGACGTGTCGTCGAGTCCAAGGCAGCTTGAGGTTATATGGTCAAGCCACACGGATCATTAGTACAGGTTAGCTCAATACATTGCTGCACTTACACACCCTGCCTATCAACCACCTAGTCTAGATGGTTCCTTTAGGGGACTTGTGTCCCGGGAGATCTCATCTTGAGGCGCGCTTCCCGCTTAGATGCTTTCAGCGGTTATCGCTTCCGAACATAGCTACCCGGCAATGCCACTGGCGTGACAACCGGAACACCAGGGGTTCGTCCACTCCGGTCCTCTCGTACTAGGAGCAGCCCCTCTCAAATCTCCAACGCCCATGGCAGATAGGGACCGAACTGTCTCACGACGTTCTGAACCCAGCTCGCGTACCACTTTAAATGGCGAACAGCCA